>JBCCHB010000110.1:0-58603 GCA_039028975.1 Chloroflexota bacterium
CGAACCGAACCCCCTCCTGAAGCACCGGAAGAAGAAGAGGAAAGCAAGCCGGCATTCAGCAAGCAAGCGCAATTTCCACGTTGATTAAGATGGAACGGAACTTGAAGGGGACAGGCCGGCCGGGCGGGCAAAAAATTGTGCATTGTTTTAGCAAGATTCATTCATTCGCGACACCGCGAACATTTTTGGCACAACGAAATTCCCGGTACGGAGCCCGGCCAGGAATAATGTCATTGGTGTTTGGCCGGGCGGAGAGCCAATGAGAAAAGTGGGCCCTGAAATCCCACACACACAATATAACCGGCCTGCCCGACGGGGAATGAATCAAGCTCGGAGTGGCATGGATGCCGCCGGAGCCGAGATTTTTTTTTCTCCCTGACCAGGCAAGCAGAACGGACGGCGGACGGACCAACCGCGGGGCATCTCACAAAGCTTGGCGACAAAAATTTGTCCACCTGCTATCTTGCTCGCTCTATCAATCCATGCGTGCACACACAAAGCTGAGATTTGTCTCTTCAAAAACCTATCCTTACACAATAAAACAGGGTGTCCAAAGCATAGAAATCCTGAAAATGAACGTCTCGGCAACCTGTTGCATGCCGTCCGTCCGTCCGGTCGGTCACAGAACAGTGAGCACGGCAGCTTTTTTGAGGTGGGGGACGTGAACATTCTAGAGGGCTGAAATTCAAAATTTTCCTCTAGCATGTCGGCCCCAACCAGTATGGGGCCTCGTAACTTGTCTACTTGTCTACTTGTCTACTTGTCTACTTGTCCACTTGCCTACTTGCCTACTTGTCCACCTGCCACCCTTGCGCTCAATTCTGCCCTACAAATGGTTCATCCCCTACCTTCTGTTGCAGGCGGGCCAACTCTGCCGTTAAATCGTTGACTACGTTAGCATAAGCTGGATCGTGGTACACATTATTCAGCTCGTTGCCATCCTGCTGCAGATCAAACAATTCCCATTCCGGCTCTTTGGGTTCGTCAATGGATCCGGCCGTGTTTAGTGCATCGGCGTAATAGTAGATGAGCTTGTAACGATGGGTACGCACGCCGTAGTGGGCATAGACGTGATGATGAGCTAGGTGCATCCAGTAGCGGTAGTACATAGTAGTTTGCCAATCCTCGGGCGTTACACCTTCCAAAAGGCTCCTGAATGAGTTGCCCTGGAAACTTTCGGGAATCGATACACCGGCGTAGTCTAGAAACGTAGAGGCAAAGTCCACATTGAGTATCATATCGCTGTTTACCGAGCCAGCTTGAATCGCTTGGGGGTAGCGAATAATGAATGGCATTCGCAACGATTCTTCATACATAAAGCGCTTATCATACCAGCCATGATCACCCAGATAAAAGCCCTGATCTGATGTATAGACCACAATCGTATTTTCGGCCAGCCCTGCTTCATCCAGATAATCGAGTATACGGCCCACATTGTCGTCCACCGAGGCGACACAGCGTAGATAATCTTTGATGTAGCGTTGGTACTTCCACTTCTTCTCTTCCTCGGGAGTCAACCCTTCGGGAACAGGTACTTTCAGATCCCGAGGTGTCAGGTCTCGGTCAATACGCATCTTGGCCGCGCCAGCAGCGCTGGCTCGATTGCTATAGTCATCATTAAACGTCTCAGGCTCTGGAATGTCAATGTCTTCATACATGTTGGCATGCTTATCGTCCGGATCCCAGGGGCGATGGGGGGCTTTGTGGTGACACATGAGCATAAAGGGCTGGTCAGGATTCCGATTGTTTAGCCAATCCAATGAGAGATCGGTGATGATATCGGTGGCGTACCCTTGATGCTGCTTCTCTGCACCCATGTCATACATCATGGGATCGTGGTAATCCCCTTGGCCGGGTAGAATATGCCAATAGTCAAAGCCTGTGGGATCACTATGGCCACCATGGCCCAAGTGCCACTTGCCGATGATAGCGGTCTGGTAGCCGGCCTCTTGCAAGAGCTTAGGGTAGGTGACCTGTCGTCCATCAAAGCGAGTACTCAGTGTCGTCATGCCATTGACATGGTTATATGTTCCTGAAAGAATCACAGCTCGGCTAGGGCCACAGATGGAATTGGTGCAAAAGCAGTTGTCAAAACGCATTCCACCCTGGGCAATCCGATCCAGGTTAGGGGTCTCGTTGATGCGGCTCCCATAACAGCTCATGGCATGAGAGGCGTGATCGTCAGTCATTATAAATAGGATGTTGGGGCGTTGTTCGCTCATTGGTTCTCCTGAATTTTGTGTAACTACACAGCTACCTTCGGGAGGTAGCACCAGCAGCCTTAGTAGCTACTCCTTTGTCATAGAAAAATGTTACTTTAAGGAACGAGAATTAAATAACTTGATCATTTGATGGGTCTACGCCCGAGTGAAACGCGCAAGTTATCTGAGACTCATTCCTAAGGTCTGAGTAGAAATAAGTTATCCAACTTTCCTTGTGTGTAACCGCAAAACTTGAATGAGTTATTCTTACGCGGACCCTAAGCGAAACCTGAGCAGTAAAGGGGGGTAATTTAGTATGAGATGATTATACACAAAAGAGGGAAATTGAGCAGAAAGCCTACCTCATCACCGTCTGTATAATCTCATCCAGTGAGGCCATAGTCACTTGCTGGTTGTTGATTGTCGGAAGAACAATCTCACATCCCCAGCTCGTTAGGCGTTCTTGGGATACTTTGGTTTGGGGATGAGACCAGAGGCCACGATTCATAGAAGGGGCAATGATCACCCGATTGCCCGCCCCAAGCCCATCGGCAATCATGGCCATGGCTAGATTGTCGGCCAGACCGAGGGCAATTTTGTTAAAGGAGTTGAACGTGCAGGGGGCAACCAACAGAGTGCCAAAGGGATAGTTACTCTCCAGAGGAGGCTGTCGATATTCATGGATCCACTGATTTCCTGGCACATCCATCAATGGTGCCGTTGGCGTAACTTGGGATACACTGGGGGTTAACACCGAATAAACCTCCAAGCCACGAATAACCAACTGCCGAATTAGATCCGGCACCTGGATACAGGTTCCAGCAGCCGTAACAAATAGAAATAGAGTCTCTTTTTCCATATCTTAACTCTGTGCTCTACTGGTGCCTCCAGGATCTAACATTAATATCGATTGTTCTCAAAGTGGATTTACTATTCAAACTAGCGAGACCCTTGGAGTCCCTAGAACCTAACCTGGACAAACCCGAATGGTAAATGGTAAATGGTGAATTATGAATGGTGAACAGATCTGCTTCCAAGACGTCTTCATTCACCATTCACCATTAGCAATTCACCATTAGCAATTTTCTTGCCCAACGTGCATCAAGGCATTTGGTTAGGTACTAAATCTGAAAGTGTCCATCTTTGTAGAAAAGTTCCCCATCAACCAGTATTTCACTCTGCTCGCGCATATCACAAATAAAATCCCAATGAACGCTAGAACGGTTTTTGCTACCGGTCTCTGGATACCCAGCTCCAACAGCCATATGCAGGGTACCACCAATCTTTTCGTCATAGAGTATGCTCTTGGTAAAGCGTTGAATCTGATAGTTGGTCCCAATGGCAAATTCACCCAAGTACTTGGCTCCAGCATCGCTCTCTAGCTGACTCAGAAGGTAGTCCTCATTCTTATCTGCACGAGCCGAAACCACTTTTCCTTCTTCAAAGCGGAACTCCACGCCTTCCACTTCTCGCCCGTCTCGGATTGCAGGATAAGTAAACTTGACCCATCCATCTACCGAGGCTTCAACTGGTCCAGTGAAGATCTCACCACTGGGCATGTTGCGTTTGCCATCGCTGTTTATCCAGGTACGCTCCTTAATAGAGAGAGTCATATCAATATTGGGACCGCGCACCACAACGTTATCTTTTCCTACCAACCAATCGACTAACTTCTGTTGCGTGTCGTGAATCTCGTTCCAACACTTAACCGGGTCAGGCTGATCTGCATAGGTTGCACTGTAGACAAAGTCTTCATATTCGCGCAGGCTCATGTCCGCGTCCTGAGCATAGGCAGGGCAAGGAAAGAGAGAACCTACCCAGCGATGCGTCCCTTCAGCCGTACGCTCCATATATCGTTGACGCAACGGCCGTTGGGCACTTTGGTAGGCGCTCTGTTTTTGCGGGTCAAGGCCGGTTAAACTTCGGGTGTTGCTGGCTCCCCGAGCAACAATCCGCACATCAAGCTTTTCAGCATATACCTCATTCAGCGGGCTTATCCATTCAAGTTGTGCTTGAGTAGCCTCTGAAAGAAGGGCCTCTTCCAACTCATCTGCGCTAATGTCGATAGTGGGATTTCCGCCAGCACGCACCACATGACGAACGATCTCGTTCAACAGAGGCAGAGACTCAATACTGCCTGCAATCAACACCCAATCACCGGGCTGAACCGCGGTAGAATAGTTGACCAGAATATCAGCAAGTCTTGCAATACGCGGATCGGACATGAATCTCTCCAAACATGGTTATGGTAGATAACGACTTATTGATTTAATCGATTTAGCCTCAATAGGTGTTTCAAGGATCCGGAACGAAATCAAACAATTTATCAGGGCAAACATACTCTGCCAACAGATGAGAGTCCTGGAGCCTATTGAGCGTTATTCTTTTGTCTTCTCAATATGAAGGGGGCTTCTGAGAGGAACTTGGTTTCGAAGCTCGAGATGGATGGTATGTTGCTATTTGCTAATGATTAGAGAAGGGAGCTTCATCAGTTCTCACTATATTTTACTAGAATACACAGCTCTTTCATGTAAGAGTGCTCCCACCTGCTGCTGGGCATCATATAGATAGCCAGAAACGTTCCGCCCTGCCTTCTCGGAATTCCTAGTGTGGATAGGCCGAGAGTCGGGACAAGATTTTCTGGCGAAGTATACTTAACCTGAGTCAAATAGTATCGCATGCTTGGCCAGAATACCAACAAACTTCCCCTTTCTGCTCATTGATGATACATTATGATACATATGTTGGTTCTGGCTCGTCCAGGTTAGGATACAGTGAATGAAATCAAGCGAACTAGCAAAATTAGGGGTCCCGTCAGGCGAGGCCATGCGACTAGCAGGTGAAGCCATTCAGCAGGTTATGCAGCGGGGCGTGAAAAAGAAAAACGTAGCCAAAACGGTACGAGGGGTCGTCGCCAGCCCAGAGGCCCACTTACAACATAGTGATTTTGGTCCACTGGCTGAATTTCTTATCCGGCAGAAAGAGGATGAGCCTGAATACGAAGCCCATGCTCCTGTTCCTTATCAAGTGTGGGGGCAAGATATAGACCCCAATGCGATCCAGCAGATGGACAATGCAGCAAGGTTACCCGTTGCCGTTAGAGGAGCCATAATGCCCGATGCTCATGTAGGGTATGGTCTCCCTATTGGTGGTGTTCTGGCGACGCGTAAAGCCGTGATCCCCTATGCCGTGGGTGTTGATATTGCCTGCCGTATGAAATTGACAGTTCTGGATCTGTCCGCTGACGTTCTCAAAGCAGAACCTAACCGACTGAGTAAGGTTCTGCAGGAGGAGACCCACTTTGGCAAGAAGGCTTTTAAAAAGCGCCGAGAGCATGATGTTCTGGACGAAGATTGGTCTGTAACGCCCTTGGTTCAATCCCTCAAAGACAAAGCTTGGTCACAATTAGGCACCAGTGGTGGCGGCAACCACTTTGTAGAATTTGGTGAGCTGACGATTGGTGAGGCTTACACCAATGAGGCTGGCCACCCGACCAACGAACCCAATGACCTGGGATTGCCACCAGGGATTTACCTAGCTCTGCTTAGCCACAGCGGTAGCAGGGGAGCTGGTGCTACTATCGCCACTCATTACAGCAAATTAGCCGCTGAGATCCAAGCCCATTTACCTAAACAGTTGCGGGCCTTGGCTTGGCTGGATTTGGATAGCCAGGAAGGGCAAGAATATTGGTCGGCAATGGAGCTAATGGGGAGGTATGCTACCGCCAACCACGCTTGCATTCATCGCCATGTGGCCCGAGCGTTGGGGGCAAAAGCACTCGCCACCATTGAAAACCATCACAACTTTGCTTGGCTAGAGGAGGACCATGGTGAGCAGGTGGTGGTCCACCGCAAGGGGGCGACGCCCGCAGGTGAGGGCGTATTGGGGGTAATTCCAGGTTCTATGGCATCGCCAGCCTATGTGGTTCGAGGCAAAGGCAGTGTCGAATCACTCAGCTCTGCTTCTCACGGTGCCGGACGCCGCTTCAGCCGCCGTCAAGCCAAAGAGTCCTTTACTTGGTCCCAGGTCCGCAAATTCCTAACAGAACGAGATGTAACCCTGCTTTCCGCAGGCTTGGATGAGGTTCCCATGGCCTATAAAGATATTGAGGAGGTTATGGCAGCTCAGACGGACTTGGTCGATATACAAGCTCGATTTGACCCCAAATTGGTACGGATGAATGATGAGTAGGGGAATATAGCGCATGGGTTATAGTCCGCCAGAAAAGTCTTGACCCAATTTCTGTCCAATCTACTCTGAAATATTCCAATCGAGGAGGACGGAACTTTGCTGGCTATCTATACAAATGTATAGCCATACTCAGTCGCCGCCTTCTCTTCCGAGATGAGCCCATTCCTTAGATCCTCAGCGACCAAAGCCCGATTCCGCTGTTTGGCTTCACCAAAGCCGCCTCCCCCTGTGGTTGTAAAAGCAATTAGCGTATCGGCAGAGTCTAGCGTAATCAAACCAGTTCCTTCGGCCCGCTCTTCCTCGCTCAATTCCTGACCATCGATGTAGACCTGGGCAGCATTGGCTTCCCCTCCACCATTTAGTCCCAAGGGAGGAATACTCTGCCCGTGGAGCCAAAGCGAAACAACTGGCTCCCCGTCAAAGCTCTCCAATTTGCGCAAAGCCATCTGTAGCCCTAACCCTCCTCGTTGCTTACCAGGGCCACCGGAATCGGTCAAAAATTCCTTTTGCTCAACCAGAATGGGGACGGCTACTTCAAAAAGCTCAATGGGAACATTCGATGCGCTACTGGGGTAGATACAAGTCGAAACGCCATCAGTGGTTGAGCCAGCCCCCATGCCTCCGCCGTTAAAGAACCAGGAATGAAGGGTCTTTTCTCCGGTCCCATTGGAGGTTTTCGGATGAGCGAAGACAGTGGCACCGCCAATGAAACCAGACGGGGCCATAACTTGGTCAGGTAGAACAGGTGCCAAGGCCGCAAAGAGTGCATTGTGAATATACCAGCCCGTGCGTGTTCTCATACGGACAGATGCAGGCTTGGTGCAGTTGAGGATCGAGCCTTGGGGGGCAGATATTTCAATAGGGCGAAAGCAGCCGCCATTGCTTGGGACATCGGGCAATAGAATGCACTTCAGTCCATATGAGGCTTGCCCACGGCTATACACAAATGTGCAGTTGATGCCACCTTTTGGCTGCTGGGGAGAACTACCTGCAAAATCAGCGGTTAACTCATCACCTTGCACGCTAATTTTGCACTGGATTTCCAATTCACCATCAAACTCGTTGAAGACCACACGCGATCGATAGTCGCCATCTGGCACCTTGGCAATGGACGCGCGCATGGCCTTTTCTGAGCGATTCTGAATCTCATCAGAGAGGTTCCTCAAATCGGCTAAACCATATTCATCCATGAGTGCTAACATCTTCTGACCGCCAGCTTGATTGGCCGTTACCTGAGCTTGTACATCCCCAATTACGGACTCAGAGACCCGCACATTCTGGGCAATAAAGTCAAGAATCACCTCATTCAGTTGTCCTTGATTGTAGAGTCGGGCCATAGGAATGAGTAACCCTTCATCATAGGACTCGCGGGCCAAATTCGAGTCTAGCATACCACCGGCATCAGAGACGTGGGCAACCGACGCAGCAAACCCCATCAGTTCACCATTACGGAAGAAGGGCGTCATGACCGCGATGTCTGGATTATGACCAGCGCATAACCAGGGATCATTGGTAATAAATACATCCCCTGGACGCATAGTCTCTATGCCAAACTTTTCTATCACAGCCTGGGTAACATGAGGCAGCGTTTGGTTAAAGACGGGCATACTGCGGGTTGCATGAGCTAATGAACGACCCTGGGCATCCATCACTTCACAGCCAAAGTCATTGGCCGCGCCAATGACGGTGGAGAAGGAGGTACGCACAACAATCGAGGCCATCTCATCCACCACGGTGATGAGGCGTTGCCAGAGAATTTCCAGGGTGAGAGGATCGAATTTGGTCTGTGTTGTCATGGTTTGTTTGATTGATTTTGCTTATGGACTATGATAAACTTCGTTCCAGGTTCTCCGTTCCAAAGAATAAAGGTAACCGTTCATTCCCCCCATGTAGGCTGAGCCTGTCGAAGCCGGACGCCCCCTTCGACAGGCTCAGGGAACTGAACAGCTACGAATAAAGAATAACAGCGTCAAAAATCAGGATGCTGATTCAAAAAAATTTCAGGATTTGCCCAAAGAAAATCCGTGCTAATCCTGTTGTTCCGTGTCCAGGCTCTATTTCCGACAATGTCAATTTCTGTAGACAATAGCACAAACTCACCAAAAGTGGCGATATGGATAAGCGGAAAAACTTTAACCAATGTACATTACCCTATTTAGACAAGACCTTTGGTACGCGAGAAGGTGAATCATCAGCTGTTCTAGCGCAATGGTTAGAGCAGGCTTCATCGATAAAGTTGTCTGAATTCGAGCAACAGTCTTGCATAAAGTTACAGAAATTACTGAGAACAAACGCGAATAGTTGGCAAGAACAAGAGTTATCACTGCACTTTATTGGTCCGATGTTTAGCCTTGTTGAGTTCACCGATCGCTATCGCTACAATCTTTTTGCCCAGAGGCATATTGAGGCACAGGTTAACGACGTGCTTTTGGCTGGAGAACCCGATGGCTTGATAGCTTCGGGCTACTATGAACCTGAAATTCCCTTCTTTGCTTTTGCCGAATATAAGCGCCAACGCGATCCAAATGGAGACCCTATTGCCCAAGCCTTGGCCGCAATGTTGGTTGGTCAACAGCTAAATCAGAACAAGCAACCGATGTACGGTTGTTATATCGTCGGACGTGACTGGAATTTCATGGTATTGGAAGACTTGCATTACACCATCAGTCGGGACTATTCCGGTCTCTCTGATGAAGTCTTTGAGATCCTGCGCATCCTCAAGGCCCTGAAAGAGATTGTGATTGAGTTGACGGCGTAGGATTCCAGTGCTCCAGATGATCGTTCCTCTAAAATGGACTCAACGATTGAGAAAAATGAATACCATGAAAAAATTTAGCGAATTCTTCCTAACCGGCCGCCCACTCGATCTCAAGCTGGCCGAAATAGGATATAAGCTCCAAACCAGCAAACCCTTCATCAATCCGGTTGATGTTTCAGTGCCAGAAAGCCTGCCCTTGATGCTCGATATATTCGGTCGTACCTATCGCCTGGGCAACGAGCAAGCCAAACGGGAAGCTATCGTTGGCCCCGTACTTGCAACAGCCGCCGACACCCACGGGAACACACAAATCGAAACCGAAACACCACTCGCATCAAAAGATATTAGCGGTACCGTCGATTACTGGATCACCAGCAAATGCACGCTCCTCGTCGTCGAAGCCAAAGACCAAGACATCAACCGCGGCCTTGGCCAACTCAGCGCCCAGCTCATTGCCACCGTCGAGCAGCCCGACGTCAGCGCGCCTCCCTACGGCATCGTCACCGACGGCGACCGCTGGCGCTTCGCCACCATCGACGAACCGAACAAAACCATCATTGCCGAGCAAAACATCTACGCCATTCCGATTCAGCTCAAAGAGGTATTCCAACGAGTATACGCCCTGCTAGACGGTCGCAATGGCAAACCATGGAAAGGGACAAACCATGTAAAAGCTATAGAGAATCCACATTAATATGCAGGTTCAAATACCTATCCACCGAGCAACTCATAACCGGGCGCACAATAGACGTTGATTCTCGCTCTTCGATAATCGCAGGACCAACCAGAGACATACCCGGCTTCAACTCATATCGGTCATAAACTGGCGTCTCCACAAAGCCCTCAACTTCCCAAAAGTAAGCTTGGCGGCTGCCCTTTTGCGCGTCGGCGGCCGGGCGTGGAGAATCTGAGTAGGATGGCAATTCTATTTCGATGGCTGAGCCAGAGACAGTTACCCGCCACGTCAGCAGCTCAATCTGATGCTCGCCGGGCAGCCGTTGGTAGAGGCGGCGATAAACCGCATGAAATTCCTCCACAAAAGCACTTTGCTCGATCGCCTTCAGATCGGGCGGGAGTGGTATGCCGATCTCGTGAAGTTGACCTTCAAAGCGCCCATCCACAAATCGCTCGATGGTAGCAATCTTCGGATCAGCACCAGCCTCTTCGAGTAGATCCAATCCTTGGGCTTCCATCTGGTTGAACAAAGTCTCAATTTCAGACCAATCAATTCCCCCCAGTGATATAGGAAACGAGCGCACAAAGTCGAAGGCAGGTGGTGCAATTAATAGCCCGACCGCAGAAGCAACACCAGCACTTGGTGGCACAATCACCTCTCTGTTACCGAGAATCTTCGCTACTCCCGCGGCATGGACTGGCCCCGCCCCCCCAAAGCAGATAAGCGCGTAATTACGCGGATCCCTGGCCTGCTCCAGTACGTGAATCCGAGCGGCTTGAGCCATATTCTCGTTGACCAATCGATGTATGCCGTCTGCTGCTTGAATGACGCCGCCAAATGGTTCTGCCACATTGGCCAGCGCATCTTTAGCTGCCCCCACGCTCAGTACCATTTCTCCACCAAGAAAGTAATCTGGATTGAGATAGCCTAACACCAGATCGGCATCGGTTACTGTGGGCTGCTGACCACCAAATCCATAACAGGCTGGACCTGGATTGGCGCTGGCACTCTCTGGCCCTACCTTAAGTAAACCCAACGCATCAATGTGCGCAATGCTGCCACCGCCAGCGCCGATCTCCAACATCTCAACTGTGGGGAATTGGAGAGGATAGCCACTGCCTTTTTTGAAACGATGAACATGAGCTACTTCCAGATTGGGCGCAATAGCAGGGTGGCCGTTATGAACCAAACTAAGCTTGGCCGTGGTCCCCCCCATATCAAAGGCCAGCAGATCATCATGGCCAGCCAACTGACCAAAGTATCCCGCCGCGATGGCTCCTGCAGCCGGGCCAGATTCGACCAATCGAATAGGCTGTTCTAGCGCAGCAGAAAGGGGAGCCGTGCTGCCAGCCGAAAACATGGGATAGAAGGAACCAGTAAATCCCTCTTCTGTTAACTGGTTGCGCAAACGCTTTAGGTATTGGGTCATCAGCGGCTGCACATATGCGTTGGCCACCGTTGTCGATGCTCGTTCATACTCACGAATTTCTGGGGCCACCACGCTGGAAAGGGAAACTGAAACCTCTGGCCACACGTCACGGATAATCTCCAACGTCTTCTGCTCATTGGCTGGATTGCGGAAGGCGTGAAGATAACAGACGGCAATGGCCTCCACGCCATCGGCTCGGAAACGCTGCAAGGTAGCCAAAATCTCATCTGGATCTGCCGCTCGCAAGAGGTTGCCATCTCGATCTACCCGTTCCGAGATACCCTGTCGCCAAACCCGTGGTGCCAACGGTGGTGGATATCGCAAGAAGAGATCAAAAATATCGTAACGCTGTTCCGTACGAATTTCGATAATGTCCCGGAAGCCCTGGGTCGTGAGCAGCCCCACTTTGGCCCCCTTACGCTCAATTAGCGCATTGGCAACCAACGTTGTAGCGTGGACAATGCGACTTAACTCAGCAAAGTGGATTCCTTCCTGAATCAAAAAATCAGTTATGCCTTTTAGCGCGCCACGAGCCGGATCATCAGGTGTCGTTAAGGCCTTAAAGATTCGGAGTTCACCATTTTGCAAATTGATGAGTGCAAAATCGGTGAAGGTACCACCGATATCGAAGCCAATATGATAAAGTGCTGATTGGGTCGGCATAATTGAGTTAACATTAGGTTTGTTTTGGAGTGCATAGTCGCTTCAGATCTATCCTGAAAATAGCAAAAACACAAAAGGGATAATGGATTTTCATCCTCTGTGGCGAACCAAGTGAACGAGATGGTAATTTGAACATACTGAATCGATTATCTTACTGTACCATAAGCTGACAAATCGCTCAACAGCAATCAAAATAGGAATGGCTACCACAATCTTGTATAATCCGCACAAAGTTTGCTCTGTTTTTTTCAAATCAGTCGCACTTGACGTTAAGATCTGTTTGGTGTTATGCTTGCGGAAATTGCTTTACATTCATAACTTCCCCTGATCCTCCAAAAAGTACTGGCCTACCATGCTATGGCAGTTTACATATTTTCCTCAATATATTCACCCATCTTTGCAAAGTCAGCAGAGAGGAGCAAACACCCGTGAGAATTGGGATTGATGTAGGTGGAACCAATACAGATGCGGTTTTGATGAACGGCACGCATGTTTTGGCATCCCATAAAACGCCGACCACGTCAGACGTTACCAGCGGAATTACTGATGCACTAAAAACCGTCATGTCCCAAGCTGCGGTACCAGCCAGCGACATCCAGACGGTGATGATCGGCACAACTCATTTCACAAATGCGATTGTGGAGCGTCGGCGGCTAACGGAGGTGGCAGCTATACGTTTGGGTCTACCCGCGACCAAAGCGCTACCCCCCATGATCGACTGGCCTGACGATCTGCGTATGGCGATTGGTGCCCATCGTTATTTGGCCCACGGCGGCTATGAGTTTAATGGTCAGAAGATCTCCGACATTGACCAAGAAGAGCTGCGGAACATTGGTGCGGAGATTCATGGAAAGGGCATTCGATCAATTGCTATCTCATCGGTTTACTCTCCTGTCAATACAGATATTGAAGAGGAAGCCGCTAAAATTCTTCAGGAGACCATCCCCGGCGTCTCCGTTACCCTCTCTCATGAGATCGGGCGCATTGGGTTGCTAGAGCGGGAAAATGCCGCCATTCTCAACGCCTGCTTGCGAGAACTGGCCGACCAGATTGTAGAAGCATTTGGTGCGGCCTTAAAGGATTTGCAGATCGATGCGCCATTCTATCTGAGCCAAAATGATGGTACGTTGATGAATGATGAGTTTGCCCGTAAATATCCAGTACTGACCATTGCTTCTGGCCCAACCAACAGTATGCGGGGGGCAGCATTCCTTTCTGGCGTGAAAGATGGTGTGGTGGTTGATGTTGGAGGAACAACGTCAGATGTGGGCATGTTGCTGCAGGGGTTCCCCCGAGAGGCCTCAGTGGCTGTAGAGGTGGGTGGCGTGCGCACCAATTTCCGTATGCCCGATGTCTACTCGTTTGGATTAGGGGGTGGGAGCTTGGTAGCAGATAATGGCACGCTTCTAATTGGCCCCCAGAGTGTCGGGTATGAGCTGACTAAAAAAGCTTTGGTCTTTGGTGGTGATACACTGACCACTACGGATATCATTGTGGCTGCTGGTCAAGCGGATGTGGGTGACGGCAGCAAGGTAGATTCTCTGGATGCCTCATTGGTTGAACGTTCATTGGAGCGCATCCAGGAGATGACTGAGATTGCTGTGGACCGCATGAAGACCAGTGCAGATGCCGTGCCTGTTATTGTAGTAGGCGGTGGGAGCATCCTGATCACCCGGGAGGTGAGCGGTGCGTCGGAGATGATCAAGCCCGATCACTTTGCCGTGGCCAACGCGGTCGGCGCAGCCATTGCTCAGGTCGGCGGTGAGACGGATACAATCTTCTCACTCGACAACATCAGTCGGGATGATGCATTGACCCAGGCCAAAGACGAGGCTGTTCAAAAGGCTGTTGCCAACGGAGCCGCTCCTGAATCGGTGGAGATTGTAGACATTGAAGAGATTCCGTTGGCTTATCTACCGGGTAGTGCGACAAGAATGAGAGTTAAAGCAATAGGTGATCTAAAGTGAGATTGATTCACCAAGAAAATATGGAAGATCTCGCCATTGGTGCTGCAGTGTTAGGAACCGGCGGTGGCGGCGATCCCTACATCGGCAAATTGATGGCGATCGAGGCAATCAACAATTATGGCCCTGTCCAGCTAATAGACGTAGATGAGTTAGATGACGACGCACTGATTGTCCCTTCGGCCATGATGGGTGCGCCCACGGTCATGGTAGAGAAGATGCCCAGCGGTGAAGAGATTATTCATGCCTTCAAATCATTAGAAGAGTATCTAGGCCGCAAAATTGATGCGACAGTCTCTATTGAAGCAGGCGGCCTCAACTCGACAACGCCCTTTAGTGTGGCAGCTCAGCTTGGCATCCCCTTGGTCGATGCAGACGGCATGGGTAGAGCCTTCCCTGAATTGCAGATGGTGACCTGTACACTGCATGGTGTGGATGCCACCCCAATGGCCATGGCTGATGAGAAGGGTAACTCGCTTATCATCAATACCATCAACAACCGTTGGACCGAAGCGTTTGCACGTAGTGCTACTATGGAGATGGGCGCAACGGCCATGATTGCTCTCTATGCCATGAGCGGCAAGCAGCTTAAAGAGGGAATGATCCCAGGCACACTTACCCTGGCCGAGACTATTGGTCGCGCCATTCGGGAAGCACGTATCAATAACGAAGATCCTATCCAGAAGGTATTAGAGCTGACAGGCGGATACGAAGTCTTCCGCGGCAAGATTGCTGATGTCCAGCGCCAGACCGTAGCCGGTTTTGCCAAGGGAGAGGCAATCTTTACAGGTGTCGATGTCTATGCGAATAGCCAGATGACCCTCAATTTCCAGAATGAACATTTGGTGGCCATTCAGGATGGTGAAATTGTAGTGTCAACGCCTGATCTGATTACAGTGCTGGATGCTGAAACAGGAGAGCCCATTACCACCGAGGGGCTGCGCTACGGCTTCCGTGTGGTCGTCTTGGGGATGCCATGCGATGCCAAATGGCGAACGCCAGAAGGGCTTGCCTTAGTAGGACCCCAATACTTTGGTTATGAAGTTGACTATACCCCAGTGGAGCAGCGTTATGGCTAAAAAGTCGACAGAATCCCAGACCGCCATGACAGAGGAGGAGGCCCTGAAACTTGTGGCCTATCTAACTGCAAGCGCCGATATCTCCTTACGGGAGCCAGAACTTTACGGTCCGTTCCGGCTGATTGACGCGGCTGGACAGGTGGCAGAAGCAGTTCTCAAAAACAACCCAAGTGAGGAGAGACGTGCTTTCTGGGAATCTCTCAAGCAGGAAATTAACGAAAAAAGCGTTTGGATGATGTGGGATCAGTCAGGATTTCGCGATTTTTTACAAGAGATGCCAGCGAAAGTAGCTGAGGAACTGAAGACCCAATAATTTCGGAAGCGGATCAAAAAGAGAATCTGGCTAATCTCGATATTACGTCGCCAGAAAAGTCTTGTCCTATACTGCGGTCGTTTTCAAAACCAGAGCTGAGTATAGCTTTACCAATCCACTATGGAAATTTCAGAAAAGGGAAGATAAAGTCTTTCTGGCCATCTTTCATTCACGTCCAACTCTGGATGAACAATGAGCAAACAAGAACCTGTCTTTGAATCCATTAAAAAACGTCGCGTCTGTCGCTCTTTTGACGATAAGCCTATCTCACGCGAAGACTTAGAGCATCTGCTGTGGGCAGCTCGATGGGCACCAGGAGGTGGTAATTCTCGGCTACACCATTTCATTGTAGTTGACGACAAACCCACAATTGACCTGATTCGTACCATGTCGCCAGGAATGTTGGCCTATCCAACAGCGCTCATTGTTATCTGCACCGATTTTGCAAAAGTGAAGTCAGAAGGTGTACGCCCTGACTACGATCCAGTCTACCTGATCGACGTGGGAGCAGCGTCCCAAAATATGATGTTGGCGGCCTTGGAGCGAGGCATCGGCTCTTGCCCAACGACCTCCTTTAGTCATAGCGGTGTACGCCAGATGCTAAACCTGCCAGACCATTTAGAGCCAGAGTACATTCTCCAATTAGGCATACCACTGCCCCAAAAACGGGTGATGCGAGCCGGGGTCTCTACAAAATTGAGATTGGAAGACATCAGCAGCTGGGGTGCCTTTCCAGCAAAAGAATAAGGTCAACGCTAGTCCAACGAGGTCATTAACCATATACAAATTCAACAATTCCGCAATTAACTATTGATAATGACCGATCCATTTACCCAAGAGATCATCAAATCCAAGCTGCTGGCCATCTCCGACGAAATGAGCGTTGTATTGGCGCGTACCAGCATGAGTCCCATCATCTATGAGGTGTTGGATTTTGCTTGCGGCATTACCGATCCCGATGGGCAAGTCATTGCGCAAGCCAATGGGCTTACACTCTTCACTGGCACCTTTGCAGCCCAGGTTCAATCAGTCACCGCCAAGTTTGGGCCGGATCGGGTCAAGCCCGGCGACATCTTCATGACCAATGGTCCCTACGATGGCGGCACCCACACCTGCGATATCGCTCTCATCCAGCCCATCTTTTTGGAAGGAGTGGTCGTCGCGTTTAGTGTCTCCATTACCCACTGGACGGAGGTTGGTGGCAAGTCCCCTGGTAGTGTTTCGCCCGACGCCACCGAGATCTACCAGGAAGGGCTGCAATTTCCCATTATCCACATTGTCAAGCAAGGTGAGTTAATGGAAGAGATTGTCGAGATTATTCGGGTCAATGTTCGATTACCGCTCATGTCCATTGGCGATTTGAATGCAGGGATCGCAGCCTGTCGCATCGCCGAAAAACGGCTCCAAGAGATGTGTCAACGCTATGGCTTGTCCAATATACACAATGCCTTTACTGCCATGTTGGATCATGGGGAGATTATGGCTCGCTCAGCCATCCGCAGCATTCCTAACGGTATCTACAGGGCCAATGATATCATCGACGGCGATGGAATAATTGATGAGGATATTCCCGTCTGTGTCAAGATTACTGTCGAAGATGAGTCCATGATTGTGGACTTCACAGGTTGTGCGCCTCAGCGCCCAGGTCCGATCAATTGCGCGCATGGAGCACTAATGTCTGCCTGTAAGACGGTCTTCAAGGCCATCACAGGACCCCAAGCGCCAACAAATGAAGGCTGGTTCCGCCCCTACGAAGTCATCATTCCCGATGGGACCGTCTTTAGTGCCACCCGTCCCGCCCCTACGGGTTGGTACTATGAATCGACCTCCCACGTCACCGAGCTAATCTGGATGGCGCTGGCCCCGGTTCTACCTGCTCACCTGAGTGCTGGCAGCTATCTGAGCCTCTGCGCCACGTACCTGGGTGGCGTCGATGATGAAAGTGGCGAGGTCTGGGTGCAGCCGGAGCCGAACAATGGTGGTTGGGGAGCGGCCCAGGGCATGGATGGGGCCAACGGTCTCATTGCCACAGTGGATGGGGATACCTACAATTATCCTGTCGAACTCGTGGAGAGCAAGGTTCCCTTGCTTGTGGAACAATACAGCCTCAACACTGGTGACGATGGCGGGCATGGTCAATGGCGGGGCGGCATCGGCTGCATTCGCGAGTACCGAATGCTCAACTCCAATACTTTTCTTCATGCCAGCATGGGGCGTAATCGGGTACGTCCGTGGGGTCTTAATGGTGGGACGGAGGGGACCAACAACTATGTTGAAGTTGAACGGCCCGATGGCTCAGTTGAAGTGGTGGCCAGAGTTGCCAACGTTCAACTGCCTAAAGATACCAAGGTCCGCATTGTGACGGGACGTGGTGGTGGATACGGTAATCCTGAAGACCGACCAGCAGAGCAGGTCGATCAGGATGTACTAAATGGTTACATCACCAGTGACGCCGCAAGCGCGAATTATGGTATCATCCTAAAAGACGAATGAGACTGGCTATTGAACGCTTGCGACAAATGCAGGAAGTTCTGGCAACAGAAAGTAACCCCGGCAAAAGCAAACGCGGGTCGTATCAAATTCAGGATCCATAATTTTAGATTTGGTTTCGTTTTGTCTATTTAGCCGATCAGGAATTACGGTCGCTCTGCAAGAGATCGCAGCAGAAGAAAATATTTTACTCGTAGATTTATCTGAAATCCTTTTGATTCATTCATGAGTATCCGGCTCGCCACCGACATTGGTGGCACCTTCACTGATCTAGTCGCTTTTGACGAAGCCAGCGGCACTATCCGCTTGGGCAAGTCCTCTTCCACGCCTGGTGATTTTGCCCAGGGTATTTTGGAAGCAGTCGATACGGCCGACCTCTCCCTCGACCATGTGACGTACTTTGTCCATGGCTGCACAGTGGTCATCAACGCGATTACCGAACGTAAAGGCGTCAAGACCGCACTGATCACCACCAAGGGCTTCCGCGACGTACTGGAGATTGGTCGAGGGAATCGACCCGATATGTACAATCTGCGCTTCCAGAAGCCACTCCCGTTTGTGCCACGCTATTTACGTTTTGAGGTGCCAGAGCGGGTCAACTTTCGCGGAGAGGTATTGACGCCATTGGAGATCAGCGGATTGGCGGCCATTGCCCAATCGTGCCAAGCCGCCAATGTAGAGGCCGTGGCCATCTGTCTACTCCACGCTTATGCTCACCCAGCCCACGAGCAGACCGTGGCCACAAAACTGAGTCAGCTCTTGCCCAACGTGGCCATCACCATCTCTAGTGATATCATCCGCGAGTGGCGAGAATATGAGCGCACCAACACCACGGTGCTTAACGGCTATGTGATGCCTATTGTTCGGGGTTATTTGGATCGGCTGGAAGAAGCGACCCGCCAACGTGGATTGACTAGTCCCCTTCACGTGATGCAGTCTAATGGCGGCACAGCCACCTTCGAGACAGCCAAGAAGCTACCCATCTATCTCATCGAATCGGGGCCGGTGGGGGGCGTCATTGGGGCTGCGGCCATCGGCAAAGCCGCAGGGTACGAGAACGTCATCTCCTTTGACGTAGGTGGAACCACGGCCAAATGTTCGCTAGTAGAAAATGGCGAACCCAAGACAACAACCGAATATAAGCTTGAGTGGACGCCCCTCTCACCGGGTTATCCAGTCAAGACCACAGTGGTCGATATTGTGGAGATCGGTGCGGGAGGCGGCTCCATCGCCTGGTTTGATGAAGGGGGTCAGCTACACGTAGGTCCGAAGAGTGCTGGGGCTACTCCTGGACCAGCCTGTTATGGATTGGGTGGTGATGCGCCTACGGTCACCGATGCCAAATTGGTGGCAGGTGTGATTAATCCCGCGAATTTTCTGGGCGGTCAGCTAAGCGTCTATCCTGAGCTGTCTCGCCAGGCGTTGGCTACCATTGCCAAAAAGATGGGGACGAGTGTAGAGGCCGCAGCCAACGGCATTATCCGCATGGCCAATGCCAATATGACCGAGGCTCTTAAGCTCATCTCTGTGCAAAAAGGCTACGACCCGCGAGATTTTGCGCTGGTGGCCTGCGGTGGCGGTGGGGCCATGCACGCAGCCGCACTAGCCAAAGAGCTACATATCCGGCGGGTGATTGTGCCGCCCCATCCTGGTCACTTTTCGGCATGGGGTATGTTGGTTACCTTGCCACGGATCGACCTGGTGCGTACTGATGTTCACCGTAGCAGTGCCATCTCAGTGGATGAGTTGGAAGCCCGATTCACCGCTCTGGCAGAGGAGTTGACTGAACGATTTGCCCAAGACATTAGAGGGAAAGATAGGGTTGAATGGCTAATGCATCGTCATGCAGATCTGCGGTATCATGGGCAGGAGCACACGGTCTCGGTGCCAGTTGCCTCCACTATTGAGAGCGTAGAAACTATTGTCAACGATTTTCACGCTGGTCACGAGCGTTTGTACACATTCCAATTGCCTGACACCCCCGTCGAATTTGTGAACTTTCATGTCACTGGATTTAAAAATGTTGAAACGCCAGCCATTCAGCCATTGGATATCCCCCCAGAAAATAGTCAGTCCATACCATCAGCCATACGTCAAGTCGATTTTGATGAAGACGGTGTGCATGAAACGGCTATATACCAACGCAGTCAGTTGCCTCCTGGTTTTTCTGCAGAAGGCCCTTTGATTGTGGAAGAGGCTGCGTCAACGACTTTGGTTCATCCAGGACAGAAAATGGATGTTGATTCATTTGGAAACCTTATGATTGGAATTTGACTATTCTAGCATACCGCGCCAAACTATGGTTACTCTTTGATTGAGTTTAGATAGGAGATGATTATATGGTTGAGGTGGTTCCACTTCATTTTGGCGTTACATTCAAACGGGTCTTTAAACAGCCAGAAGTATTCCGCGCCTTTGCCAACGATGTGCTGGATATTAACATCAATATCGACAGCGTCGATACTGAATACCAATATCCTGAACCCAGTGGCTTTGTCAAAACTGAATACGATCTCTTTGCTGAAGACAAAGAGCAGCGTATTATCGTCGAAATTCAGCACGTTAAAGAAGAGGATTTTTTCGGCCGCTTTCTCTACTATCACTTAATCGGGTTGGTTGAGCAAGTGCGCAGTTATGCCGAGTACAATTTTGCCAAGACTGTCTACACCATCGTTGTACTGACAAGCGTACCGCGTGACAACAGCATCAATTTTGGCTATGCTGTCAGTGATATGAATCCAATAGATGAAGCAGGCCGTTTGGTTGACGTCTATCCACATAAACTTGTCTTTTTGAATCCTCGTCTGGCTAATGAAAAGACGCCTCCTAAAGTCAGAGAATGGCTGGAATTGATAGCTGATTCATTAGATGGGGAGGTGGACGAAACAAGCTACCAACGTCCACTTTTTCAGCAAATCATCCAAGAAATAGAGCAAGATACTATTACATCCGAAGAGTTAAGTAGAATTAAGGATGAGGCGGCCTGGGAGAAAGCAAAAGAGCGATTTGCGAGAGAAGGTCGTGAAGAGGGCCGTGAAGAGGGCCGTGAAGAGGGCCGTGAAGAGGGCCGTGAAGAGGGCCGTGAAGAGGGCCGTGAAGAAGAACGAAAACTCATGGTGCTCTCATTATTGAAACAGGGCGTTGATCTAGAGATTGTGATGAATGTCACCGGATTTACTTCTGAAGAGATCAAGAAGATCAAATCGTCCGATCGTTCATCATGAAGACAAGAATTGCCCTCTACATTACTGTTCCGGCCGATAAAAGCTGAGAGGACAATCTCGATGCATTGGCTTGGCTACGGTTGTACGAAATATCCTGCGATAGACAGAGTTCCCAATAATTCACATACTTTACATTAACACATGCTTTAAAAGGAGATGAACATGCGCAATCGACTTCTTTGGATAACAAGCCTCTTGCTTATCCTATCCCTGATTCTAGCTGCCTGTGGCGCGCCCGCAGCCGACAGCGGCGGAGACACAGGCGGTGAGACGTCCGACAGCAGCAGTGACGATGCTAGCGGCGATGATAGCGATGAAAAAGTACTCATCGTAGCAGTTGATGGTGATGTGGATACCTTCGATCCATGTTGTACAGTCGGCACTAAGACCTCCCAAACCGCCATTCAGAATACTTTTGATCAGCTCACCCAGTATGAGCTGATCGAAAAGCAGTTCGAAGATGGCACCCCTTACATGTCCGTCGATACTAGCAACATTATCGGTATGATGGCCGAAAGCTGGGAGCAGGATGGGGAAGAGATCACCTTCACCTTGAAAGAGGGTTTAACTTTCTCTGACGGCACGCCTATTGATGCCCAAGCCATTGTGGATGGCTACACCCGCATCTTTGAAGTTGGCGGTGTTTCTACCTTCCTGCTAGGCATGGCAGGAGTTACCTCTGGGGATCAATTTGAAGTGGTAGACGGCTTAACCATTAAGATGACGGCTGACATTGCCAACAACCTGGTTAACCTGAATAATGTTATGCACAACACCAGCGCAGTCAATCCGGTAGAGATGGCGGCCAACGGTGGTGATGATGGCTGGGCTTCAGAGTATTTTCGCCAGAACTTGGGGACGGGTAGTGGTCCATTTGTCATGACCGAATATGTGCCAGGCGACCGTATGGTGTTGGAAGCACGAGACGACTATCATGGTGGTCGCCCAGTATTGGATAAGGTTCTCATCAAGATTGTTCCTGATGCGGCGCAGCGTGTTCTGCTACTCAAAAGTGGCGAAGTGGACATGATCATGGTGCCACCGCTGCGCGACCTGGCTGATTTGGAAGCTGATCCAGATATCACAGTCGTTTCGGTACCAACGACCAACAATCAGATGCTCAAAATGAACGTCAATATGGCCCCCTTTGACAACAAGATGGTACGTAAAGCTGTGGCTTATGCCGTACCTTATGAGACCATGCTCGAAGAGGTTTGGCAGGGACGAGCGCGTCGCCTAAAGAGTCCTATTGCGGATGGCACACCCACTTCTGACTATTCCTTCTGGGAATATGAGACGGACTTGGAGAAAGCGGCTGAACTGCTGGCCGAGGCTGGCTTCCCAGAAGGCGAGGGGTTGCCACCCATCAAACTAAGCGTACGCATTGGTAACGAGGAAGAAGAACGGGCAGCTGTCTTCATTCAGGATGCGCTTAGCCAGATTGGCATGGCAGTCGAGATTGAGAAGCTTGCGTTTGCTACCTTTAATGAGACGCAGCAGAAGAAAGAGCTACATTTGTTTATCACCTCGTGGCTTTCATGGGTGAACGATCCCTTCTATCACCTGAGCTGGATCTACCGCTCCACAAGCCCAACCGTCTACAGCAACTTTAATAACGAAGAAGTAGACGAACTGATTGAGACTTACACTCTCTGGGCGGGTGATGAGGAAGAGCGTAACGCCGCCAGTGTCCGCATTCAGGAGATTGTGGTGGACGAAGTGCCGGTTGTCTACATCGGCGCGCCCAACTTCAACGTGGCTATGCGCTCGAATGTAACTGGATACGTCTACTACAATGACGAGTTAAACCGTTACGTCCATATGGATAAAGAGTAAGGAATTGACGATTTAGGATTGATGATTGACGGTTGTAGGGTATCCGAGAATTGTCGTTCTGATGGCGAATAGTTTCGTACGCTATACTTAGCTCCGTTTCAAAACGACCGCAGAAGAAGACCATTTGAATCAGCGCCCAGACTTCCAAGACCCCAATAATCGTCAATCTAAAATCAACAATCGTAAATCGATATGCGTTTACTACGTTACACCATTCGTCGCGTGCTGTTGTTGATTCCCGTACTGCTTGCGGCCACCTTTATCACTTTTTGGATGACCCGCATGTTGCCGGGCAATCCACTGGCCCGCGTTCTACCTCCCTATATCTCAGACGAGGAACGAGCAGAAATGATGGAAGAGGCAGGATTTACCCTGCCCTTCTACGAGCAATTCTACTACTACCTGATCGATTTAGGGCAAGGTAAGATGGGGGTCTCGTACACTACGGCCCAGCCTATAGAACAAGATCTATTTGATCGATTCCCCGCCACCTTTGAGCTGGTGACGCTGGCGTTGCTTCTGGCACTTCTGTTGGGCGTCCCGATAGGGGTGTTTGGCGCGATTGCCAAGGATAGGGGTCTGGATCATGTAGGTCGAATCGTCTCGGTGCTGGGCGTTTCAATGCCCATCTTTTGGCTGGCACTCCTTCTTCTCTATACCTTCTTTTTCCAGATGAAGTGGGCACCGGCCCCCATGGGGCGGATCGCTGCATTACTGAGTGCCCCCACCAGCATCACAGGCCTCTTTACAGTGGATGCGCTCTTGACAGGCAACTGGGAAGTGCTTAAATCCGCGCTCAGTCATTTAGCGCTACCCGTTATTACGCTCGGTTTTACAGCCATGGCCCCCATCGCCCGCATGACTCGCTCCAGCATGATCGAGGCGCTAGAGTCCGAGTATATTCGTACGGCGGTCTGCATGGGCTTGCCAAAACGGCTTGTCTACTTTCAGCATGCCTTTAAGAATGCGCTATTGCCTATTTTAACGATTACTGCAGCGGTCTATGGTTATTCACTTGGTGGCGCTGTGCTTGTCGAGTATGTCTTTTCCTGGCCCGGGATGGGGCAATACGTGCTAAACGCCATTTTGGCCAGCGACTATCCCGCAATTCAAGGCTTTATCCTGCTGGCAACAACTGTCTACGTACTTATCTACTTGTTGCTGGATATTTTTTCCGCGGTGCTAGACCCGCGGGTTGAATATTAAACGTTGGCAAGTTGAAAAAACACAAGCCCGCCGCTCCAATCTTTCCAACTTGTACATTTGCAAACCTGTAATCTTGAACTTATGTCCGTATCCGACACATCTCTCAGTAATTCAACATCTTATGTAGGCACCTCTGCAGGCGGCGAACGATTGAGTGACATACTCTATGCATTACGCCGCAACCCAGTGACGATTATTGGGCTAAGCATCATCGTCATCATCGCTCTGGCCGGAATTTTTGCACCTATTCTGGCTCCCTACGGTCCTGTTGAGAAGAGCCTCGTCAATACCTCAGAACCGCCAAGTGCTGAATTCTGGTTGGGGACCGACTCTTTTGGGCATGATATCTACTCGCGAATTCTCTATGGTGCCCGTCTTGATCTGACTATTGCGATATCGGCCGTTACCTTTTCATTTATTGTGGGTGCAGCATTGGGTGGTATCTCTGGCTTTATTGGCGGTTGGCTGGATGAGGTTATGATGCGGTTGATGGACATTATCCAGGCATTTCCCCGCTTTATCTTTGCCATGGCCATTGCTTTTGCCTTGGGGCCGGGCATATGGACCGTGATTGTAGCCACAGCGGCCCTCAACGTACCGGGGTATGCTCGACTTATGCGTTCCATGATCATCTCCCTCAAAGAGCGGCAGTTCGCGTTGGCCGCCAAAGCCATGGGGAACTCGCCTATGCGAGTGCTCTTCCGCCATCTAATTCCCAATAGCCTAGCACCGCTCTTTGTCATGGCATCCCTCCATTGTGGCTGGGCCATTTTGGAAGCGGCAGGGTTGAGCTTTATTGGATTAGGAGTCCCCGTTCCTACGGCTGAATGGGGTGTCATGATCAACATCGGTCTGCAAGATTTTCTACGAGGCGAGTGGTGGAGTTACACCTTCCCTGGGATTGCGATCATGATAACAGTATTAGGGTTTAACCTCTTTGGCGATGGTCTGGATGATATACTGGACCCGCGAAGACAGTAGAATTGTTGCGTGACATGTAACATCACATGGATCACGCAACATATAACACGCAGCACGAGACACTAGTGACCAACCAAGATTCTCTCTTAGAAATACGCAATCTCCAAACCCACTTCAATACTCGCCGCGGCGTAGTAAAAGTCTTGGATGGACTAAACCTGACCATCACGCGCGGCCAGATTGTCGGGTTGGTGGGCGAAACCGGGGCAGGCAAATCGGTAACTGGTTTCTCGATCATGCAGCTAGTTCGCAAGCCAGGCAAGATTGTGGGCGGCGAAATTCTGCTCAATGGCCAAGATCTGCTCTCTATTTCTCCGGATGAGATGGAGCGCGTGCGCGGCACCGAAATCGCTATGATCTTTCAGGATCCACGGGCTGCTCTCAATCCTTTGCTCAAGGTGGGTCAGTTGTTGACTCAGATTTTGCGCTACCGTCGAGGAGTGGACGGTGAGAGTGCAAGGCTTATGGCAATCGACCTGTTGCGTACAGTCCAAATCTCAGATCCTGAGCAGAGAATGGATGCCTATGCCCACCAGCTATCGGGCGGCATGTGTCAGCGGGTGAGTATTGCCATGGCCCTGGCTTGTCAGCCGGACCTGCTCATTGCTGATGAGCCAACCACCGGGCTAGACGTGACCATTCAGCGCCAAATTGTACTGCTCCTCAAGGAGTTGCGCGACCAAACAGGCACCTCCCAGATCATTGTGACCCACGATTTGGGATTGGCAGCCGAGTTGTGCGATGCCATTGCCGTTATGTACGCTGGCGAGGTAGTCGAATTTGCGCCAGTGGATGAGCTTTTCAGTCGTCCTCGCCACCCCTACACTATTGGCCTTATGCAGTCCCGCCCTCTCTTTGGCGATAAGAGCGAGATTCCCATTATCCAAGGAAGCGTGGCCAACTTTACCAACAAGCCATCAGGTTGTGCCTTTCATCCACGGTGTGAGTTTGCCTTTGAGCGCTGTACCCAGGATCCGCCATCAGCGGTTACCGTTGGAGAAAATCATATCAGCCAATGTTGGTTGGTAGACGGCACAAACGTTGGAACAGCCATTTAGTCTTTCTATTTTGAGCCAAGAATTACGTGAAAACAATCCTAGAAGTTACAAATCTCAGAAAGCACTTCCCGATTCGTACTGGTATGTTTGTGCGGACGCCGCTACGTGCTGTAGATGATGTCACCTTTCGCGTACAAGAGGGCGAGACGGTAGGGCTGGTTGGAGAGAGCGGGAGCGGCAAAACCACGCTGGGCATGTGTGTGCTGCGCTTGACTGAACCGACCTCCGGTACAGTCCTCTTTGATGGCGAGGATTTTACTGATGCCAGCGGAGATGAGCTGAGAGCATTGCGCAAACAGCTGCAGATTGTCTTTCAATCGCCACTGGATTCACTAAATCCACGTATGACTGTCGGGGAAACCGTAGCAGAACCAGTCTTGTTACACGCTCTTGCTAGCACCCGTGCCGAAGCCCGTCAGCAAGTGATTAAGCTATTTGAGCGGGTCAACATGGGGGAAGAGCATGTAGATCGCTATCCCCACCAGCTTTCAGGTGGGCAACGGCAGCGAGTCGCTATTGCTCGAGCATTAGCCACCAATCCGAAGCTGATTGTCCTGGATGAGCCAACTTCGGCCTTGGATGTATCTGTCCAGGCTCAGTTGTTAAACTTGTTGCGCACATTACAAAATGATCTGGGCCTCTCCTTTATCTTCATCTCTCATGACCTAGCCGTCGTGAGCCATTTGGCCGACAAAGTTGCCGTTATGTATCTGGGGCAAATCGTCGAATTTGGTCCCACTGGCCAAGTCTTTCGCAACCCTCGTCATCCTTATACCATGTCCCTCCTCTCTGCCATCCCTGGTGAAAGCCTACTTGCTGAAGAGCAGCGTATTGTGCTCAGTGGCGAGATTCCCTCCCCCCTCAACCCACCATCGGGCTGCCGTTTTCACACTCGTTGTCCATTCGCTCAACCTATCTGCCAGAAAGAAGAGCAGACTCTACAATTGGTTTCCATGAATACAGATTCAAGCGAACATGCTGTAGCTTGCGCTCGCGTAGCCGAAGGCGCGATTCCTTTGCTACAGGTAGTGGATGCACAAAACGCTTCTTTTATGGCGAACATCCAAAAAGCGCGTGACTTCCTCTATCAACAGAGACCTAGTTAACCTTGCATAGAGGAGCAATCATGACTTCCCTCTCTTTCAAGACAGCCAAACAGCCAGCCACAGGTTCATTAGGTGTTGTTGCATCGAACCACTCACTCGGCTCTGCCGCCGGTTTGGAGATGCTGGCCATGGGTGGCAATGCAATTGATGCCGCCATTGGTACCCTATTTGCCCTGAACGTTGTTGAGCCGATGATGGTTGGTATATTGGGGGCTGGTTGGATGAACATTCGGCTGGCCAGCGGCGAATCGATTATTGTGGATAATTATGCGACGGCTCCGCAAACTGCCACCTCGGATCTATTTACACCAATCTCTGATAGCTGGCCAGACTACATGGAGACGGTGGGAGATGCCAGCAAAGTAGGCTATTTAGCGACTGGAACACCAGGCACACTAAAAGCATGGGTTGAAGCCGTTCAGTCATGGGGGCGACTAGATCTGGCCACAGTCATGGCACCCGCTATTCGCTATGCTGAACAAGGTTTCGTGGTGGGTGGTTATCTGCATGAACTTATTATGAGTACCCACTCAGATCTAGCTAGATTCCCTGCCTCAGCCGATCTCTTTCTGCCCAATGGTAAGCCACTTGACTCAGGGGAGCGCCTGATCCAACCAGAATTAGGTAAAACTTTTCGTGCTATTGCCCAGCATGGAGCTGACGTACTTTACGACGGTGCTGTTGGCCAGGTAATTGTAGATGACATCGCTCAAAACGGGGGGATCTTGTCTATGGACGACCTGCGTCAGTACGGAACCATTCGGCGAGAGGCTTTATCTCTATCGTATCGCGGCTATGAGGTTATCGTTCCTTCGCCGCCTTGTGCTGGTGGTCTTCATCTCTTGCAGATCTTGGCTTTGTTGGAGGGGTTTGATGTAGCTAGCCTTGGGTTCGGCACGAGCGACGGGATTCATCTTCTGACCGAATGCTTCAAAATTGCCTTTGCGGATCGGGCGGCACATGTCGGTGATCCTGCGAATGGCCATGTCCCAGTAGAGTGGCTTCTATCGGAATCCTATGCATCAGAGCGACAGGTCACTATACGCATGGATAAGGCATCACCTCAGAATGCAGGTGTGTTGCCATCCAGCGATTCAAATGATACAACCCACGTTACCGCAGCTGACCAAGAGGGCAATATCGCTTCGTTCACCCAGACGATTAACCAAGCCTTTGGCTCTAAAGTGATAGTACCGGGTACAGGGCTTCTGCTGAATAACTGTATGGCCCTCTTCGATCCCCATCCTGGCCATCCCAACTCGGTCGGCCCCGGAAAGCGAACGGTGAGCAGTACGTCGCCAGTCATTGTACTCAAAGGTGGTGAGCCACTAATGGCGCTAGGAACGCCTGGTGGCGTTCGTATCTTCCCAAGTATTGCCCAGGCAATTGTCAATGTAATCGATCATGGTATGACCCTACAAGAGGCAGTTGAAGCACCGAGGGTATGGACCCAAGGCCAATGGCTAGAGGTAGAGCAAGAGATTCCTGATTCAGTCCGCCATGAACTTGCCCAGCGTGGTCACCAGGTTCAGGAAGTCTCGGTGGTTGCTGGCGGTATGAATGGCATCATGTTTGATCAAGCAACGGGTCAGATGCATGGTGCAGCTTGTTGGCGGGCAGACGGTTCGCCCGCGGCTCTCAGTGGTGGTCCGGCCCGCAGCGGCATTCGCTTTCAATCGACAGCCAGTCGTCGCTAGTCAAATAGTTTATTGAGTCAGACGAGACACGTGGCTGGGCAAACGTTGTCTTGCCAGATTGGCGTGGCCCAATCAATGCGGTAACGCGGTTGCGTCGTAGCAATTTGGGTCTTAGGGGTACTTCGTTCAATTACATATCGCAATGATACCTTGAAAATTGGTCATGTCAAGACGAATTTTCAAGGTATCATTGTGTTCTACCTCAGCCCTTCTGGAGCCAACTCGCCGATTGAACTTTCCAACATATCGGGCGTATCAGTACGCACACTATTGGCGGTGGGTGGTAATGGCGTGTCAAACTGGTAGTCCGGTTCACTCTGCTGCCGCTCCCAGACTGAAAGCATTTCGCGCCAAGCACCTAAGAGAGAGCGAGGCTCTGGCATATCGTCGGCAATCTCGTTGTAGAGTTTCTTGAGATTATAGCACGGGACGCCCGCATACATGTGGTGCTCGATGTGCCAGTTCATGCGCCAGTAGAGGAACTCAGTCAGGGGATCAACCTTAATGGAGCGCACGCACTTGCGAAAATCTGGCACATTGTCCTGCAAACCACAGTGCTGGGTAATTCCAACGGCATAAGATAACCAGTTGGCGGTAAATGGGGCAACAGTAAAGATCAGGGAAAGAACCCAAAGGCCCGTGATGATTGAAATAACCAGAACTGAAGCGTGGAAGAGGAGAAGGATACGTGACCACCAAATAGATTTGCGATACTCTTCTGGTTGGTCTGCGTGCAGGGCTTTTATCCATTCGTTAATGGGTACCTCTTCAGAGCCAACAATGCCAAAAGCCGCTTTTGTGGTCACAATGATGGTTGAAATGAGTCCGCCCTTGCCAAAGGTGCGTCCTCGCTGAGTCAGCAGGTTGATCGTGAAGAGTTGGAGCAGAAACGTTGATCCAACTGACGGATGCAGAGGCAGCAGATTTTCCCGATCCCCATCTGGGTGAAGGGTATAGCGGTGGTGGTAGGTGTGGCTGCTCGCATAGTCAAAAGGATCCCACCAGCTTATCAGGCTGAAGATGTACATGAAAATCTTGTTCAGTCTCTTCGTCTTGAAGACGGTGCCATGCCCCAACTCATGAGGAGCCACGCCAATAAAGAAGCTGGTCACCGTTCCATGGGCGAAGAACGCTGCAACAAATGCTAACCACATCTGTTGAGACCAGAATAGGAAGACTAAAGTTCCTGTAAGAGCAAAGAGCGCCAGGTGACCTCCTGCCTGAAACCAGCCTTGGGCATCGCTGCGCTTAGACAGCTCTCGCAACCTTGTGCCTTTGATGGGACATCGATACCATTCGACGCGGAGGTTTTTGCGTACTTCAGCAAGGGGTTGGTAGTCCATGTGTTTCTCCTTTGTTCAACAGCATGCCAGGAGAAATATAATAACATAACCGAACCCTAATCGATCAATTTATTGATAAATGTAGCCAAATTATCGGTCCCTTCAATCTCCACCCTAGGCATGGCCAAAAGTGAATCCCCTACACTTGCAGCCCCCCATTCGCAGGTAACGCCGTAGGCGTAGCCTACCGCCCCGGCGGCCAGCTGTACAAGCCGATTTGTGTTGCCGAATGGGTAGGCAATCGCGTTAACCTCTACACTTAAGCCATCTTCCAGAATCGCCTTGGATTGGTGCAGCTCCTTAAGCAACGCCGAAGGAAGTTTCCAGGTCAATGATGGATGGGTCATGCTATGTGAACCAAACGACACCCCGCTTCGCTGGAGTGCTCGAAGTTCCTTCCAGTCAAGAAGTGGAATCACTTCACCATATTGTTGATGATCCCACTTGTTTGTTTGGCCAATTAAAGAGGTTACGAGAAAAACGGTGGCTGTAAAGCCATATTTTTGAAGCAGGGGCCAAGCGTACTGGGCAAAGTCCCGATAGCCATCATCAAAGGTGATCATAACGGCTTTGCGCGGAATGGGCGCTCGCTGATCTACCCACCCCCGCCAATCATCAAATGTGGTGCTGTGATATCCCTCATCTCGAAGATAGCGCAATTGCTCTTCAAAGGCATGGGGCGAGACCCGCCAATCAGCCAAGGCGTCAGAGCCATTTGGTGCCACTCGATGGTACATGAGAATGGGTAAATCGACTGAACATCCGTGCCAGAAGACCTGCTCCTCTACGTCGGCAGGCAGTTCGGTCGGCTGTTCCACCTGAGTGATGAGTGGTGTCGGATCATTCGGTTGGTCTGCGCTCTTTCGCTGGAATGCATGGACTCGATAAATGGGTGTTCGGATCTCTTCCACGAGATCCAAGCCTGGTATCGAAGAGAATGTTTCACCGATTCTCTTGGCCCCAAATTGGTGGTCCCAGCCAAAGCCAGGAGATGCTGAATCATCGACAACCACGTTACCATGGGCCATGACCAGCCGCCCTCCAGGGTTAAGAGCATTAGCAACTTTCTTAGCAACTTTGCGAAGTTGTCTGTAATCCCTTGTAAAATAGAGTACTTCACTACAGGTAATTAAATCATAGGTTCCTTCGATCTCATCTCGTACGAGATCAAGTTGACGGTAGTCGATATTCGCCTGCTCATTGCAACGTTCTGCGGCGCGGCCTAAGGCCACATCCGAAATATCCGCCGCCGTCAACCGTTGCACATGGCTTGCTAACTGGGCCGTGAAATGGCCCTCAGCACAAGCTATCTCCAAGGCGGTGGCAATGTGTTTGCTGCTACCTTTGTCCACTGCCAACTCAAGAGTCTGCTCATATTTTGTCTGTTCATAGCCGCTGGTATAAGCCCAAGGATCAGGCGACTCACCAAAAAGCTCCTCAAAAAAGGCCCGGTTCTCACGCGGTGCATAGCGTCGCCGTAAGCCATGTGCTTTCTGATAGAGATAGGGAAAAACTTGAAGGCAGTTGCGACTTGTCTGCATTAGATACCAAGCCCAAATTCGACCATTTTCTACCATACCAGTCCTAAGGTATTGCCTATAGATCGCCAACTGAGCAGACCTCGCATGAAGGAAATGGGTAGGACCCAGCTGACCCATATATACGGTGAGCAACTTATCAGCCGTCAACAAAGCCTTCGTCGACAGATTGGGTACCTCAGTCCGCTCTTCTAATGCTGCCAAAAATGTTTGTACATTCGGTAATGCCCGAACCCAGACCTGTTTCCATTCAGCCAAGGGTTTACCTGCTGCCAGAACAACCCCCTGTACTACGCACTCAGCTACACCATGAGCATGAAGAGTTGGGCAAGGCTCGTTAGGCAATTCGTCCAGTAAAAATCGAGCATCCTCATAGCGACCCAACACCAGCCCAGCCGAGGAACAGAGCAGATAATAGCGTTGAGAGAGGGCCGACTTGTCACTAAACCCAGCCGGAAATGCGGGATGTGGCTCCCGCACTCGGAGGTCATCTCTATAGCCTTGGCTCAGAACCTGAAGCCCGTCTTTCAAGATGCGGCGACCATCCATAGATGCCGAAGTCGGGCGCATACGGTAGGGTGCAATCAGCCCTTTGACCGCGCCAAACCTGGCTCCTGTACGTGAGACCCGCTGCCAGACATCCCAATCTTCGCAGACGACTAGCTCTGGATCAAAGCCCCCAATGCTTTCTACAAGTTTGCGCCGCAGTATGAATGAATGAATGGCAAATGGACACTGCTCTGCGTGCATGGCAAAGAGATCGCCACCCTGGGTTGCCACTTCCGGAAAGACTTTATAGCCATCAGCCGTAATATATGCCCAGCCACAGTATACACCATCTAAACTCTTATCATTATTCAGGGCCTGGGTAAGCACTTGCAAATGGTCCGGCTCGATCCAATCATCGGCATCCAAGAAGAGAATCCACTCATGGGTTGCGTGTTGAATGCCGCTGTTCCGGGCCGCACTGACGCCCCCATTGGCTTGGCTTATGAGCCGAAAACGTTGATCATATCGTACATACCGAGAGGCAATTCGATTGGTGCCATCCGTCGAGCCATCATCCACAAGCACAGCTTCCCAATAAGGGTAATCCTGCTGCATAATCGATTCCAATGTGGCTTCCACTGTCTCATCGACATTATACATGGCGACAATTATTGAAACGTGTAGGGGGGCATCTGATTCCACTGAGGAAACAGATGCTGAATTGTTACGGATGAATTGTTTGACTACAGATTGAGCTAACATGAGTACCCTATATGGCTTCTATAGTTTTTAAGAAAAAGATTTTCCAACCGCCCCCTGAGCGTGTCGAAGGGTAAGGGCGGAAAATCTTTTTCTTGATGTCTATAGTACGATTAATTACTGTAACTATACTGCGGTCGATTTGAAAACCGGAGTTTTCCGATGCTCTACTAGAGTGACCAAACTCGTGTTTTCAAACAGAGATGAGTATAATGGCTATCAGCAGATCGCAGTCGGACTGTGCCAGCGGCACGCCTTTTGCCTACGTAGGCAAGCATTCTCTACTGATTATGAATGATCGAGCAATACGTTTCTGATCGCTTTCTTGGGCCTTTCTCGATTTTGCCAGTAGAATTTGACACCAGAAAGACAACCCGCCACTTCGGTCATCAGAATCTCAGGAGCAAAAGCAGAATGGAGCATCAGACCGCGCATAAAGTACTTCAAATAGACAAGGGGCAACCACAGGAAGAGACGGAACAAATTACCTACGTCTCTCCATTTGGCAAACTGAATAAGAAGAGCCGTAATGTGTCCACGCATATATCCGAATAACTGTTGCTTTAATCCCGCCATTTCAAAACGATGGTTATGATAACAGATGGCTCGTGGTTCGTATCGGCAGGTCCACCCGCTGCGGATAACACGGTAGAATAGTTCCGTATCCTCACTGCACCCTGCCCGTCCACTGCCCAGCCGTTCATCAAAGCCATCGATTGTGTTGAACAATTCACGTCGAATGGCCATGTTCCCACTTCCGCCGATCTCCCAGACAGGCATGCCCCACCAACGGTTTGCTTCAAAAAAGTGCTGGCCAAAATCTCGGCAATGATATCCTTTAATAAAGCTAAATCGCTCTTCAAATAGACCTTGGGCATAGGTTGTTAGGAGAGTAGGAAAGACGATTCCTGTAACCACACCGACCCGTGGATCCCTGAAGCCTGCACAGAGCTGGGTTAGCCAGGACGGGTGAACAAGTTCATCATCATCTAGAAAGGCGATGATCTCTCCACTGCTTTCATATGCCCCCCTGTTGCGTGCCGCACTTGCCCCTGGCGTTACTTCCCGAATGAAGCGCACATTTGGAAATTCCTCTTGAAGGTCTTGAATGCCTGCTGATGAGAACGGGTTTGATGAGGGTGCATTATCTACCACAATGATCTCATTCGGCTGGATTTCGAGCATTGCCAGTGAAGAGAGGTTTTTCCGAAGTGACTCAACTCGACCACAGGTTGGAATCACCAGGCTGATATTTACATCTGAAAACCCTGCTGATTGAGCATTGTCATCAACAATCTTATCAAGCAGAGCCAGCCTATCACGGAATGTCACCGAATCTTGCCTACCACTATCGTGAATAGGCAGGAGGGTCAGATATTCCTCAGTTGCTGGTAAGGTTACCTTCTCGGCGATTTCTCGAATAGCGGGTTTGGATAAGAATAAGGGGGGTCGCCGCGTAAAGTATTGACCCAACGGCAATGATTTCCACCAGAAAATGATAAAGAGCGTACTTGCATTCGCTTTCATGGCTAGTGGTTGCATCTCTCGGCTGAGATCAATATGATGGAATTCGGTGTATGATATTTCTTCGTTCACTCTTGTATCTAGGCCAAAGTTAAGTATGAGTATGCGGCATGATGCTGATTCAGCAGTTCAGGCTCGATATCTTGAATGGCATCGCTCGTATCGGCAACCTGGCCACCCTCAATGGCAATGGTCGTGTCAACATTCTGAATGGTGGATAGCCGATGGGTAATGATAACAAGTGTATGGACTGAAGAGTTCCGTTTTAATTGCTCGTAAAAAGTACTTTCAGATTCAATATCGAGAGAGTTGGTCGCTTCGTCCAGAATAAGGATATGAGGTTGACGCACAAGCGCCCTAGCCAGCGCAATTCTTTGACGTTGGCCCGCTGATAGTCCTACACCGTGGTCACCAAGCTGCGTATCATATCCATCCGGCAAATTGGTAATGAACGCATGGGCGTTCGCCACTGTGGCCGCTGTGACCAATTCCTCTTGCGTAGCGTCCAGTCGACCATAGCGGATATTATCTCGAATAGAAGCATGAAAGAGCTGACTGTCCTGATGGACAAAGCCAACTTGGTTGCGCCACGTTTCCATGTCTATCTGATTTAGAGGGTATTTGTCAACCCAAATGGCACCGCTACTTGGTTCATATACGCCTAGAAGTAGCTTAGTGAGTGTACTTTTGCCAGCACCAGATTTACCAATGATAGCGACTGTTTTACCCTTGGGAATCGTCAAAGACACATTAGTTAGGGCCGAATGAGCTTCATCCTGATAGCGAAATGTGACATTTCTAAATTGGATGGACTCTCTTAGCTCGTCAAAATGGACGCCCCCAGTACGTCTCGTTTCTTTATCTGGTAAGCCTAAGAAAGCTGTCACCTTTTGAAGCGATGGATAGAGCCGTAGCAATTCAGTACGAGCTTCATCAAAATCCGTCATATGGGGTAAAAGGCGGTATAAGATCGCCACAAAGATAATCGCCTTTGGAATCAACGCGAGGTTGGTTGCCATAACGAATAAAAGGCCGACCAGCAGTAGCGCAATTAGGATTTCAATCAAAGGATAGATAAGCGCCGTGAGCATCTCTGATTTGAAGTAGAGGGCACTTACTTGATGAACAATCTTCTCGACTCGTTTTACAGCGTATTTGGAGCGTCCTAGAATACGAATTGTCAACATATTGTTGAGCATTTCTAATGTCGATTGTAGCTGTTCCTCTTCTCGCTCAATGGCCTCTTCGGCGAAACTCTCTACCCGTTGTGTCACAAGGCGAATCAACATAGATGTAAAGATAAGACCTGCAATCGCCATGAGCGTCAATGGCCAAGAGACAACGAGTAAAAAACTCAACAAGATTACGATTGCACACAGGTTGACAGCCATTCCCAGAATGGTGGAGACTGCGGAATTGATTTCGGAGGCTTCGTTGACAATCGTGTTGTGCATTTCTCCGGCGCGATGGCTCTCCATATACGACATGCTAACAGACATCAATTGAGTATAAGATTGGCTAGCAAGCCTTCTACTTAAATCCATATCAATCCAAGCAGAGAGAGCTACAGCCGCCAGCGAGACAACATTCTTCAGTAAAATTAGGCTGAAAATCAGCAGCGGAATCAGTATGAGTCTTTGATTTGCAGGCAGAAGGTCAATGATGGAGGTTAAAAATTGCTCGAATGGTCCACTTCCTTCCACAGAGAGAGTGCTGAAGCTTAATAAGTTGATGAACGGTAAAAACAGGCTAATGCCGATCCCTTCTAGCAGAATCTCGATGACCCCAAGCCCAATCATCAGGGCAGCAGGCAACCGATAGGGTGCGAAAAGCGGGTGTATAAGTTTGAAGAAATCGCGTTCCATATCAATGATTCTGTGATATCTATTACTTGTACTTCTAGAAGTTTTTCCGATGGAATTTAAACGGAACTGAGTACAGATGGAACTTCGTCGATTTCGCCCATTTTTTGCGAATATTTTGTAGGCCGCCACAGACCTATGATAAATAGGTGAATGATTAGTTGGCTCATGGCAAAACTCAAGACCACGAGTGGTATATGGCCTAAAACACTAAAGGTGTAAATAATGCCGGCAAGCAATATAAACCCAGTCATCAAGTGCAACGTAAAGAGAGACCAAGGAGGCGAGTCTGTCTTTGATTTGGGTGTCAATCTATACTTTAGCGGAATGCGCAGAAGAGACATAAACCATGCCAGGGTATATATGGGCCAGGTAGCGTAAATCAGGATGACGGCCTGCCTGAATGAGCTAGCTTCAATCGATGGGTGACGCCATTTACGGAACATATATACTCGGATCAGGGAGTCTGCTACCGCTAAAGGAACGAGGTGGAGCATGTATCCATTCAGGCTCTCAAGCAATGCGTTATCGGCAGAGAACAAGGCGATGATAATAGCAGCTAAATGCAGGGCGATGACAAGTCCAATCCAGTATTTGGTGGTACGTACTGCATAACAGATTCGTTGCCCCCACCTCAATTGATTGATAAGCGAAAATGAAGTCAACATAACTTCAAAGACGCCCCGTGACCATTTAAATTGCTGGGTGTACCAAGCAGATAACGTTGCAGGGGCCAAACCAGGTGCTAACGGTTCAGCCACATAGCGAGATTCCCAGCCTGTGGCATGAATCTTAATGGACGTAGCAAGATCTTCGGCTAAGCCAACTTGGTATCCACCTATTTCATCAAGCGTTCTACGACGAATGAGGCAATTACTCCCCATTTTGGTTACACAATTCAGCCCGTCCATGCCTTTAGATGTTGGGTTATAAAAATCTAGACTCGTGTCAATAGCTGCCTGAGCCAACCAACTTTCATCGTCATTGCTAAATGTAGGCATTACCTGCACAAATCCAACCCGATTGTCTGCAAAGTACCCTATAGTTTTCGTCAAATAGTTAGGTACTGGCACATGGTCAATATCAAAGATAGCCACAATTTCGCCGTGGATGCGTGGCAATGCAGCGTTCATATTCCCAGCTTTGGCATCATCCACCCCTTGACGTGTCAAATAGCCAATCTGAAGGTCTTGGGCTAACTTCCGTAGCTTTGAATCTTCGCCATCGTCTAGCAACCAGATGGTGTATTCTCCTTCCATCTTTTTAACTGCTAGGAGGCAAGTCTCTACCATTTCAAAAGATTCATTCAAAACGGGAATCAATACATCAACGGTTGGCGAATCGTTTTGTGGCACTTCATCCTGAGATGGGTTGGGCCCTACTGCATAAAGAATCCAGTTGCCTAAGAGCTGGAAGCATCCATAGAATAGCGCCACAAGACAACCAAGAATCAACAGGGGCGACGCAAAAGACAGCCTTTGAAACCACCATAAATAGTAGAATAAGATAGCGCCAATGCCAGCGCCCAGCAAGGCCATATCCAGAACATTTATCGTATGTCTGACCGAAGGGCGCAGGTGGATAAAGCAAGAGATGATAGAACGGGTGAGGTTACTGATCAATATTTGGATCATAAAGCTGAACTTCCACTGCCATAGTCCGACCTGGCACATACACATCAAAATTGCCCACTTCTTGTGTATTATCTGCAATCCATTTGCGTAGACTGGGCGATACTCTTCCACTCATGGGATTGCCTGTAAACCATGTGCGTTTCCCTTGTTTCTCAACATAGCGATGGGTGATTGGTGTAGGATAACGAGCATCCGACAGCCCGTAAAAATAAGCTAACCGCGGCTGAAACGCTATCACCAAATCATCCTCGGTCCGATTCTGCTGAATGTAGTCAAATGCGGCCCGGTAATCATGGCGGTACCCTTTAAACTGGTTGTAGTACCCTACATTCATGAGCATTGGCTCTAGTAGTAAAACTCCTATCACGGAAAAATAAAGTAAGCGGTTACGAGCCGTTGCTGCTGTAAGAAGCCTGTCAAATCCTATAGCAGCCAGTACAATCCATGACGTAAGGACCACGAAAAGATAGCGATTGGATGCTGCATGAAATAAGGACAAGCAGGCCATAATGATGACAGGTAGTACCCCACTAATCACCAGCAAGAGAGCAAAGCGGTCCCGTTGGCGTAGCAGATAAAAGCTGGTGACACTAGCAACCACCGCGAGGCTAAATCCAATCCGAAGAACGACCCCTGTAACAATGCGCTGTGGTGTAGACGTTGCGCCACCAAACCCCCTCATCCAGCCACTCAAATCTTGAATATAGGGACCAGCAAAAAAAGTGCCCACGATGACTACAGGAAGCCCTACCCAAATCAGGTATTGCCAACGAAGCCCCTTTGGCTTCGCAAAAAAAGGCAGGGCCAAACAACTCACGTATACAGCGAGAACAGGCAGAATAAAGAGCGCAGTCAATCTTTCCTTTGCCGCCAAAACAATGAAGAGTAACGAGGAGAGCAAAAGCCAAGGACGGTCTTCTTCAAGGCCAATATAAAAAAGCAGCAGGGCGACTGTATAAAAGAGTAGCTGTGCCGATGGATATCGGGCGTTTTGCGACCAAAAGATATGCCAGGGTGCAACAGCTAGCATGATTGCCGCGATAAGGGCTGGTTTGGGACCGCGAATATGTCGCAGTAAAAGATAGAGTGTAGGAACCGTAATAACGCCAAAAAGAGCAGGTACAGTTCGGGCTACACTTTCCGTTAGGGGCAGAAATCGAAGAGCTTGTCGAATTAGAATATGGGAAGTCGATTCACGCAGTACAGTGAAATTAAAACCATCATTCAATCCTAGAAGGGTAAATAACTCATCTTCCCAAAAGCTCCATACACCAATCTTATAAAAACGAAGTATTAACGCAATAACTACGACAATCACAACGAAGAAGTCATAGCGAGGCTGTACGGACGTCATATGCCGCATAGGCAACATCTCAGTATGACAGGGAAGAGCATCAGGAAATCAGTTCCTGTCCCATCTTAGTTCACATCTGTTCCAGCCAGCGCGCTCTTTTGACATTCAGTAACTTACTCGACAACTTCATTTATTCTTGTCCTCACGATAGAATCATTGTATAACAGTTAGGCGTTATTAGATGTTACATGAATATCACATGGCCCTGTCAGCGCCTGAAATATTATATTGCTTATTCTCAGCCTCGTTTGAAAACAGTTATTTGGTTACTCAAAGAGAACGATGGGAAACTACTATTTTCAAATTGGCCACACTATAGTTAGCAGAAGGAATTCACACGATGATCGTGATTGCAAGCGCCAATGGAGACGTTGGAATAGAAGCCGCCATTGATGTGCTCAAATCAGGCGGCACGGCTATCGACGCGGTAGAAGCAGGCATCCGGTTGGTCGAAGAGAACATGAATGACCATTCAGTAGGCCGCAACAGCTACCCGAATATACTGGGCGACCTAGAGCTTGACGCCTCGATTATGAATGGGCGCACATTGGAGAGTGGTGCCGTGGCCGCAATGAAAAATGTGCCTGCGGCCATTTCGGTGGCACGTAAGGTAATGGAAATGTTACCTCATGTTCATCTGGCCGGGGACGGTGCAGAACGATTTGCCGTAGAGATGGGCTTTGAACGGGATAAAGATATGGTGACTGAGCCGATCATGGCGATCCGAGATCGGCATCTCACAGGCGCCATGTCAGAGGAAACTTTTGACAATCTTGCCAATCAGGTTGACCTATGGGATTGGGTCAAAGTTGCTACCGACCCGGAGAAGCGTTACGGTACGGTCAACTTCATCGCCCAAGATGGCAATGGGGATATTTGCTGTGGCGTAAGCACCAGTGGTTGGGCGTGGAAATATCCTGGGCGGGTTGGCGATTCACCGATTATTGGTGCTGGGAACTATGCAGACAACCGCTACGGGGCCGCAGCCTGCACAGGAATGGGTGAGATGGCCATACGGGCCTGTACCGCGCATAGTTTGGTCTTTTATATGAAGATGGGTGCGTCAGTAGATGAGGCTTCTCGCCGGGCCATGGAAGATTTGCGTGATTTAGGAGGCCCATATGTTTCACGGATGAGCCTGATCTCACTGGGGAAAGATGGTAACCACGCTGGGTTCACCAGCCACGAACCCAAAGCCAGCACCCATCATCGAGTTGGCACCTATGTTTTTCAGACGGCAGATATGGCTCAGCATGAAGAGGTCCCACGGCAGTATGTGGAAATCAGGGAGCGTTGGGAGAGGAAATAATGTCATTCTCTCAACTAACCAATCAGACGGCCCATCGTCCTTGGCCCATACCGCCTTCCCCGTGGATTATGACCCAGCGCTGGAGTGATCTAGTCTTTGCTCACTGGCCTATTCCTGCGGACGCATTACGACCATTGGTACCTTCATCATTACATCTTGACACCTTTGAAGGCCAAGCATGGATTGGACTCGTCCCTTTCCGCATGTCCAATGTGCGACCGAGGTTTGTTCCTGCTATGCCCTGGCTGTCAGCTTTCCCAGAATTTAACGTACGCACATATGTCTGCGCCAACAACAGCACAGATCCGGCCATTTCTAAGCCTGGCGTCTACTTCTTTAGCTTAGAAGCAGGCAATCCGGTGGCGGTGTCAATTGCACGCCAAGTCTTCAAACTACCCTATTTCCGTGCCAACATGGGTTTGCAGCATGAAGAAGAGCCAAATGGGTGGAATGCTTATTCAGCTAAGGCTATCCACTATCGTACCGAGCGCACCCACCTAGGCGCATCATCTGCCCAATTTCGTGGCAGTTATAGACCCATCGGTCCTACTTACCAGAGTGAACCAGGCACACTAGAGTACTGGCTCACTGAACGATATGCACTGTACACTGTTCCAGCAGATGGGCGAGTTCTTCGAGGTGATATCCACCACCTACCCTGGCCTCTTCAACCAGCTGAGTTAGAGATCGAGTTCAACAGCATGGCGGTCGCCAGCCAAATCGACTTGCCAGATACTCAGCCACTGCTCCACTTTGCCCAGGAGCTAGATGTGGTTGTTTGGCCATTGAGTCACAAGGTCGAAAACAGCTAGACTAATCACCAAGCAGTCGCAGAATTTTTTGTAAGATTAACCCGCTTAAACCTCCAGCGAGGATGCTCAAGAAGTATGCATTGTCTGCAAGGTAATGGCTTGCGGAGATTCGGAAAGCAACATACCATATGATCATGCTGGCATCTCCAAGCTGTAGTGCAAATATGCGGCCATTCACTATATCTGTCTTACTACCTGCCAACTGCGCCACTATACGCCCAACGTAAAGTTTGTAATCGTCTCCATGGGTATTTCTCTGGCTTGGCATCATGATAAGCCAGAGAATGAGGGCTGGGGCAATTACCAAAAATATCCGTTCATCAATCACCCTGCCGTCCGTCACCCTGTCATCTCCCCATCTCACCTAAAAATGCCAAGACCGAGGCCCCGGTCTTGATCCCTTTGATAAAGCGCTCGATCTCCATATTCTCATTGGGCGCATGATTGGCTTCATCGTGGTTGGCGTAGGGCGTTTGAAAGGAAGGTACGCCTAGGTGCTTGGTCCAGACATAATCGGGTAGGCTGCCACCCATTGCGGGCACGAGCAGTGGTTCCTCTTCCTGGGCAGCAAGGAATGCTTGACGAAGTGGCTCAGTATATTGGGATTCGAGCGGTGTCTTAGATGGCTCCATACCACCCTGGCGAATGAACTCAACTTCTGGTGCGTGCTTTTTGACATGGGCTTCCACTTTGTCCAGAATGTCGTCACATTTCTGGGCTTCGATCAGGCGCATATCACACTTCACAAACGCTTCACAGGGTAGAACTGTCTTGGTGCCAGGACCACCGTAGCCGCTATGAAAGCCGTTGATTGTAAAGGTGGGCCATGTCGAAAGTCGGTCAAAAAAGGGACGTTCTAGAGGGACATCTAGCCGCGTCATCTCTACTTTTTCCATCAAGGCATCCACATTTACAGGTAGTGCATCCAATGCCTGACGTTCAGCTGGTGTTGGTGGCTCAACATCATCATAAAAGCCTTCAATGGTGACTTCACCTTGGTCATTTTTCATAGTCGCTAACAACTGAACCAGTGTCCAGATGGGGTTGGGTGCCACACCACCCCAATTTCCCGAGTGAAAATCTCTGTTGGCATGGCGCACGCGCAGCTCAAAGCCGACCATACCTCGTGGACCAAAGCTGATAATGGGACGCCCGCTCTCATGAATGGGCCCATCGGCGGTAATCACCAAATCAACGTCCTCAAACAGATGAGAATTTTCCTCAACACAGGCCGCAATGTGGGGACTTCCCACCTCTTCTTCTCCCTCAAGAAGCACAATGACATTGCAGGGCAGGTTGTCCGCCGTGGCCAGCCAAGACTCAATAGCGAGAAGCTGGGCAAAGTGCTGCCCCTTGTTATCACCGACGCCTCGCCCCCAAATACGACCGTCTCGAATTTCGGGTTCAAATGGTGGCGAAACCCATTCGTCAAGTGGATCAGGCGGCTGGACGTCATAATGTCCGTAAAGTAAAACAGTCGGCGCATCGGGTCTTTCAGCCCGGTGCCCATAGACAAACGGCCAGCCCTGAGTTTGGAGAAGTTGACCATTCATGCCCAGTTGCGTCAGGTAGTCAACGAGAAAGTCGGCTGTCTCACCAATTCCGACTCCATGGGCACTGATGCTAGGCTGGGAGACATAGGTTATCAGGCGGTCAATCGCATCTTGTCGATTGGTGTCAATATGTTCGAGAACTGCGTTGAGCTTTGTCATGGTTTTGCCTTCAAGTGGTGTGGATATCATACGTCAAGAATATACCGAGCGGCTGATGTCAAGCGAGCGTCTGTCTCTGAGCGAAGAAATGCCTTCTGATCCGTTTGTTGTTTGTTTTCGCGGGCGGTGAATGCACAGTGATAAACCCGTCTCTTCTGTCCATTTTTATTGTTCGTGCTGCCGTGCCAGATCTGTCCATTAAAGAAGGCAATGGAACCCGCTGTTCCAGTAATGTAGACTTCCTTGGGATGAGGTTTCTTCAGATCCTCCATCTGATCTTGGGGAAATTCGGGCCACAGATGGCTGCCCGGAACAACTCGGGTTGGGCCATTCTCGGGTGTCAGATCATCCAACATCCAAAGCGCGTTGGTTTGGTGGCCGCGACCATCTGCTCTTGGGCCGCCAAAATCAGAGTGGAGGTTCTGCTGTCCACCTCCGAGCAATGGGTCATGCCCATTCAGAGAAACTAGCTTAAAGGGGCGCTGAATCACATGATAAGCCGCAGCCAGTACAACTGGATGGGTATAGATCCGATCGAAGACGCTCCCTTTGTTGACCAGATCGGCCAGCCGCCGAATCCCTGGATCTCGACTGACCTCTATGCCTGCCTGATCACCCTCCTCTGTGGTTAACCGTTCAAAGGTCGCTCGTAACAATTCTAGCCAAGTAGGTTCGATAACATTCGGAAAGACCGTATAGCCAAATTCATCCAGCTCATCTTTATGATGTTGGGTGAGTGTTCGTTCCGTAACACCACAGTCAACTAGAATTGACTCCATATGGTCGTCGGCGTTCTGGCACTCTGGGTTCATAATGGGTCTCCTTATCAGCTTTGGACGCTTTAGGCAGATACTTACAATCAGAGCCGTCTGAAAACCGGAGTTTAGTTGCTCTTGAAACGGCTTTGAAAAACTCCGGTGTTCAAAACGCCCGCAGTATAGGAACGAGAATTTATTGAATCAGCGCTACTTAGTCCCGTTTTTAATTGACAATTTGTCTTACTGCTCTCCCTGCCTTTTTGAGTAATCACATTTTTTAGTATAATATAACTCATATCTGAATCCAATACTATGGAAACGGCCAGTAAAGGTTCGGATAGTTGATTGATTTTGGCTCTCTGGTTTATGAAAAGATGTTAACCCAATTGCCTTTCCTTTACAGATGCTAAGTAAAGTTTTAAGTATACTTTGTCCTCGCGTTGGTGTGTGCTCCACACTAGGTTGGACGAAAGCAAGACAAAATTTGCTAGTAAACGATGGGGAAACTGTACTGGTGATTTCATTCGTAGAGGGTCATCCAAAGGAATAAAGGAATATATGAATATCTACGCTGGAAATTTGCCTTACAGTTGTACTGAAACACAATTACGAGAAACGTTTGAAGAGTTTGGAGAGGTGTCATCTGCCAATCTGATTATCGATAGGCAATCAGGTCGATCCAAGGGGTTTGGCTTTGTAGAGATGCCAGATGATGAGGCCGCAAGGACGGCAATCAAAGAGTTAGATGGTACGGATATGGATGGTCGCCCTCTTCGAGTAAATGAAGCCAAACCAAAAGAGAACCGATACTAACTGAGTCTGTACATTTGTACAAACCATTTTCAGCTCGACGTTACGCATTACGTCGGGCTTTTTTTTACGATAACGTTTGCCTCTCCCAAATGCGAAAAACTACTTCAATAGCAACGAGGAACCACTTGATGAGTACAAAACCCAAAGTCTATATCATTGTGCATATCGAAGATGATTTAAAGGAGAAAATCCGCGCATCCTGCGACGTTGCCGAGATTGATGCCACTACCTCGCGTGAGGAATTGCACGCGACGATTCATGATGCTGAAGGCATTTTGCTGACCCCGCGGGTTCGAGCTGATGCCACCTTCTTCGATGCGGCTCCTAATCTCAAGGTCATCTCCACAACGAGTGTTGGTTACGATCCGTTTGACATCCCAGAAGCGACCAAGCACGGCGTTGTCGTCTGCCATACGCCTGGGGTGCTGAGCGCGGCCGTGGCCAACTTAACCATGGCCCTTATCTTCAATGTGACGCTGCGTCTCTTCGACAATGAGGCATATGTTCGTAGCGGTGGTTGGGCTAGGCGAGAAAAACCGCCTGCGTTGGGTCATGACATCCAAGGCCAGACGTTGGGCGTCATTGGTTTTGGACGCATTGGCCAGGAGGTAACCCGCCGAATGCAGGCGCTGGGCATGAAAACCATCTGGTACGATGTCTTTGAGACGCCCCACCCAGATGCGCCACCAAGCGAACGGCGCTCATTGGACGAGTTGCTAGCTGAAGCCGATTTTGTTAGCCTTCACACCAACTTAGATGCCTCTTCTCGCCATCTAATTGGTGAAGCTGAACTGGCCAAGATGAAGCCAACCGCTTACCTAATTAACACGGCTCGGGGACCGTTGGTTGATCAAAAAGCGCTCACCAATGCCCTACAGAATGGCATCATTGCTGGTGCTGGCCTCGATGTGCTTGAGGCCGAGCCACCAGCAGAGGATGATCCCATATACACGTTGCCCAACGTCATCTGCTTCCCTCACATTGGGACGGCGACAGAGGAGACTCGGCGGGCTATGCGAGAATTGGCCGTAGAGAATCTTCTTGCTGTCTTGGCAGGAAAGCGCCCCCCAACTCCGGTCAATCCAGAGGTCTTACAGTAAGCTATGTTCAACTATCCGCCTCAACTGCCAGACGCAATCTGTGAAACCTATAAGTCTATCAACGGTGTTGCACTCAACATCTGGCGCATTGAACCAGAGTGCCGGCCCCATCAGCAACCAGCGCTTCGTCCTGCAATTCTCTTCTTCTTCGGTGGTGGGTTCAGGATGGGTTCACCCGAGCAATTTGCTAGCCATGCCCGATATCTCGCAAAGCGAGGCATGGTTGCGATGACGGCTGACTATCGGGTTGCCGACAGACATGGGGTCAAAGGGGTAGCGTGCCTGAAAGATGCCAAATCGGCACTCCAGTGGGTGCGAGCCAATGCAGAACGGCTTGGCATCGATCCTTTACGGATTGGGGCAAGTGGCGGATCCGCAGGTGGGTATTTAGCGGCAGCAACGGCAGCGATTCCAGGTTTTGAGGACGAGACACTCAGTGTGGAGATTCGTCGCCCGCCAGACGCACTCATTCTCTTTAACCCTGGCGTGGTGATGGCACCCATTCCTGATCTACAGATGACTGATGAGCGATTAGCCACAGTTGCCGAGCGGATGGGGGCTGTCCCAGAATCGATCTCACCCTACCATCATATCATGGGAAATCTCCCACCGACGATCATATTTCATGGGCAAGCCGATACGACAATTCCATATGAAACTGTAGAAGCCTTTACCACCAAGATGCATATGTTGGGTAATCGTTGTGAATTGGTCGGTTACCCCGGTGAGGAGCACGGCTTCTTCAACATTGGTCGCGGCGATGGGTCGACCTACCAAGATACTGTGGGCCGTATGGATCAATTCTTGACGTCACTGGGATGGTTAGAAGACAGTTAGGCAATGCCCTAAGACTTGCACACAGGGTAGATCCTATATGGAGGAAACAGGTATGACAGAAATGATTGCGAATGCTTATCCCGAGTTAGAACGAGTGCGCCAATTTTTCCCATTGGGGGTTGACGAACCATCTCTCCTAACCCGAGCTCAGATTGATCAATACAACCGAAAAGGCTATATCTTCCCTCTGGATGTCTTTAGCTCAGAGGAAATTGCCGAATATCGCACCTATTTTGATGACCTATTACCCAAGGCATTAGAGGCTGGCTGGAATAGCTACGAAATGACCAACTGGCATAAACATTGTGCTGGTGTTTGGGATCTGGTTACTGAGAGTCGCATTCTCGACTATGTTCAGGATCTCTTAGGCGAGACGCTGATTTTGCGCCATAGCCATTTCTTTGCCAAACTGCCTGGCGACGGAAAGCGAGTAAGCTGGCACCAAGATGCATCGTACTGGCCGCTGACGCCTTCGAAAGTCATCTCTGCTTGGCTGGCTATTGATGACGCGGATGTGGAAAATGGGGCCATGCAGGTCATTCCTGGCTCTCACCTCAACGCCCAAGTCTCATTTGAGAAGAGCAGTGAGGATGAGAAAAACGTCCTCAATCAGACGGTTCACAATCCTGAACAGTATGGCGAAGCACCCGTTGCCATCGAGCTGAAAGCGGGTCAGATGTCCCTTCATACGGACTGGATCTTACACGGCTCAGAGCCTAACCAGTCCAACAGACGTCGCTGTGGGATAGCCATGCGCTTTCTTAGTTCAGATGTGCGTGCCTACAATGGCTGGAATGAACACTCGGTTATCTGTCGCGGAAGTGAGCCATCTGGACATTGGGCGAATCACCCAAGGCCAGATGGAGAGATGGTACCAGTGAAGGAGTAAAGTGGAAGAAGTATCTGCAAACGTAATTTGTAACCGCGGAGATGCCGTCTTCAGATGCAACTCTCCGCGGATGAGCAATCTTATTTCAGTGGTCTTACAAAAGGTTTATCAAGGAGTATATCAAAGAAGAGGTTTTACCGATTTTAGGCCTCTGCCTCTGCTGAAGGCTCTGCCCCATTGCTTCCAAAATCCATCTCCTGGTCATCTTCATCCTTCTTCTTCCCAGAACCATTCCGCTGGATGAATTTTGTGGTGACACCCTGGGCCAACACGGCTGTTACCTGTTTGACAGGATCAAATATGGGGTAGCCTTCTATGATTAACTCGTCTTCCTTATTGGCTTTGAGGCTATCGGCGACGCGATTCCATTGCTTGGTTGCAATAAAGACAGCAAAGCTCGAAGTACTTTTGGGCGGAGAAGGTAGCCCTTTGGGCATGCTAGCTGGAATAGGACGTCCTTCCATGACTGCAACCATGCAGGTCTTGGCTTTTGCGACTTGTTTGGGGCGCCCAATGAGTGTCATTTTCATCTTAGAAACCGTTCCTTTCTGCGGTTGCTTGAGCAACTTAGAGATGTAGATATTACACTCTTTCCAACTGGGTGGCCGAACTTTTTCTTGGAATAAGTTGGGGAAGATTATCTTCTGTTCATCTTGGGATGCGTCAGTTCGCACCATATAAAAGAAGACACCTCCTGGTGTACGTCTCCGTTTACCAGAGATAATCATCATACCGCCATTCTCTTCGATATCAATCGTCTTTTTCAAGCAGGTTTTAGCTCGATCTAAGCCAATGATATTGACGGCCGTTGTCAATTGTTCAACGTTTTCCTCTGCTAATTTCTCCGAAATTTCACCAACCAGTGCCTTCACCTCTTCCTCTGGTGGAGGTGGTGGAGGCGTATACTTAGGTGCCGGTCGCGCTGACCGTTTTGATTTAAACTCCCTAGCCATAATTTTTGAGCTTTTACTAGAATACTCAGCAGATCACAACGTCAAATTAAGCAATAGAAAATTTCGCAACTCCGCTCAAAATGACAAGGTCTAGTTGATAGCAGTCTACTGATAGGTATTGGGAATAAACAATTTGATTGCTGAATAAAATAAGTATGTGTTAAATCGTTGTATTATACTCAACTCCGACTGAAAGATTCAAAGAACATTCTGATGCCCTCAGCGCGAACATCTCTGGTAAGAGAGAAACCCTTCACCATTATCGCTTTCGGATCTGAGTATATCAATTAAGTCAAAAGTATACTACGAAAGCCCTAAAAGATGAAAGTATAGAAATGTATGAAGAAATATTAAGGAATGAAAATCAGTTATGTAGGCTCAGTAGGCTGCAATCGGAATAACATGGACGGAGCTCGCTTTGGACTAACGTTTGCGAAGCAGGCGCAAAGTGCCACCAAACGACTGCGGATTACTGATACTATCTGTTCTGTAAAAGTCGCTGGCCAGCAAAGTAACATCATCTGGTAGATTTTGAATGGTATCAAGTTCTACCAGATGCCGGTAGCTTTATTCTAAATCAAGGGCAAATGAAGCCTCGGCTGTTTCACCTTGGCTAACAGATATCTGCTGCTCAAGGACCTGTGTGGCATCATCTACTAGATTCCGTTCGACACGAACCTGATAGGTTCCTGCTGGAAGATTGTCAATATAGTATTTTCCCACGTAGTTGGTCTCTGTCTCGCCAACAATTTCACCATTGGTCTCATTCACAATGGTAACGAGTCGACCAGAAATTTTAGGTTCGCTCTGCATAGACGCGGGAACAAGGAGCGTTCCAAAGACTGCACTATTCCCCAGGTTACTGCTCTCACGCGGTTGTGAGGCAGCCGCAACCCCATTTGCATCGATCAGGGTCAGCTTATCCAGCAATGTGCCATCCTCCCGCGAGTAGACAATCACTGTATGTTCCCCTTGGCTCAATGTAAGCTGAAGTGGATCTGCACCACCGCGATGGCTTACAAAATCATCGGCGTACGTGGCGCTGATAATCGTATCCCACAGATTGCCATTGGCGGGCACTCCATCTACCGTTACGTAAAAGGAATTGCTCCCACCGCCTGTGGCCAGTACTCTACCCTGAAGCCAATAGGTACCTGCCGTTGGCACATCAAAACAGTACTCGGCTCGATCTGCCCCAGCAGTACCATTTAGATTATTTCCAGCCCCGTTGGGAACATGAGCAAACTGGCCACCGCTGGCATTCGCATCGTTCCCTACCGTGAAGTTGCCGCTGAATGTTCCCGCTTCGGCCTCCTGGCTCATTCCGCCACATGCCGTTGGCGGTTGGGTTGCTGTAACCAGCTCAAGGGAAAGCTTGTCAAGCCGGGTCCCATTCTCTCGCAGGTAGACAGTGATTGTATGGTCACCTGCGCTTAATAGAACTTCCACTGGATCTGCACCACCCCGATGGGACACATAATCTGCTACATAGCTGGATCCGATAGTTGTATCCCACAGATGTCCATCGACTGGTGCGCCATCTACCGTTACATAAAATGAGTTACTGGATCCACTAGGGGATAGAACCGTACCCAGTAATCGATAGATACCCGGCGTGCTTACGTTGAAGCAGAACTCAGCCTGGTTATTAGTCGGCCCATTAAAGGCATTTCCGGAACCGATAGGTGCATGAACGTACTGACCTCCGCTGGCACTTGCGTCGTTGACAATTACAAAGCTACCGAGCAGTTGGGCCACCTCTGCCTCCTGTTCCAAAGGACCACAGCCTGCAATCGGCTCTTGAGTAATCGTCCAGTTAAAGGTGGTGCTATCTGTACCGCCGTTTCCATCATCCACTGTGATCGTCACCGGGTAGCTACCGACCGTTATAGGTACACCAGAGATCACGCCGCTACTGTTATTCAACGATAGTCCCCCAGGCAAGCCACTTGCACCAAAGACGAGTGGATCGCCATCTGGATCATTGGCACCGATGGATAGACTAAGGCCGTTGCCGATACTTCCGAATTGGCTACCTGGATTTGTCACGGTCGGTGCCCGATTACCGCTGCTCGAGTACTGGAAGTACCCTCTACAGGCCAGCATTTGATTCTGATGATAGGCTAGCGTCCGGCAATCTGAGCCGTTCCAGACGCCTTCCCCCAGAACGCTAGGGGCTTCAGTCTCGTAGGTGGTGCCATCTATGCTGATTTTGTCTACGATAAGATTGCGATCGGCGTTGGTAACTGGTTCGCGACCGTCGTTGGTGAAGTGAACTCGAATCTGGTCTGCGGTCACGCCGGCCGGGTGACTGTACGAATAATTCTGTGCGGTTGTGCCGACGTTGCTCCAACTTTGGACGGCAACGCCATCGATGCGCAATTCCATCTCTTCCGTACCAACTTGCCCGCGTGCCGTTACTTGAATCGTTGATCCTGGGTTGACCACAGTGACAGTCCATGTGAAATTCGTTGTTGCGGTCCCACCTTGTCCATCACTCACGGTAGTGGATACGTTATAGGTACCGCTCGTTGATGGAGCACCAGAGATGCGTCCGGTCCCAGTATTGATGGTTAAGCCATTGGGCAGTCCGGTGGCGCTATAGGTTAGGGGATCATTGTCTGGATCGCTTGCGGAGATATCGAGGGTTACGGAACTACCAACTGGACTACTTTGATTCCCAGGATTGGTAATGGTAGGTGGGTTGTTGACAACGGGTGTACTGGTGGGTGTTGCCGTTGCGATATTCTGCGTCAATGGATTATCGGCAGTCCAATCTCTCGGGCGAATTTCAAAGCCATCCCAATGGGCGTGCATATAAGGTTCGTCTTCGTCCCTGGGTACGTGATGAAACGTCGTGCCATACCAAACAACTAGATCTTGGCCTGCTAAAGATTCGCCATTGACAAAGGCTGATACATCTGCGGCACAATTATTTGTCGTCGGGTTGTGGGAGGCAAACTTCTCGCATGATTTGTATTTGGTCACGTAAAAGTCGTCAAAGGTCCATGGCTCGTAGCTCGGCCCTTCATCTCGATGTCCTGTTTCAAGAGGCAAAATCTCATAAGAGATGGGGTGCCCATCGCTATTGTTGATGGCTCCATCACGGATGCGCCAACTGCGCATGGTGGATGGGCTAACCGAGCGCTTGGATTCTGTGTTGATCTGGCTGACAGACTTGGTGCGAGTCAATCCACCATTGGTTTGAACAAAGTCGAATTCCTCAACCACATCATTGTTTGAGGTTCCGCCTATATCAAAATCTAGGCGCCAATAGTAGTTGTGGAGATGAGAAATCCCAATAGTCCCAGAGGAGCTAATGGGCCAGCCATAGAGCGAGCTGCCTCCCCGACGTTGCAGTCGGCCTGTGGCCCCAACCGAAGCCTCAATTGTGCCATCATCATGAAATTGCCAAAGTGGAATGTAGTTATAGGCCCCCACATGAGAGACGCTAAAGAGACTGAGCAGGTTACCCTGGAGCTGCTGACCTCCACTCCGGAAGAGGTGCCCCTGTGACTCTATTCGCTGACAAAGAACGTCCTTCCCGCTATAGGTAAGCAGGCTACCGCCTGGGCAATCAGCCGGGGTCAGATCATTCATATTGCTGCTGCCAAAACCATAGTCGGTGATGTCATGGTATCGCGCGCCATTGTCATCGTATGGAACGTGAACTTGGGCTAACGATGCTTCGGAGAGGACTTTACGAGTTGGCCCACTTGGCGGCGTATAGTAGATGTCATAGTAAACAATGCCCTCACGGTTACGATGCTCCCAACACATCTGCCAGCTAGAGCCATTTGGGAGTGTCTCATTGATGTAGAATGCCGACGTGCAGTTTGTCCCTGGCTGAGCGCTCGTTGATTGGATGTTCGAATAAAAGAGGCCGGCCGCAACGAATATCAGCAGTGCCAACGTGGCCCAGAGCATACTGAACAGTGAAGAGGAAGATAGAGTACGTTTGCTAATGGATTGAATATTCATAACACTTTGTAGTTTCAGGAATGGGAGTTAAACAACTTGGTCATTTGATCCGGCTAAACCCGATTGAAATGCGCATGTCAGTTACGATTCATTCCTTAATTGCTCAGCGGATTGGTGCTAGTCCAGTCACGCGGGATCAGTTGAAAGCCGTCCATATGAGTCAACATAAACGCTTCGTCCTCGTCTCGGGGCAGATGATGGTAAGAAATGCCATACCAAACGACAACGTTTGCGCCGTTGATATTCTGCCCATTGACAAAATCTGTCACCTTGTTTCCACATCCGCCTGTTGGGGGGTTGTGGGATACAAATCGCTCACAGGCATTGAATCGCGTGAAGTAGATGTCATTGTTTGTCCACGGTTCACTCGAATCCCCCACATAGCGATGGCCGGCCTGAAGTGGCTCTAAATGGTAAGAGACGGCATGACCATCTCCATTGGTTATCGTCCCATCAATGATGCGCCATGAGCGTTTTAGGGCCGGGTTGACCGAACGGCTGCTTTCGGATGAGAGGGTACTCTTGGCGATTTGCTTGCGGGTATTCGAAGAGGCTGGGTTGAAATTTAGTTCTTCAACCCTCTCATTGGCCCCATTGTCACCAATATTAAAGTTTAGACGCCAGTAATAGTTGTGGGTGAAGCCCACACCAATCCGGCCAGCATTATCTAAGGGCCACCCATAATTGCTATTGGTTGACATATGGCGAAGCTGGCCAGTGTTGCCGATCATCGGCTCAATGGTGCCGTCATCATAGAAGTTCCAACGGACAATAAATGCCTGCTCGGCAATTTGGGATATGCTATACAGAGAAAGGAGACTTCCCTGCTTTTTTGTGTTGTAGTACTTATAGACGTATCCTCGCTCTTCGATCTGATGGCAGAGAAGCTGCTTCCCATTATGCGAAAGAAGTGTTCCACCACATTCACTTCCAGTTAGGGCAAGCATATTGGCGTCGCCTAGCCCATAATCGGTGACATAGTGGTAACGAGCGCTGTTGTCATCGTAGGGCGTGTGAATTTGGGCTAAACCTGCCTCCTCGAGTACCTGGCGTACGGTACCACCAGGGGTAATGTACGTTATTTCGGTCAAGACGATGCCTTCATTGCTGCGGTGCTCCCAACACATTTGCCATCGGGCGTTGGTGCTGAACGTCTCATCAATCAGGTAGCCAGGTGCGCAATTGGGGGCTGTTTGAGCCTGAATGGACCGATTCTGGAAGAATATAAAACTGGTTAAAGCAATTAGTAGGGCAGAAAATGCAATCGACAGGGTAACAAGTTGTTTATTGCGCATCGGCTCCTCCTTGAGAGACAAATGGAAGATAGATTGACCCACTCTGCCCTGAAGTTTCAGTTGGATCCGCTCCAGCGCTATTTTCTGTACTGCCAGTCCCTGTGCTACCAGCATCATAGATCCCAAAGGCCATGGTTTGTACGAGTTGCTGGGTAGAGAGGTTTATGATAGGCATCATCTCAAAGGCTACATGTTCCTGGGTATAGAGAAGCAATTGCGCACAACGATTAACACCACATCCAACGGCTGCACTGTTGACTCGATCTGGCATGGAATCGGCCAGAAAGGCAAAGGCTTTAATTTGAAGTTGCTCCATCCCGACAAATTCATTGCCAGTTATTTCTTGATATCGCTGAGCAAGTTCTTCGTAAAAAGAGCCTGAGTTCACAATGATGTCAACCGCACGCGTAACTTCGGCTTCAGTTAACGGCAGTTGAACACCCTGAACGCGGGACACTGTATCGATCTCTCTGGTCGTTACGTTGATTACCGCGTGGATCAAGGTATCGGTTGAGTAATCGTAGAGGTATACATCCCCTCGACGCGTTGAGACGCCAGAACCCTTCTCTTCCTGATGGCGTTCGATGAGTAAGGTTTCAATAGTGCCTGAAGTGATTCGGTCTTCTTGAGGCAATAGGTTTGGTAGGAGACGAGAGATCGTCTCATGCTCTGAAGTTGTTAATGGATCGGTTCCAAGTGGGCTTTGGGGCATGAGCATACCGGATTGGGGAGGGGCAGCACTCACGTAGAATACGCCACTGATGACTCCCACTACCAGCAAGCTGACAACGCCTAATATCCACCGATGCAGGGGCAGACGATCAACCATAAAGACTCCTTCTACATAGCCAGTCGTTCCCGCCGTCCTTCGCCAGCAAAGTCTTGTCCCGACTCTTGACGAATCCACTCAAGTGAAGTCCGAGAGGGGAGGACATCCACGTCTTCACAAGGACAGGTCCCATCTTCATGGGGACAAGCTTTTTCGAGCCATCTATTGACAGTGGGATCGACTGATAGTATTGTGTGCAGGCACGTTTTGGGTTCTAAAGCAAAGTCACTCTTCTAAATTCAGGGCAAAGACATCCAAGATTTTCATCCTAGCATTGTCTGTACAGTACATAAATGCTAGCTTAACATAGGTAACCGTTCGATTTTCTATCAATTTTCTATTAAAACCGTTGCATCTACTCTTCGCCAGAAAAGTCTTGTCTCGACTCTTAACCCAACCGCTCTGGGAAATTCCAAGAAAGGAGGACATCCCCATCTTCATGGGGACAAGCTTTTCTGGCTATCTGTATGTAAATCGCTAAGTTTATCCTCGGCTCCGATTGAAATCCGTACCTTCTATTCTTTAAGCAGATCACGCTCTTGGTAGACAGTAGCCGCCTCGCGGACCATCTTGGCCGTTGCGATGGCCTCGAATTCTTCATCAAGCCGGTTGGCCAACGCCATCATCTCCGCATAGGTGGCCCGGCGCGGTCGTAGTAACTCATACATTTGGAGAAGTTGCTCGTTGGGCACAACCGTTAATTCAGCCGCTCGGTCAAGATTCCCTGCTAATTGGGAGAATCCATTTTGCCGTGCAACTGCGGCTTGTTGCTTAAGCGTCTTTCCATCAATGCGCATATCATCCGCGTCCAGCAGCCCAGCAGACGCGGCGTCCATGGTGATCTCACTCATCGCTCGCCCATTGGCGGCATGTAATGGGCTTTCGTCCTGGTCCATAAGCGGGTAAGTAGCCCCAGATCCATTGGTGTCGTTCGATTGTTTAGACATAACCGTATCGTCCTTTTGCTATTATGTTTAGTTTTCGTTCCTAAAAATCCGGTTCCCAGTCAAAAAATAGTTCGGTTGGTGGTCGGTCGGTCACCTCTTCAGTTTCACGGCGGTGGAGGAGTGTGGTTTTAACGATGAGCCGCAGTCGCGCCCAATTGTCGACCTTGACTGAAACAGGAACGGCTGCTTCTTCTTTGGCATAGCGAGCGGCATTTCTGCCCATCTCTTCGAAGGTATCGAGGGTCAAACTGGGCGATTGGGGAAATAACTCCAGGTTGTTGAGTGGTGCCAATCCCCGTTTCTGAATGACGCTGGTGCCTCGGGATTGAATGCCAATGCCGATACCGGAGCCGCTGAGGTTTGCCGCTGTATGCCCAATGGCAGCACAATCAGAGCTGTGGTAGATTTTGACGATCCTGGCGACCAGCCCCTCTTTGGCTACTCCTGTGAGAATTGCTTCCAAGACCTGCTCATGCTCCAGTCCATTGATGGTTTTGGTCAATACCTTGCCAAAGGCAGGCCCCACGCCGACCACCACTTCGGCTCGGGTTCCTACCTGGGCAGGCCCCAACTCAGCCAGCATGGGGAGCGGGTCGCCTAGCTGTTCTTCAATGAAATCACGGGGTGACTGGGTCTGAGGAATCTTTTGGACCTCCTGCCATCGCTCACCGCTCAAACGGTACCCGCTGCCAGGGCCAACATAGTCATTGACATCGTTGATGCCGCTAAGCACTTTGAATTTGTTATCGAAGATGGCTGAGGGCTGAAGATAATCACCAGCAATACGCTGACGCCCCATTTCAAATACATTGGCTGCAGCCTCTGAAAATCCCCGCTTTTGGAGCGCCTCCACAATCCGAATCATGGTTACATCGCTCTCAAGAAATTGATCCGCCGCGGCCAGATCCTCTACAAGATTTCGCTCTGGCATATTATCGCTACCGTGGGCAATCACTGCGGCCTCAATCTCGTGATCTTCAATCCCAGGGAAGCCCAATTCTTCATAGACGGCTTGCAGCGCCTTGGCCCCTTGTCGACGTGCGGCCAGGACGTCGTCTTCTGATGCGGGGCGTACGCCGCCATCAACCTGCATATCCCGCTGCAAGACGTTGTAATCGTCGATATCTTCCGCATCAAAATTGCCGCCTCCAAAGAGGTTATCCCGCTTGGGAATCGCGCTATAGCCAGAAAAGATAAAGTCTGTGCCTGGGATAAATTGGAGCATGAGCTTGGCCGTCTTACGAATATCCGAGTGGGAGGCCAACGCATCATTGCCGGAGGCCACTTCCAATCCCAACATGGATGCCAAGAGATTTTCCGCCAGTACCCCACGGACGCCTCCGGGCAACGATTCTGGCAGGGCAATGCACGAGATGGATCCATTCTGGACACCTTGGCTACCCGCCCCACGAGTGACCAGTAAGCAACGGGCTTCCAAGTAGAGCATAGAGCACTGTTCGGCGTGGCCCATGAGCGCCTCTGAACCAGTACCTGAGGTGAAGCGTACCTTGACACCTCGGGATGCATAAGCCGATGCCAGGAAGGCTTTAGACCAAGGGGTGTCATCGCCATCCACAAAGGTACGTTCTGTGCCGTAGACAGACAGCGTTTCAGCATAGGTCGTCAGCCCTTTCATAGCCAATCGTAGCCCCAAGGCTTCCTCGACGGCACATTGAGTCAGAACACCACCCCGTCCGCTTTGGCTACCGACTAGAATGGCCAGGGCATTGAAAGGCGCATTGCGAGCCACTCGTACCGTCGTTTCGATCTCGGCAAAGCCCCTCAATGCCGCCTCGGCAGCATCGGCAGCAAGTAAGGCAGGATGCTCACGCCAGTTGGTCACGTGTGCCTGGTTGGCCGGTGTACGCCGGACCCGCATCTTGGCTAGCCCCATCATCATCTCCAGGACGTTCATATGGCCCATGATATCCACTAGCTTGGCAGGCGTACAGCCATTGATTAACCGTCGAATCTCGTGGCTTGGCACATTGATATCAACCAACATATGGGCGATCTGCTCAGAAGGCATGGCCATGGCCTCTTGGGCTACGCTCTTATCGATACTATAGGCGGCAATAAAGCGATCCAGCATATCAAAGTCCGCTCGCTGGCGCCCATCGATTTCGACAATTTCGTCCCCTTCTATGCGCAAGGAAGGCTGAGGATCATAGGGGCTATCGGCCACCATCAATCCTGCCTCTGGCCACTCTTCAACGAATGTTTCGCTGTTGATTGCTCGTTCTGCCAGTTTGGCAAAGCGAATTGAGTTGGATGTCATGAAAAAAGTCCTCCTTGTGAATGGTTATTTACGAACGAGAATGAAATAATTTGGTCACTTGACAGGGTCACACCCGAATGAAACACTCAGATTATTACAAATGCTTGGCATCCTCCACTAAATATTAGTCGTTAAACATGCAACAGGCTGCACCACGTAGAATGGAAATCGAACAAAGATTGCAAAGATTTCACAGATTCTCTATCTTTCTATTCTTCTAATCTTTGTTTATTTACAGGGTAGAGGATGCGTTGCATCTATAACCAAGCGCAATGTGCCAGATGCCTGCCGTACTGACACTAGACTAGGTGACTAACCGACTGCAAACTGCGGGTTATAGTTTTCGAATCAAAGGGGGAGAGTGAGAACAGTCAAGGCCACATGTACAAGTTACTACAAACTCATCGATAGATGAAAATATGTATTGATAGTTTTTCAATAGGAATTGGGTAGATCATCAATGAATTGTTCAGTTACAATAATTCGGCACCCAAATAGAGGCATTCAGCCCAGACTTGTGATGAACGCTCTGGCGAATGACGTTGAGTTCCGCCAATAGATATGCAACGAAGCATTATACTGGTCCCCAATAAGTGGACCACATGTTAAGATAGAAGATCTAGCAAACATGTGGAGGAAAAATGACACCCAAACGGAAACAGTATAGTGCGGAAACGAAATTTCGAGTGGCGCTGGAAGCAGCTCGAGGATATAG
>JBCCHB010000111.1:0-57308 GCA_039028975.1 Chloroflexota bacterium
CAGTTGGTCGTCTACGCTTTGGATGACTATCACTTCGCTGCGGTGTCCACTGCTCCCGTATTTGGCTATCCAGTTTTTGATTGTCTTATCGCCGCCGATTCCATACTTCTGTTTCAGCTTATATATACTTGCTCCTTTCTCTTACTCTCGCACTACTTGCTGTTTCAATGCCTGGCTATAGCGTTTGATGGGTTCTTTTTTCATATCTGTATCCTCCTGAATTGATTAATTGATTATCGCTATTCGCTATCTACTGTCAATTATATTCAGGACGACACAAGAATTGAAGAGTGAACAGTGAAGAGTTGACTGTTTTGTGATGTTGGTATCGTGAGGGCTGGGGCAAACGGTGTATTGCGGGTAGCGCGTGGTATAATGAGTGCTTTGAACGTACATGTTGGTATGTTAGAGATACGGAGTGCGACACCGTATCTTCGTTGAATTGAGCTTGGACCATGCTGCAAAAATTACCCATAGGCATTCAAACCTTTTCTGAAATCATTGAAGATGATTATCTCTACATCGACAAGACGAAGCCTATTTACCAACTGCTTACCTCTGGCAAATACTTCTTCCTCTCGCGTCCGCGGCGGTCAGGCAAGTCGTTGACGCTCTCGACTATCAAATCGGTATATATGGGCCAACGTGAACTGTTCACTGGGTTATGGATTGAAAACCAGTGGGACTGGAACAAAGTTCACCCTGTCATTCATATCTCGTTTAGTGGAATTGGGTATCAGACTCAAGGGCTTGAAGGGGCGATTGAGGCAGAACTACGACTGATTGCCGAAGAATTTAACGTTCTTTTGACACAAATTGGGATCGACCGCCTTTTTGCCGAGCTGATTCGCAAGCTGTCGGCCAAGGGTAAGGTGGTTCTGTTAATAGACGAGTATGACAAACCTATCATCGACTATCTGGATGACGTCAAACAGGCTATCGCCCATCGTAAGATTCTCAAGATCTTCTATTCTGTGATTAAGGATAGCGATCCCTATATTGAATTTTTATTGATTACCGGCGTCTCAAAATTTAGCAAGGTTTCTGTCTTCTCGGATCTAAATAACCTGACCGACATTACCCTTCATAGACGGTATGCGGCCTTGACAGGCTATACACAGGATGAAATCGAGTCATATTTTGGCGCTACAATTGCGGATTTGGCTAGTGAGCGTGGGCAGGATTACACAGACCTAATAGACAACATCCGCCTTCAATACAATGGCTACTCCTGGGATGGGCTCATATCTGTCTACAATCCATTCTCGTTTATGTCTTTTATCGACAGTGGTGAGTTTCGCAACTTCTGGTTCGAGACGGGTACGCCGTCCTTCTTGCTTACGTTACTGAAAGAAGAATGGCTCTATGAATTAAATAATATGACCGTTGGTGAGGAGACTTTCTCTAGCTATGATATTGAACGACTACAAGCGATTCCCATTCTCTTTCAAACCGGTTATCTAACTATAAAGGAAAAGCATAATTTTGGTCTTTATACCTTAGATTACCCTAATGCCGAGGTCAAAGAGTCTCTTTTATCCTACATCATTGCCGATCTCCGTAAAGGGCAGGCTGCTCTCACGCGACCGATGGTCTTCCAACTTTATGAGGCATTCTATGCCAATGACATGGAACGCCTCATTGATCTCATCAAGGGTATCTTTGCCAATATTCCCTCTCATATTTTTATCAAAGAGGCCGAAGCCTACTATCACAGCCTCATCTACTTGGTCTTCTTCTATCTTGGTCAGTATGCTCAGAGTGAGGTGAATACCAACAGGGGCCGTCTGGACTGTTTAGTCCAAACCCCAACCCACATCTACATCCTCGAATTTAAGCTGGACAAGAGCGCAGACGAAGCGCTTCAGCAGATCAAAGACAAAGGCTATGCTGACAAGTACACCGCCGACCCGCGGCCCAAGGTGCTGTTGGGGATTAACTTTAGTAGCAAACAGAAGACAGTGGAGGGGTGGAAGATGATGGAGATGACACGGTAAGTGGATGATACTGTTGGACTGTCTTACAATGCTGTAAGGTACAGGTTTGCTCAAGGTCTCAGCCGAGTCATGAAAGTTGTGAACAAGGCTGATTTTCAAGAGACTGAATCATCAGGTTGAACGGATTTGCGCCCTACCTGGCGATTCCTTAAGGTAGCCCAACAGTATCAGTGGATGACAGGGTGACAATATGTTACAGCCGAAGGCAAAATGGCCGACAAAGGCGACTCGTTTTGGGCGTGCTTTATAGAGTGACGAACGGTAGGCACTGTTTCTAACTGCGCAAGCGTGGCCGCCCCTCATTTTCAAAAGAAGATATGGGGTTTTCTATGCACATGGGTTACAAACCGCACCTACGTCAGTCTCCGGCATATGCCACTAGTATCCACCGCTTTCAGCGGCCATCCCGCTCGTGTTGTTCAGCATCTGCTTGACGGTGATCTCTTTGTAGCGCTCGTCTTTCAAGCGAAAGTATGGCAGGTAGGTGATGATAGGGGCATCTAGCGACACTTTCCCTTGCTCCACCAACTGAATAATGGCGGCTGAAACAAAGGTCTTAGAGATGGAAGCCAAGTGGAAGAGCGAAGGTGGCGTGACCGGCTCCCCAGTGTTGAGGTTGCGTACACCGAAACCTTGCGCATAAGCTAGCTCGCCTGACCTGACACACCGATAGATAATCCAGGGTGCTAAAGGTGGCCATCACATGCTCGATAAAGGGAACCAGCTTTTCTTCGATAGCTGAAGTTAGATTTAGATGGTTATGAATTTGACTAGTAGTCATTGCTGCCTTCTTTCTAAAGAAAATGGTAGCTATACAGCCGTCCACTGTGCCTGTCGAAGGGGGATGGTGGGCAACTTGCCTCGCAACCACTTCGTGAGCTGACAAGCTCGGCCCAGGAGTGACCTGTATAATTAGAGAAAATTTTTCGGATATTGGTTACGATCAAATAACGGTACCCACATCCATCGCGATTATGGATGGGTACTCACAATCTTTTTAGAAGAAAGCTGCATGTGCGGAATGTAACACAAAGGAACGTGACTGAAGGGCCACATTTGGCAGGTGCTTCACAAGGAGGCTGATGGGGCATGATAGTACATAGGCCGAATAGGTAAGTTTAGTGACTAGGAAATTTTAACAGTATTTAGTATCAAGGAACAAATCCCTGGTGCTGACAACCAGCATTTCTTCTGCTACAATTTGTTCAACAGTTTGATTGGGTTGAAATTATAAGAAGAGGCAACTGGCTTATGTCCACACTAATGGAACAACTCAGCGAACTTGTCATGAACGACGAAACCGATGGTATGGTCGAGCTGTTGGTACATTGGCCCACGCGTGACGACGACTGGCTCACAGCCGTTGAGGTACGCATCTGCGCGGCCAAGCAGTATGGCTGAACAGAAGGACCGTCTCAAGGCGCTACGTCAGGTATGGAGAGTGACTGCCTTCGTCATGACGGAGGAGATGAGGTCATAGACCGCGCTCCATGAATCACGTACCTCTTCGGTAAAGTGATCACCCAGCCCCTGCTCCAGCGCCCAGATTAATGCATTGCCCACCGTGTCATAGTGCTCATTACGCGCACCATAGTCGACATGGCGGATGGCCAGCCTTTGCAGCACCGGAACTAGCACCTGAAGATTATTGAGCGCTTGCACGGCAATTTCCAGCGTCTCAATGAACTTTTTCTGCTGCTCTTCTATGTCAGATTGGAAGAGCGGACGTAGGTCAGGGTCAAGCTGGAAGAGGCGGTCGTAAAAGAGAGCAGAAACCTGTTCAGCAATCGGCAAAATCTGCGCAAAGCTCTGTTGGACAAGCTGTTTTTGTTCAGATGATAAGCTCATAAATTCTCCTCACTGCCAGGATGCAGAGAAACAGATAGCAGGGAAAGCAGACTCTGGACGAATCGGTTTTCTGGATGCTCAGTTGAAAAATGAGTCAACAGGCGAACAAGCAGCTTGGCGTGATGGTCAGCCTGATTAAGGAAGGCTCGCACGTTCTTTTGAGGTTCGGCAATAGAGATAGCTGTTGTCAGTGCCATGAACGCTTGCTGCTCGTCACCAGCAGCTTGTCTTGCCAGTGCTAGCAAAAGCCATGCATCCGCTGTGTAGAGGTTGGCTGGTTCGGTTGTCAGCTCCGTCAGCAGGTTGATGGCGCGACTTGGTTGGTTTTGTGCTAAGTAGATCTGGGCTTCAACCAGACGACAGATGCTGAGAGGGTAGAAACGCGATGGAGGAAGCGGTCGGCGTTGTGCCAACCAAGCGGTTGCAGCAGCTAGATTTCCCTCACGTAGCTGCATCTGAACCTGATAGGCCTGAAGCCAGTCATACTCAGATGGGAAGTCGAAACGGCGAGCCAGGTCCAATGCACGTTCGGCCTCAGCCTGCGCTGCATCTATATGACCTTGTGCCTGTAGCGTTTCTGCCAGAAGCATAGTTGCCGCTGGAAGAACTCCCATGACAAAACCTGTCTCATCAACCTGCTGCAATGCCTGTTGGGCATAACGCTTCGCATCGTCTAGTTCATTTCTTGCCAGATGAACGCGTACCCGAGCAACGTAAATAATGCCGAGTAGATCGTGCAGCGCGGGAGGCAGGGATTGAGCAATGGTCAGAGCCGTCTGAATAAACTCATAAGCTTGATCCAGTTCACCCAGTAACGCGTATAGACGACACTGATGCACCAATGCCATCCAACTTGAAAAATCATCGCCAACCCGCTGACTCTCGACAGCAGCAGCGTCTACCATGCCGCAGGCCATCCGATAGTCGCCAGCGCTGCTCCAAATAAATGCCAGCATAATCTGTGTCACTTGGTCCAAGGGTTGGGACTGTGCCTCCCTGGCGATTACCGCAAAGCTGTCCCTGTCGTGGCGCTCATCTACATTGAGAAATTCGCGCATCAGGTAACTGGGTAACGGCACCGAGCTTGGGTCAATCTCCCGCCAAAGGGGGATGGCATCCTGCACACGTCCGCTAACGGCCAGCGCCTGGCCAAGCGTCACGGCCAGCATGGGGTTCTTTACCAAAAAGTCTGATGGGAGTAGATTGTGCCAGCGCTGCCAGGTACTTAGGGCCGTCTGCCACATGGTTGTTGTGAGACGTGCCTGAATCAGATCAGATGCAAACTCATGTGCCTGCGCAGCCAACGCATAGTCGATGGCTTGCTCATGGTCTCCTTGGGACTCGTACCATTTGGCGGCTCGTTCCTGAACCTGGCGCACGGCAGTCGGTTCGGCCTTATCCAGTTGGCCGCGCAGCAGCTCTGCAAAGAGATGATGATAGCGGTACCACTGACGACTGTCGTCTAGAGGAATCAGAAATAGGTTATGCACCTCCAAATAATCGAGCATCACTGCTGCATTTTTTGCCGCAGACTCATCGAGCACAGCATTGGAGAGCGCCACGTTGAACTGGTGCAGGGGCGCAATACGCATCATGAAGTCACGCACGGATTGGGTCTGCACGCGCAGCACTTCCTCCATCAGGTAGTCAAGCACATGTCGGTGGCTGCCGGTAAAGTTGTGGATAAAGCTGCTCCGGTCGCTGACGTGTGTCTGCAGTGCCAGGGCAGCCATTTGTAGTCCTGCACTCCAGCCTTCGGTACGCGCCGTCAGTGCATCAACTTGCTCCGCACTCAAGCCCAAACCAAAAGAATCATTGAAGAAGTGGGTTGCTTCCTCTTGCGTAAAGGCTAACCCGTCCCTCCGTACCTCGGTCAGTCTACCCATGACGCGCATTCTAGCGAGCGGAAGAGGTGGGTCTGACCGCGTAAGCAAAACGAATGTAACGAGCGGTGGGCTATGGGTCAACAAACGCGTCATTGCTTCATGAATTTGCTTGTTTTCGATGTTGTGATAGTCGTCGAGTACGATGATAAGCGGCTGATTGAGCTGAGCCAACCGGTTCAACAGGAGATCCACCAGATCATTCAACAGATTCTCAATCGCATCGGGATGGGATGCCTGTAGCAATTCGGATAACCCCTCAGTCACTTCAGGGCGTCGCTCTCTGATGGCGCCGATGAGATAGGTGAAAAAGCGCGTCAGCTCATCATCTGCCTTGTCAAGAGATAGCCAGCAGGTTTGTTCAATCTGCGGATCGGTCCACTCCGTAATCAGTGTCGTCTTGCCCATGCCAGCCGCGGCAACAATCAGAATCCAACCCTCATTCAATCCCCAGTCAAGAATCCTTCGCAGGCGCGGGCGGGCGACGCATGTGGTGCGGAGATGTGGGCGATAGAACTTTGTGTTGAGGAGTATCGGTTCATTCTGTGTCTCGGGGCTGCGGATAGATGCTGCTTCGACGGCGCCTTGCGAACCATCGTGGTTGCTCATGGCTGCATGAGGTCGTGCCTTGTGCTCTGCGGTCGACGGTGCCGTGGACGAAAAAGACTCCCTGGAAGCGGGCGACGAGCGACTCGGTTCTGCGGCTAATTCAGCAAAGTAAGGCGTTGGGGCGAGGGGAACGCCAATCAATCCTTTGGCGGTCGCTGCCGTAGTTAAGGTAACAGCCCGTGATAGCGCTTCCAGTTCATCAAATTTGAGCGCACCAACCAGCGCCACCGTCAAGCCCAGATAGTATTCATCCCAATTCTGATCATCCATGAGATATTGGCGGGCCAGGCGACGAATCCCAACCAGGAGAGTGTACAGTCCCTGCTGATCGGTGAGTGGTGATGTTGGTAGTGGCGGATCCACGTGCAATGCTTTCATGAGTGCCACGGCCACTGCGGTGCCATACGGCTCGACAGGGACACCTTTGGGCGCAGATGTCATCAGCCGAGGAGCCAGTAACTTGATAAATATCTGAACTTCCAGTCGTTGTAAATCGAAGAGCGTCGGCCCCACTCTGGTATCCGCAAAGTCGATAAGCCAGGCAAAGCCCGTCTGGCTATCGGCGAGAACGTTGTTGAGGTTGAGGTCACCGTGTAGGGTGGAAACGCGGGCTTCTAACACGCGATCTAGGAGTGAATCTAGTTGCTGGAGCGGGTTGCGGAGGGATACGTTTTCCAGCAAACTGGCTGTCATTTGGTCAACCACCGACAGATCAAGATGTACGGTCTCATCATCAGGAACGTATGTGGGCATGGCTTGGCAAGCGGCATCAGTCAGGAGCGTTAAACGGGTTGCCGACACGGTTCCGCTTACGTCATGCATAATCTGTCCCGCTTCGACCACTATCTCTCCCGGCCATAAAAGACGAATGCGCAGCGAGGGCGCGGCTTCTTCCGCGGGTGGATTGGCCTGTAGGGTAATGGTGCCCCTCTGACGCTTGGTTTTGGTCGCACGGAAGTTTTGGATGCGGATTGTATCACCAATCTTCAGGGGCCGTACGTCCACAACACTTGCCTCACCTGCAACCAATGTTGCCGCTTCCCCGGCTTCCGTCTCTACCTGAGCCTCCAAAACCTTGACCTCTAAGTGGACAGGCAGCAGATGGTCATAGTGCTCGCCCAACACAAATTTCTCTGCACGGTTGATGGCCCACCAATGCCGACCGTAGACGCGGAAAAGGCGATTGAGCATGGCCACTGTTGCTTCGGCCCCCTTAGATTCGAGGTACTCTTTCAGATCGTTGGTGGGTAGATGGGTATTACCACCAGCAAAGGTGTAAAGCAATGCACCCAGTTGTCCATTCTCCGCAATGATTGGCGGGCCCTGTAGACGAGCCGTGTTTTGGGGTGCGCTCTTCTCTACATACTGATGATAGGCATTGTACTCACTCTGTAGATCATAGGGATGGGCCAGCTTCACCACAATCGGTGCTTGGGCCGAATCGAGAGATACGAGCAAGACCAACGCCCCACTATAGCCTGAACGGAACTCTCGCTCAACAAAGATACTCTGGGTTTTGGTTGCCCCCTCTGAGCTTTGGAACGCTTGACGAAGCAGCGCGATTTCGGTCGGTTGAAGTCGGATTCCGGGTGCTCGTCGGATAGTGGCTTGCAGATTCGAGTTGTCTTGTTTGCTTCTACTCATAAGTTGCGGGTCCGGTTATGCTTGGCTACTCCAGGCAGGTGGCATACTTTATATTATAGCAGGGAGAGCAGCCTCTTGACATATGAATTTTCTGGCTGCTCATGGACAAACCGAGTCAGCAAGCGTACAAGCTGCTGAGCATGTAAGTTGGCTTGTTTGAGGAAGGCGCGCAGGTTCATTTGTGGTTCGGCAATCTTGATAGCAGTTGTCAATGCCGCAAGCGCGCGCTGCTCGTCACTTGCTGCCTGCCGAGCCAGTGCCAACAGCACCCATGCATCTGCCGTATAGAGATTAGCCGGCTCGCTGGTCAGCTCCGTCAGTAGACCGATAGCGTCGCTGAGCCGATTTTGGGCCAGGTAGATCTGCGCTTCCACCAGCCGACAGATGCTTTGTGGATAGAAGCGTGAGGGGGGAAGCACACGGCGTTGCGCCAACCACGAGATTGCAGCCGCCATATCTCCTTCCCGTAGCTGCATCTGCACCCGGTAGGCCAATAGCCAGTCAACCTCAGAGGGGAAGTCACTGCGGTGTGCATATTCCAATGCCCGTTTGGCCTCATTCTGCGCCCCTTCTTTATTCCCCTGGGCATGGTAAGTCTCTGCCAGCAGCATGGTTGCCGCAGGAAGGACCCCCATAACAAAACCTGTCTCTGCAACTTGCTGCAATGCCTGCTGAGCATGTTGTTGCGCATTCTCCAATTCATTCCTCGCCAGACAAATTCGGACCTGAGCTACGTGAATTATGCCAAGTAAATCGTTCAGCGCGGAAGGCAGTGATTCTGCAAAGGTCAGAGCAGTCTGTATCAGCCTGATTGCATGATTCAGTTCACCAAGTAATACGCAAAAGCCACATTGGCTCACTAACGCCATCCAGCTCACGAAGTGATCACCAATCTGTTGACTTTGGGAGACTACGGCGTCGAGCGTATCGGCAGCTGCCCGATATTCTCCCATACAACTCAAAATATAGGCCAACATGATCTGTGCCTCGCGGTCAAGCGGTTGAGACTGTGCCTCTACGGCTATGGCCGCAAAGCTGTCCCTATCATGTAGCTCATCCACATTGAGGTACTCACGCATTAGGTAATTTTGCAACGGCATCAAACTTGGGTCAAGCTGTTGCCAAAACAGGGTAGCCTCACGCACGCGTCCGCTAGTTGCTAATGCATTGCCGTGCCTCATTGCCATGATTGGGTTCTTTATAAAGTAATCAGATGGAAGAAGTTTGCGCCAGCGGTGCCAGGCGTTAAGGGGTATCTCCCACGTGGTTTTTGTACCCTGCATCTGAATTAGTTCGACAGCAAATTCATAGGAACCGGCATCCAGCGCATAGTCAATAGCCTGCTCATACTCTTCTTGTGATTTGTACCAGTGGGCGGCTCGTTCCTGAACTTGGTGCATGGCGTTCGGAGCGGTCTTGTCCAGTTGGCTACGCAGCAGCTCTGCGAAGAGATGATGATAGCGGAACCACTCGCGCCTGTCGTCCAGCGGAATTAGAAATAGGTTATGCATCTCCAAATAGTCGAGCATCACGGCTGCATTCTGGGCAGCAGATTCATCGAGCACAACATTGCAGAGGGCCACATTGAACTGGCGAAGGGAGGCAATTCGAATCATAAAATCGCGCACGGCTTGGGTCTGCACACGCAACACTTCCTCCATTAGGTAGTCCAACACGTGCCGGTGGCTGCCAGTAAAGTTTTGGATGAAGTTGCTGCGGTCGCTGGCTTGCGTTTGTAAAGCCAGGGCGGCCATCTGCAGCCCAGCACTCCAGCCTTCGGTGCGCGCGGTCAGTGCATCAACCTGTTGTGCGCTTAACTTTAGACCGAACGACTCATTAAAGAAGTGGGTGGCTTCCGCTTGCGTAAAGGCTAATGCATCTCCTCGCACCTCGGTCAGCCTGCCCATGACCCGCATTCTGGCAAGCGGTAGGGGTGGGTCAGAGCGCGTGATTATCACGAATGTAATGAGTGGGGGGCTGTGGGTTAACAGGCGCGTCATCGCTTCATGAATTTGCTTGTTTTCGATATTGTGATAGTCGTCAAGTACGATGATAAGCGGCTGGTTAACCTGAGCGAACCGATTCAGCAGTAGAGCCACCAATTCTTCCAATAGCGCCTCAACTGCATCGGGATCGGAAGCCTGTAGCAGCTTGGATAGTCCCTCAGATAATAGCTCAGCCACGTCAGGGAGTCGCTCTTTGATCGCAGCAATTAGATAGGTGAAAAAGCGCGTTGGTTCATCATCGGCTTTGTCGAGCGATAGCCAACAAGTACATTCAATCTGCGGCTCAGTCCACTCTACAATCAGCGTTGTCTTCCCCGTGCCAGCCGCAGCCACAATCAGGAACCAGCCCTCACCCTGACCGCGGTCAAGAACCTTCTGCAGGCGCGGGCGAGTAACCCATGTAGCCCGAAGATGTGGACGATAGAACTTTGTGTTGAGGAGTATCGGCTCGTTCTGCGTCTTTGGGCTATGGCTGGTTGCCACTTCAGCAATGGCGTGCGGAACATCATGGTTGGCCTTGGCGTCATGGAACGATTCCCTGTGCTGGGGAGCAGGTTGCACCATAGACGGCACAGACGTTGCGGCATCTGGCTTAGAGAGAGTGCCATCGACTACTTGCTCAACAAAGTAAGTCGTAGGAGCCAGGGGAACACCAATCAATCCTTTGGCAGTCGCTGCCGCCGTCAGTGCGACAGCCCGGGCTAGCACATCTAACTCATCAAATTTAAGGGCTCCAACCAGCGTAACCATGAGGCCGAGATAGTATTCATCCCAATTTTGATCATCGATAAGATATTGACGAGCCAGACGCCGCACCCCAACCAGGAGGGTGTACAGTTCCTGCAGCTCGGCGAGTGGAGCTGTTGGCAATGGCGGATCGGCATGCAGTGCTGCCAGTAGGGCTGCGGCCGCTGCGGTGCCATATTGCTCCACAGGAACGCCTGTGGGTGCCGATGTCGTGAGCCCCGGTGCCAGCAGCTTGGTAAATAGCTGAACTTCCAGCCGCTGCAGATCAAAGAGGGTCGGCCCTTCCCGGGTATCTGCGAAGTCAATCAGCCAGGCAAAGCCCGTCTGCTTGTCGATTAGGACGTTGTTTAGGTTGAGGTCACCGTGTAGGGTGGATACGCGGCCCTCTAACACGGTATCCAGCAGTGCATCCAGATGATGGAACGGATTGCGGAGAGATATATTTTTCAGCAACTTGGCTATAGGTTGATCGACCACAGACAGCTCAAGGGCCATCTCCTCCTCACCCAGTTTGTAGGCAGGCATAGCTTCGCAAGCGGCATCGGCTAGGAACATCAAACGGGTTGCCGATACGGTTCCGCTTACACTCTGCACCATCTGTCCCGGTTCGAAAGAGACCTCCCCTGGCCATAAGAGACGAATGCGCAGCGCAGGTGCAGCCTCCTCAGCGGGCGGTTTGGCCTGTAGTGTAATGGTACCTGCCTGACGTCTTGCTTTGGTAACAAGAAAGTTCTGCAAACGGATTGAATCGCCAACCTGCACGTGGCGTACGTCAACAACACTTACCTCACCCGCAACCAATTGCACCTTAGCCTCAGCCTCCAGGACCTTGACCTCCAAATGGACGGGCAGCAGATGATCATAGTGCTCGCCTAGCACGTACTTCTCGGCGCGGTTGATGGCCCACCAGTTCCGACCATAGACACGGAAGAGTCGGTTGAGCATAGCAACTGTGGCCTCGTCCCCCTGGGTTTCGAAATACTCTTGTAGATTGCTGGTCGGCAGGTATGGATCACCACCCGCGAAGGTATAGAGCAACGCACCAAGTTGGCCATCTTTCGCAAGAATAGGTGGGCCTTGTAACTGGGCCGTGTTTTGGGGCGCGCTCTTCTCCACATATTGGTGATAGGCGTCATACTCGGTCTGGAGATCGTAGGGATGGGCGATCTTGACCACAACTGGTGCCTTGCCCGATTCCAGCGAGACAAGCAGTACCAGCGCGCCACTATAGCCAGAACGGAATTCACGCTCTACAAAAAGAGTTTTGGTCCCAGGGAAAGCCGTATGTAGCAATTGTCGCTCTACATCCTGTAGACGGATACCAGGCGCGCAGCGGATAGTCGGGTGCTTATTCTGATGGGTGCTTTGATTCGAGGGTTGATGGATCATCTCGTCTGGACGCATACAAGTGCTCGGAAAAGGTTAATTCGTTGGCGTCATGTTGAATTACGGCATGGCTCATAATCACGGAGCGCTGTTTAAGATATGCAAACACTACAGCGAATTCAGATGGGAACTAATTTTTCGTCTCGTCAACAAAATCGGTCGCTCATTCAGAGAGAAGTTGGTCAGACCAGCACATAATTCGTTCTCTTGCTTAATTCGCTGTAGTGTCAAAAGCGTTAATCAATATCTCCAAGTTGTTTGCGTAGCAGGCGTTCCGCTCACCATGCCCGAAGTATTAACCGGCTGCTTCATCGCCAGTGGGGAGCATGGCTATCAGCTCGTAAACAAAAGCATTCTCGGGCTGTTTCCTGGAAAAATGGGTTAACAGTCTAACCAAGCATGGTCCATAACGGCTAGATTGATTCAGAAAGGCCCGCAAGTTGTTCTCCGGCTCCGCTATCGAGATGCCAGAGGTTAACGCGGAGAGAGCCCGTTCTCTATGCCCATCAATGTCGTGGGCCAAGGCTAGCAAGACCCAGGCGTCCGCAGTATGAAACTCTGGGAGTCGAGATGTTAAATCGTTCAGAATCTGGATTGCACAGCTAGATCGATCCTGGGCCAATCGAATCTGGGCTTCCACCAGCAGACAGATACTCCGAGGGCAAAAGTGAGCTGGCGGCAACTTTCTAAGCCCATTCAGCCAATCAATGGCTGTCGTGAGATCACCTTGCTGTAGTTGAATCTGGGCTTGGTATGCCGCCATCCAATCCCTATCGGCAGGGAAATCATAGGCATGAAAGTAGTCAAGCGACTCCTCGGCCGCGGCTAACGCTTGCTCTAGGCGCCCTTGGGCTTGATAGGTTTCGGCCAGCAGCATCGCGATAGCTGGAGGGATGGCCAGAATATATCCTGTTGCTTCGTTATGTTTATGTACCTTGTGAAGACACTGCTCAGCCTCATCTAACCTGTTTTGGGCGATTAGCGCGCGAGCAATGCCAAAATAGAGTGGGCCAATATTATCTACCTCCTCGTGCATGAACTCGCCATATTCGTCCAACAATTCAGTGCCAAAATCAATAGCTTCTCTTAGCCTTCCCGCTAAGGCCATGTGCCGACAACGGTGGACCGCAGCGACAACTGTGCCATACCGATTCTCATGTTGACTCATCTGGTAATGAGCGTGTTCGATTACGCGACAGGCATGTTGGCTATCCCCAGAAGCGCGCACAACCTCAGCGAATGTGGTTAGGTCAAACGGGGTGAGGGAATCAATCGGTGTCGCTTCTACAATTGCCTTAAAGCTCTCTGCATCATGGCGTTGATCAATATTGAAATAATCTGAGATGAGTCGATTGGTCGGATCGAGTTCATCAGTCCCAATCTGCGACAGCATGGGCGTGACTTCTTTGACAATGCCATGCAAGATCATTACGTGGCCAATAATCGCTGCTGGAATCGGATGGTCGAGCAGAAAGTCTATGGGTAAGGCGCGATACCAACGCACCCAGGTCTGTAACCTTGTCTGCCAAAATGACGCGATCATGTGAACCTGGATTAGATTCAGCGCCACATCATGTGACTTTGACATCAGGGCATATTCGACAGCTTGCTCAATGTCTCCTTGCGCTTCGTACCAGGTGGCAGCTCGTTTCTGAATTTGCCGCGCCACATTCGGCTGGGAGGCATCAAGCTGCTGGCGCAGCAGATCCGCAAAGAGATGGTGGTAACGATACCATTGACGCATATCGTCCAACGGGGTGAGAAATAGATTGTGGGTCTCCAGATAGTGGAGCATCATCTCAGAGTTCTCAACGGTAGATTCTTCCCGTACAGCTTGACAGAGCGCGCTGTTGAATTGATGCAGAGGCGAAATACGCATCATAAAATCGCGCACCGACTTGGGCTGCACTCGCATCACTTCTTCCATCAGATAGTCCAGCACGTGGCGATGGCTGCCGGTAAAGTTCTGAATAAAGCTGCCGCGGTCGCTGACGTGGGTCTGGAGGGCTAGTGCAGCCATCTGGAGTCCTGCACTCCAGCCTTCGGTGCGTGCCGTAAGGGCATCCACCTGTTCCGAGGTTAAGTTCAAATCAAACGACTCATTGAAGAAGTGGGTTGCCTCTTCGATGGTAAAGGCCAGCGCCTCTGCTCGAATCTCTATCAATTCGCCGGTGACGCGCATTTTGGCCAAAGGCAATGATGGTTCCACTCGCGTCATCAAAATAAAGGTAACCTGTGGTGGAGAATGGGTAAGTAGACGAGCCATCGCGTTATGGATCTCATCCTCGTTGATGTGATGATAATCATCCAGCACAATAATCAGCCGCTCTTGCAGGAGGGCTAACTGGTTTAGCAAGGTGTCAACCACGGTGTCGACTGTACCCGTACGTGCCGTTTGCAGCAACTCGAATAGCCCTTCGGTTAGCTCTGGCTCACAGGTTTTGATCGCGGCAGTAAGATAGAGAAAGAAGCGCCCTGGCTCATCATCTGCCCTATCAAGCGACAGCCAGCATGTTCGCTCGACGTGGGACTCAGTCCATTCTGAGATCAGCGTTGTCTTCCCCATGCCAGCCGCAGCCACAAGTAGAATCCAGCCGCCATGTGCACCCCGTTCCAGCATCTTCCACAAGCGCGGACGGACAACGTTGGTCGAGCGAAGGCGTGGACGATAGAGCTTGGTAGCCAGGATCACTGGTTCTTTTGGCATAGCCATAGGGGTAGGGGTTGGCTCTGCTGCGCCGTCCTCGTGTGAGGCGTCATGGGGCTGTAGGGAGGAGGCGGAGGGTATCGCCGGAGGTTTATTGGGCTGTGGTTTTGACGATGAAAGATCTGTGGCAGTCGGCGGTGGGCCGACTCCGGCGACCATCGATGAGGCAATGTCAGACGCCGGGAAGAGAACAACGCCCAACAATTCTTTTATAGAGGCTGCTGCAATCAGAGAGACAGTGCGGGAGAGATCGTCTAACTCATCATATTTAAGCGCCCCAATTAGGGCCACCATAAGGCCTTGATAATATTCATCCCAATTTAGATCGTCCATCAGATAGTGGCGGACTAGTCGTCGAATGCCCGCCAGAAGCGAGTATAGTTCTTGATAGGCAGGTATGGGTGCGTTGAGCGCGGGCGGGTCCGCGTGCAGAGCCATTAGGAGGGCTGCTGTGACAGTTGCAGCATATTGCTCTACGGATACATTCTGGGAGAGCTCCTCGGAGAATTCCTGAGGGAAAGATGCGATGAGTTGGGGAGGCAGCAGCTTAGTAAAGATTTGAACTTCCAGCCGTTGCAGATCAAAGAGCGTTGGCCCTATGGTTGTATCGGCAAAGTCGATGAGCCAGGCAAACCCTGTCTGCCCATCGATGAGCATATTGTTGAGGTTCAGATCGCCATGTACAACCGACACACGCATCTGTACCACGTTGACCAAAAGCGTATCCAGATAGTGGAGTGGATTACGCAACCGCAGCTTCTCCAATCGATCGGCCAACGTTGGATCAACAACTGAACGTATTAGGGATATCTGCCTTTGTTCCGATACATAGGGGGAGAGGATCCCAGAAGCCACATCATTGAGAAGCGTAAATCGAGTGGCCGACAGAGTGCCACAGACTTGAGCCATCCTGTCTCCAGGCTCCACAGGAATTTCGCCATTCCACAAGAGGCGAATCCGCAGCGGTGGTGCGGCTTCACCTGCGGGCGGGTCGGCCTGCAGCGTGATGGTGCCTTTGGCGCAGTTGGTCTTAGCCACAACGAAATCTTGCAGACAAAGCTGTTCGCCGATCTGGAACATGCGGATGTCAGCTACGCGGACTTCACCGGCCAGCAGAAGCGCCTCAACCCCAGCCTCATCCGTAGCCTCCAAAACAGTCATCTCCAGATGTACAGGCAGTAGATGGTCATAGTACTCACCCAAAACAAACTTCTCTGCCCGATTAATGACCCACCAATGACGACCATAGACACGAAAGAGACGGTTGAGCATGCCGACTGTCGCTTTGGCTCCTTGAGCTTCAAAAAACTCTTGTAGATTGCTAGTCGGTAGGTGGGAATCACCGCCAGCAAAGGTATAGAGCAATGCACCAAGCTGACCATCCGCGGCCAATATAGGCGGTCCATACAGCCGGGCTGTATTTTGGGGCGCACTCTTTTCGACGTGCTGGTGATATGCGTCATATTCGGATTGGAGATCGTAGGGATGGGCGATCTTGACCACAACTGGTGCTTTACCCGCCTCTAGCGAGACAAGCAGCACCAACGCACCGCTGTAGCCAGAACGGAATTCACGTTCGATAAAGAGTGTGTCAATAGCAGGAAAGGCTGCACGCAGCAGCATCGTTTCTGAAGGGTGAAGGCGGATGCCAGGCACATGACGAATGTTCGGATGTTTACGTTGCATAGACAGCTACCTAATTGAGTTTGGGCGGGCACTCTTTTCCTAGGCGTATAGAACAGAAATCATAGATGGGGATGCATATTGTTGCTTGGATTAATACGGGGATGAAAACAGTGATTTTACAATCCGCATCAATCCGTGTTCTATTTTTAGGGAGCTTATTGAGTATACCACAGGTAGCGCAATCATGGAGATGTCAGAAATCTAACCAAATTATCAAACAAATGTTGTTGAAAGATCAAGTTGTACTCCCAAATTCGTCATATCCTGACTGGCGTGGGTATTCATTTTTCTGGAACCGCATAAAAGGAGAGGGATAATGCATCATGCCGCAACCCCAAATCTACGGATAGCCAGTCAACCAAGCGTCTGTCCGAAAACCGAAGGCTGGCCTTTGGTCGGCGCCATCCCTAGCCTCATGCACTCGTCTTTTGGCTTCTTTGAACACGCCAGGAAACGGTATGGTGATATCTATACGCTCGACCTAGGTTTCGCCCAAATAATCATGTTGGGTCATCCGAAGCATGCCCAGCATGTTCTGTGCGATAACGCGCAAAATTACGTGAAGCGCGGCCCCCTTTGGACCAATGTCAAGCAGTTGATTGGCAACGGTTTGGTCAGCAGCGAAGGTGACTTTTGGTTGCGCCAGCGTCGGATGATGCAGCCCCACTTTCACCAAGAGAGGTTGTCTGCTATAGCGGAACTAATGACAGAGGCTGCTGAGGAGGAGATTGCGTCGTGGGTGGTTCCCTCGCAGACTGTGGATAGTCGATCGACTGTGGATTTGATGCACACATTTAATCAAATGGCTATGCGCGTCATCGTGCGAACCATGTTCGGTACTTCGTTGTGCACCGAACAGATGGATGAGATCGGCAGAGCCATCAGCCGCGCTTGGGATCATCTCTTTCTCACCATGTTTGGCAACAAACTACCTGGGTGGTTGCCCGTTTTAGGTGGACAACGCTTTCAATCTGACCTGGAGACGTATAACAGCGCCGTCTACCAGATCATCGATGAACAACGGCGCAATCCTAACGGTAAGAACCACCTTTTGGCCTTGCTTCTTGATGCTGTGGATGAAGAGAGCGGCGAAGGCATGAGCGATAAACAGCTTCGTGATGAGGTTGCGACCCTCTTTGTAGCCGGTTTTGAAACATCGACGATTGCCTTGGCGTGGAGCGTCTACTTTTTGGCTAAGTACCCGGCCATTCAAAGACGAGTAGAAGAAGAAGTGGAGCGCGTCCTGGGCGGTCGCAGGCCAACTTTTGCCGACTTACCGCACCTGACCTATACGCGCATGGTGTTGCAAGAGAGTATCCGCCTCTGCCCTCCGGCTTGGTTTACGCCGCGACTAGCTGCAGAAGACGATGTAATCGACGGCTATCACATTCCGGCTGGCAGCAACATTGGCATACTGAAATTTATGATTCACCGTCACCCCGACTTCTGGCACCAACCCGAAAAGTTCGATCCAGAACGCTTCTCCCCAGAACATTCGGCTGCACGCCACCGCTATGCCTGGGTTCCGTTTGGCGCAGGGCAACGCATCTGTATTGGTCGGGAATTTGCCCTAATGGAAGGCCAACTGACGCTTGCCATGTTTGTGCAACGATTCCAGGCTTACCCAATTGACGGATACGAACCCAAATTGAAACTTTCTGGCACGCTCACGACAAGCAATGGGATCCGCGTAAGATTGGCAAGACGATAGTATTTCTCAGTTTCATTTTGAGATAGTCCGTTTTGAAGGAGAGCACAAATGAACCCAAGCAAATAAAAAAGCTTTCAGCTACTCAGCCGTCAGCTACTCAGCCCGTATAGCTCATATCTGGGGGCTGATTTTATACTTTCCTATACTACAAAAAATGACACCACCGCCATCATGCAACTCCTTGCCACTGAGTCCACTGCCTTCTGGCATAAAGATTTTGAGGCGTGGGCCGCGTGCTGGCTACATACTCCCTACGTTCGAATAATGGGCTGGTGGGCGCGAGGCGGCGTTACGGTCATAGAGGGATGGGAAGCAATCAGCAGTCGCATGAAGGCAACAATGGCTGCGAATCCTGAACCCAATCCAACTGCATCCAACGTGCGGCGAGAGAATGTGAACCTACAAATCAACGAAAACATGGCCTGGCTAACATTCGATCAATATGGTGAAGAGACAGGAGATGTAGAGATGGACATGCCAGGCTTAAGCCGGGAAACGCGCGTCGTTGAGAAGAAAAACGGCGAATGGAAAATTGTCTATGTCAATTGGCTTCTTGAAGGTAAGGACAACAGATAACATGACAGAACAATTGTTAGAATCAACCACCTCGTATGACTTATCCAGCATTGATGTTGATACGTTGAATTCCGTGGCCTGCCGTACGCTGAATTTAGAAAAGGGTAACGTTGCCGAATGGCACTACCAGCGTATCTATGGTGGTGCGGGCGATGTTGGGGATGTTTTGTCGGCAGTCTATCGATTTGCCGGTACAGTTCATGTAGAAGATAAGCAAATGGATTGGTCGCTTATTCTAAAAGTGGTTGGCACAACCGCCGATGATGACGATCCAACCCAGCCGAGATATTGGAAACGGGAGGTACTGGCTTATGAATCAGGCCAGCTAACCGATTTGCCCGGTGGGTTGAAGGCACCCCGTTTCTATGGGACGTTCCGCTTTTCGGAGAAGGTGATTGGGCTATGGTTAGAAGATCTAGCAGATGACATTGGTGCTGAATGGCCTCTATCCCATTATTGTGTTGTTGCCAGGCATCTGGGTCAGTTCAACGGCTCTTTTGGCGCTCAGAGCGAACCATACCCAAAGCCTTGGTACTGCCAAGATCACTACCAACATATTCGGCGCGCCAAACAAGCAGGGCGGAAGTTCGATGAGCTACGCGCTGCCGTCGACGATCCAAAAACTAAGCGTTGGTTTCTTCACGATGACGATATGCATGGCATGTTACGCCTGTGGGAGGAACGCTCGCTCTTCCTAAACGCACTAGACCACCCGCCGCAAACCCTTGTTCATGGTGACGCATTTCGACGCAACCTGTTTGCTAGAAAGAGTGCGTCGGGTCAGTACGAGACCGTGGCAATTGATTGGACCTACGTGGGTACCGCGGCCATCGGCTTTGAACTGGCTTCGCTGGTGCATGGGACGCTCATCTTTTCGGAGGTAGGGATAGCTGATGCTCGCGAGCTGGATCAGATTGTTTTTGAAGGTTATTTGTCTGGGTTGCAAGATGCAGGCTGGCAGGGCGATCCGAGGCAGGTACGGCTAGGATACACGGCGAGTTCGGCCATGATCTTCGGTCTCGGCTACGGTGCGTTTAAGCTCAACGAAAGTACCTATCCGTGGCTCGAACAGGCGTTTGGTCTGCCCATTGATAAGTTTATGCGGTTGGGCGCTGAGCTAAACCGCTTTTTTCTTGAGCTAGCAGATGAGGCGCGGCTGCAGCTAGATAACAGGTAGAGAAATCGCTTTTTCGCCGGGTACAAGGGGATACGGTGTTGTGAGCAGGAGTGCATTCAGTGCATTTAAGCCAAGTTTTTGATGCCCTCTTTATCCACGTACCCCCATCCGTATTCCTCTCATACATCTCACTCCCATCCATCTCACTCCCATCCATACCACTTCTATCCACGTCACTCCTATTCATACCACTCTTATTCATGTTACAAACCGCTTGCAGGTCTGAGATACAACCTTGCTAGCTTTTGCGAACAAATTGCCTTACTAATTCATACACCTGAACACCATATGATGAATGTCAATAATACGATCAATTTGTCAAAAGGATCATGACGAATTATCAAGGAACATCATCCTATTCCTTCTATCATGTGGCTGGTAACAACCAAAAACAGATACCTAATAGAAAAAACAATTTCATATGAGGTGAAGAATAATGCTTCAGGCAACAACCCCCGATATGCTCTTTGATGTCCAGCCCAGACCGTGCCCGCGGCTCAAGGGCTGGCCGATCATCGGCAACATTCCAGGATTAATGCGCTCATCCTATTCATTCTTCGAGCAAATGTACGCTGAATATGGCGATATCTATACGCTGAACCTTGGTCTTTCACAGATCATTGTCTGTAACCACCCACGGCATATCCAACATGTTTTGTTGGACAACGCGCAGAACTATGTCAAAGGTGGGCCACTTTGGTCAGTATTACGTGATCTGATCGGTAACGGACTGGTTACCAGCGAGGGCGATTTTTGGCTGAGACAGCGCCGTATGATGCAGCCCCAGTTTCACAAAAAGCGATTGGAAGCTCTTGCTTCGCTCATGACGAGCGCCATTGCTGATGAACTTGCTTCTTGGTCTGTACCCAGCGACTCCAGTGACATGGCACACGCCTTCAATCAGCTAACCATGCGCGTCATCGTACGGACCATGTTTGGCACAGCCTTATCTGCTGCCCAAATGAATGAAGTCGCCGACGCTGTGCCTCAAGCGCTCGACTATATAATGCGTGGGATGCTCACGAGTAAACTCCCGTCATGGATACCCGACCCTAAGCGACGAGCCTTTGAGCAGTCGATTGCGGTTTTTGATGGTGCCGTCTATCAAATGATTGATGAGCAGCGTCATAATCCCAAAAAAGAGAATCATTTGCTGGCCATGCTCCTTGATGTGGTCGATGCAGAAACAGGCGAAGGAATGACCGATCAGCAGCTGCGCGACGAGGCTATCACAATCTTTTTAGCGGGCTTTGAAACAACCTCCACGGCATTGTCCTGGAGCGTCTACTATTTGTCTCAACATCCAGACATTCAGAACAAACTTGAACAAGAAGTTGATGCAGTTCTAGGCCCTCGGACGCCGACGTTCGACGACCTACCCAATTTACCCTATGCGCGTATGGTACTGCAAGAAGCCATACGACTGCGGCCTTCCGCCTGGTTTGGGTCGAGACAGGCCGTAGAGGACGATGTTATTGACGGTTATTCCATTCCCGCTGGCAGTGAGGTAGCCACAATGACTTATATGATTCATCGCCATCCAGAAGAGTGGGATAATGCAGACCAATTTATTCCGGAACGCTTTACGCCAGAAGCATCGGCTAAACGTCATCGCTGGGCCTGGGTCCCCTTTGGTGCTGGGCAGCGCATGTGTATTGGACGTGAATTTGCCTTGATGGAAGGTCAGTTGGCTTTGGCTATGATGGCGCAACGCTTTCGACCATCAGCTATTGAGGGGTATGAACCACAGCTCAGGCTTTCGACTACGTTCCAGACGAAAAGCGGTCTCCGTGTGAAGTTATCAGAGCGTTAGCGTGAAATATCGGTTTGAACCGATGTCAACCACACGAATTCCGATAGAGCCAATTCTCGGAGAATAAAATGAAAACTGTCACCAAACATAAACGCACTGCAATACATGTACTCACTTTTTTCTTACTATTACTTGCCACGTCAGCTACGATGTACGGGCAAAGCGAAACAGCAGTAAACAGTCAATCAAGCAGCCGGCAGGGTAATGGCAATGTTTTTCTGCCTCTCATCAGTAGTGGAGAGACATCGGGGCAAGCCTCAACAGAGACGCCGACTACTGCACCGACTACTGCATCCACGCTTGCCCCAACGCCCACGCCAACGGCTACATCTACAGACGTCTCTGAAGAACAGCCAACGTCAACAGCAACAGCTACACTGCCGCCACCACCAGTGGTAGGGAATATATCCGATCGGCTACCCAATCCTGATGCAGATAATGTTGTGCGACCCGTCAACGGCAGTTGTCCAGACGGCACGCACCTGCGTCATGTCTCCGGCCAAGTGAGCATTATCGACCCGGATACCGCTAGTTTTGATGCCAACGATTATACATGTGAGGCTGACGAGACAGCGGCCGACATCGACTGTGGGACCAACGGTACGGCTATAGTTGTAGACGGTATCGCTGCCTGTTCCTGTGCTGCCGGTTACGCTGGATCGACTTGTAGTGTCTGCGCGCCTGGATTTGAATTGGGCGGGGCAGGGCAATGTGTGGCCAGCAACCTCCAAACCGAGATGATCATCGACGGCATGGACGAGTCGTTGGAAGTAGGGCAGGCAACGGTTCTACAAGCCAAAGACGCGGATGGTGGACCTCTGCAAGCGACATGGCACATTATCCTGCCCAATGGGTTGACGACGGTCTCGTCTTCGACGACTGGCTGCCTCTATCCGCTGGATAATGACAGCCAATGTCTACAATCGATCAGTGGGCCGCAAGTCGGCTACCGGGCACCGACCTTTGAGAATGGGAATGGAGATGATGGAGACGATGCAGAGGATTTTGTCTTTCAGGCAAAGGCCATTGGCATTCAGGTCTCGCCACCTGCGGGAAGCGACTTACCAATAACCACAAATGGCGTTGTCGTTACCAAAAAGAACGGCATTTCGATCACGGGTAATGGCGATCCGCGGCTGGCCCCAATCGTCGATTCTTTGAGCAGTTTTATGAAGCAACGCTGTGTCGGGAGCGCAATTTTGGGTGTTTCGCGTTACGGATACCCATTGGGCACCTACGGCTTGGGTCGTATGTCTGGTCGAGCTGGCAACGACTGGCACGATTACTGTGGTGACGACGAATCCCTGCCGTTGGCTAGCCGAGTCACCAACGAGACACCGATGCGCATTGGCAGTGCCAACAAACCCGTGACCTTTGCTATCCTACGCTGGGTGCTAAAAGAGCGCCTGAAGGATCTGGATTCAGATGTAGCAATGACCAGCCTATCCTCTACCCGTGCTGTTACGGCCATCCGAAACGAGGAGCGGCGGATCAAGCTACAACTTTGGGAGATTGGCCCCGACGGACAGGTAAATCCTGGTGATTCGGTTGTGCCTCAAGCAGGTTCACTCTTTTTCCAAGCTAGAGAGATGAAGTTACTGCGGCTGGGTGAAAACCTCTTTGTTCTGGCTATGCGGACCCTGAGTGACAAACTCCACCTCTCTGTTTGGGAAGTGAACCGAGGCGGTGCTATGACCATGCAGAGTATATTCACGCTGGATACCGATATTCCTTGTATGGGTCTGGATTGCTCGCAGCAGATCACGGAACGCATGGTCACTGTAAAAGATTTCGCAGCAGTTGCTCTGGCCAATAATGCTATCTCTACCTACGGGCTGGCGGTGGCAACGCGCAACCAACAGGGTGATCTTTCAATTTGGCGCTTGGTGGTCAACCCAACAGATGAGATCGAGTACAGGTCCCTCTATCACATTGCCGCGGCTGGCGCACGTGATGTAGAGATCACAGATACTTCGGAGAGCAGCCAAAACCAGGCTGTCGTCACATGGCGCAATCGCGATGGGAATCTGCAGCTAACCACCTTCCGCTTTAACGATAATCAGACCATCACGCGGCAAGATGATACCACGGCAGGTGCAGTCAAGGAATTCTCTGTCGTCAAAAACTCGAGCAATCGCGTTGTAACCGCTGTACGTCTCAGCAACGACAACCTCAAGTTGATTGCGTGGAACGTAGCTCTCAACGGCTCGATCCAAAGGCTGGGCGACGCTGAGGCCGGCCCAGTCAACCGCATCGCCACAACATACCAGACCACCGGGTACGTGGTGACGGCTGTGCGTACAGCTGGCAACACTCTGAAACTTATCGCCTGGACAATCGACGGAGCTGGCCTTGTCATCCGTCAGGGCGAGGCAAGTGCTGGGGCGACTCGCGAGCTGACTATCGACGCCTTGAGTACGAGTCGGCTGTTGACCGCAGTGCGTACGGGAGGCGATAAGCTCAAGGTGATTATCTTCGATGTTATCGGCGGTGAATTTGCTCGTCTAGGAGACAGCGAGGCTGACACCATCCATGATGAGGTCTACACAGATGCGTACATCGAGTCCATGCCGCTGCTCGGCTACGATTTTCCTGAACGCCTCCTGCCCACGCGCCTCCACCGAGTCTTGTCTGGGCACCAGGCACCACCTGTGCTCATTGCCGACGAGGTTGGTGAAGACTCAGAGGAAGAAGCTTGTGCCGATCTATCGAATCAAGCGGACACCAAGTGGCAGCAGATGCGGATTCAGCACGTTCTTGGTCACCAGATGGGGTTGCCGAAGTCTGCACCGAGTGTAAAGACATATATGCACCACTTATCCACGATTCGTGGTCTAAGTAATGAAGCGGATTTTAGTGCTCAAGAGCAGATATTGCGTAATGAGTTTGGTGACACAGCCGTGAATCAAGGGAAGTCGCATCTCCTTTATACAGGTGACCCGAAAGTCTACGTACTGCCCTTCTGGACAATTGAAGAAGGGCTGTTGCTGGTGGCTGGACGCTGTGTGCGCAATGAAGTTGGTGAGCATCACTATTCGAACACGTCACCAGTCTTTGCGGCTGCGATTATTGAACATCTGTTGGGCAGACCCTTCTCGGCACAGAGTGGCTATCCTGGTATGCATGACGGCTCGGCGTTGGATCTATTCTTCAACCAGACGATGGGTATCACAACTTCGGCCAATGACAACATCTTCACGTCCCAGCGGGTTCATGGCTTAGCGGGTTATCAGAAGCGGGAGCCAGCATCTCGGGGTTGGAATGCAACGGGCAATAACTATACACCCCTCAAGTGGGACGCCAAACGTCCTCACTGCGTCTGGAATGGCTCAAGCTGCTCATTTGATGATTGGTTGAATAAGGCAAACGAATTTGGACGCCTACACTACGCTTGGTTTGTCAGTACAGTTCCCGAAGAGCAAGCCAGCAGTGATTACGCAGCGGGTGCATCTGGCGCATTAGCAGTGGAACCGGGGGTCTACCTCAATTTCATGCGTAACTACTGGGTGGGTGGCTATTCAGGTAACCCCACCATTGGCGAAAAGCGAGAGAACACGTGGGATCTATCTCGTTCTCACAACGGCTCAGCATTTGGGGCCTATGCCCAAGCGGTCCAGTACGCCAATACAGATGGCGTGCCGCAATTTGATCTACCTCGCCGCTACAATACAGGCATCCTGCCCAATACATCAATCGATACATTCTCAGACACCGAGTCTGCGTACTTCAGCGCCGACTCGGTACTCAATCGGCTTGTCATGTATGACGGGAAGGGGCAGTCTGTAAACGTATTGCCCGTTAACTACCAACGTTTTGATGGATTTGCGGTGGGCTACAACAGCCAATCTAACACACCGACCGCTCTTTTCATGGCTCGCCATATTGGAGGTCAGGTAGAGGCTTATCATCCAAACGTAGCAGTGCCTTTTGTCAGCTTCGACACGGGCTTCTCCACAGGAGATGGTTTTGCGGTACACGATGTGATTACCGACGATATCTTTGACGAGGTGATTGTAGCCGATGGGGATACAGGCATGGTTCATATCTACGATTCTGTGGGGACACCCTACGCACCAGTTGATGTCGGTTTCCAGGACGGGGATAAATTTGCAGTGGGTGATTTTGATGGCAATGGCAGCAAAGAATTCTTCATCGGCAAAACCAATACGGGCAATATCGAGATTTACCGACTGAATGGTTCACTGGCCAAGACCCTGGCCGCAAGCTTGTCTGATGACGATGCTTTTGCCGTTGGCGACGTGATTGGTCTGATTAAAGATGAGATCATCATCGCCCGAGCGTCAAGCGGCCTTGTGGATGTCTATAACTATGAAAAAAGTGCATTGGCATACGAGCTCTACACCTCATTTAATGCCTACTATGAGGAAGGGAACGATCTGGCGGTAAATCACCGCGAACAGGGGCTAAACGAGATTCTGGTCGGTCATGCTGGTTATGGACTGGTGCTGGTGCTACAGGCTGAGAAGATTGATGGCGACTACCAATTTTTTCTAAGGCGGTCGATTACCAACCAGTATGAGAAAGGCGACAAATTAGGTGCTGGCTTCTTCAACGGCCGCTATCGATACACCTGCTCTCTACCCGATGGCACACCACAAGATTTTCCAGACGGCGTAGACATCATCGTCAGCATCAATCAACGCTCGGACAAACAGTGTTCAGAAGCAGGTCCGTTCAATGCCAATGATAACGACAGTAGCAGCTGTAGTGAATACTATCGCATGTTAAAGAACTCGATCGAGTACGGCCTCTGCCAAGTCGATTGGTCGGACGTTGCACCAGGGGAATAATTTTGATGTGTCAGAAAACCGAATATTCTGTCAACAAAATTGCGATGAGTTATCAAGGATAAGCGTCTAACACCCGCTATCATGACGGCAGAAGTAATGAGAAGTTCAGGCTAAGAAGTAGATAACAAAAGACGCATCAAATCAGGGAGGCAAATCATGATAGAAAAACGAAACCCATTAATCACGTTCGTTATTGTTGCATTTCCTTATGCAATATTGTTGGGTATAGCGATTGCGCTAACAAATATGTAATGAGTAGAGCGCAGTAGAGTAGGCACGCCCCGTGTGACTTGCATTCAAGCAATCCACACGGGCGTACTTTCCGAACTCAGCCCGTATCAAGCCCCCTAATTCTTAACATCTTACGGATACAGAAAAAAGGAGACAACCATGAGCATTGCAACCACTCAAAAAGAATTCGTGCAAGAGAGTTTTGCCCAGGTCATACCCATTGCAGACCAGGCTGCTATTCTCTTCTATGACCACTTATTTGAGCTAGATCCATCTTTAAGAGTGCTCTTCAAATCAGACATGAAAGAACAGCGCCGCAAGTTGATGCAAACGCTACAGGTAGCCGTTGCAGCGTTGGATAATTTGGATGCTCTGGTGCCAGTCTTGCGTAAGCTAGCCATCACCCATGTTGGCTACGGCGTGCGCGATGAACACTACGCCACCGTTGGCTCCGCATTGCTGTGGACCCTAGAGCAGGGGCTTGGCGAAGCATTTACAGACGAAATCCGTAGTGCCTGGGCTGCTATTTACACAATCATGTCAAGTGTCATGAAGGAGGCTGCCAATGAAATGATACCCATCGAATTACCACATTTACAGACTGCATAAAGGCAATACCGCAATATAGATCGATTTTATTACACTAACAAAAAGGAAAAGAAAAATGGCTTCAACAACAATTGCAGATTATCAAGTCTTGAGAGACGGTGGCTTTGTCATCGATGCCAACTACGGGGGTAGCCCCAACACCAGAACGTTTAATTTCGATGTCCCACCCGACTTTCTCTTCGCATCCGGTTCTAGAAAACCGATGATCTGCTTCAAGGTAAGGCCTGACCAGGACTCATCTTTCAAGATCCGTATGAACCATCGCGAAATCGCATCCTTCAAGTTGGATCAAAGCCATACTCGTGGCTACTGGGAGACCTTTAATGCATCACAAGCTTTCCCAGAAGGGGCTGGCTTCTCCGATCCAACACCGGTCGAGTTCTACATCAGCTCGGGCAAGATTGTTGTATCGGATGTAGTACTCTGGTATCAGATTAAGCGGAATGGATAAACATGTGTGGTTAGGCGGGAGCGGGCTACTCCCGTCTCACTCATATTAAGATACTGTTGGCGAATTCAAAAATGCCCATACGATGTGGAGTAGGCACACCTCGTGCCGGTTTCTGGCGCATAGCCACGCGGGGCGTGTTCACTTCACAAACAATTCGCCAACAGTACCTATTAATATATGGAGTTCTGCCCAACTACTCTGGTTAGAGGTACTTTAGGAACGAGAATCTTATAAACCCAAATGAAAGATCTCTCGGTACCCAATATGGCAGCGTCTAAGTTTTGGGTTTTATTTGAACCTGATTCCTTAATTGTTGTTATCCACCCATAAGTTATGAGTGAATTCCAATGTAGTCAGCGCAGCAACTAAATGCGGCCAGTTCTGCTTCCCGTTAAAGTGATTATGTAACATATCAGTCACTTTATCCGGGTTTAGGAATGTTCGGTACGCTGCCTGCGGGTTTAGCAAAGTGGCTTCTAAGGACGAACGCATCTCGCCTCGGCTCCATTCTAGATAATTGTGAGTGGGGACTTCTCTACGATACCTGCCATTTCCTAACTTCCTGCTGGCTTTTTCGCGGTAGTGGCGAGCCTTTTGAGATAGGTTAGTCCGCCACTTAGCAGCATCAAGAGGCAACATGGTCTTTGAATAGGGAAGCTTTAGCAGGGCAGGATAGAGTCGTTTGATCATATCAAGCTGAATATTGTTACTGACTCTTTCCGCCAATGGAACAGACATAATGGCCTCAACCCATTCATGATCGATATACGGGATCATCACCTCCATATTGCTCAAGGCAATCAGGGAGCCTTTGTTCAGAAATTTACGTGTATGTTCGTCTAACCCATAATAGTCAGCAGCCATCAGTGGGGAATCGGGATATTGATACCCTCCCATGAGTTGTGCCATGTGTTCTTGGGCCGCGGATGAGCCTACCGCTTGATAAGGCGACTGCCAAAGAGTCTTTAAATCAAGTTTTGAGGCCAAAGGTGAAAGCACGGCCCGATTAACTAGCTTCATGGCATAGTCAAGATTGTTATGAGACAGGTCTGCATATTCAACCCAAGGGCTACGTGCCGTTTCACCAGTTATACCCGACACAACAATCTCACCTGGCAGGGGAGCTTGAATGTATTGGCAAGGATGGGAGTCTATGGTAGCGATAAGTCCACTCTGCTGCTGGGCCATGGGGCGCAACAATTGCCCTAGAAGATGGGTATAAACGGGTTGGCTATAGTGGGGAATCCCAAGATGTGTTGACAGCAGCCTAGCGATTTGGGCATCGGTCCCCAAAGGATTTCCATCGGTTAACGTTACAAAATTGAGCCTCTGGTGAGCAGCAGCAGCCAGAATTGTGCGGGAATCAACACCACCTGTCAATGTTAAGAGCGCGGTCCTCTCTGGTTGAAATGATCGCTTGACGGCTAATAAAAAGGCCTCAATCAGTTCGTCTAAGCGCTCGCTGTTGTAGTGTCCGCGCGGTTCGATCTCGGCGCAGTGCCAGTAGGGTTGGCTGCGAAGCTGATTGTTCTCAAATATGATTGCCGTGCCAACTGGAACTAGTTTAATCTGCTTCAGCAGGGTCCGCTCACCTAGTACGTGTCGATAAGTCAATAAATCGGCAAATGCTTCTTCATCAATTTGGGGCGCTTTAGAAAGCATCTGGGGTATGCGCGCCAGAAACGATGAGAAGAAGAAATTTTCGCCATCCTGTGCATAGAATAGGTGACGATAGCCAATTTTATCCGTGGCGAGTACCAACTTCTTTTGAGTCTTGTGCCAAAATGCGACCACAAAACTCCCACTAACATCTTTTAGCCCTGAAATACCTCGAGATGAATAGACCTCCAACAAACGCTGGGCTGGGTTCGATTCAGCGGACTCGGGATGACCGTTTTCCGCGTCCTGGAAGATAATTCCGTCAACAACACAGACAATCGACTCATCAACTGCCAGATATCCGCTATGTTTAAAGTTCAGACGGTCAGGCAGCTCCATGGCCAACCCAACGTCGTGGGATGGCGAACTCCATCTATGGCAAATCGTTGGCGTCTGCTGAGAAAACGCTTGTTGCATTGTCGGCAGACGGTTGTGTAAGGAACGGGAAGACGCTCCCGAAGCATATCCAAAAATACCACTCATGACAACTTACTCCATTTGGTCTAAAGAGCTGGGGGAATGTAAAAAATCGCAAAATCAGTAAGATACAACATTCTGAGTGCAATATGGCTGCGACGGAATTTCTTATAGGATACTACATGTTTTGCCTGTCTATTTATTACAAATTACTGTAAAAAGGTGCTAAAAATTCATCGGATACATATTCAGTAGATCGCAATATCATTCTAATTGGAACGAAGATTCTCTCATTGACATTGTGGTCTACGAATATTTTTATAGGTTTGTCATAACTGCTCAAGTCGCTTCGAGTCACGACTCTTTGTAGTTTGATCACTGCCCTAAAGTAGCCCCTAATATCTCTGGTTTCCTTGATGACAGTTCCTAGCGGACTAGATCATTCGGAATAGAATTGTCAGAAAAACAATATGTTTGTTGAGTAAAGCTCAACAAATGATCAAGAAAAAAAATCTAGGGCCGATATACTGAGCATACGCACAGGCAGCAGCTTTCCATACTGCTTTAGATTTGAAAACAATAGTTTTTCTTAAAAATCATATCTCAAAGAAGGTTAACTTATGAACAATGATAATCAAGCAACGACAAGCTCTACCCACGCTGTCGTTATCGGCGGTAGCGTAGCTGGTCTTATGACTGCCCGTGTACTCGCTGACTTCTTCTCGACCGTTACCGTTATTGAGCGAGACATCTTGCCAGATAAGCCTGCCTTTCGCAGAGGTGCACCGCAAGCCCGTCACGGCCATGCACTTCTGGTACGCGGCCAACAGGTTATGGAAGATCTCTTTCCAGGACTCACAGAGTTCCTGCTAGAAAACGGTACCTTAGAACTCAACATGGGCAATGACATTGCCTTCCATATGAACGGCAAGCGGATGCAGCCGTTTCGCTCTACTATTAATCCGATTGCCTGCAGCCGTGCATTGATGGAGTATGGCCTCTACAACCAATTGCGGAAGAATCCGCGTGTGCAGATTCGTCAGCAATGTGCAGTTGAGAAGATTCTCACCAACTCAGAACGCACAAGGGTCATGGGGGTACAGTTCCGTGACCGTGGTCAATCCAACGCCACGCGAGAACAGCTACGAGCCGATCTCGTTGTGGATGCCAGCGGGCGCGGCTCTGACATGCCCAAGTGGCTAGAAGAGCATGGCTACACACCACCCAATGAGATTACTGTAGACGCTAAAGGGGGCTACGCCAGCCGCATCTATCGACGCCGATCATTTGGCCCGGATTGGAAGATGATATACTCCATGGCTGAGGCACCACACCAACCGCGTGGCGGCCTCATCGTGCCGCTTGAGGCAGCCGGGGGCGAAAATAGCCAGGATGGAGATCGCTGGATGGTTTCCTTGATCGGGATGAATGGCGACCATCCGCCGACGGACGAAGCAGGATTTAATCAATTTGCTCGCAGCTTACCCATATCCGAGATTTATGACCTCATATGCAATGCCGAGCCACTGGGGGAACCTTATGGTTTTCAGCGAGCATCCAATCGGCTCCGCGAGTATGATAAGCTGCCCCGCTATCTAGAAGGATTGTTGGCTATTGGTGATTCTGTCTATGCGCTCAATCCAGTCTACGGTCAGGGAATGACGGTGGCTGCATTGGGGGTCAAAGCCTTGCAAGAAGTGCTTCAGACTCATCAGAAGCGCCACGAGCTTAGCAGCGTTCGAGGTGTAGCCCAGGAATTTCAAAAAAAGCTAGCCCGCGTGATCGCAGGGCCGTGGCAGCTTGCCACTGGACAGGATACGCGCTGGCCCATTGTTGCAGCCGAGCATAATCCTTCGTTTATGGATAAGCTGATGCAGCGCTACTTTGATAACGTCATCCAAACTTTGGTTGATGATCCGGTTGTCGCTGAATCCTTCTTCCATGTACAAAATATGCTTAAAGAGCCAACAACGCTCTTCCATCTCAAGATCATGTGGCGGGTGTGGCAGCATCGACGACAGCAGGAACCCGATCAATATGAACCCTCAGTGAACCTAAACTTTCCTGCGCTGTCGGACTAATCAACATTATTCGTTTGTGACGGGGAAACCATCCTCAGATTTTTACATCCAAGTTTTCTACACCTCTCCCGACGCAGAGCGTCTAGTACAGTTAGGTTGATAGAGTAGGCGAATACTAGTGACCGGAGCGTAAATCATTGCACAGATAGCATACTGACCGTAGCCCGTCCATTTTGGGCGGGATGTTTGGGCAACCCATCTACCCCGTCCTACAAGGACAGTTTATAAGATTTCCATCTGTTTGTATCGCTATTTATGCCACGCTGTACTAGGATTGCGGTCCTACGCGGAGCGTAGGACCGAGATACAAGAACTGAGATGCAAAGTCGGTAGAACATATAAGAAGATTCAAAATGATACTAATCGTTGGCGCAACTGGTCTCTTGGGTGGACTGATCACCCAGCAGCTATTGAAGCAGAACAAAGATGTGCGCATCTTAGTACGTCACAACTCGCCGTCTGAGGAGCTGGCAAAGCAGGGTATGGCGACCTCCGCTCAGGGCCTGATCGATGCAGGCGCTCAGCCGATCTTTGGTGACCTGAAAAACCGTTTATCCCTGGATGAGGCGTGTACAGGTGTAGATACCGTCATTACCACTGCCAATGCCGTCCAGCGTGGCGGCGAAGATACGTTAGAGACAGTAGACCTAAACGGTACGAAGAATCTTATCGACGCGGCCAAAGCGGCAGGCGTTCGTCATTTCATTTACACCTCTGCTGAGGGAACCCATCCCGAGCATCCGCACCCCCTATTCAACATCAAGGGACAGTGTGAAGCCTACCTCAAATCCAGCGGCATGGCCTACACCAGCCTAAAACCAGGTGCCTTCATGGAGGTTTGGATTGCCACCGTCGTGGGGATGCCGTTGCAGGCAGGTCAGCCCATAACCTTAGTTGGATCCGGCTCGCGCAAACAGATCTTCGTCTCGGTTGCAGACGTGGCTGCCTACGCTGTTGCGGCTGTGGACAACCCCATAGCCTACAATCAAGATATTCTGATTGCCGGTCCTCAGTCATACTCCTGGACAGAGGTCGTTACAGAAATGGGTAACAAGATGGGCCAGCAGATCCCAATCAACTACATATCGCCAGATGAGCCAGTCCCCATCATTCCCGAAGGCATGGCACCCATCCTCGCTGCGCTGGAGATAGCAGATAGCTACATCGATATGAGCGAGACAGCCAAAACTTATGGGATTGAGCCAACAAAGTTAGAGACCTTTATCGAACAGTTTTTACAGAGAGCGGCCACGCCAGCCTAAATTCATCAGCTATCAAAACAATTGTTCTGTCACGCGCTGGTACTATCGCTGGCACCATATTGATTGGCGAAGGAGAGGTTCCTGTCAGTGGGGAGGTAGTCGCCATCCGTCAACAAAATGGCGCTCAACCATTTAAGGAAAGTTCTGCACTCTTAGAAGGTGGGGAATACACTATTGATGGGCTTATTCCTGGTGCATATAAACTTGCCATCACAGCCCAAGATGATTCTGGACTTCAGGTTGATGGCATCTACAGTCTCAGCAACGACGATAATATGACAAAGATCCAAGTGGAAAGCGGCCAAACGACTGCCAATATCAATATGAGCCTGCCGTACCCTCAATTCGATGATACCATTCGAGGAACGGTTACCAACAACGGCGAGCCTCTCTCCAACATCAAGGTGGAGGTATTTGGTGGATATCCTGCCCCTGCTAGTTATTGACATTATAATTGAGCCAGAACCGACAGCATCTGTTGAGCTACGTATACGGGCATTGGGCATTCTGCTGAATCAGCTCTATTTTCCGGTTACGCGGTATTAGGCCATTCAAAAAATAATGTCCACTGAGGACACGGAGATTCTCAGCCTAGCCCCGTGTTACTCTGTGCCACCCACCAAGTTTTTTAGTTATCGTAGTCCGCCGAATTTAGAAGGGGAATCAGACTCTTGACGTTATTGCGTGAACCTTTATCAAGAGGGCGCTGACGCACATCAGTCGAAGTGAGATAGCTTGCAGTGTAAAATTTATAATACTGGTATTCTGTGGAATATTGCACATCATACTGATTCAATAGCACCCAAAGATTCATCAATGAACAACAAACGTAAGTTCCCACCACTGTGGACAATCCCCATATTTCTGACAGTCATTCCAAGAATGTTGTGGGCACAGTTTCGCAATGACTACTATGGCGCAATGAAGCTGGCGCGTAAATTCATGGGTTCGGCCAAAATTAAGCGACGATCCTTCCAAGGCTACACGCCAACTGAGCATGATGTATTTGTCTGTACCTTCTCCAAAAGCGGTACTTATTGGATGATGCAGGTAGTGACCCAAATTGCCGGTAAAGGGCAGGCAGAATTTGAGCATATTCACGATATCGTTCCTTGGCCGGAAAATCCTCAACCGCAACTGGTCCCTTTATCTGTACCAACCTGGAAAGAGTCGCCGACGCAAATGCGAGCCGTCAAAACCCATGTGGAAGCAGAGTTTGTGCCCTATAGTGAAGCAGCCAAGTACGTCGTTGTCATGCGGGATCCCAAGGACGTACTGGTGAGCAGCTTCTTCTTTTCGGATTCGATTATGCCGGGGCTGAGCTCGATTGGCATCGGCGCATGGGTGGACCTGTTCAACAAGGGAGAGGTTCCCTATGGCTTATGGGCAGAGCATATTGCCAGCTTTTGGCCCTGGCGGGATCGACAGAATGTGCTGGTACTGACCTTTGGCGAGATGAAAAAGGATTTGGCCCAGGTCATCCAAAAGGTTGCTGAGCTGATGCAGGTCGAGTTGAGCGATGACGAGATGGCGTTGGTCTTAGAGAAGTCCTCGTTCCAATATATGAAAGCCAACGAAGACAAGTTCGAGCCACCCACGCCCATGGTCAACGACAAAGTCGAGCTGCTACGCACAGGGAAAAAGGGCGAAGCAGCCCATCATCTTACGGCGGAGCAACTGACAAGTGTTGATCAAGCAATGAAGGAACATCTTGACGCGTTGAGATCTGATTTTCCGTATGAGAGATATTTTCGAGTCTGAGCGTCGAACGCGAAATCATTGCTCATAGTTCCAGGCACTCTGTCCAGAGAATTGTGTGTAAATGGCGACGGTTCTCCGGCTGAGCGGTATCGATTTACACACTTTTTCGGACAGAGTGTTCCAGGGCGATACCACTTCCTGCGTACGTTGAAGAGAAACTAAGACTTAGGCTAGTACACTGCACTAACCGTTCTAAAATTCGAATTCTTGGAGATGTTAACGCCTCAAACTTGTGGCATCCCTTTCCTCTATTCATTCGATTCCTTCATCCTCTGTCGTTCAACTTCCCTAACAAGTCAAAAACCTCATCTATTTGTTGAGCAATTTTCAGCAACCTGTCAAGGGAAAAACGATCGCATCATCTAAACTACCCCTATCAGCCATGACACGCTGAAAAAAATCACAACGATTGCTATTTTTCCCTTTATCGGTCGATTGCAACCTTACGAGGTCGTATCGATTGCCTTTTGGTACATGTGGATTTGTCATAAGACGGCTCGGCAAGAAACGTGCCAACTTTGCCATCGGCTTATTTCCCGAATCGCTTAAACCAAACGCTAAACAGAAAGGATAAACATGACAGAGCTAACCCTTGATCAAAAGAAACAGTTCATTGCGCGCCACATTAACGAGACCATCAACAAACAGAATTTGGATGCCATTGATCACCTTGTGGCAGAAGACTTTGTCGAGCATGTCCCTTTGCCTGGGCAGGAGCAAGGAGCAGAGGGGCTAAAACAGATTATCTAAGCTACTTAACACTCCGCTCTGTCCCAGAGGAGTATTACCTACCAGACTAAAACTATATCAAATTATTCTTTTCTGTAGCCTACTCCAGTATACACAATTTGCAAAAATGGCAAATGTAATGAAGGCAAGAAGAGTAAATTCTGTAAATTGTTTCAACCTATCTTTAGTTTTAAACCTTTTCAGGAGGGGAATAGCCATGGTTATCAATTATTCTGACATGATCGTAGCAGAAGAACGTCATGCCGCCAGATTGTGCGAAGCAGAGAAAGAACGCCTTTATCGGTCAATTCAAGGGCCGAGAACCAACCCGCTAAGAGCAATATTCCGCAATCTGCAAGCATATTTTGCTCTTCGAAGGCAGAATTCCACGCTCCATTGTGCTTGTGAGGTTCAACAATATTGCTAGAGTTTCAGTAGCGTGCAACGGGTCATTACCCATTATGAAGAGATCCCGTTGAACTGAGAGTTTTTAGCAAAAACTCCATACACTGTTCCAGTTCGACTCTGGGTTCAGCGCAATCAAGAGCAACCCAAATTAGGCCTCAGTGGATACGTAAATCATGTAATGACGAGCCGGATGGACTTTCCACCTGGCTTGTTCTTTTGCAGAGAGATTGACAGGAATATCATGAATTTGTTGGAGAAATCTCATGAACGGCTCAAGAAGGTAGGGAACGGCTTCGCTATAGTATTGATAGCGTCTTGTGGGTAGCGGCTTAAGCTCAATACCGAAACGGATGCACAAGTGGCTCATCAACGCATTTTAACCAACTTTCTCTGACTGATGCCGAATCAATTCGGCGTCTGATTCGCTAATTATGACCCAATTGTAACCTAAATCATGACCCTATAGGAGGCTTCTCAATGTTGCATAGGAATAATCGAGCAAGCAATAGTCAATTTGGCCCAGCCTTCATACAAATCATGTGCGTTGGCTTGATCATTGTTATCGCATTCACGTTCCACTCATTTGTACAGGCCAACCCGCTGGCCATGCAGTCTGAAAACGGGGGAACCATTGCCGGGACTGTAACCAACGCCCAGGGTACTCCCCTTCCCAACATTAAAGTAATAGCATCCCCACGTCGAGTTGAAAATCGACGGGATGGCGCGCGGACAACGGTAACAGATAGTGATGGCAACTATGCAATCGACCGCTTGTTGACGGGCATTTATCGGGTAGAATTTCAAGATCCCAGTGGTGCATTTGTTCATCAGTTTTACGGCAATATGTTGACAGCATATGAGGCGACTGACGTCTTCATTGATGGGGATACGGCGTCAGATATTGATGCCCAGCTACAGCCCAGCAGTCACCTTCTTGGCACAGTAACGACATCAGGGGAATATGATGTTCGCGGAATCCAGGTCAGCTTATATAAACGCGACCTATTTGACCAAGACGCAACGCCACCCTTTTATGAAAGACAAGAGATCAGTGGAGGCGAAGGGACCTATGACTTTGGTGGACTTCCAGCAGGGACTTACGCCATATGCGCCAAAGCAAAAAGGATCCTAGCTAAGGGGGACGGGTGCTTCGATGCACTAGGTGGCGATGTGGAAACGGCAACGGAAATTTCTTTGGCCGCAGGCGAAATCAAAACAGGTATCGATATCTCCTTCGAGGTGGCATCTACTGTACGAATTTCTGGGACAGTCAGATCGGAGCAAGGAGAACCCCTTGATGATGTTAACGTCGAAATCTATCAGCGCAGAGGAGATAGTGGGGACCTTGCATACGAGCGCAATGAATTGACAGATCAGGATGGCCATTTCACTTTTAAATACCTGCCAGATGGTCAATATACGCTCTACTTCTCCAGAAGTAGCGACCCCATTGTTGAAGAATATTGGGAAGATGCACAGACGGTAGAGGGCGCAACTTTCCTCACGATAAATGAAACCACGCCGTACACTGAATTGGCGGTTCGCTTAAGTCGGGGGGCCGTGATTACTGGCCATGTGATTCCAGATAGCTCAGTTCTTCTGACGAGCAATGCACAAGTTCGGCTCTATGCTCAAGAAGATTCTGAATGGATACTATATCGCAACGGTCCTGTTGATACCCAGACAGGCCACTATCGGATACAGGGGCTAAAGATCGGAGAATACAAAGTATCTGTGCGTACGCATTTGAGAGACCAGCAGTATGAGTCTTTCCTTGGTGGCACAACGTTGAGTGACGCTGAAGTCATCTCAGTTTCACAAAACTCGGTTATCCAAAACGAAGTACTTACGGATCTGGATATCGAATTTGATCCATCCCCAAAGCGCGCCAGCATCTCTGGAATGGTCACGTCTAATACAGGTGCTTTGCTCGCGGGCATTAAAGTATCCAGGCTGTACGAAGTCCCAATTCAGCAAGAGAAACATTGGTTCACGGATGAGGTAGTCTTCACTGATTCAGATGGGCAATTCAGATTTGACTATGTGCCTAACGGTGAGTATACACTTTTGTTCGAGGATTCGGCTGGTGCTTTTACAGCTGGATACTTTGGTAATTCCCAGACTATTGAGCAAGCTCAACTCTTCAGGGTAACGGACACAGAGAATTTTCACGGCGCGGAGATGGTGATGTCCCCCACTGGCGCCGTGGCAGGAACCGTACGCATTGATGATGCGGAAATTCCTGAGGATGGGAAGGTTACCCTTTACCAGCAAAAGAATACTTTTCTCTATTCCAAAGGACATAGCACCCTTTCTGAGAGTGGAGAATTCCTGATCGACGGTCTGGCACCTGGTGCGTATATTCTTAAAGCAACCGTGCGTAATCACCCAAGTTTTGCTATAGAAGGGAATTATAGTGTCAGTAACGATGGGAGTGCGACAGAGATTCAAGTCGAAAGTGGCCAAACAACACCCATTAACATGAGTCTTCCATCGGATTCATTCGACCATAGCATCAGCGGGACTATAACAGAGAATGGTCAACCTCTATCAAACATTAGGGTCGAGGTCTATGGTGGATATCCAGCCCCGGCTCAATTTCATGGACCAAATGGGGCAGCCTTTTTCTATACGTATACAGATGAATTTGGCCAGTTTGTCATTGAGAGTTTCCTGAGCGGCCTCTACTGGTTAGGCTTTATCGATGAGGATGGTCGGTACGCGTCAAAGTTCTATGGGAACCAGGATCGGTTGTCGAAGAATGACCCAATTGAGTTAACCGGGAGCACAAAGCGTGTAGACATAGAGGTTACCCTAGAAGAAGCAGGGGCAATTGAGGGGTACGTTTGGCAGAATACCGAAGATGTCGCTCCCGACGTGCGTATCATTCTGTACTGGCTTGATGACGAGTTGTCGAGATACGTGGATAGCACACGGCCTGACGAAATGGGGCACTTCCAATTTGACATCCTACCTCCAGGGCATTATCAGCTGGATATTACTCAACCTAGTCCCTATTTGCCAGATATCCGCTATAGACCCGAATTAGATGTTGTCGGTGGAAAAACTTCTCTCATTAATGTTATCCTCGAGCCGGAACCGACGGCTTCTGTCGAGTTGACAGCGCGTTCCCTAGGTGTCTTGCCAAATCAGCTCTATTTTCCAGTAACAAGGCATTAGTTGATACTGTTGGCGAATTGTTTGTGGAGGTAGGCACGCCTCGTGCTGGTTTCTAGCGCATAGCCGCACGAGGCGTGCCTACCTCCACAGCTTACGGGTGCTCTTGAATTCGCCAACAGTATCATTGACTGACAAAGGTAAGTGCCGTTTCAGGATCAAGGGTGATTGACCAGTGGTAACAGACCTTGTCCAGTTCAAAAGCGGCTTTGATGATAGCGGACTTATCTTAAATCACTAGCATCAGAGGATTCTCCAATTCGAAGGTCATTTATCCAAGTTCGATATTTGCTGAATTTCTCTGCCTATTGTATCACACTCCCCTACATTGAAAACGACAAACAGGAGCAACCATGGCAGAGCAACCAATCGACTTTGACGGTGTCTGGAAGGAGGCACTGGAAACTTACTTTGAAGAGTTTACGGCTCTTTTTTTCACTGACGCATATACTGGGATCGATTGGTCTCGTGCTCCTGAATTTCTGGATAAAGAACTCCAGCAGGTAACGCCTGAGTCAGAAATCGGCAACCAACGTGTCGACAAATTAGTTAAGGTCTGGCTCAAGAACGGTGAAGAAGCATGGGTACTGGCCCATATAGAAGTACAAAGTCAACACGAGACTGAGTTCGCCAAACGAGTCTATATCTACAATCATCGCCTTTTTGATCGCTTTGATCGCCAGGTGGCTAGCTTTGCCATCCTAGGAGATGAAGGGCCTGAATGGAAGCCAAGCCAATATACCTACACGCTCTGGGGTACAAAGGTCGATTTTCAGTTTCCTGTGGTAAAATTGCTAGAGTACCGCAAGAAATGGGGTGAACTTGAGACCAGCAACAATCCATTTGCTACCGTGGTCATGGCCCACCTTAAAGCCCAGGAGACACGCCACGATGCGAATGCCCGAAAAGAGTGGAAATGGACCTTGACGCGAATGCTCTACGAGAAAGGGTTTAGTCGGAACGATATCCAAATGTTGTATCGTTTTATTGATTGGGTATTGCGACTACCCAAAGCATTAGAGGAAGGTTTTTGGCAGCAGGTTCAGTCTTATGAAGAGGAGCAGAAAATGGCGTACGTAACCTATGCAGAACGCAGAGGCATTGAACAAGGCATTGAACAAGGCATTGAACAAGGCATTGAACAAGGCATTGAACAAGGGTTGGAGAAGGGGGCCAAACTTCTCCGCGAGACGTTATTAGAAATATTAGTTGCGAATGATGCGTTCATCACGGAACAACTTGAGTATATAGAAGAACAGTTGGGTAAGATAACCGATCTAGATATGCTAAAAGAATTAATCTCTCTGTTGCTGAAAGCTGACGATTTGGCCCAGTTTCATGCAAGATTTGAAGAAGCGCTTGCTGAAGCCATTTGATCTACCGAAGAAACCAAACAAAAAACCCAAGGAGCTGACCAAAGCGTTAATAGACAGGCTTAGAATCAACGCCGTGATTTCGTAGAAAACAGTATGGACAAGCAACATTCCATCCCTGACCGTCTTGTCGTCCTTACCTTTGATGACGGCGTTAAATCCCAGTTCACATTTGCAGCCCCGCTCCTCAAACAGTATGGCTTTAGTGCAACCTTCTACATTACCGAGGGCCTGCGCTTTTTGGAAGACAAAGAGCGCTACCTTACTTGGGAAGAGGTGAGCCAACTTCACGAAATGGGCTTTGAAATTGGCAACCACACCCAGCATCACAAGAATGTCACAACCCAACACCGTGACGAATTATGGGCCGATTTGACCCATATTGATCAACGCTGCCAAGAAAATGGCATTCCCAAACCAACCACCTTCTGCTATCCTGGCTACAGTAACAGCACAGAAGCGGCTGATATACTAGCTGACTACGGCTTTCAGTTTGCCCGGCGTGGTGTAGCGCCAGAATTCCCCTATGATCAGGAGGGTGGCAGAGGCCCTGCGTATGATCCCGCTCTTCACCATCCCCTTCTAATTCCAACGACCGGTGCGTCTGGTCCTCATTGGTCTTTTGATGATCTTGTCTGGGCGGTGGCACAAGCCAAAGAGGGCAAGGTAACAGTTCTAACCTTTCATGGCGTGCCCGATCTAGATCATTCATGGGTTCACACAGATCCTGAGACCTTTGCAAGCTACATTCAATACTTGGCAGACAATGATTGTACCGTAATCGCTCTGCGCGACCTCGCACAGTACATTGATGTACCTTGAATTGGGTGCTACAACCCAAAAGGAGACTCCTCATGCGTAAAGTCAAAGAACTTGGCCGTCGTACATTCCTGATGTCCGTTGGTAAAGGAAGCTTTGCCCTACTCTCCGAAATGACCTTTGGCTTTGGTCGTCGCGGGCTGGCCTTTGCCTTGGGCGGCTCGGGATTGGCCACAGCAGCCTGCCAACCGTTACAACTACTTCCGACTGAGTCGGCAGCCCCACAAGAAGCGGCTCCAGAAGAAGCTGCCCTGCTCTACCACCAAGTATTCATGGACTTTGTCAGTTCTTATGTTCTCGTTCGGGGCTCAGAGATTGCCATTGTTGACACGGGGCTGCCAGGCAATACAGCCAAGTTTGATGAAGTGATTCAATCATCTGGCCTGGGTTGGGATGATGTCAATCATGTGATCCTTACCCACCATCATGGAGATCACGTAGGTGGTTTGGCCGAGATTTTGGGTGCAGCCACAGCCTCTACTGTATATGCTGGTGAGGCAGACATTCCCCAAATTATTTCACCTCAGCCCATTCAGTCCGTATGGGACGGAGATGAGGTATTTGGTATGCAAGTCATTGGTACCCCCGGTCACACGCCTGGTCATATTTCTGTCTATGACCCGGCAGGGTCGTTGGTGATAGCCGGTGATGCCATGGTCAATGGCCAGGATGGGTTAGAAGGTGCTTCCCCTCGCTTTACAGCAGATATGGGCATGGCTGGTGAAAGTATCAAAAAGCTGGCGACTCTCTCCTTTGAGACGCTTCTGGTTGGCCATGGTGCACCGATTGAGACTGGAGCCTCAGCAGCCGTTGCGGAAGTAGCAGCGACATTGGAATAGAACCGTAGAATAGATTGGAGCTACTGATGAAACTTACCATGGGCGAGCGTATGCTTGAACTGGGTGGTTCGTATCTGAACGAACTGTCCGATTCAACGGACATGATGGCTGACCTTCCTTCTTTGCGTCAGCGTCTAGAAGAGGATGGCTATCTCCTGATTCGGAATCTACACAACCGCGACAAGGTGAAGGCTGCGCGACGAACTGTGTTGGAAAACCTGGAAAAGGCAGAACAGCTTGCACCGGATGCGCCCTTAATGGATGGCATCATCGCCCCTGGCAAACGGGGTAAGTTTTGGGGTGGCTCCAAAACCGTTACCCATAGTAGACCTTTTCTTGACCTGGTTGAATCGCCAGAATTGATGACCTTCTTTATCCATTTTCTTGCTGGGCCATCGCTCACCTATGATTTCAAATGGTTACGAGTGGTGTCACAGGGCAACTTCTCAGGTGCTCACTACGACATTGTCTATATGGGCCGTGGCACCACCAACGTATACACAGTCTGGACGCCACTAGGTGACGTCTCATATGAAATGGGACCGTTGACCATCCTGGCTGGATCACATTGCTTTGACCGAATCAGAGAGACCTATGGCAATATGGATGTGGATCGGGATAAGGTAACAGGTTGGTTCTCCGACGACCCTATCGAATTGGTTGATAGGTATGGTGGCCAGTGGAAAACGGCTGAGTTTGAGATGGGCGACGCCCTAATCTTTGGCATGTATACCATGCATGGTTCGCTCACCAACACCACCAATCGCTTTCGCGTTAGCTGCGATACCCGCTATCAGCGCGCTGACGAACCAGTCGATGAGCGGTGGGTTGGGGAGAATCCCCTGGCCCATTATGCCTGGATGAAGGGGGAGACAGTACCTATGAAAGATGCTCGCAAAGAGTGGGGTGTTTGACCACCGATGGCCAAACAAACAGTCGATTTTGATGGTGTTTGGAAGGGATACTCGATTGCAGCATAGAAAAGATCAGTAGTTCGCGATTTGGTGGAGGAGGGATTCTCGAATGCCAGGTTCTCTCCTAAACACCGCATTTGAGAATACTCCCTACATGGAAGTTATGCGTTTTCGTGGTCTACTGAAGATGTTAAAACACCCCACTCTTTTTACGTTTGCCAACCACTCCCCTTTATGCTATCTTAGACTTCGTCTAAATTGATATAGGTCACTAATTCGTATTCTGACCGTCTGTCTTTGTCTGCTTACTCCCCTACGGACAAATTCGGTCTCCCCATAAATGACTGTTTAACGATACTACGGTTGGGCATAGATGAGGGTAATTCGATAGCGTTCTAGTCGGATAGGTCATTCTCATCAATGCCAGGGCTAAGTATAGACAGCTTGACACAACTTCTACAAAGGAGAAATCTCAATGAAACGACTTCCCTTATTCATCTTTAGTTTGCTTATTTTGGGGCTAATACTGGCTGGTTGTGCCGGTACCCCGGCCGAAAGTGACACGGCGCCTGATGCTGCTGAAAGTAGTGACGCAGCAGAGGTGATGTCTGATGGCACATTTAAAGAGGCATCATCCCTCACCGAGATGGTCGCGGCTGGCGACCTACCCCCTGTGGATGAGCGCTTGCCTGCAGAACCGGCAGTGATGGAACCCATCGAGTCGGTTGGTGTCTACAATGACACCATGTTCGTCTTTGTTCCCAGCACTGAGCCTTGGAATACCATGCAGGAAGAGACCGAGCGGGGCAGCTATCTCGGCTACATCCGCGCCGATAATTCGGTTGTGGGCAATCTGGCCAAAGGCTTCGAACTGTCTGACGACTTTATGAGCCTGACCATATTCTTGCGCGAAGGGGCCAAATGGTCAGATGGACATCCCTTTACGGCAGATGATATTGTCTTCGCCTTCGATGCATGGCACTTCGATAGTCGGCTCGGCAGCAGCCAAGCATTCTGGATGAACAAGGTCCGTAGGGTTATTAAGGTTGACGACTACACTGTACGCATGGAAACAGATGAGCCATATCCCGTGATGCTGGCCAAGATGGGTGAACCGGCTGGTGGTGACTGGCATGCATACCTGCCCAAACACTACATGGAACAGTTCCACATCGACTACAACCCCGATGCGACTGAGCTGGCAGAGAGTTTAGGATATGAGACCTGGGAGGCCGCCTTCCAAGCCCATGACTGGGAGTTTGAGAATGGCTATAGCCACGTTCGGGATGATGGCTTCGTACGCCCAACCATGCAGCCGTGGATGCTGGTTGAGGTAACCGACACAACCAAAGTCCACCAGCGCAACCCCTACTTCTGGAAGGTCGATGAGGCGGGACAACAGTTGCCCTATATTGACCGTATCGTCACTGGCATCTCCGATCCAGAGACTATCAACCTCAAGATCATTGCTGGTGAAGTCGATCTGGATTACGGCTCCGTCAGCGTTGATAACTTTGCCCTCTACAAAGAGAATGAGGCATCGGGCGGCTATACTACCCACGAATTGTTCAAGCAGGGCGATTCTCTGGTCGGCTTTGCCGTCAATCAGACCATTGATGATCCGGTCAAGCAGCCTATCTTCCAAGACCTGCGCTTCCGGCAGGCCCTTTCTCTGGCTATTAACGCTGATGAAATTAACGAGACGGTCTACTTTGGTCTCGGGCGCCCCATGGCCTTCCCCGTTGTTGGCACCACCTTCCATATGGATAAGTGGGACTCAAATCCTGCCGATGCCTATGATGTTGATGAAGCCAATGCCCTTTTGGACGCTGTCGGCCTGGATCAGAAGGATGGTGACGGCTGGCGTTTAGGCAGCGATGGCAATCCCTTTACCCTAACGATGGAAGGCGTAAGCACTGGCGAATCGAGCACCCAAATTGCCGCCCTAGAATTGATGAAGGAATTCTGGGAAGCTGTGGGTTTGCAAACCGAAATCGCGATCTCCGAAGGCTCACTCTATCGAGAACGCCGCAACGGTAACCTCATTGAGATCAATACAAGTCCCTTTGTCCTCGGTTCGGAAGCGCGCCAGTACATGATCGACCGCGAGTTCTGGGCACACGGTAGCCATGATCTCAACTGGGCACCGCTGTGGGGTGACTGGCTGCTGGCAACGGTCCAGATTGAAGAAGGAACGGCCTCTCTCGCAGACTTCGAGGGTGGCGCAATACCTGGCATAGAACCACCGGAAATCTATAAAGAGCTCTTCCAATGGAACGAAGATCGTTCCAAAACGGTACTTGGCTCGCCCGAATACATTGAGGTTTCCCAGAAGATTTTTGACTTCCACTTCGAAAATCTGCTCATGCAGGGCGTCGTCGGCGGCATGCCATCGCTAGTCATCGCCAAAGACAACCTAGCCAATGTACCCAAGGGTTACTTTGGCAGCGCCATCTGGTTTGGCGATCTGCATATTGAGGCCGAGCAGCTTTACTTTAAGTAGGTCCGGAGTCCAAGGTCCGGAGTCCAAGGTCCAAGGTCCGGACTAAGTCCGGACTAAGTCCGGACTTAGGGCTAATGACTCTGGGCTAACGACTCTGGACTAACGACTCTGGACTAACGACTCTGGACTAACGACTCTGGACTAACGACTCTGGACTAACGACTCTGGACTAACGACTCTGGACTAATGACTCTGGACTAACGACTCTGGACTAACGACTTCGGACTAACGACTTCGGACTTTGGACTCCCTATGGCGCTTTACATTGTGCGACGCATCTTCTACATGATTGTGTTGCTATTTGTCCTCTCATTCGTATCTTTTGCGATCATCCAGTTGCCGCCTGGTGACTACCTCACCACGTATGTGGCCAATCTGGAAGCGCGCCGCATTCCCGTTACCGACGAGCAATTGGCCGCGCTGACTGAACGATACGGCCTGGGTGATCCCTTTATTGTTCAATACTTTAAGTGGATGAGCAACCTGCTTCAGGGGGATATGGGCGAATCGTTTATGCTCAATCGGGATGTGAATGAGGTGATCGGCGAACGGCTGGCTCTTTCCGTAACGTTGTCTCTCTCCACACTTGTCCTCGTCTATATCATTGCTGTCCCCATAGGAATCTACTCGGCCACCCACCAGCACTCCATCGGTGACTACATCGCCACTGTCTTTGGGTTTCTGGGATTGGCGACGCCAAACTTTCTGCTCGCCCTCATCCTCATGTATCTGGCGTTTGCCTATCTCGGCTGGAGTCCGGGCGGCCTATTCTCGCGGGAGTATCTGGTCGAGCCGTGGAGCTTTGGCCGCGTGGTCGATCTGCTCAAGCACTTGCCCATTCCCCTCATCGTGATTGGCACCGCTGGAACCGCAGAAGTTATCCGCATTCTGCGCGGCTCACTATTGGATGAGTTGAACAAGCAGTATGTGGTCACAGCGCGGACCAAGGGCGTTGGGGAAAGAAAGTTATTGGTCAAGTACCCGGTTCGCATGGCGCTGAATCCCATAGTCAGCACGATTGGCGGTCTGCTGCCCGCTATCATTTCGGGGGCAACGTTGACATCTATTGTGCTCAGTCTGCCCACTATCGGACCGCTGCTGCTCCAAGCGTTACGAGCGCAAGACATGTACCTAGCCGGCAGCATGATTATGCTCTTAAGCGCGTTAGGGATGTTAGGGACACTTATCTCCGATCTGCTGCTGGTACTCATCGATCCACGCATCCGCTTTGAAGCCCAATCGTAAGGCACTTCTTCACTAACAGATAAATTATCACAGTTGTCATTCTGAGTGGGTCAACCAAGTTTGAATGTCTCGTCCAGCCAGATAATAAAACCTTAAAGTAGCTTAAGCACGGCCAAGCTAACGAAGAATCTCCGTCCGGTCAACGACATTGGGATTCTTCGCTGGCAGTTTGTCCATTGAACGAGCTGATGGGCTAGAGCGAGTTGTCTCCATTTGACAAACTTGGCTCGTCGACCCGCTCAGAATGACATCTTGCGGCCTGTCTCTATAAGTGAATCACAAAGCAGACTTTCTTATGCAGTACCATGAACTTAAGGAAATTCAGTAGCGAGAATGAGCGTTAATCAAGCTGAAAGCGTTACCAAAACAGCCCGCGACGCCCGCACGAGGACAAGCAGTGCTGAAGAGCGCTATTACATGGCCTCTAGCTGGACGCTAATGCGTCGCCGCTTCTTCAAGCATAAGCTAGCCGTATTTGGTGGCGTAGTTCTGCTCTTTGTCTACCTTTTGGCCGCCTTTGCTGGATTCTTTTCCGTATCCGATCCGTTTGCGCGTTTCCCAGATCATCTCTATACGCCCCCTACCGCGGTCCGCTTCTTCCACGAAGGTCAATTGCAGCGCCCATTTGTCTATGGCTTAACCACAGGTCGCGATCCAGTCACCCGGGCCATGGTCTTTGTGGATGATCCCGAACAGCGCTATCCCCTCCGATTCTTTGTGCAGGGCCATGAGTATGACATTCTGGAACTATTCCCCAGTACCACTCATTTTGTGGGCGTAGACGAGCCTGGTGTCCTCTTTCTCTTTGGCACCGACAGTCTGGGTAGGGATATGTTCTCGCGGGTGCTGCACGGTGCCAGGGTCTCTCTCTCCATAGGTCTGGTCGGGGTAGCCATCAGCTTTGTCCTGGGCTGTCTCCTAGGTGGACTCTCTGGCTACTTCGGTGGCTGGTTAGATACGCTCATTCAGCGCATGATCGAGTTTCTGCAATCGCTGCCCACGATCCCGCTTTGGATGGGACTGGCCGCGGCGGTACCCATCGATTGGCCCCCTTTGCGTATCTACTTCATGATCACGATTATCCTCTCTCTGATCGGCTGGACCGGATTGGCGCGGGTGGTGCGCGGCAAGCTCCTTCAGCTTCGAGAAGAAGACTTTGTGATGGCCGCCAAGTTTGCTGGCTCCACCGAATTGCGCATCATCACCCGTCATCTGCTGCCCGGCTTTATGAGTTATCTAATCGTCCATCTTACATTGGCCATTCCCGGCATGATTTTGGGCGAGACTGCGCTGAGCTTTATCGGCATTGGGCTGCGACCGCCGGTGGTCAGTTGGGGCGTGATGTTGCAGCAGGCGCAGAACGTGCGCACCGTCTCCCTGCAGCCGTGGCTGTTGATACCCGGGTTGTGCGTGGTGATTGTGGTCCTCTGTTTTAACTTTGTGGGGGACGGGTTGCGGGATGCGGCTGATCCTTATAAGTAACGCCCCATGGCAAACGTTTGAAGAAAACCACCCGCGTTACTCCGCGCTCGTCCGCGTCCCATTTTGGCTAGGGCTTATCCAGTTAGGTAGGGTAGAGGAAACTGAGTCAGTGAGAGTTGTTCCAGAGCTTTACTGCACCAACATTAAAGATAATATTGATTTCTTTGTCGGTCTACTTGGTTTCAGCATCAAATACGCTCGGGAATCAGAAGAGTTTGTTTATCTAACTCGTGATGGTGTTGATCTAATGTTAGAAGGGTTAAGTGGTGACTCTCGAAAATGGTTGATAGGAGATTTAGAACGCCCATTTGGTCGCGGGGTCAATTTTCAGTGGGATGTCTCAGGTATCAGCGAGCTTTATTCGAAAGTCCGATCTCTCAGCCCTGGCTCGATCTATCTACCACTAGAAACAAAGTCGTATGCTGTCAATGAGAGGCATATTGAACAAAGGCAGTTCATCGTGCAAAGTCCAGATGGCTACTTATTTCGATTCTGCGAAGAGCTACTGTAAACAAATTCACTTAACAGATTACTCAAATCAACAGCTAAGTAAATGCAGGAAATAGATGTATGCAAAACAGTGAGGCAATGGGTGCGGGGGCGGAGGCACCTTACATTTTCGACAACAACTGGAGCCATTGGGGAAATCTCCCTCTGGAAAAACGCGAGCTGACCTCCACCAACGCCGACGGCGAACCGGTCGTAGAGATGACCGAGGAGCAGAAGTTCCTCTTTGACGCCAACGGTTGGTTGCTCTTCCCTGGGTTGATCCCCGAAGATGAGCTACCAGAGATGCGCGATTTTTGTATGCGCCTGAAGTTCGACCCGGAGACGCTGCCTGTCCATCAGAGAACACCGATTGCCGGGCCACTGGAGCGGTTGTTGGACCATCCCGTGCTGGTGGGCTTCTTCAACGAGTTTCTGGCCTACCCCGCCATGGCCAGTGAGGACGAGTACGGTTTCCGCTTTGAAGCCAGCTTTCTACTCCACCGCAGCAAAGGTGACGGAAAGTTTGCGCCGCATAACGGCAATGGTCTGTGGCGCTTTCCGGGCAATTCCCACATCTATCGCCATATTCCAGGTAGGGGATTTTCGGGGCTGACCCGGGTTGTCTGGGAGCTGAATCCCGTGGAAGAAGGCGATGGAGGGACACTCTTCGTCAACGGCAGCCACAAGGCGGCTTACAAAATACCAGATTCGACCATCAAAGAGCCGGATTCGCCGATCTGGAGCAGCTATTCCTGTCCGGCAGGATCGCTGATTGTCTTCACCGAATCAACGACGCACAGCGGCCAACCTTGGACCAACGAGCGGATAGACCGAGTGCCGGTCTTCAACATGTACAATTCCATCGGCAGCTATTTCCACTGGTGGCAGCCGCCGGCGGAACTACTGGCCGAGATGGCCCCCAAACGTCGGAGCCTGTTTCGGCATATCTATCCAGATGGGAATACTGATACAGTGGAGGAAAATGAGTTTCTAAGGCCATTGCTGTGACGATGAAGCCATTATTAATTCGGAACGCTTTCGAGCAACATGCCAATCAATCCCCAAATGGGTTGAAAATTTGTACACCGCAACCGTTAAAGTCTTGGACATTGCGAGTGGCAACAACTAAACTGTGTTCAATAGCCGTGGCAGCGATCAGCAAGTCAGCTTGGGTTCTCGTAATCCCATTTTGCCGAAATTGTCCACGTAGAGATCCGCAATTGGCTGCAATAGATTGTGTGATGGGCATCACATGGCAGCGGGATTGAACGAATTTCTCAAACCATTTCAATTGTTTTGATGCATCTTTATAGGCCAAACCGCAATGGATCTCTTCAACAGTAATAACGCTAAGGAAAATCTCATCTCGTTCAGTCAGCCATTGCCGGACATCTGCGTTCGGAGAACGTTTCATGATTTCGGAGACGACATTGGTGTCACAAAGAAAGTTCATCAAGCATCTCACCCATGTCTACATCCCGATCTACACGAGGAGGGACTTCGATTTCGTCGGTTTCCTCGATATGAATCTCATCTAGCTCGTCGAGCAATTCGGCAATTGTAGGACGATGATGTCGAGACCATATCGCCATTAGCTCATGAAAGAAGGCTGCATCAATCACAATACCAATGGGCTTTGTGTTATCGTATATCATTTGCGGTTCTTTGGCACATAGTTTAACGACCTTCGGGAGTTGGCTTTGCGCCTCATGTAGTTGCCATGATTTCATTATGCACCTCTCTATCATTTTGGGTCGAACTTGCATAACACAAAAAACAGATTGTACAAACTACTGTATAAGCATACCAACACATTGTCAAGTGTATCTGTATGAATCGTATGAATTTATCCAACGCATGACGTTCACAAAAGCAACGAAATAGAGGCAGTTAAGTGAACGAAACTATCTTAAACGTCGAAAACCTCAAAACCCACTTCTTTACCGATGAAGGCATTCTCAAGGCCCTGGACGGCGTCAGCTTCTCCATCGGCAGACAGGAGACACTAGGCGTCATTGGCGAGAGCGGCTGCGGCAAGAGCGTCACGGCCCAGTCGGTTCTGCGCATTGTGCCACCTCCAGGGAAGACGGTAGATGGATCGGCCCAACTTTTCCTCAATGGGGATAGCGGCAACAGCAGCGGATCCGTGGATCTACTGCGTATGAAACCGACAGGTGAGGAGATTCGTGCCATTCGGGGCAAAGAGATCTCCATGATCTTTCAAGAACCGATGACCAGCCTCTCGCCAGTACACAAAGTTGGTGACCAAATCGCCGAAGCCCTCCTTATTCACACGACCAACGACCAAGCTTTGGCTAGCGAAATTGCCATCGACATGCTAGACAAAGTGGGTATCCCGAACCCTGAAGAGCGAGCCAAATCGTACCCATTCCAACTCTCTGGCGGAATGCGTCAGCGGGTGATGATAGCTATGGCCCTCTCGTGTAATCCTAAGCTCTTGTTTGCCGATGAGCCAACCACGGCTTTGGACGTTACTGTTCAGGCCCAAATCCTCGAATTGATGAAAGAGCTGCAAGATCAGCTTGGCATGTCGGTCATGTTCATCACCCACGATCTGGGCGTGATCGCTGAGATTGCTGACAGGGTGGTGGTCATGTACTTGGGACGAGTCGTCGAGTCTGCGCCGGTCAAAGAGCTGTTTCGCAACCCGCTTCATCCCTATACGGCCAACCTGCTCAAATCGATCCCACGGGTTGGTAAGCAACGCGGTCAGCGCCTACAGACCATTCAAGGTACGGTGCCAGCCCCGCTGGATCTGCCCCGAGAATGCCCCTTCATGTCCCGATGCGATCAGGCCATGCCTGGCGTCTGTGATAGAGCCATTCCTTCTCTAGAGCCTGTGGGTACAGATCACACCGTACGCTGCTTTTTACACCATGAAACGAATGAGGTAGCGTAACCCATACTGGCGGTCGTGATAAATTAACACCGCTACTTGAGAGAAATAATGTTAATTTATGCGGAGCCTAAGTACATATGAATACACAAGAGATTCTGTTAGAAGTCAAGGGCCTCAAAAAACATTTTCCCATTGAGAAGGGCTTCTTGCGCCGAGTTGTCGGACACGTCAAGGCAGTCGATGGCGTCGATTTTACTATTCGAGAGGGTGAGACCCTGGGCCTTGTAGGCGAGTCTGGCTGTGGCAAATCCACCTTGGGTAAATGTGTTCTGCGCGGCATTGAGCCAACTGCGGGCCAGATCAACCTTCAAATCGACGGCGAAGTGATCGATGTCAATGCCCTAAACCGCAAGGAATTGCGCGAGATTCGCCGTCACATGCAGATGATCTTCCAAGATCCCTTCTCCAGTTTAGACCCGCGTATGACGGTGCTAGAAATCGTCGGCGAGCCGCTAATTGCCCCCGGCCTTATGAAAGGGCAGGAGCTAAACGACCGAGTTGCCTATCTAATGGAGGTTGTGGGGTTAAACGTCCAGTACATCAAGCGCTACCCCCATGCCTTTAGTGGCGGTCAACGTCAGCGGTTGGGGATTGCCCGCGCACTTGCCACCAATCCCAAACTGATTGTGGCGGACGAGGCCGTTTCGGCCCTCGACGTCTCAGTTCAGGCCCAGATTCTGAACTTGCTCCAGGACTTGCAAGAGGAGTTTGGCCTCACGTATCTCTTTATCTCCCATGATCTGAGCGTGGTCGAGCACATCTGCGACCGAGTCTGCGTCATGTATGTGGGCAAGACTGTGGAAATGGCCGAGACCGAAGCCCTCTTCAGCCAGCCCAGGCACCCCTATACCGAGGCGCTGCTGTCGGCCATCCCCACCCCTGATCCAGAGGTCTCAATGGAGCGCATTCTTTTGCCTGGTGAGGTAGCTAATCCAGCTGATCCACCGTCTGGATGCTACTTCCACCCAAGATGTCGTTATGCTCAAGAAATCTGCCAAACAACAGCACCTGTCTGGGAAGAGGTGGAGCCAGGACACTTTGCACTTTGCCACTTTGCCAAAGAGCTTGACCTGCACGGTGCCGAAGCTTTACAGGAGATTAAGTTAGAGGATAAAGTGGAGTGGTAGAGAGAAAACGACATGGGACGTCTAAGATGCATTTTTCTTCATTTTTGTAGGGGGAAGGCTGATGGTAGACACATCAAGCAATCCCGGAATGGGCCGGAAAGAGGTCAGTTACCCAGGATATACATGGCCCATTCCGGATTGCGGTCTCCGAAACAACTCTCCACGGTCAGCCTGTCCATTACAATTTTTCTTCATTTTCATCTCCGCCAAGTCCAGTATTATATCTCTTTCATCAGCATTGACATCTTAATGGGTCCACGTTAAAGTTCTCAGACGGCTTTCTTCTCAAAAAGGGACTTGTTCCGTTAGAATATCAGTATATCTCAATGAGGAGGAGGTGCCCTCCAGCGCCGCAAGCTACGTATTAGAGGATGCTGGCGCTGCTGCAATCCACTAAATATAAGCAGATCCCAATGCTCATCCCCCTTAAGCGGTGCTCTCCCTGGGGGACAAGCTTCTCGTCTGTACGGGAACATACCCGTTTCTACGAGTACAAGAGTTGCGTCTGACCTTCTCATCTACACGGCAGTCGATTTGAAAACTGTAGTTTCTCATAGTTCTACCAGAGGTACCAAAGTACGGTTTTCAAACGGAGCTGAGTACAGATGTACAATATACCAAAGGAAACCAAATGAAAACGTATCGAGTTGCCATTTTGGGCTGTCGTTCCCGTGGAACATCAGCGGCCCGAGTCTACCATGCCCATCCTCGCACAGAAGTTGTGGGGCTATGTGATCTGATTGAAGAACGGCTAAATACGCTTGGCGATGAAATTGGCGTTACCGCACGCTTTACCGACTTGGATGAGATGATTCGTCAGACCTCACCCGACATCGTGGCCATCCCCACCGCTCCAGCTCTTCATGCCCCATTAGCCCTGCAAGTCCTAGAGCATGGTGTCAACATTGATGTGGAAAAGCCCATGGGCATGGATCTGCTTGAAGCTGATGCCGTCATGGACAAGGCTGCGGAGAAAGGTGTGCAGGTGGCCGTTCATCATCAATGGCGCTTGAGTTGCTGGACCCAAGCGATCAACAAGGCGTACCAAGAAGGGAAGATCGGTGAACTGCGTTACATCTACGCCAGCGGCAAAGGGTACTATGGTGGATTTGGACTGATGGAGATCGGCACCCATCTGCTCACTCACATGATCAAATTCGGTGGTCACGCTCGCAGCGTCACGGCCCATGCATCGGTCCGCGGTCGCCCTATCACTCCCCAAGATGTTCTCCCTGCTCCCCGGGGAAACGGCACCATTGTAGGCGATAGAGTCACAGCCAGCTTCCAATACGATAATGGCGTTACTGGCACGCTCCTCCAACACCGTTTTGACTCGCTCGATTTGGATGCTCATGTGGTCGAACTTTATGGAACGGAAGGTCGCCTCATGTGGCACCCCCAACAATCGTGGTGGCTGCCCAATCCCCATGAGTTACCCGTTAATTCTCTGGATCAGTGGGAAGCCTTAACGCCTCTCTATCCAAAAAGTTTTGAGCAAGCCAAAGAAAGTCTTGGGAATTACAATAACATGGTTGAAGGTGATTACTGGTTTGTTGATGAATATGTCCGTGCGCTGGATGAAGGACGTGATCACGAGTGCAGCGGCGCAGAGGGTCGCCACGTCATTGAGCTGATCATGGGAATCTTTGAATCGGCCGCGTATGGCACCCGGGTTGATCTACCTCAACCGAACCGTAAGCATCCGCTGCTGCAGTGGCGTGATGAGGCCGGATTGGGCGCACTTGAGTCTATGCCTATGGCTGATAAAGAGTGGCTTGCTGAAGAAGAGAGGCGATTGGAATAAGAAACAAAGTGATTTACATGATCGGTGGCGCTCCTCGGAGCGGGAAGAGCATTCTTGCACAACAGTTTGCTGCTCAACAGAGGATTGGATGGATCTCTACCGATGTCCTCAAGGAGGTGCTGAAGGTAAACGACGATTCTGGGTTACAAGGCCAGTGGAATGCGGAAGCAGAAGCTATTACTGCGGCTGCCGTATGGTTCTTTCCCTATCTAGAACGCTTTGTCTGGGGCATCAATTCATTGGCTGATGACTATCTCATTGAAGGCGTCCACTTTCTACCAGCCCAAGTGAATCGGCTATCTGCTCAGTACCCAATTCGCACCGTCTTTCTGGGGTGCTCTCAGATGACGATTGAACGGTTCGATCAATTTCCTGGACGATCCCGTGGATATGCTAATCTATCAGAAGCCATGCGACGTCGAATCGCCGATGACATCCCGCTGTGGAGCGAATTCATCATGCAGGAAGCCAGGCAGTTAGGCTATCCCTATATCGACATGAGGTTTGATTTTCTGTCACGGCTGAGTGAGGCCGAGGCCGTACTCACTGCCGATACAAATTAATCAGCACGCTCGTCACTATAGATATTCAGATAATCATTTTCCTCTTATGATCAACAGATTACTCAGATGATAGAGATTCTTTTCGTTAATCTGTGCAATCTTTAGAATCCGTTGATGAAAATCTATTTCTGAAAGACTATAGCACACAATTCCCAGTTCGATCTGGTTGAGCTTGTATGTGATTTCAGACCCTTTTCGCGCCCTTGAGGTAAAACGTATGAGATACGAAATCCCGATTGATGAAGCGCTGGTTGATGAATTGTTCCCCTTCTGGGCGTCCATTTTTGGGGAGATATTGCCTGACTTCAGCCGTGAAGTCTTCTTGGGCCAAGAAACTGCCTACAATCGGGGCACACTCTATCTAATGAGAAGGGCGGGCGAACAGCTGATGGGTACGGCTCTCCTTATGCATTCGAAGAGCGTACCTGCACTAGCCGGGCTAGGCGAGGTCACGACAAATCCTCAGTTTCGTGGGCAGGGCATCGCCACAGAGCTGTGTAGCCAAGCGCTAGCCGATTTTCATAGGGCTGGTGGAGAAGCGCTTTTTCTGGGGACCGTTAATCCGGCAGCAGCACGTATCTATCATCGACTTGGCTGGCGCAAGTTGGCAGGTGCGAATGTAATGGCCAACATAAGCTCAGGCATATCCCCAGAAGAGTTCCTGGTTGACTATTTTCGCCGGATAGACAAGGTTGAAGTAAGCATAGCAGGCCCTGATGTGCGTGTCTCTATGGTCCCTTTGAGTTTGACCCCACATGATCATCAAGTATTAGATGCAAATATAGGGCTGTACTCGTGCCGATACCAGACGCAGAATTCCTGTATGGGTTTGTACGCCCGCTATGCAGATATCTTAGCAGACGGCGATGGCGCATTCTTCGCTGGAAGGACCGCAGATGGGCGACTCGTCGGACTCTCTACGGCACGCCCTGATGGGGTTGGCGGGTGCCAGATCGATGGATTTGTCCACAACAATTTCTCATCAGCGTGGTCTGATCTAGTGGAGGCGGCTTGCGCGTGGGCCAGAGCAGAAGGAATTTCAACATTAACGGCCATTCTCTCGGTCGAGGATGAAGAAAAGCAAGCCTTATTCCAGTCCATAGGATTCGTCTACAATGGCTCTGGCAAAGCCTTCCAAATTGAAGGGCGACGTGTAGAATCCTGTAAAATGAAAAGATGTTTTAATTGATAAGCAGTCGCGCCTGCTCCGTCAGAAAAAGATGGGTTCTATTACAGTGTACTCAAAATTTTGCGCCATTAGGATAGGCTATTGGTAGACCGTCCTTGCAGGGCGGTGGACGTCAAGAACCCGTGAGTTTCACTTGGAACAGGTCGAGTTCGCCCCCTTCCCGCCCACAATGGACGGGCTACCCATGCTTCGTCAGAAAAAGATGGGTTCTATTACAGTGTACTCAAAATTTTGCACCATTCGGATAGGCTATTGGTAGACCGTCCCTTCGGCTCCGCTCAGGACAAGCCTTGAAGGGCGGTGGACGTCAAGAAACCGTGAGTTTCACTTGGAACAGGTCGAGTTCGCCCCCTTCCCGCCCACAATGAACGGGCTACGCCTGCTTCGTCAGAAAAAGATAGGTTCTATTACAGTGTACTCAAAATTTTGCACCATTCGGATAGGCTATTGGTAGACCGTCCCTGCGGCTCCGCTCAGGACAAGCCTAGAAGGGCGGTGGACGTCACGAATCCGTGAGTTTCACTTGGAACAGGTCGAGTTCGCCCCCTTCCCGCCCACAATGGCTTATCGTTACCCATAAGTGTAGAAGGGGGTATAAGAAAAAAGGAATATATGATAAAGTAGGAATCATCGAAGGGAAGCCCTGACCAAGGAA
>JBCCHB010000112.1:0-57194 GCA_039028975.1 Chloroflexota bacterium
TATGCGATAAACTCTTGTAGTCCATTTTTGTCTCCAGTTGGTTAACGAGCGGCCCACTTCGTTAGCCAACTGGAAACTGCCGCATAAGTCAAACTTTTATAGTCTCCCCAGCAGAGCTGGGGGTTTATCGGGTTTAATTACTATACTGCGGTCGTTTTGAAAACAGGTGTTTTCCGAATCCTTACCAGAGAGACCAAACACCTGTTTTCAAACGGAGTTGAGTATAATAGAAAGATGCCATCGAAACTTGAGAGGTTCTACTGTTGGGCCTGTGAACTAATCTACCATGAATTAGCGTGGGCATATGATCTGATCAGTTGGCTAGTCAGTTTTGGACGTTGGCATCGCTGGCAGATGGTAGCCTTAGATTACCTGGTTGGGACAAACATTCTGGAACTTGGCTTTGGTACAGGAACCCTTATGAGCCAAATACTCCAGCGTGGGTACCAAATTGTTGGGATCGATCTATCCCCTCAAATGCAGCAAGTGGCCAAGGCCAAGATGGCTCGACGGGGCCAGTCATTTTCTGGGGTGCTAGCCAAAGGGCAAAACCTACCCTTCCCAGCGGCACAATTCCATACAATTGTGGCTACGTTCCCAGCCTCATATATCTTGACGCCTGAGACTCTAAGCGAGTGCGTGCGCGTCCTTAAACAACCTGCTGGCCCTAAGTCCACCTATCAGCAGAACCTGCCAGGGCGGCTTGTCATTGTTGGGGCTTGGGTCTCGCTTCAACGGTCATGGCTCCAGAATCTAATTCCCCTCTTCTACGGTGAACCAGATGCCCAACAGAAGGAGTCATTGATCAAACAGCTATACGCCGCCGGATTGAGCGCTCGCTTTGTTTCCGTCGTTGATGCATGGGCAGAAGTATCGGTCATTGTTGCAGAACTTCGTAGCTGGGAGTTGCAAGGCGGACAATATGGGGAGGAGTAATGATACCAGCGGTGGATCGAAGCGTCTTGAATGGCGCCCATATCAAATTGGTCAAGGCTCTGTTTCAGTTACAAATGGGCGAATCTGTTTAGAGAAAGGGATCTCCTCAGGTGATACATATAGCAATGCCCAGATTGATGACTATCAAACATTATCTCGTCGAGACTTCTTCTGGAAACCCCCTCTGAAGCTTTCATTGTGTGCCCGTTTTTCTCATCCTGCTCCAGATCCTGCCAATCACGCTAAGCCACTTCTACAGCATACCTCTCAATCCCAAAACAACTCAATGTGCATGAGTGCAGTACAGAGAGGCATAGCCGGTACAGCAGGGTTTGGATTTTGGAACGATCCCTTTATGATGACAGGGCGACGCTCACCAACATTGCCTAGGGCGCTCTGGTTCTTTTACAGTTCATCCCCATCAGACATGCAGTTAGCATACGGCATTCAGGGATGGGGATGGAAGGCAGCGGTGATTGACTGTTTACGACCCCCTTTTTATCTGCTTCTGCCTACTGCTCCAATAGGCGTTCTGTTGATGCATTCTCAATTGCTTTACCGTCTGCTCTGGCCCATTGCGCAACGGGCCATGCATGTGCAGGAGAAGCTGCTTAGCCATCCCATGGAACTCTGGCACCACTATGAATTGGAGTGGCTTCCAAATGAGGTAAAATTCTGGATTGATGGGGAACTAGTCTTCTATACGTCCTGTGCTCCTCGTGGCCCCCTTGGACTAGTCATCTGGCTCGATAATCAGTTTATGATAGTGAGACCAACGGGTGTAATTCGATCTGGGTTGGTTGCAAATGAGGAGAGAGAACGATTGGAGATATCCAACCTTACAATCAGCAGAATCACATCTCAATGAGAGGCTATCCGGCTTGCTCGGGCTTGGGCCGAGAGCAAGCAAAGGGATTATACGGTGGCCAAGGTTCCGGTGGACAGATTGGGGGCGGAGCCATTTTCTCTTCCTACAATAGGTAGATCTGTGCTTGGTAACGTAAAGCAGAACGTGCTGCCCATATCTGTAGAGGCTTGACACCAGATTTGCCCACCATGCATCTGGATGATTTGGCGACATAGATAGAGGCCTAAACCTGCACCTTGGGACTCCGCACGCTTACCAAACTTTGTTCGGTAGAATCGATCAAAGATTGCTTGCTTCTCTTCATTTGCTATGCGTGAGCCATTGTCTGTGATACCTATCTGGAGCAATTTGTCTTTGGTATCACTGGTGACATCAATCTCGATTGTACTGCCAATGGGACTGAATTTGCTAGCATTGCTTAAAAGATTATTGATTACCTGAATGATGCGAGTGTTGTCGCAAAGTGCGTTTGGATACCCAGAAGATGCTTTAAGGATGATGTTTTGGGACTTCGTGGCGAGCTGACTTTCAAATTCCCGAATGGAACTCTGCAATAGCTGAACAATATTGATAGGCTGCAAGGCCAATCGTAGACCATCTGCTTCAGCAAAGACAATATCAAAGAGACTCTTAACTACAATATGAAGGTTGTCTACGTTACCTTCAATGAGTTCCATACATTGGCGTTGTTCACTACTTAACGTATCATCCGCGAGCTCATTCAAAAGCTCCAAATATCCGGAAACCAAAGTCAGTGGTGTGCCTAACTCATGGGCAACCATGTCAAGCTGGTTCTGTAGCATCTCAACTCGCTGACGAATAACCTTTTTCTCTTGTCGGACTGCTTCAATATCCGAGATATCTTCTACAAGGTGAATTAAGCCAACGATTCGCCCTGAACGATCCGTCTCTGCAACGGTTTGCAGGTTGATTGTGCATTGCATGGCGCGCTCACCGTTGCTGATTGTAAGCGCCTTGTTCTCTACCTTGGCCACTAAGCCATGTAGAACATTGAGAAACTGCTCTTTGTGCTCTTCAATACTAGGTATGATTTCACGTAAATTGAGATTGTTGAAAGGATCGGAAGATTTAAATGTAAAAAAGGCTCCTTGCCCTGGTCTCTCTGCATTGGCCGCGCGAATCTCTGGTCTCTTGAATCCAAGAAACTGGAGCAATTCCATGCTTCCGCCTGCTTCGACAATAGATAGCCGAATATCAGTTTTGATGTAGGCAATGCGATGGTGAGTCAGGATTAGTTCGGATACCTGTAAATCCATACAAAAAAGTGTCCTGCTAATGCTTGGTAAAATATGATTCAGGCGATTCCACCCTTAGCCACAGTGTACCGTAGGATAGAAAACACAAATATTACGAATTGCTATCTTTTTGAGCTATAATACCTGTATTCACGACTCCTTCTTTAGGGGCTATTTATCATGGAGATACAGCTTAAATGATTGAACAACTCGTCAGCCGTCCTCAAACGATTCTCTTAGAGAAAATTCAGTGGCTTGGTAACACCACTCATCAATTCGCACTGACTACCGTGGGTTTGGTTGCAATGGGAACAGAAGAGTCTCAACGCCTATGGCGACAGCGTGTAGATATAATGGAAAAAGCCCAAGCACGCGGCGTAGCGGTTGAGGACAATGCGATCCAAACGATCAAAGATCTAGAGCAGACGCTGGTCGGTGCCGCCAGCCAGTTGGGTGCCTCATCCGACGCGTTGCCTAACCCTATTACCATTGTTAATACTGTGGCCAAAGGAATGCGCGAACAGGTGAATAGCTATTTGGCCAATTTTGCTGAGCAGCCGGTTGAGCAAACATGGCAAGATATCGAGATTGTGGTTGCAGATGGGGTATCTGAGGAAAATGAGACTGTGGAAAATGAACCTGGAGACAATGGGCCCTTCAAAGATGCTATGTCTAAAAGCGAAACATTCAAAAGTGCTACGCTTGCGGACAAGGCTGATATTGAACATAAAGTTCCGACCCCCGCTGTAAGCACAGAAGCCTCTTCACCTATCGATGATTCCTCTTCTCCCTTTACGAATTATGACAATATGACCGCCAAGGAAATCATCTCGCAGCTCCAAAACTTGGAGAGCAAACAGATTAAATTGGTCGCTCAGTACGAGCGTAACCATGCCAATCGAAGAACGATTTTACAAGCGATCGAGCGACTAAGCGCCAACGACGATTAACATTACTTGACATCCCAAAACTGAAGTACGCTCTCCAATTCCTTCACCCTGCACCCAAACGTAGTTCAAAACTTTATGGGTGACGTGAGTACTAGCTCCCTAGTACTCACGTTATTGATTGTCCCCGTTCGATTAAAGAATATATTACAGTTGTTCCGCAAGAACGCATGAGTCAGGTGACTGGCACCTGATCCCGTTCGCCCATCTTATAAATTCGCCTGTGAGGCGAGCGTTACCTCACTTACCCTTATTCAGGAACAACTCTACTGAATGATTCCTTGTTCGTTTGTGGTGGAAATTTGCTTGTAGTTGGAGGCAAAATATATATGCGTTCACGTCTGAAATTAATTCTATTTACAAGTGGTATTGCATTATTATTTCTTTTTCTGATGGTTGGCTCGTTGGCTGCACATCCTCAAATAAAACCAGATGCGCTCTCACTTCCGGCATGTACGGCGCGGAGTTTGTCATGCCAACTACCCCACGGGCTAATAACCAATGAGCTTGAACTTAGTTACACAGATTCTCACTGTGTGGATGGGTTAGGGGTCGCCCGCTCTTGCCAAGCCCCTGCCCCCTTTCGCTACATAAACATCGTTGCTGTGCAACCTGACAAGAGCACCGATGGTGATTCTGAAACCAAATTTCTCTATATTCAGAGATCTGCCGAATCTGCTGCTGAGTGTACCAACGGGATGGCTGGTTCTTTTCCGTGTGAGAATGTTGATCTGCTCTACTTTTGGCCTATCGAAGAGATGGAGGAAGGGGAGGGTAGCGACCATTGGGGCTGGACTGATCCCGAGACTCAACGTGAATATGTGCTGATGGGTCGCTCAGACGGGGTCTCTTTTTTTGATATTATGACACCAACTCAACCAATTTACTTAGGAAATTTGCCAACCCATGCACTGGAAACGCCTTGGCGAGATCTGAAAGTTTATCAGAACCATCTCTATGTCGTTTCGGACATTAACCCAGACCATGGTATACAGATCTTTGACCTGACAAAACTTCGGACAATCACTGATACGCCGACTCTCTTTACAGAAACTGCCCATTATGATGGTATGGGGCGTGCCCATAACATTGCCATTGATGAGAAGAGCGGCTTTGCTTACACCGTAGGGGGAGAGAGATGCAACACAGGGCTAAATATGATCGATATCCAAGCGCCAACATCCCCTCGTTTCGCCGGGTGCTATGGTGATTCTGGATACATCCACGATACGCAATGTGTCCGATATCATGGACCTGATCTTCCCTACAATGATCGCGAGATTTGCTTTAGCGCCAATGCTGATGACAAAGTCAACAGCGGGCTGAATCGATTAGTTATAGTGGACGTGACTGACAAAGAAGCACCTGTTGAATTGGCCAAAGTTGGTGACACCCAGTTCCACTACTTCCACCAGGGGTGGTTGACTGAAGATCATCGCTACTTTCTTACCAACGATGAATTGGATGAGCGCAGAGGAGAACATAACGCTCGGACCTATATTTGGGATCTCGCAGATCTGCAACGGCCAACGCTGTTAGGAAGCTTTACCTCCGAACAAATCGGCATAGACCACAATCTGTACATTCGAGGCTCCTATGCCTTTGAAGCCAACTACACCAGTGGGTTACGTATCCTTGATCTATCTACTGTGGACCAAGGAACGCTTGCCGAAGTGGCTTACCTGGACACATTCCCTGAAGACGATCTCGTTAGGACCGATAGTGCTTGGAGTGCCTACCCATTTTTTCAAAGTGGGGTTGTATCCATCAGCTCTATAGAAGGTCTATTCCTAACCAAACCTCAACTGCCGCCTGAATATACGCTTTATGCAAATGATAATCTTCTCTCTGTTTGTGAGCCCGAGCCTACGATGGTCCGCTTTGAAGACGTGACAACGATTGCATCGTACAATGATTATTTTGGAACCATTCAGCTTTCCATAGATGGACCAAATCAAGCGGCTTTTTATTTGGAAAATCCGATAGTGTCGTTTGCGGGAAATGGTGAGGTATCGGTAAGCTTACGAGCAGATCTGACAATGCTCAGCGAAGGCATAACAGAGCTGTCTCTGCAAGCGGCCGATGGCCAGCAAGTGAGAACCATATCTCTTTGGCTAGATTGGTCGCGAGCAGAACCCGTAGCACCTGAACTAAGCCAGACGATCGTTACCGATCCAGAAACATTGATGGTAAGCTGGGACAATATCCCTGAAGCCACGAGCTATCTCCTCGAAGCTTCATTCGATGATGCATTTGAACAGATTGAACAGACTATCCGTACCAGGCATAATCGCTACATATTAGCTGACTCAGTAGAGCGAACAGAAGAAATCATATGGCGAGTTAGGGCACTGAATGGGTGTAGCGGTACTTCGGATTCCGCCACCAGACCCGATAATGATGTTTCAACTATCTATTTGCCTGTCGCAACAGATGAGTAGACCATAAGCGTAAACGTAAACCCTAACTCGTGTCATTTCGACGAGGAACGAGGAGAAATCGTCCGTTTCTACTAGAGTGAAGCCCAAGATTCGGGTGGAGCGAGAAATGACAACATTGTTAAGTTAACATCTATGATGAGTAGGCAATCTCTCATATGGTAACCGCCTGATCTCTGAAAGAACCAATCCTAATGAGTGTAGACTTAAGTCCCCTCAGCGTAATTCTGAGAGAGTCCGAGGCGACTAAAGAATCTGTGTTTTGCCTAAACGAGATCCTTGAGTTTACACTTGTGAACCAAAAATTCCAACCTGCATTGCTAAAGGGGGTGTATCCCAAAAATGGGGACTATCTTTGCCCCGAGTGCGTTGCACTGTTCAAGAATTGTGTCAAGCACTAATCTATCTGTGAACGGTGCAACGCACTCTTTGCCAATCTGGGACGTGCACCCTACCGAAAGGATCATAATGAATATTGTACTGTTTAGTTGTTCTCTACACCTGCAAAGCCGTTCTTTTGTACTGGCTCAAGCAGCCGCTGAGATGTTGCGTAATCATGGTGTAGAGCCTCGGCTCTATGATCTGCGCCAACTTGATTTACCCCTTTGCGGGCCACCTTCGGCCACCGAAGCGAGTGATACCCAAAAGATGATTCAAGTCGTTAGGGATGCCGACGCAATTCTGATGGCCGTTCCTGTCTATAACTTTTATGCAAACGCATCAGCTAAAAATTTGATCGAATTGACCGGACGGGCGTGGACTGACAAGATTGTGGGCTTTCTCTGCGCGGCAGGAGGACAACGTAGCTACATGTCTGTCATGAATATGGCCAATAGCCTCATGCTTGACTTTCGTTGTCTCGTCGTACCCCGCTTCGTCTATGCTGTAGGGGATGATTTTGGGGATGATCGGCTTGAAACCATGTATATCTCATCACCCCAAGTAAAGGAGCGAATCGAACAACTAACCAGTGAGACAGTTAGGCTGACCAAGGCGCTAGCCTAGTCCAACATGTTCACCTGAACGTAGCAGGCAATGACCTTGTCCCGTCGATTTGGCGGCTTGGAGAAATGCGTCTGGGGAGACGGTGTTAAATTCAAACATCTCGAAATGGCAGGGAATCACTATGCCGATACCAACCTTTTGCGCTAAATCAACCGCTTCGAGCCCTGAAAGGTTTCCGGCAACCCCCCGCTTTGGATCGCGGCCGTTAATGGGCAGGAATGCCAAGTCTATGGACCAATTCGAAAGGTATTCTACAAGCCCATTATACCAAATCGTATCACCACTATGGTAGAGGGTCCATGGCCCGACCTGAATAATCAGGCCAATAAATTTGTGATGCCCCTGCTCATCCCGCTCGAGCTCTTCATGGGCAGATGGGAGTGCATGGAACGTAAAGGCATCTACTGGCTGAGGCTCGTTAATGGTGATTCCCGTCAAGCGACCAGCCGGAACTTGTAGGCGATCTGCGGCAAAGGAGCGATTTGCCTCTGGTACAATGACAGTTAACTCTGGATTAGCGGTCAAAAGGGGAATCAAGGTCTCCCCATCCAAGTGGTCGGTGTGGTTATGGCTAGAGGTGACCACATCAATGAAGTCGAGCTTCTGCGGCTCGATGACCCGCTCTGTCATGCGTACATGGGGCTTGGGAGTGTTGGCATATTTCTTGGTTAACGAGTCCGAGAGGTAGGGATCCAGCAACAGGTGGTTGCCCTGCCACTGAACCAAAAATCCACTTTGGCCCAACCACCAGATATGAAGCTGATCTGGCTGGTGGGCCTTCTCTTGTATGTCAGTTAGAAAAGCGTTGTCTTGTAAGAGCGGTTTAATCATTTTGGGGTATTCATTCAAGCAATGCCCAATTCCTCACGTACAATCTCTATGCCTCGAACCATGTTCTGTAGCTTCTGTTTGGCGGCCCATCTCGCAGTTTGGCTCAAACCACAATCGGGTGCAAATGCGAGCTGATCTGGAGCTGCATAGGCCAAGCAGCTCCTGACCCGGTCGGCTATCACCTCGGGTGATTCGATGAAATAGCTCTTCACATCGATAATTCCGACTGCCACGTCCACCCTTTCGACTATGGTCTTTATGATCTCTAGCTCAGACAACTCGCGACTGGCCATTTCCACATGAATCTCATCCAAGGTCATATCGAGGAATGCGGGAAACATGGGCGCATACCGGCGGTCGCTAACGGCGTGGCCCTTGAAGTTGCCAAAGCATAAATGGGTCGATAGGCGGGTCTTACCTACAATCGGCTCTACCGTTCGGTTGAAGATGTCCACAAAACGCACCGGATCTTCACGATAAGCATAACAGCTCATAGAAGGCTCATCGACCGTTAACTCCGTACAGCCAGCTTCGACTAAAGCGATCAACTCTTGGCGGACAATGGGGATGAGCGCTTCGGTGATTGCATACCGATCGGTGTATTGTCGATTGGGTTTCAGGCGTCCACTCAAGGTGTATGGCCCCGGTACGCTGGCCTTGAGGGTAACGTTCCCTGGTGCCAATCTCTGTAAGCGCTGGAATTCTTCAACCGTCCCCAACCCTTCTGGTGCAGCCAATTCCCCTACAATCTCATGCTTGCCTCGTTGATCGTGAGCTGGTGGACCATAGTTTCGGCGTGGTGGATCGGGATCACCCAATCCCTCTAAAAAACCATAAAAAGAGAGGTTGAAGTCCAGCCGAGTCTGTTCACCATCGGTGATTACATCCAGACCAGCAGCCAATTGATCATGGAGCGCGCAGACGACGGCATCATCCTGCATCTCCTTTAGCTCATCACTGCCAAATTGGTCCAGATGGACCACGGCATATTCCAACCAGGAGGGGAAAGGATAGCTACCAATAACCGTTGTTCGTAAGGGATTGGGTTGCATAGGGATTACTCAACTCGCTGAATGACTTTTCCTGTGGCTTTTTCCTTCAAAATGACCTTGGTCTTGCCGTCTGGCATAACCTCTTCCTTTACCAGCAGATGATTTTCATCATAGTTGCGGAAGATCTCAGTCTCACCAGACTCCTCTGAACCACGCCAATCCTCTAGAAGAATCGGCTCCCATTGACGAGAATCCATGGATTTGTAACAAGCATCCATAATGGCATTAACTACATAGCCATCGTAAAACGTTTCAATGGGCTGCTCATTTTTGTCCATAGAGTTAAACATATCTGAGAACATATCTACATAGCCTAGTTCGGAAACTTCATCGCCTACAGGGAAGAGCCAGCCGGTCTCTCCTTCGGCCTTTTCGGCTACATAGCCACCTTGACCAACAGCAGTAAACATCTCAAAGCCGGTGCGTAAGAAGTGATTGGTCCAGATGGTTCCCTCGGTACCAGAGACCTCATCTCGCAGATCCATGCCACCCCGGAAGGTCCAAGCTACCTCAAATTGACCAATGGCTCCAGAAGCATATTTGACCAAAGCAATGGCGCTGTCCTCTGCCTCAATGGGATGGACCTGAGTGTCCCCCCAGCACATCACTTCAATGGGCTTGACCTCTTTACCGATATAGCTGCGGCTAATCTCGATACAGTGGCAGGCCAAATCAATAATCGCACCGCCGCCTGATTGCTCTTTATCCCAGAACCAATCACTGTGGGGACCAGGGTGGGTTTCTCTAGAGCGAGCCCAAAGAACCTTGCCCACAGCACCATTATGAGTGGCCTCAATGGCTTTGAGCGTCTTAGGCGTGTAGACTAGATCTTCCAGATATCCATGAAAAATGCCCGCTTCCTCAACCATATCGAGCATTCGTTTGGCTTCGGCTGCATTGCGCCCCAGTGGCTTGGTACAGAGAACAGCCTTGCCCGCTTCACAGCAGAGGCGCACGGCTTCTTCATGGAGGTTGTTAGGCAGGCCGATGACCACCACATTCGTATCCGGATCATTGATGGCAGCGGCCATATCCGTGGCATACTTGGGAATGTTCCAGTCGCTGGCAAAGCTCTTGGCCCGCTCTTCTGTACGTGAATAGACCATGCCAACATTGTCTCGGCTGCGCTGCCCGTGAAGGGCCATGGTATAAAACATGCCGATCAGACCCGTACCTAACATCGTTGCACTGTAGGATTTTGCCATTTGCGTCTTCCTTTGGTTGGTTATTTTATACCGCGGTCGATTTGAAAACCATAGTATTCCGTAGCTCTACCAAAGTAACCAAATTACGGTTTTCAAACGGAGCGGAGTATAGATGTGGAAAATTTAACGGTATTGTAGCACAATCTATATTTTTTAAGCGAGTATATGGAGTTGCTTGGGGAGTTCCGATTTCGTAAGAAATGCATCATAAATAACTTGCGCGCTTTATCCGAGGATGACCTCGCCAAGTGACTAAGGTAGTTAATTCCCGTACCTATATCCACCTATTGTGAATCGATTGGTACAGATCCGCCGTCTCTTTCGCTGTGGTATCCCACCGAAACCTATCGACTTGTTTCCTTCCCATAGCCGAAAGGGCCTTGGTCACGTCTGGCTCCTCAATCACGATGCGGATTTGGGCCGCCAGTTCTTCATCATCCTCCGGTTTGTCGAGCAGCATCGCAGCATCACCACCGATTTCCCTCAAACTACTCACTTTGCTAGAGATCACAGGCGTTCCACAGGCCATGGCTTCAGCTACGCTAAAACCAAACCCTTCGTAGAGACTCGGGACGAGTACACATGTGGCACCACTATAGAGCGCGGGCAAGTCATCGTCAGGGACAAAGCCGGCAAAAATCACATCATTTTCCAATTCCATTTGCTTCACCTGAGCTTGAATGGGGTCAAATAACCACCCCTTCCCACCAGCAATTAGCAGCTTATGAGGCAAACCGGCGTTTCTCAGATGGAGCATAGCTTTTATGGCTGCAATGTGATTTTTGCGCGGTTCTAGGGTGCCAACCATTAAAAGATAGGGATGCCCCGGACTGTATCGTGCTTTGATTCGCTCAATTTCAAGGGCACTGGCTGGCTGAAAACGCTGATCAACACCTTCATATATGACTGTAATCTTTTCCTCTGGCGTTCCATAAAGTTCTACTAAGTCATTTTTCGTGTAAGTACTGACTGCAATAATCTGGGTCGCTCGCCGTACAAAAAGAGGCATAGCCAAGCGGAGGTAGAGACGGTTGCGTAAGGTATGATGTTGGGGATAGCGTTCAAAGATGAGGTCATGGACAGTTAGGACGGTAGGCAACGGCAAGCATGGCAGAAGGTGCTCGGTAGCGTGGTAAATAGCCACAGTATCCTGATGACTAGCCGACGGATGCGATGGCTGATGTAATGGTTGGAACGATGGGGGGAAAATGTCCTGTTGAAAAATGGGGCGCCTCACTAGCTGACTCAACAGAACGCCAAGCCGCCAAGGAAGCTGACCAAGTTTTCTTGTCTGCTTCGGCACTTCCGACAGGGTGTAGGGGAGCTTGTGACCACTATGACTGTTGTAAAATAGACTCAGATCGAGCCTTTCGTCTTTGCTCAAATGGCGAATTAGCTCTTCTGTATACCGACTCAACCCAGCGGATTGATGGACGGCTGGACCTGCATCCAGCACGATCGGTATCCTCGATTCTTGCTGCATTTCTCACTCCGTTCTGGGGGCGTTGGCTGGATCCGGGCATCTAGCTCTACTCATATAGGGGATGGCCAGAAACGTTCTGTCCTCCCTGTTCTGAGTTTTACAGAGTAAATTGGACAAAAGCCCCAGGACAAGATTTTTCTGGCGAAGTATAGATGGTCAAAATATACCTTCTCTCCGTCACGAAGAGAACCCCCTCTCTTATTGGAATTTCCCTCAGTGGATTGGTCAAGAGTCAGGACACAACTTTCCTGGTGAAGTATACTGCTCCACAATTGCCTCGATGCGAGAGATAATCATATCCATAGCAACCGGATTATAGCCGTGGGCTGGCACGATAATATCGGCATAGCGCTTGCTAGGTTCAACAAACTCCAGATGCATGGGACGAACAGTCGTCATATATTGCTCAATGACTGAATCGAACGAGCGGCCTCTTTCTGACATGTCCCGCTGCAACCGTCGAATAAAGCGCAGATCGGCGTCGGTATCAACAAAGATTCGCATATCCATCTGCTTCCGTAGCTGCTGATCAACAAAGATGAGAATCCCTTCAACGAGAATAATCGGTGCGGGATAGACACTATCCGTTTCTGCCTCACGATTGTGAATAGCAAAATCGTATCTGGGTACCTCAACTGACTGACCCTCTTTCAGTCGGATGAGATGCTCAATGAGCAAATCCGTTTCTAAGCTATTTGGATGATCATAGTTCCGGGCTGATCGTTCCTCTGATGTTAAGTGGCCGATTTCTTGGTAGTAGCTATCGTGCTGGATGTACGTCAGGTGAGTATCACCAATGAGACGCCGAATCTCACTACTGATGGTTGTTTTACCGCTTCCGGATCCACCAGCCACACCAATAATAAAGGGTTTTGTTATCGTTGAAGGTTGAGAAGCTGGACCTATCTGCTGTTCATCTTTCACGTTCACGACTTGCCATCCCGTATCTTACTCCCTGCCATTTCCAATCACCTACTACTTATCCATCAACACTTCCTCAATGGCCTCAATCTCCGTTCTTATGTCGCTTTGACCAATGGTGATTGTGTGACTAGAGGCCCAAGGAGAAATCTGAACGAGCAAAAAACCAGTGCGCGTCCAATAACTAATGGCACCGACTACAACAAGAACTAGCGCCACCAAAAGTAACCACGCCCCTGGTAGATAGCGTGCTTCGACAATTAAGCTTGGCATGGGTTCAATATGGAGGGTTTCACGAACAGATTCCAGCTCAATAATCGTCTTCTCACTACCATCAACATGTATGGGGGGGCCAACGGCATCCTGTTGCTGATTGAGAACCTGCATGACAAAGCCAGGAATTCCGGCTTGATCACTCCGTACAATGCGTAGCGCGCTAAACTGAAGCGGTATAAGCACCGTTTCTTCATGACCCTCGCCAGAAAAGACCAGCCCTACCTGGGCAAGAAGTTGGGATTGACCAGGTAGTATGAGACTTTCGTTCCCGCTTGCCGTTTTGATGAAAAGCCCCGGTGGCCCAGCGCTCGATTCAAAATCTACTTGATTGAATCGCAAATTATTGTTTCTGTCCAGCGGAATCGCCGTTGTTTCGTCACCGCTCTCGATATGCAAAACGCGCCCTAATTCATTGTCTACGTTCTCATCCATTGAACCTGTCTGGACTTGGTAATGAAATAATACGCCTTGGGGATCAAAAGCGATGATTTCCCCTGGTGCAAGAGGCGGAGGATGCAGCTCCCATCCAAAGGTAATGATCAGCCAAACCGGAATCAATGCCATTAAGAGACCCAACATGAGCAGCGGACGCAGATAGGTAGCTAACTGACTGCGCCAAGCAAGAAAACGCTCTTGGAGCACGAAGGTGTCTATCTCCTGGTGATCATCACTATCATCACTATCCCCATCGGCGTATGCTGGCATTTTCAATGCGATCTGGCTGCGAATACGTTGCGGGAAGTTCTCTTGGAGATGTTTCTCCACCCGTTCTACAGTGGCCTCAACTTGTTGCGGAACCGAACGCCGCACCCGGTAAAGAGCATTGGGGTAAGCGTGGAGCAGCGGTTCAGTGGCTTCGTTCGTCTCAAGCTTTAGGAGATTTTCAAGTCGGCGAAAGGAGAGAGCGGCTGCGATCAGATCCGCCAAATGAACGGCGATCACCAACCCAATCAAGCCAAAGAGGATTCGCAATAAGAGGCTGTGAAGTACATCGAACAGACCCAGGTTTTGCATCACCTGCCCCAAGCTGTCATACTCTGCGCTAACAGTGAGAAGCCAGCGACTGGTGGCCGGCCCATCATTGCTAATTTCTGCTGGTACTTGTGGAATAATCAACGCTGCCAATATCAGCAGAAGAGCATTTAGACCTAGTATAAGCAACAGCCACGGCTGACGCAGGCTGCGCCATATGGCACCAACAGGATCGGCTGTTTGGGGGGCTTGCCTATATCTAGTTAGCAATGTTGGGAAGCCATGCTGTAATTTCTTCTGCAATTGCATTGAGTGAACTCGTGCTAATGGTACAGACTGGCAAGCCGTTTAGAAATGCCTGCCCATATTTCTTCTGCCATATCCGGCTATCTAACAGAACAACGCTACCTCGATCCGTGCGCCGACGAATAAGGCGTCCAAAGCCCTGGCGAAAGCGCAAGACGGCATCGGGTACGCTATAGCTGCTAAACGGGTCATCATATTGGGCGCTTCGGGCCACGAAGAGCGGATCATTGGGTACGGCAAAGGGTAAACGTACAATCAGCAGCGTCGTAAGTACATTACCCGGCAGGTCAATTCCTTCCCAAAAGGTTCGCGTACCCAACAAAACAGAGCGATGATTGGCTCTAAATGCCTGCAAGAGGTGCCGTCGGCTACCACTAGTCTGTTCTAATACACGGATATCAACTTGGTTAAGCGGCTCTCGGATCGCGTTGGCCGTTACCCGTATTTGTCTGTTGCTTGTAAAAAGCGCCAACGTGCGACCATTCGATGCGGTTGCTGCCGATATGATAGCCTGTTCTACGGCAGATTGGTAATTTGAATGATTCGGTGACGGCATGTCCTGCGGCATAAGCAACAGGGTACTCTCTTCGTAATCAAAAGGACTCTCAACACTTTCACACTGGACATGATGAAACCCGAGCTGGTTTTTGATGTGCTGAAAATCGTCTGCACTGTTGAGGGTTGCCCCAGTCACAATTACACTCTTTTTGCTCTGAAGCAGTGCCTCATCCAGCCTGTCTGCCACAGATGTGGGAGCAATTTGCAGCGTTAGTACACGATTGCTGTTGTTAATTTCTAACCAAGCTATCTGGCCACCGGCCGCACCGTTTGGGAGGGAACCCTGATAGAGCAATGCCCCATCAACTTGTTCTACAAACGTTCGCGTCTGTTGTAATATGCCTTGCAGCTCGCGAAGCCGAGTGCTGTGAGGTTCACGTCGAGACCAGTGAGCGTCTTCAAGATGTTGGCTAACGGCCCACCCTTCCTCTAATAATTGCAGAGTTTGATGGCTCAAACGATCCCAATCGATTTCAATCTCACTCCAATAGGGTTGGGCGCGTAGTCCACTGTCTAGGTGAATTCGCTGCGCATATCCTATATCGACGCGCTCATCGCTCAATTCTAAGCAGAAGTTGGTTAACCGCTCTGTGAAATGTTTGAGAGCGATTCGTATCCGCTGCAGTCGCTGATCCATGCTAAGCAACACCTCATGCACCTGCTCGCTCTTGTGGCTGAGATCTAGAGAAGGAGCATCCCCAGGGCTTTGATAGCGCTTGCTCGGATCTCCACCACTTGTATCCCAAAACCTAACACCCGCACGTGTCTGGAGCAGAGAGCGCAACGCTTGCATCAAAGAGCCGCTAGAGGCGAGTTGGCCTAGCTGATTCTGGAGTTGAGTCCAATCTGCCTTGTAGGTGAATTGTTGAGTGGCCACCTCCTCTAAGCGATGGCCTTCATCAATGATGATATGCTGATAGGAAGGGAGCAGACGGCCATGGCTCGCAATATCTGCCCAAAGTAACGCATGGTTAACAACCAGTAGATGAACGTCTTCGCTCTTTCTCTTGGCTTCATAGTAGAAATCAATATTCCGCTCCATCAGTTCCGGCAAGAATATGGTCGCCCCCCCTTGGCCTGGATGGGCTGTTCCACATCGTTCGGGCGCGCAAGTGGTCGCGTCCGAGCAAATGTGAGACCAGATGGAACGCATGGCATGATTGGGCAACAGCAGCTCCCCGCTGTCACCGCTTTGGGTATGATATAGCCAGACCAGTATTTTGGCTGCCATATGCATCTCGATACTGGAAAGCGAACGACCGCTAACCCACTGGCGAAATCGTCGCGTGCAGAGATAGTGGCTGCGTCCTTTGAGGAGCCCCGTAGTCACCACATCATAGCCCTCTTGCTGCTCTCGTTCGGAATGTGTCCGTCGATTTTTGGACTGGGTGACCTTAGCCTGCTCTAGTTGCTGTAAGATGGACTGAAGCTGGGGTAGTTCTTTGTCCAACAGTTGATCTTGTAGTGCCAATGTGTTGGTGGCGATTACCACCCGAGCACCACTCTGCATTGACCAAAGGGCTGCGGCCAAAAGGTATGCCAAGCTTTTGCCCGTCCCCGTGCCCGCCTCAATCAGCAAATGCTCACTATTCTGCAATGATCGGAGGATCGCCTGAGACATAGCAATTTGACCAGGGCGATGCTCATAGAAGTCACCCCCAATTTGGGCGAATGGACCCTCTGGACCAAGGATCTGCTCTATCCCTGCCCCAGCTCTCGCTGCGTCCTGTTCCCGCTGCTCCAGAGGCCCTACCCCTGAATAAGCAAGCTCTGAAGTTACTGCTTCGGGCGTAACGCTGAATGACAGGTCATTCTCTAAAGATTCACCACCTGAAGGCTCACTCTGAGTAAGCAATACCTCGTCGTTTACACTCTTTGAACGGGAAAAATTCGGTGATCTATTCCATTTATTTTTTTGCGAAGGTACTCCTCGAGCGGCCTGAAAGAGGGGCAGCAGTGACCAGGAGGACGAATCCTGCTCGCCTGCGGCGTAGGATAGATGGCTTCCATACCTATCAAGATGCTGGTCAAAGGTTCCACACTGAACAATTGAATCAAGGACAACGGTGGGGAGCTGCTCTATATATTCAAGTAGCTTGTTAAAGAGTTGTGCTGTCGCTTGAGCATCATCTAAGGCGCGGTGGGCTGTAACCAGGGGAATCTCTTCTTCTTCGCAAAGTTGACCCAAACTATAACCTGAGCGATTTGGCAATAGAATTGTAGCCAGCTCAAAGGTGTCAAAACTTGGACGGTTGAATCTAAGTCCAGCAGCTTGAAGGAACCCTAGGTCAAACCCTGCGTTATGAGCGACTGTTGCAGCAACCTGGCGATCAACAAATGCCCTTAACTCAGGGAGAACGACATGTAATCCAGGTGCGTTAGAGAGTTGTTCATCGGTAATGCCAGTTAGCTGTTGAATCTCTAGCGGGATTGGCATGCCAGGGTTGACTAGGGAGCTAAAGCGATCTAGAATATGGCTTCCCTGGAAGCGTACTGCGGCCACCTCTATGATCTGGTTCCGGCGTGGATTCAAACCAGTTGTTTCCAAATCTAGCGCAACATAAATGCGCTGCCCCATCCCTCCCTCCCTTCATTTTGACAATATAGACCGATGCCAAGAAACAAAGCCTAAGCTTGTACAAACGATATCTATGTCAATTATACCAGATTCAAGCAGTAACTCCATTTATGTATGATTCTACTTTGATCGAGTACAATGTAGTGGCTGGTGGCTGGTGGCTGGTGGCTGGTGGCTGGTGGCTGGTGGCTGGTGGCTGGTGGCTGGTGGCTGGTGGCTGGTGGCTGGTGGCTGGTGGCTTGGGATTGGGGAATAGTGAATCAAGGAGCTGTAGGACAATCTGTGGAAGTTTCTGTAATCTTCACTGTTTTGAATGATGCACCTAATGTGGAACGTTTGTTGAATTCTCTTGCTCTTCAGACGCGTCAGCCTAACGAAGTCGTTATCTGCGATGGGGGAAGTCATGACGGCACAGTCGAAGCTATTCTTGACTTTAATCGTTTGGGGAGATTATCGAACCTTACGCTCTTGATCGAGGATAAAGCCAACATTAGCCGGGGACGAAATGTGGCAATTGCGGCTGCCAAAGGATCCCTGATTGCTGTGACTGATGTTGGGGTGCGTTTAGATCTCGATTGGCTGGACAATCTGATCGAGCCGTGGGAAAGCACGATAGACTCTACTGAACACGCCCAGCCCCTTGCGGTAGCAGGCTTCTTTCTCCCAGATGTTGATTCGGCCTTTACGGCTGCTATGGGTGCAACCGTTCTGCCATTGCATGAGGATATTGATCCCGACAAATTCCTGCCTAGCAGCCGGTCTGTTGCCTTCACCAAAGCAGCTTGGGCTGCAGCTGGCGGTTATCCAGAATGGCTCGATTATTGCGAAGATCTGCTCTTTGATTTTGCCGTCAACGCTCAGCGCCCTTATGCTACTTCAGGGTTTGTTTGGGCACCGAAAGCGATTGCCTATTTTCGCCCTCGAGATACGCTAAGAAGTTTTTGGCGGCAGTACTTCTTCTACGCCAGAGGGGATGGCAAAGCCGATCTGTGGCGTAAGCGCCACGCAATTCGTTACATTACCTATTTGATCATAATGCCACTCCTTGTCTGCTACATCCTGTGGAGCCCTATCTTACCTTGGTTAGGCTGGATGGCCCTTTGTACGGGCGGGGTGGTATACTGTTCTCGACCTTGGCAGCGTTTGCGAATTGTAGCGAAAGAGCTTGCTTGGGGCCAGCGATTGCTAGCTCTATTCTATGTCCCGATTATCCGAATCGTGGGTGATGTAGCCAAAATGGTCGGCTATCCTATTGGGCTTGGGTGGAGATGGCGGAATCGCCATCGCCCAGAAGTCCATTGGCAATGAATAAAGAAAAAAAGTGCAGTTCCACAAAAATCACACTTATGGCTAGAGTCGCATAGGGAGTGCCGCGTGGACCGTTGTGTGTGACCTTTACACTATTGCGACAATACATATGAGCACAGAGAAGATTGAGCGTCTTAAGGTTGATGTTGACCTGTTAGAAGTAACACCAACGGCCGGTGGACTATGGCACTGGATGTTGGCTTCACCGGCCTTACTCTTTTTGGCATGGAACTGGATTGCGTTGCTGGATGCGTTACGAGTCACAAATTGGTCCTGGCTGAATATTCTCATTGGTTGTGTTACCTTTATCGTCGTTTGGGTACTCCCCTTAGGGTATGCGGCCCATTGGCTGGTTACGGCATTCCCGCGCATTTTTCAGGCTGCAGGGTGGGAAGAGATTCCCAGGGAAGAGATTGCCGATACCAAGTTTTATATGGCCCAGCGAATCTACAAAGACCGAGAGCGAGCCTCAACAAACTGGAATCGAGTTTGGTTGCGCGTGGCTCAAGGATGGGTCTATCTGGAGATCTTCGGTATTTTCCTAGGCGTTATTTTAATGGCCATCATCTTTTTTAGCGTTTTGCAATTTGGATTTGGCCAATAGCATTTGGCTAATACCTAAAGCAGAGAGAGTGTCCCAAAATGAGTCTACCTAAAGCCATTGCCATCTCCATTTCTGTCTGTTCATTCTTGTGTACCAGTTTAATCTTTGCCGTGACTTTTGCGCTTCCTCCAACCCCTGTTGTACGAGCAGAGGTGACCAACGGAGTGACACTTGATGACGCTTTACCGACTCATTCGTTTGAGATATCAGGCAAGGTGAGCAGCGAAGACCAACTTGTTGAGATAGCCGAGAACTCCTCCATTAACCAACAGGAGAATGGTACAAGTGCAGAGCTCGATCTGTTACTAAATGAGGGGCAGGCTTTCGACAAATTGTGGGTTGTCCGCGTTCAAATCGAGGAGGATGCCTCGATCCTTGATTTGGTGAATAGATATGATGTCTGGGCTGTGGCACGTCAAGACGGATATCTTACCGCACTCGTTACCTACGAGGAATGGATGGAGTTAGAGGCATCTGGCTTCCAAGTGAATGTCGATGCCGATAGGATGAAGAGGCTTGCCCAAGTAGAGCAGATACGCGCGTTGGAACGCAATAATGCGTTTGGCGCTTTTGGAGGAAGTAGCGCGCATGGCGGAGGCGTAGGGATACCTGGTTTTTCCTGTTATCGAACAGTCGAAGAAACCTACGCTGATCTAAGGGAACTAGCCAATAATAATCCAAATCTGGTCCAATGGGTTGATATTGGCGATTCGTGGGATAAGAAGATACCCGGTGGTGTAGATGGCTATGACATCTACGCTGCCATCCTGACCAACCAAGAAAATATGTTGCCCAAACCCCGCTTCTTTGTTCTTGCTGCCGTCCATGCCCGAGAGCTGACCACATCAGAGCTGGTAACCCGCTTCGCTGAGAGACTTGTGACCCGCTATGGGGTCGACGCCGATATCACTTGGCTCTTAGACTATGCCGAGATTCATATCGTTCCTCACGGCAACCCTGATGGTCGCAAACAAGCAGAGAACCTTATTTACTGGCGCAAGAATCGTAACCTGACTAGTGATACCTGTCCCGGCACGCCGTCGATTACCTATCACGGTGGCGTGGACCTAAACCGAAATAGCAGCTTTCAGTGGAACCAGTGTGATGGTTTCAACTGTTCAAGCAGCAATTCCTGCACACAAACGTATCGCGGGACGGCCCCTGCCTCCGAACCAGAAACCCAGGCTCTTCAAGCGTATATGAGTTCAATCTTTTCTGACACTCGGCCTGCCGGTCTAACGGAGCCAGCATCGCCCGATACGTCTGGCATCATGATTACGGTCCATAGCTACAGTGAACTGGTGCTCTTTCCATGGGGGTGGAGTAAAGAGCCGGCGCCCAATAGTCAAGGATTGGCTACGTTGGGCCGCAAATTTGGGTACTTTACTGGGTACGGCGTCTGTCAATCTGGCAGCACAAATTGTCTTTATCAAGCTGACGGTGTTAACGATGACTGGGCCTACGGTGAATTAGGGGTGGCTGCCTACACATTTGAATTAGGCACTGAGTTTTTCCAATCGTGTTCAATCTTTGAGAGCAATATCTTAGAAGATAACATTCAAGCACTACTCTATGGCTTTAAGGCCGCACGCTTACCCTACCAACTGCCGGCTGGCCCTGAGGTTACCCAAGTGCATCTGAGTGCTCAAATCATTTCACCTACTGACCAAATTACGCTGACAGCGATGGTCGATGACACTCGGTATGATAGCAATGGCCCGTGGGGTAGTGAGCCCACCCAAGTCATTTCTGCTGCTCGCTATAGCATCGATGTCCCGTCTTGGATTAGCGGAACCCGACTTTACCCATTTAATGCCGAAGCTATCCCGAATAGTCGATCAGAGAATCAAGTTGCCACACTGGTAACATCAATGCAAACAGATGATTTGCTTCCTGGTCGTCATACTATCTTTGTAGAAGGGCAGGATGGGGATGGCAACTGGGGAGTGCCCACGGCTCGTTTCATAACCGTAGCCCGGCGTACTTATGATGCTGCGCTCTCTGCAGAAATTTCAGCATTAGAAGCGACGCTGGGAGCGGATGCGGTCTACTCGGTGACATTAACGAATTTGGGGATGGTTAGTGATGTTTACACACTGACGGTTACATCCTCTTGGCCTGTGAGCCTTTCTAAGGAAAGTGTTACAATTTTGCCAGGAGAATCGGTAGTTATTGATATCGCGGTTACAATCTCGCCCACAGATCAACTGCCGGCACCCAATATTTTCACAAATACCACAACCGTGGAAGCGATTTCTAAAGGCACTGGACGATCCGTGCAGCAAATCCAGTTACTTACGAGCAGTAATCCCAACTATGCCGCAGAACTTTCAGTCGAGACACTTATGCGTGAGGTTCTCGTAGGGGAAACGGCCCTCTACTCACTGACCCTTGCTAACCAAGGTATCATGGCGGATCGATACACAGTAACCATTCAATCAACTTGGTCTGCAAGCCTTTCTCTCTCGACGATGGTCATTTCACCGGGAAAGTCTAGCCTTATTCAAGGTTCTATTGGGGTACCATCCCTAGGCCAAGTCCTTGCTGAAGATGCTCGATCCGAAAGAGTAAGCGATTTGGCGAGGATTACAGTCAACTCTCAAGGATTAAGTGGACGAATCGACGAGATTCAGCTGACGACGATAGGCAGACTCTATCACCACTACCTGCCAGCCTTTTCTGCTGAGATTGCGCCTTAATAGAGGACAAGATTTTCTGGTCATCTATACAGACTCAGGTGACACATCCCGTACAAAACGAGCTTGCATACTCCATGGACCTGTCCAGGTAATTTCTGCTTCGATAAGCCGCCCCCGAAGTGGTAAATCACTCTCTACAAAGACCAGTTTATTCTGGCGGGTGCGGCCTCTCCACTTACCTTTATAGGCCTCTTCAACCAAGATTTCAACTGTCCCACCCAAAAATAGGGCATTGATTTCGCTACAGACTTCTTCTTGAAGAGCCTCTAAGGCTTTGTGGCGGCGAACTTTTTCCTCATCGGGTACATCATCGATCATGCGACGCTCGCTGACCGTTCCAGGACGAGGGCTGTAGCGAGCTAAGTGGGTCTTATCTAGCCGCAGGTCAGACAGCACCTCCCACGTCCTTTCAAATTGCTCTGCCGTTTCACCGCAGAAACCGACGATAATATCTGTGTGAATGGCCGCAGTGGGTATGATCTCGCGGATGCGTTGGACCAACTTACGATAGTCAGCATTGGTGTAGCCGCGACGCATGGTCTCGAGTACCTCATCGTCACCCGCCTGAATAGGTACTTCAATATGCTCACAAACTTTGGGCAGATCGCGCACCGTCTCAAGAATACGGTCAGTCATGTAATTCGGATGGCTGGTAAGAAAACGAATTCGCCATAGCCCTTCAATCTTGTTGACTTCGTGTAGCAAATCAGCCAAGTCGGGGATACTTCCTTCATCTAGACCATTAAAGGCCGTAACGGTTTGGCTACTGCCTAATCCCTCTTCTCGCCAGTCATATCCATACCGATCTACAATCTGGCCTAGCAGGGTTACCTCTCGCACGCCTTGTTTAACCAAACCTTGAATCTCAGTAACGATTTCGTCAACAGGCCGACTGCGCTCGACCCCCCTTCGGAAAGGAATGATGCAAAAGGTGCAAGCATGGCTACAGCCGTACACAATCGGTACATGGGCTGCCACAGGGGCTTCACCGTTAAGGGCCAAATGCTTGATGGATTGGGTACTTCCACTGGCATCTGTACCGTCCTGCCTCTGATAGCGTTTGGCCAACTGTTCTTGTTCAATCAGTGCCATCTCGGCATCGATCTCATCTTTACATAAGTGGTTGACTAAGGGGGATGCTTCACTGGGTGGCATAAAGACATCCACATGAGGGTAGGCTGCTTGAAGTTTAGGATTGGGCTTAACACCAACCATGCAACCCATGAGGGCCAATGTCCCATCTGGCTTCTTATTTCTCCAGGGCTTTAGGCTACCTAATTTTCCAATGGCTTTGTTTTCAGCACTCTGCCGAACAACACATGTATTCAGTACAACCACATCCGCTTCATCCAATTGAGTGGTCGGACCATAGCCGATCTTCTCTAACTCGGCAGCAACGTGGTTAGAGTCTGCCACATTCATTTGACAGCCAATGGTCCAGATGTGATATTTCTGTTGAGATTCTGAATGCTGATCCGTGGCAATTTCGTGGAATGGTTGAAGAGGCTTTGCTTGCTGCAAGGCGCGATTTGTCATAATTTTGTCTCCTGTTAGCCGGTGTATGCCGGGCAGGGAAATAATGTTGGCTTATGGTTATATCATAAAGGAAGTTTTGTTGTGGCCAAAATTCATGATTGCCACAATCTGTTTAGGAGCTATTACACTGTCTTGTGAGCTTTGTTAATTGTCGACTAAAAAGAGCTAGTGACGTCTTCTGGTATTTTTCCCTTGCTAATGGCACTTTCCGTACTTTGATCTGCTTGAGCTCTGGTCTTTTCAGAGGCTAGAACGCTCGGTGTGTTGGGATGAAGGTATCGATGACCAGCCAACTCACTCCTATCAGAGTCGGCTGATTCGTCAGAGTGGAGGGTCGAAATGTAATCGATAAATCGGCTGCGAGAGATTTGATCCGCTTGCGCGGAGGCTTTGCAAAGAGCGACAAATGCCATTGTGATCACAAAAGACACAATGAGATAGGTGAAAATGATAATAGAAAACATAGACAGCGCTGACCTCTAGGCTACAGTGACGGTGTTGTGCGATCTGAGTACAGCTTAGATGAGCAGGAATATCCTCTAAGACCATGAGAGTAATGTATCTACTATACTCAAATTTTTCTGAAAATGATGGCTTGTTTCTCAAACCGTCGCTTGCAAATCAATCGGTATGTAAAGGTGGCAAGCATAACCTGCACCTTGCCTAAATCTCTTTTTCTCAAAGTCTGTTGTCTTTGTTGTTTGACTATTCTCACCTACGGGCGGATGCGATATGTTTATAGATGACCCGAAAAGTGCTGTTCTCCTTTCTCAGAAATTCCGAAAAGAGAGAAAATACCCGTCTTCAAGGATACAAGGGTTTTCCTGATCATCTATATGGCGAGCCGTTACTATAACTTATGGATGCAAGGATTACTAGGAGCGAATGTCGTATATGACTAAGCCATTATGCGTACCTTTGTCATATACCTGTTCCTGGGTACCTTGCCGCATATCTATTTCCAGCAGAGGATGCTGACATTTTTGCAAGTTTAACCCAGCTCTACGAATGATATACAAATTCAACTTCGATTGTTGAGTTACTGGTTACAGATATCAAAAGTGAATTGCAAGGATTCTAGCGGATCCCCTAATGGCTTGAATTCATGGCCTACATATAAATCATAGCCAGTGGCCGAGATAGCCCGGCAGATACCCGTGTAATTTAGCTCCTGGCTATCATCGAGATCATTGCGGCCAGGGTTTCCTGCCGTATGGATGTGTCCGATCCAATGAATATTTTCTTGAATTGTGCGGATTACGTCGCCTTCCATGATCTGCATGTGATAGATATCATAGAGCAGCCTGACGCGCGGGCTGTTGACTCTTTCGCAAACGGCAACGCCCCATGTTGTGTGGTCACATTGATAACCGGGGTGATCGACTTTGGAATTGAGCAACTCCAAATTCAGATTGATTCCCTTCTTCTCCGCATGGGATGCTGCCCGATGAAGCCCATCCGCCGTGGCGTTGATTGCATCCTCCTCACTTTGATAGGGTTGGCGGTTGCCGCTGAAACAGATCAAGCCAGGAATACCATTTGCCGCAGCAATATCAATCGATTCGATGAGTTCTGCCTCAATGCGATCGTGATTGCTCCGTTTATTGAGGCCATTAGGCAACGAATTGTGACCGATCATGCTGGCCATGACCAAGTTGTACTTGTGTGCCAAGGCGACAACTTCATCAAAATCATCACCACGTACCCACATTTCAACAGCGGCATAACCGATATCTGCGGCCCTTTCCATAAGCTCTTCCAGGCTTACATCCGCTGGTTTAAAAAGTGGATAACAGATTGACTGTTTGATGGACATAGGTTCCTCCTTGGTTTATTGGTTCATCAGGAATTCAGGGAGCTCACGTAGGGCAAGATATATCTTGCCCTACGTGGAGAGTGCCAAGCACGCTTAGAGCAAAGCCGCACGTAGACGTGCGAAACTCTCCTCTGATATGGGTGATCTTATTTCTGGAATAGTCCTAATTTGCATCTGCATACTCAAAAGCGGGAAGTCCTTTGACACCGGGGCTGACCTTGAATAGACCGCCTGCAAGCGGCTGTCCGGCCAATGCTGTTGCATCTAACCCTCGACGCGCACAGGTGATATATAGTTCGTCTAAATTGGGGCCACCGAACGCACAAGCCGTTACCTGAGCTGCCGGAACATGGACCGTATCCAATAACTCGCCGTTGACTGGATTCCAGCGAGTTATTCGATGTCCACCCCAATGGGCAACCCACAACATTCCTTCGGCATCACCAGTCATCCCATCAGGGAAGCCCTGACCCTCTGGAATCGTAATCACCGAGCGTCGATTGCCGATGTTGCCCGAAGCTAGGTCATAATCAAATGCATCAACTGTCCCAGTTGGCGTATCAATATAATACATGGTTTTGGCATCCAAACTCCAGACAATGCCATTTGAGATCGCAATATCCGAGACCATCTTTCGACATGAGCCATCTGTGTCCAGAATGTAGAGCGAGCCAGTTTTGCCCGCCTCGGCAACGGACATGGTCCCGGCCCAAAAGCGACCTGCCGGATCACACTTGCCATCGTTGAATCGATTAGTGGGGAGGTCCGCCTCGGGATCGGTAATCAATGTGACCTCTTCCGTTGCTAGATCTAAGCTGGCAAACCCATGATGAAGCGCCAAGTAGAGTAGTCCCGAACGCCCTTTCACTACTGTCCCCACATATTGACCCACATCAATGACTCGATTTTGTTCTGTTTGGGGATTGTAGATCAGTACCTCGCTCTCCATGATGTTGACCCAGTAGAGCAATTGATTTTCAACATCCCATATAGGCCCTTCACCTAAATCAACCTTGGTATCTAGGATGAGTTCCGCTTCTTTGGACATTTAGATTCTCCTCTTTATCAGTGGTGTGGGGAATGTATACTGCACTGAAAATAACAAAGATGATAAGAGTAAAAAGATAAAAAAACCTGCGTAATCTTCTAATTTTTGTTCGATTTTCATCCGTCTGCGGTGCAGTTGAATGAATGATTATTTGCCCTGTAAATTAAACAAAGATGAAAAGATTAGAAAGATTAAGAATCTGTGAAATCTTCTAATCTTTGTTCGATTTTCATCATACCGTGGTGCAGTTGGATTGAAAAATGTCTGCCCTGTAAATTAAACAAAGATGATAAGACTAGAAAGATTAAGAATCTGTGAAATCTTCTAATCTTTGTTCGATTTTCATCATGCTGTGGTGCAGTTGGGTTGATGAATGTCTGCCCTGAAATTAACAGGGATTTAAACGAAATTTGCTCAATCCGTGTTATCTTTGTGATTTTTATTTTTATTCCCCATGGTCCAGCCCTTTGCATGTTTAACTACGCTGCTGATCAGACGTCATTCTTTTGCAAAATACAGATGGGCGCAGCATGATTTTCGCCTATAATATAGTCGAATACATCTGCTGCCAATAGCTCAATAATACCTTGCTCTTCCAGCAAGTCGATTGCAGCTTTATAGTTCCGACCATCGGTGTAATTATCCCGTATAGTCAAGCAGAGGATGCCACCCGGTTTGGTAATCTGAATTAGCTCTGAGAGTACGGTCGTGGGGATAAGGCGCCCAAGAATTCCGACTGAAATAACCGCGTCGTATTTCTCTGGCAAATGATCAAATCGTTTGGTTAGATCGAGCAAAAAGAGTTTTCTATAACAGTCGTGTTGCTGGGCCAAATCCATCATACCTTGGGAAATATCGGCACCGTGGATTGCGGAATAACCCATCCGCTTCAACTCCGCACCCACTTTACCAGTCCCACAACCCGCATCTAGAATAAGGCTGCGAGTCTCTGGCAAATAACGAGCCAATTGATGGGCTGCGGAGAGGGGGCCAACGTATCCTAGTTCGTCTAAATCGGCATCGTAGGCTGAGGACCATTTGTCGTAAATGCTCTTCTGCTCAGATGGATCAGCTGCACTTCGCGCACGCTCGAGAAATCTACTGTGATGGGTCATCGCTATTTTTCGATGCGAAAACGGGCCTCAAGGGCTGGCAGATCAACACTCTGGAGTTCAATCTGCAGCACACTATCCAGCCCTCGATCTTGTAGTCCAAATAGGCTGGTCTCTAATGCTAACTCGGGAATCAATACAGTGCTGCGCGCACCGCGCTGCTCGACAATGATTCCTTCCCCTTGCCATGTGGGATTTTGCATGAGATAGACAAGTACCCAATGACGAATCGACAACCTTTCAGACCGTCGGATGCCACCAATGACTGCGTTTGCCGCCCCGACTCGTTCTAACAGGGCCTTTTCGCTCAGGGGTTCTTCGCCCCGCAGATGGGAACGCACCTGCTGGTGAACCACTAGATCCAGATAGCGACGGAGAGGGCTGGTCGCTTGGACGTAATGCTCCATGCCCAAACCAGAATGGGGCTCTGGGCTACTCCGTTGGCTACTTGGACGCATAGACTTACGCAACGCAAACATAGCACTTAGGCTATAAGGATCGCTGGTATTGTAATCATGCTCTTCGTCAGGCGGCGGCTGAGTACTATAAGGAATGGGGATATTATGGGCTTGGGCATAACTGGCCACGGCCGCACCCGTCATTAACATGGCCTCCCGCACAAGATCTCGGCTGCGTAGGCTTGGTAAGGAGAGCACCTCAACGTTTCCACTACCTCTATCGTCCCGGCTCACCCGTACTTTGACCTCTGGGAGATTGATTACAACAGCGCCGTTGGCTAGGCGGTACTCTTCAAAGCGCCGAGCCAATTCATAGAGCGGTTCAAATTCAGGGTTTTGGATTTGGCGCTCCACCTCATCATAAGAGAGGCGGGTAACCCGTACCCAACTCGGCACGATCTCCACATTTAGGATTTCCGCATCTTCATTTGTGTCAATGCCAAAGGAGAGAGCCGGCGAGACTTCATGTAGCCCCAATCCCAACAGATGGACAGATTTGGGCGGCAACATCGGGACAGTCTGTTCTGGCAAGTACAGATTTGTGCCCCGACTGCGTGCTTCTAAATCAGCAGGGCTATCGGGCGCAACCAGAGCGGCTACATCAGCAATATGGACCCACAGACGACCGTTATCCCAACTCACCGCATCGTCTGGATCCTGATTACCTGCATCATCAATAGCATATGCTGCCAAGTGGGTTAGATCGCGCCGCTCTTCTTCAGGCAAGTCTGGTAAAGCCAGATCGGATGTTTCGGTTACTACATCAAAGCGGTCAGGATAGGGGTTGTTGAACTCACTCCAATAACCCAGTTGTAACAAGAAGGCATGGGCATTTTCAGGCGTTTCGGTACGCCCCAGCGAGCGCAGCACCCGGCTCTGCTCTTTCTGTTCTTGTGCTAAGGCAACTACATCATAAAGATATCGCTCATCTTCAGGCGCGTATTGGTTCTGAGCAGCCCGCGATAAGAATGCAGACCATGCTTCCGCCTCGGCAGCTTTGTGGGCGCGCGTGGTGCGAATCTGTTCGACAGCCTCTTCTTCGTGGACGGAAATTTCTTCGGGCGTGCCACTGAACAAGAGTCCATCATGAACAAGTTCCCACGTTGCCCACGCCGTAGCAGGCGTATACGCGTTGTAGATTAGATCCGCCAACTCTTCCAGCGTAGTCTTTTCACCAGCAAGCAACTCCCAGGCCGACTCAATATCACCGCTGCAATCAGCAAGTGCATTGAGGCTGTCAATTGGTCCTGGGTGGAGCAGCATCACATCTTTTGTGCGCACACTGTACTGTTGACCATTTTGGCCCTGAATGGAGATTTTCTTACTTTGAATGCCGGAAATGCGCGCAGGTTGCTGTTTGTAGAGGACAAGATTGCCTGGACGTAAAAGTTCATCGCTCATAACAAACCATTATAACAGTCTAGAGGCACTTTACCGAAGTTGAGGTAAGGCAAACGTTTTCTTAGTACTCGATTCCAGCCTGTGCCCGGATCCCCTGTTCGGTAAACGGATGCTTGATTTCCTTCATTTCGGTCACTAAATCGGCAAAGTCGATCAGCGTTTGAGGCGCGCTACGCCCTGTAATAATGAGGTGGAGCATAGGGGGCTTATTTTCGCGTAGCCAATCTACTACTTCTTGGGCATCCAGCCAGCCATAATGAAGCAGGTAGGTAAATTCATCTAGCAGCAGCAGGTCGTACTCACCATTGGTAATGCGTTCTTGGGCAAGCTGCCAACCATACCGGGCCTTGCTGACCGTTTCGTCTTGATCTTGGCTTGTCCAAGTCCAGCCGTCGCCAGTGGAAATCCAATCGATTTGCCCCATACGTTCAGCCGCTTTAATCTCACCAAAGCGGGCATTCTCATTCTTTAGGAATTGAAGGACACCAATTTTCATCTTGCGACCCCAGGCCCGGGTCATTACACCCAATGCTGCTGTCGTTTTTCCTTTTCCGTCTCCCGTGTTGACAATGACCAACCCCTTCTTCTTTTTGGCTCGCCTTACCGCACGGCGAACCTCCTCGGCTTGGCTTTCACGATCGATAAAAGCATCAGTGGATTCGGTGGCTAGCGTTCCGGCTTCTCGTTCTGCCGCTTCTGACTCTACCGCGGGAATCTGGTTACCCTCCACTTCCTGACTATCTACAATCTCTTCGACGATAAATGGCTCGTCATCACGTAGCTGGGGAGCGTAAAGTGGTGTTTGCTCCTGGGGATAATGGTTATGAAAAATCAGTTCATGGACCGGATCGCCACCCAAGACGTGTTCATGGTAAATTCGTTCCAGCTTCGCTTTGTCCACATGAGAATACCAAGTCCCCTCTGGGTAGACTACCACTAGAGGGCCATCCTGACAGACTCCCATGCAATCGGTTAATGTACACTTTACTCGTTCTGGATTGCGCAGCTTGTTACGCCCATGCTCTTTGTTTAGCTCGCCAAGCCGCTTGTGAAGTGCTTCAGCTGCTTCGGGTTCACAGCAGAGCCCATGATTGCAGATGAAAAGATGACGCCCGTAGGGCCGCATGGTTGGCTTCGCCGCTGGTTGAGATAGAGATTGAGGTTTCGTCAGTTGATTGGCCATAGTGAATGTTTTGAATAAAGCTTGATGCCGATATTAGTTGAGTTCCTAATACTTTTTAAGTCACCCATCATTTCGCACTGTCGCTTGTTTGCCTACTGATATTCATTCCTTCACAATCATAGGCAAACCTGCAACCATAAAGAGTACCTTCTCTGCTATCTGGGCCAGCCTCTGATTGGCTCGACCCAGTAGATCTCGATATGCACGCCCCAACGGATAGGGGGGGACCAACCCCAACCCTACTTCATTGGAGACGATAAGAAAGTGAGCCTCTGTAGATTGAATACATTGAATTAACCCATCGGTCTCGCGATTAATGGTTACCTCAACCTCCGGCGCAAAGGGATCGTCAAAAGGCAAGAGTAGGTTGGAGGTCAAGACCGTTAGGCAGTCGAGCAAGACGACTTTTTCTGGCAGTTGGCTCGTAGCATAATGCTTCTCGATGGCTAACGCTGCTTGGTTAGGAGCCTCCACCGTGGACCAGCCAGCAGGACGCTCGGCTTGGTGCTGGGCAATGCGAGCCTTCATCTCATCATCAAATGGTTGAGCCGTGGCCACATATAGCACTGAATCTCCACCGATCTCGGCGGCTAGCTTCTCTGCATGATGGCTCTTGCCGCTACGCGCGCCACCAAGGATCAATGTTAAGGTTCCCATTAGATTTCAGAGTCAATCCGATTTCGATGTTGCATTTGCCATACCAGGCTTACTATGGTTCCTATGGAAACGGCCACACCAACCACAAGCCGCACCAGCCAAATCGCCCGGTCGATATCTGTCCAATGGGCGCGGCGTTGCCCTTCTCCTAGTGAATAATGATCAACTTTATCCAACTCCACTTCCAAGGCACCCGCTGTGGCAGCCATCGGATGTCCAGCATTTGGGCTGCTGGTTTTGCCGGCATCTCGGCGCCAGATTGCCCATGCATTCTGGCGCGACCCATTGATTGTTGGAGCGCTGAAGATCATCAAAAGAGCTGTTAAACGAGCTGGCACAATATTGGCCATATCATCTAAGCGAGCAGGAGCCTTTCCTAGCCATTCACGGGCGGCATCTCGGTAGCCCAACATAGCATCTGCGGTATTCAAAAAGCGATAGGCATAGGCCGCAGGCAAACCGCCAATCGCATAAAAGAAGAGCGGCGCAATCACACTATCCGACGTGTTTTCTGCCAATGATTCGATAGTTGCTGCCGCGACCTGTGATTCATCTAATTGGGTCGTATCCCGACTGACTAGGTGCCAGCCAAGCTGCTGCCGCGCTTCATCCAAATTCCCTTGGGATAGGGGGATTTTGACTGCTTCACCCGCTTTTAGCAATCCGCCCAGTGAAAAGACCATCTTGAGCAGATATGCTTCCAGCAGCATGGTCAGGGGCTTTGGCACTCTCCGACTGAACCAGAGCAGCAGGCCACCAATTATCCCGCAAATTGACCCACCTCCTATGGCAATCAGCGTACCGTAGAAAAATTGAGCAATCCGACCGTGCTTAGGTGCCTGTTTTTGTAAGAAACCAATGGCCGCTCCCATCCACGCCACAGGGTGCCAGCGATTGGTGGGATCGCCTAAAGTTACATCAAGTACAAGAGCCAATGGCAAAACCAAACAGCTCCAAGCGCGGCTCGACACGACATTGGAAGGCTCTTTCCGTGCATTCTGCTTCATTGTCTTTGCTTCATTGATTTTCTTTGATCAATGCTTCAATCACTGGCCAACCAATCCTCTCTTCTACAGCATCTGCTAAGCGATCGTACTCTTGTTCCCGAATTTGCTGCATGGAATAGGGAGTACCTTCCCAGCCAAGGCTCTGGAGCCAGTTGCGACGAAATTCATCGTTTTCGAAGATGCCATGAAGATACGTTCCCCAGATCTTTCCATCGTTTGTCGAGGCTCCATCGGCAATCTCGACAGGCTGACTGCCGCGGCGGATGATTGTACCAAATGGCTCGATGCTGTCAAAATAGGTTGTGTCGCCGACGTGAATCTCATAACCATGGACAATCTCACCGTGGCGCAGCCTAAGCTGGGCTTGATGGGTCTGTTTGCTCTGATTCAACTCTGTGTATACGGGCAACAGACCCAGCCCACCTACATGTTTATTTGGCGGTCCCTCCATACCAAATGGATCCGCCAAGGTGCGACCCAGAATCTGATATCCACCGCAGATGCCCACGACAACAACCCCCTGGGCTGCCGCTGCCAGTATCGGCATATCCAACTTTCGCTCTCGCATCCACGCTAGATCAGCTAAGGTGACCTTGCTCCCTGGGATTAGAATGGCATGAGGGGTCCCTAGCTCCGCCGCGCTGGCCACAAAGCGCACCTGCACGCCTGGCTCCGCTTTGAGGGCATCAAATTCGTCAAAGTTGGCGATGTGGGGAAGGTGGATGACGACGATGTCGATGTTCGAGTTGGTAGAGGACAAATGGTTTGGATTTTGCGTGACGAAAGCAGGCGCATCTTTCTGCAGTACGACTGCATCCTCATCTGCAATCTGGAGGTCGGGCAGATAGGGAATAATACCAAGAGTCGGAACGCCAAATGCTCTCTCTTGTAGTAGGGTTGTTGCATTGCCCAATAGTGCAGGATCGCCACGGAATTTGTTAATGAGGAATCCTTTGACCTGCGTTCGCTCCGCGGGATCCAACAAGAGCATGGTCCCCGCCAGCGCAGCAAAGACCCCTCCTCGATCAATGTCGCCTACTAGCAAGCATGGTGCATTGGCATGACGAGCCATGGGCAGGTTAACAATATCCCCCTGCTTCAAATTGATCTCGGCAGGACTACCAGCGCCCTCCATCACAATGACATCGAATTGACCGGCTAATCGATCATAAGCCACCTTTACCTCTTCCCAGAGCATCTTTTTAATATCGAACCAGTTTTTGGCTTCGATATGTCCTGCTACTTTACCGTTGAGAATAATTTGGCTGCGGCGGTTGGCCTCCGGCTTGAGCAGAACTGGATTCATGTCTGTATGAGGCGAGATTCCCGCTGCCTCTGCCTGCACCAGCTGTGCACGGCCCATCTCGCCACCCTCTGGCGTAACGCCCGCGTTGTTGCTCATATTCTGGGCCTTGAAGGGGGCTACCCGAATCCCACGCCGTGCCAAGATGCGACAGAATGCCGTGGCCAATAGGCTTTTACCTGCGTTCGAATGGGTACCCAATAACATGATTGCTGGGGTAAAGATTTTGTTTGTCAATGATTAATTCACTTGTTGATTAAGATCTGCGACCCGTTTTTTTGCCTCATCTAGTTCTATTGCTTGGGTCTCCAAAGGCGTGTCTTCTAGGTTCACACGACTAGCCGCTGCGCCGAGTACCGCTACCAGACGTTGTCCAATTCGTTTCTGGTCTGCTTTACTATAGCGATCAAGGTTCATCGGCCACTGACGATAGTCCATGTCAAAGCCGTAGAGCGCTTCCTGAAAGGTTTTTTGATAGACTTTGTCAAAATCAAAAAGAACCCGATCGTCGGCATGAAGTGGGATCTCTACGGTGGGTATTGGCGTGTCCACATCAAACTGGTGTAGCGCAACTTGACCACTCTGAAAGGTTGGGCGCGGATCAAGTACAGCTATCCGATAAGGGTGGCTCTCTGTTTCTTCTTTGGTATAATCAGGTACATGTTCAAATGTAGAAGGCGTTTCATGTAAATAATCAATTTCGACAAAGACCAGCCCGCTTTGTAACAGCTTCTTCCGTTTGGATCGATAAGCCTGGGCATCAAGACCACCGCCTTTGTTGGATGGAGAGAGTAGCTCGACCCAAGCAACGGGAATGCTCAGATTTTCTTGCGTTAGTCGTTCATAGAGGGCAATGGCATAAAAAGGATGTTCAAACTCTTCATCATCTTCGATTAGTTCAACTAGCGGAAGGGTCTGAGTAGTAGAGAACCCTTTGGTCGGCTGTTGCAAGGAACGGTGCGGATCAAGATGACCGATGAGGATGTCTGCTCGAGGCAAACGGGGAGAATCCGTCACCCGCCGGATTTGTAGAGATTCTTCAGTTTCCGCTGTATATCCCATGGGCCATAGCTGGCTCTTTAAGCCCATTAGCAGTTGCGCAATGTGTACGTTGTGAAACCGATTCCATCTGCCTATCCCTTGCCACAGGCTATGCATATGGGCATTTATGCCGTGATACTGGTTTTTCTGTGAGTAGACAGCATTCATTATCGACTCCCTCATTCAGACCGACAACTCTTCATTTCTTAGATGATTATATACCCATCCGATCGCGGGAACAAGCTCTGTAGAGTGAGATGGCGCATTCTAGGTTTGGGGATAAGAAGAATTAGGACCGCAGACCAATGTTTGCGCGGACCATCCCGGAATGGAGCCGCGTTTCCTAAAATTCGGGGCCTTCATATCACTATCCCCTAAATTGGGATTCATCTAGGCTGAGATGGAGGGATGACAAGGAACTAAATAATTATGTCAATACTAAGTAACCCCCTGATCCGTACTGCAGAAGTCACCGATGTTGAGGCCATGAAACAGTGCGTTGAACTGGCCTACAAACCCTACATTTCACGTATCGGGAAGCCACCTGGTCCTATGCTGGACGATTACGTAACAGTTGTGAAGCGGCATCTGGCGTTTGTGGCCGAATGGCGAGAAGAGATCATCGGTATCCTTGTGTTAATCCAGCAAGAAAATTCTCTGTTACTCGATAATGTGGCTGTCCATCCAAGTGCCCAAGGGAAAGGCGTTGGGCGTCTACTTATGGCATTTGCGGAAGCCGAAGCCTGTAGGCGTAAATATAGTGTGCTCGATCTCTATACCCACGAGCATATGACAGAGAATATTACCCTCTATGAGCGCCTGGGATATGTGGAGAGAGAGCGGCGAACGGAAATGGGATACCAGCGTGTCTATATGCGTAAAACCTTGCCCGAGATCTGTGATGACACATGATCCTGGTGAATGGTAAACTCAATTCGCCAAGGTTGGTCACCTTTTCCCTACCATATGGCTCTATATTTGTATATTCTGCCATGTGCAACAGAAACCAACTCAACAGAGTAGGCTTCGGCCCTTGCGGCCATATGAATGCAGACAACCGATTCCATCATGTCCTTTCACGGAGAACAATATGAAATTATATGAACGGCTAGTCACGACTGCTCGCTCTCCCCACTGCGATCAGCTTCAGCGCCATGCGGCCTTTGCTCAGCTTGTTACCGAATTCCGTACCATAACCTTGAGCTATGCTTATCAGGTTCTAGGTGACGAGCAGTTGGCCCAAGATATTGCCCAAGAATCATTTTTGACAGCCTATCAACGATTGGCTCAGCTGCGCGAACCAGCAGCCTTTCCGGGCTGGCTGCGGCGCATTGTACACACCCAATGCCACCGAGTTACACGAACCAGACGACCCCAGAATGTCCCGTTAGAGCTAGCCGAACTGACCCACCCGGTAGATGGCGATCTAGCCCAACTTATGGCTGATGAAGACGCGGCCCAACATATGATTGATGGGGTCATGAGTGCTGTCGCAGAGCTGCCCGACCATGAGCGAGTGGTTGTTCGGTTATTCTACCTAGATGGATACTCCATTCGCGATGTGGCAGAGGCACTGGATTTGCCCATTACAACCATCAAAAAGCGCCTCCAATACGCACGCGCCCGGCTACGCAAGCGCCTGACAGAACGTTTTGCTCAAGTCGGCGTGACGATCCAAACTTTGATGTTCCAAGTCGGCCAGTGCCTCCTGCCCCTGTTGACGTTAGCGGCACCGGAGCCAACGCCGCGTCCCGTTTTGGCATTGAATCGGAGGGTTGCCCAATGATCGAGCAACACAAACAGTTTGGCGTTGAACACGCGAGTATTTTTAACGATGATAGCGTGGTAGCCGCCTACGTAAACCGGCCTCCATATGTATCGGAAACTTTCGAGTTACTGGCTACCCTCATTGATCAATCGTCCACGCCGCGGGCCATTCTCGATGCGGGTTGTGGCTTGGGGCAGATGGCAAGCGGTCTTCTACCCTACGCGGAGCGCATTGATGCCGTCGATATCTCGGCAGCCATGATCGAAGCTAGCAAGCAATTGTCCTGTGGTACAGATCCCCGGATTAACTGGATTGAGGGAGGGATAGAAAAGGTGGATTTACAACCACCCTACTCCATGATTGTCACTGCGGCCAGTCTTCATTGGATGCCGTGGGAGATTACTCTGCCCCGTTTTGCTCAGGTACTCAGCCAAAATGGGTACCTTGCAATTGTGGAGGGACGATCTGCTAAAGACGCTTGGGCGGATGAACTGAGCCCCCTATTCGCACGCTATTCGATGAACCGAGATTTCCAGCCATACAACATGCTGACCATCGCCACCGAATTAGAGGAGCATGGCCTATTCCAGCAGGTTGGCATGCTGGAGGCCAAGCCAAAACCCTTTCGCCAGTCTCTTGACGCGTGGATTGAGGCCATCTTCTCCCGAAATGGTTTTTCCCGGGAGCGGATGGATGCGGAACAGGCTGCCGAATTTGAACAACAGGTCCGCAATGTTCTCATCAAGTATTGCCCTGATGGTATTGTGGAGCAAGCGATCGGCTCTCGAATCATCTTTGGCAAACCTCTTATGCATATGGGATAGAGTAATAGTCTCGGCATCATTGACGATATACTTGCTCTAGAATCATATAGGTGAGTTTACTGCAGAAACAAAGATTTTAAAGATTTTTCAGTCAGAAAATTCTACGAAATACATGTCTATTTACCCTTTTTGAAGTAGAGTCATAGGTAATCTCACATGCCTGATCTAACCAAGATACACCATCTCATTCGCCAGGAGTATGGCCTAGATGCCATAACCGTGTCGCCACTTCAACTCCATGATGTTGCTGGTCGAGGCATCTACAAAGTCGATATAGACGAGGATAAGCAGTATTTGTTGCGGGCATATCAGCAGCCACGCGAGACGCTTACCCGCCTATTGAATAGTGCCGAAACGCTTCTTTTTTTAGAGAAAGTAGGTTACCCTGCCCCTCGGGTCCGGCGGACAACTGAAGGCGCGCTGTTGGGGTATTGTAGTGGCTGGTCCGGACTCCTTTTGACCTATATTCCAGGCGCAATGTCCACTGGTACCGTGGCAGAGTGTCGACAGATCGGAGAAAAGTTGGCTGAGCTTCACAATGTGCAGATCGATGGAACGGCTATCTTATACTCAGCTCCGCTTGAAAACCAAAGTGTAGAAGTGGGGATTCCGCATTGCCGTTGGCAGCCTAAGGATAGAGTGACCCAATGGAAAGGAAGACTAGACGAGGCTGCTGAATTGGTTCCAGACGAATTGACGGAACTGTTGGAGTTTAGCTTGGATATCCTGTCACAAGTCATGGCTTGGTCAGAAATGCCAATGGCTCTGCTTCATGCAGACCCCAATCCCTTTAACGCAATTTGCACCCCTCAAAATGAGATGATCTTCATTGATTGGGACGGTTCAGGTTTGGGGCCGGCTATTCTAGATCTCGGTTATCTTTTGCTGACTACCCATGCCGTTCTGCCAGAATGGCCACGAATTGAGCCAAATCGTGTCTTGATTGAAGCCATCATGCAAGGCTACAGCTCTGTCCGACCACTGAACAAAATGGAAAAGCAGGTGCTCCCCATAGCCACCTGCTTTAACGATGCTGTTTGGGCCGCCCAAAACATTCCACAGGTTACGGGACCTGGCACGCAAGATTGGCGTGAAAATCGGACATTGAACCGCTTTGGCGCCCGCTATCCAGTCTTGAGAACGATTGGAGAATCGGCCCTTACGTCTCTATGAGAGTCCTACTATGGCACAAACGCCAAGCCAAATGGATTATTTCACGATCTTTTTTCGATGGTTTCACGATGATTAAATGATCGTCTGTTAAAGTATGTACAGAGCAGTAGCTATAGAGTCATTCAAGAGTAACGGTACGAACAGAGCCGGGAGGTAGCCATGAGTCGTCAAACAACCATACAGACAAACCCAGCACATGTATTGGATCAGCCCGTTCGGTGGGTTGGATTTATGCTGATATTGATGGTGAGTCTGACAATTGGCCTGATAGCGTTTCCAACCCCTTTACTAGCGGATTCTGTCAACTCAATACAACCTATGGTCAGTGTTGGTGATTTTCACAACTGCGCCGTACAGGTGGATGGCACCATCTCCTGTTGGGGCGGTAACTTCCAGAGGGGTGATTCTGTTCCTACTGGCACCTTTACCCAGGTCAGCGCGGGGAGCAGCCACAACTGTGCCGTGAAGACAGACGGTACCCTAGCTTGCTGGGGCGGGAACAACAACTTTGGTCAGCTCAATGCACCTGCTGGCACGTTCACACAGACAAGCGCAGGCTTCCACCATAGCTGTGCGATAAGAGCTGATGGTTCCCTTACCTGTTGGGGACGCAACACGTACAATCAGCTCAAGGCACCATCCGGTAGCTTCACCCAAGTCAGCGCTGGTGGTGTCCACAGTTGTGCATTGGATGTTGAAGAGAATATTAAATGCTGGGGCTGGTATGCTGACGGTCAGATTTTTGCACCCTCTGGCACATTTACCCAAGTTAGCGCCGGTGATTTCCACAGCTGCGCGGTTCGGAGCGATGGCCGTCTCGCCTGCTGGGGAGACAATCGCTGGGGGCAGCTCAACGCACCGAGTGGCACCTTCATCTCAGTCAGTGCGGGCAGCTTTCACAACTGCGCAATCAAGACCAATGGCACCATCGCCTGCTGGGGCGATACGGGTAGCACAGAGAGCAGCATCCCAGCAGGAACCTATAGCCAAGTAAGCTCAAGCGCTTGGCGAAATTGTGCCGTGAAGAGTGATGAGAGTATTGTTTGTTGGGAGTAAGGGGGAGGCTAGGGGCCTGATTTTCAGGATTTTCAGGTCAGTTTGTAAAAACTTGGCTCGATTTTAACGGCTTTTCACATTCAAGTATTTTAGGGCGATACTTTCCCAGGCGCGAAATCTGACATGTCTGGATGAATCAACGACTGACGTCCAAAATGCCACGAATGCCGGAAAATGTAGAGAATGTGTCTCTCACTCGCAAGCAATTGGCAATAAGATGAATTTGAAGCCTGACATCAAGAAGGCTATTGGCACTGACGAGCCTTTCAGAGAAGCGGGTATCTGTGTTGCGTCCTTGTCAATCATGATTGTTGCTGATGTTTCCTCTGAATTCCCCCTAAATGCTTCCGATTCTTCCAGCGTTGCTGTAATCGTATACATACCATCTTGAGCGAATCGTGTATCTAATACGAATTTGAAGTGATCGTCTTGCTCTGTGTTTAGACTCAGAAGGAGATTATTTTCATGCCGAATTGATATTTCACCCTCACGAGGGAAATTTTCACCACGTAACAAGAAGTAACTTCCAGGAGCACCGATTGTGTGAGTAGAACTAAGTGAGGGGGCCACAGTTACTGTAGGTATGGGTGTTACAGCAACCGTAGCGTCAGGCTCGGATGTTGGCGGTGGGGTTAAGGTATCATCAATGCTCTGCGTTGGTGTGGAGGTTGACGTATTTGTGGATGTTAATGTGACTGAGGGTGTTGATGTGGGTGTCGACGTGGCTGAAGGCGTTAATGTACTTGTAGGTGTATCAGTTGGTCTAGTCTCACCATTTGTTATCTGAATGGAACCCTCAACAACCTCAGCAGCTACACTTTTCCCAGCCGTATTCCCAAACGAGACGGCTGGATCTGATGAGAATAGAAGATCAGACGCAATCACCTCTCCAGGCTTGGGTGTGCAGATTGTGTCAAAGGTGATTGTGGCGAGTACACCACTTTGGAGGGATGCAAGTGGTGGAAAGGTATCCAGGATGGTGAAATCTAATTCACCATCCAGATCATCACCGTCGAATGTGGCAGATGAATTGAAAGCAGGTGACACGTTGAAGGTAACATTATCCAATTGACCATCATCATCTTCATCTATCGGGTCAAAGCGTAGGCAGGCTTCATCTATATCGAGTGAGAAGATGGCAACGGCAATATTATGCTCGTTGGATTCGAATTGGATGGGAATTGTTATCGATTGACCAGCTTGAACTGATAGGTCGTTTGGCAGAATCAGTGTCGGCAGCTCGGGCTGAATTTCTGTCTGTCCAGACTGAGCGCTGGCAAGTGCTAACGTTCGGAACAATCCGATTAATACCAAAAGCAGGATCGGAACGGCGAGGAGGAGATTGTAATGTGGGCGGTGATGATGTTTCATAGTGTTATCCCTATGCATAACTACAGCGGATTCGGGGAAGGATCAGATTTTTGTTTCGCTGGCGAAGATCGTTCCGTTGATTGATAAGAGCAACAGGGAATGAGCGTTTAGGGCCACGGATTCTGGGACTACGGACTACATTTGGATTCATGTGCGAACGACGAAGCCTAGAACCCACGACCGCATCTTGACTTCACAAACAATTTGCTCAGCAGAGCGCAATGGTGTCATCCCTTCGGCTCCGCTCAGGACAGGCCTGAGCCATCACACTTGTCATGAAATGGTACGGTGTGATGGCTCAGATCACCTATCCATTCGGTGCCAGCTAAGCGAAGAATCTCTACTCGACCAAACCCGTGATACGCTTTTTTTGCGCTTGGTTATAGATGCGTAGCATCCTCGGCTGACATTTATCATTCCAGACCAAGGCAAAACTATTTGGTCATCAACGGAATGTACTGTCGGAACCTAATGCTTGTGCCATGAACAATCTGAACCGGAATGCTCTGCCCGTTTGAAGCCCCAGCCGAGACCATGTCAGAATCAAAAGTCATTGGTACTGGCAACGAATCGGCCTCGGTCGGTTCCTTTTCCGATAAATGGATGGTGAGCAATGGACCGTCGCTCAACTGCTCAAGTGGAGAACTGAGATCGGCGACCATGACCTGTAGCTGACCCGCAGCTTGGCTGTAGGAGATAGATGGAGTAAAGCTATCTGGCACGTGGACGATTACGTCATCTGGTATGCCGTCACCATCGCTGTCATCTGAATTGAATGCCATCAGCGAAGTGTCAATGTCCAGGGCCAAGACCACGGCGGAGACGTCTTGCCCGCCGCTATTGAACGTAATGGGGACAGCAATGCGACCGTCGGATTGCTTGGCAGCTTGGGTTGGGATGCCTAGTTGAACCATATTTGTTCGCTGCAACTCAGCAGCTGTTGTTGCACGCCCACAAGCCTCTGGCCCATTAAAAATAGTCAGGACAGTACAGACGATATCTCCGGCATCAATTTTTCCATCACCATTTGAGTCGCAGCCGAAGGAGCTACCGGCGAAGTCTCCCTCCGCTGCGGTCTGCGGCAATGAACCATCACCATCAAAGATTTCGAGGACGCAGGCGGAGATGTCGCCAGCATCGACCTTACCATCAGAATTACAGTCGCCACGAAGTCCAGCAAGGATTTCTATAGATCCATCTATGGTCTTGCCTGGTATGCTGGAACCTTCTGTATTGCCAAAAGAAGCCATTGGTTCATTAGCAAAGCTAACCGAAGTAATACGACTCGAACCATCTTTGGGCTGACAGGATTGATTGTCCGTTTGAAACTCTATTGTCGCTAACTTTCCATCTGCCAAGGCAGTTAGAGGCGTAAGAACGTCGGCAATGGTAAAATCGAGTTCACCGTCGATATCATTCAGATCTATCTCCACAGACGTACCAAAGTCACCTGGGAGGAGGAACTTTACAGCATCGGGCAGGCCATCGCCATCATTATCATCTGTGTTCAGACTTAGACAGTTCTCATCAAACTCGATGGAGAAGGTTGTCGCAGCTACATCATTTCCGTTGCCGCTAAATTCTACTGGGACCGTAACAAGCTGACCGTAATAGGTAGGAATTGCCGAAGGAACGGTGATTTCTGGTACTGGCAGTTCGACCGTTTGGGGGCCAAATACTTCAATCTCAACCGCCCACCCATGGATGCCATCAAAAAGAGTTTGATCGTCAAACTCGTAACGAATGAATCGTGTATCGACTGGTTCAAATTGAGCACTATGACCACAGGAAGGGAAAGCCCAGTTGACCAACAAGGGTTCGGTTGCTGCTCTGCATTGTGGCTCTTCACTAAGAAAAACTTCGCTGAATGAGGTTCCATCCGAGCTAACTGATATTTTCCATGTCGAGGGAACATTGCCCGCATCATGTGTCCACCAATCAACGCGACTAACCTTCTGAATAGTACCAAGGTCAATCAACGCATGTTTCCAACCTGGGCTACCACCTGCCCAGTTGCCCGTCCCACCAGTCCAGGCTAACCCGTACGTCCAGTCTGGATGTTGAATGCGACCATCAAGCAGTTGGTTAGGATCCGAGCAGCATCCCCAGCCTGCATCTGCAGTAATCGTTTTACCTGGCGCCAGATTGGTAGACCCAGTATAGTGAAGAGGGCCAACTATTTGGGGGTTCATCCCTTCAACACCGTCAACATCACTTACTGTTGCCCTCACCCAATACTCTGCATTGTTTGTAAGGCCATGAATACGACAGAGTTTGGGATTAGCACTGGCAAATGGGCCACATTTTTCTTGCCAAGGACCGTCAGCAGTTGTTGCAACTTCAACCCGCTCTAGACGACTGTTGCGATTCGAATCACCTGTAATTGGCACAGAAACCAACAGATGGGTTTCTTTCACGGTAACCGACATATCCGAAACAACGGTTTTGTCCTTCGCTTCGGCCGCGGTGCGAATCGGCCCAAGAACTTGGGATGGGTTACCATTGACGCCATCTGGATCAATAAATGTGACTCTCACAAAGTAATCAGTATCCGCAGTTAGCTCACCACCAAAGGAACAGTGACGCCATAGGGATCCGCCAGCGATCCCATTTCCACACACGGTTTCCCACGGTCCGTCTTGGGAGGTGCTATATTCATAGATAGTGTAATTGTTGTGATTCTCATCGTCTTTGAACGGGCTGCTTATGGCAAGCCAACTGTCAGAGCCAGACAGTGCTGATGCTGTTTGAGGCGTAACAGCTAGTGATGCATCATGACCTGCATTGACAACGACACTTAGTGAATCGCTTGCACATGCATTGCCGTTGTCGCAAAGCTCAATGGCAACGGTATATGTGCCTTCGTTAACATATTGATGCGTTCCTGCTACGTTTCCAGTTCCATTAGACCCGCTGATTATGCCAGCTTCGCTTGTCCCATCACCCCACTCTATGGTCGCCGTATGGGTATCGAGGGACCCAGCATCGACGTAGCTGGCAGAGACAGTAACCAGTTGGGTAATAGCCACCGTCTGTTGTGCACCAGCTACCAGTGTAGGTGCTAAGTTGGCAATTGTTATATCGGCTACGGCTGTAGCAATGGCTCCCTCATCATCCATAATACGCAGCCCAATGATATAGGTGCCATTGTCGTCGAATGTGACCGTAGCAGTAATTCCAGACGCGTCGTCATACTCGCCATCATTGTCCAAATCCCATTCGTAGCTGACAATAGTGCCATCATCTGTATCGGAAGATCCGGTACCGTCGAGGGTAACTACCGACCCTTCATCGTTACTATATGGACCACCTGCATTGGCATCCGGTGGTGCGTTAGGCAATGCAGAGACAGTAATGGTGAGTGTGTCGCAACCTACATCTCCATCATCATCGGTGACGCAGACCTCTACAATATACACAGCCGGATCTAAATAGTTATGAACACCAGCGACAGAACCTGATCCGTTCGTTTCATCCACGGTGCCAGTTTCCGTTATGCCATCACCCCAGTTTATCGTTGCAGTATGCGTATCAAGTGTACCAATATCACTGAATGTTGTATCTATTGTGACAGTACCATTTGGATTCACCTCTTGATTTGCACCAGCATTAACAGTTGGTGCCTGATTAGAAACGGTCACCGTGGTTGTGTCCGTTGCGCTCAATTCATCGTTATCAATTACCCGCAGGCTGATAGGGTATGCCCCATTATCCTGAAAAGTGATGTTCGGCGTTGCCCCTGTTGCGTCATCAAATGAGCCGTCGTTGTCCAAATCCCAAATATAACTCACAATTGTTCCGTTGTCAGTTGAAGCTGTTCCATCCAATGTAAAGGTCGTTCCTTCATTGCCTTCATATGGCCCTCCTATATTTGCAACAAGTGGCTGCGGTGGCGTGTTCAGGCTGGCAATGATGGGTGATAGTTCAGAGGATGTTGTTGCAGTATTTGTATCTTCAAATACTGCTGACACATGTGGTCCTCCAGCAATTTCATCAACGACCGATAATGAGAATGTTTTGCTAACGATCGTTCCACTCTCACGGGGCAATGGGAACGTAATCTCGCATCGCCCAATATTTTTTGGAGTAGTTTGATGATCAATTGCATTTTCCAATCTACAAGTTCTGGTATGGGTGTCGCGTCGTGTTACTTGTTCTTGATATGTCAATTTTGCAGTTGCGCGGACAGCGTGTGATGCTCCCAATATCGTCCATCCTTTCACTTCCCACTCATATTCACCTTTAGGGAGATAAATTGTTTGTGTACCAGGACAATCGGTTTCTCCATCTTGAGGAATTAGACAAGTTGTCCAGAAGAGAATTGAGTCACTACCTTTAGGGTAAATGTATGCTTGCGCCTTTTGATACCCAAAAACTGACGATATATCTACAGAGAATTCGTAATCTTGAGCTTCACAGCACCCAAGAATCTCACGACGACTAAATGTGGTTCTCAGTTCCTTAGTAAATTTTTTTGGCTCAGTCCACTCTTCGACTGCTCTGCCTGTTACTGTTGTTAAGAAATCAAACGTCTGTGCTGATGCTGTGAGTGAAAATACTAGTGAAATGAATAATGCGCTAAGTAGTGAAATTTTGATCTTCATAGATGCCTCCTTTGGTAAAAACAACTGTGCTGGAATAATTTTGCGCCGTACGATAAGCATCTACTTATGAGCCAACTCGCTAGGTAAAGGCGGTCGACCTACTATAGAATGCATTGTAGCCTGTGTCGTTGTCATATTGGATTCTGTATGAATTTTTCCTCGACGGGTTTTCCCATCATTTCCCCTATCAATTCGACTATCTCCTGAAATTCTTCAAAATAATTGACTCCATCGACCCGTAGTATAGGTCTGTCAACTACCTCTTTGTTATATAGAATCAAATTAGTTTCATCCAAGTCTTGAAACAGTTCTGCTCGGCTAATTTCGCTCCACAGTTTCGTAACATTTTGGTATGAGATATAGGATTTGTTAATGTATAGTGTGAGTTCGGTGGACTGTTTCAGCGTGGAACTGATTTGAAAGGCCTTGTGAATTAAATTAATGCCTAATATTAGCGCTAGAACGATTAGTACTGTGGATAGCAGTGGTCCTGAACCAATATCAGTAGTTGCGGTATAACGAATCCAAAATCCACCTATCGCAATGGGAATTGCAATCAATATACATCCAGTACCTGCTTCTGTAGCGGCCTGTTTTTCTTCCATTGTCATTTCACGAACATATTTGGTTTGTGAGGTTGCCATTGATTCATCCTTTCTAATTGCGTTCTCGAGAACTTATGGGTTGTGGTCGGAATCAATTCATAATCTAGGCTGTCTACACTGCTTACGGCTTAAACGTCGAGTCCAGAAAAGTAGAGGGATACCCCAGACTCACTAACAGCCGACACAACCACTATAGCAGCCAACCGTGTCACTATCGTAGCAATCACACCCAACAAACGTGACACTTTCGTCAAGCAAGCGTGACAATTTTCAGCGGTTCCAAATTAGGCCGTTCTAGGTAACAGTAACGACCCAGCGAGCTTGAAGCATGGCCTACTAAACAAGGTACTTTGGGAGTGATAGCCGCCTCACATGCATAAGTTATTCAGTTCCCTGCAATTGTTGGCTAAATACAAGAGGCACCCCCATCCTGCTCGCAAGGGATGTATTGACTGCTTGCTCAGTTTCAATGAAGCAATTACACTTTTCGCAATAAGCTACAGTTGGAGGCCATACTCATCAGCGTGTCTGAGGAATTTGAAGGGTGTACGTTATTTGAACGTGAGTTTGTATGATGTGGGGATTTGGGGCTACTCTGTTCCATCCACACCACCAAGCGTCAAAATTGCGGCCTTTTGCGCTGGCGAAACGCCTCGGCTTCCTGTGATGTTTAGCCCTTCATAAGGGCCTGGCGCTCGCAGCGTCTGAACACATCTTCTGGTTTCTAGATCCCAGAACTTAATTGTTTCGTCATGGCTACCGCTGGCCAACTGGTTGCTACTCGGGTGAAATGCAATCGACATCACCCCGTTTTTATGTCCTTTGAGAATATGTGGTTCTTCTATGCTAGCAACGGGCCAAAGACGAATTGTCCGATCATGGCTGGCGCTGGCCAAAATCGTATCGTCTGGGCTGAATGCAACGGACATAACCCAATCGTCGTGACCATCTAGGACTTTGATCCTCTTTCCCGAGCGGGCATCCCATAGACATACGGTTCTGTCGTTACTCGCGCTAGCGAGAAGGGCTCCATCCTGACTAAATGCTAATGAGCGAACCCAGCTAGTGTGCCCTTCCAGCGTAAGAGACTTTTCTCCAGTTTGCGTATCCCACATAACAATTCTGCCGCCATGGTAACCGACAGCGAGTATCAGACCATCGGGACTGTACGTAGATGACCAAGCACCATGGTCGGTAGACTCGGCATCTGTGTCTACTAGCTGCGCCAAATACTGGCCAGTACGAACATCCCAAAGACATACGCTATGGTCAAAGCTGCTGCTGGCCAACGTCTTTCCATCGGGGCTAAATGCGACTGTGGTTATGATATGCTTTTGCTGCTGCAATATATGCATTGGTTGCCTTGAGCGCATATCCCACAGTCGAATGGTCATGTCCTCGCTAGAGCTAGCAACAACATTGCCGTCTTGGCGAATGGCAACCGACCAGAGCAAATTCGTGTGGCCAGAGAGCATATGGCTGTGTGTAGCAATATCGTTTAAAACGACCTCTTCTCCAGAAGTAGCAACATCCCATACATGAATGGCCTGATCGTTGCCGCCGCTAACAAGCACTCTGCCGTCTAGGCTAAATGTAAGCGTATTAACCGGTTTCGCGTACCCAGTCATGATTTGAGTCGGGTACCCAGTTTCCACATCCCATAGGCGCAAGGTCTGATCACCACTGCTACTAGCAAGCTGGGAACCATCGGGACTAAATGATAGCGACATGATTGGATCAGCGTGGCCCTGCAAGGTGTTCATAACCTGTTCACGCTCGATATCCCACAATCGAATGACTCTTTCATCGCCTCCTCCGGCCAAGATACGACCATCGGCATGAAAGGCAATGGCGTTGATACTGCCCGTTTGGTTCTGCAACGTGCAAATTCGTGGACCAATCTTTTCTACCTCAGTAAGATCAGCCTCTGAATCAATTTGGGGCAACGGTTCGCTTGCCATAGACAGCTCTATTGACAAATCTGCCACTGACCACAATGCTACAATTCCAGTAAAGGTGCATCCGGCAACTCGTTGGCCATCTGGGCTGAATGCAACTTGATAGAATACATTAGCGCGGTCGTGGGATAAATTGCAAAGCACGTAACCTTCATAAAACTCTTGGGTTTCGTCTTTATGCTGAACCTCTGCCAGATTCCACAGGCGGATAGTGTGATCGCCGCTGCAGCTGGCAAGTATTTGCTGATTTGGGCTAAAATCAAGCCCCGTCACGAGTGTCCGGTGCCCGTGAAAGGTTGCAGCGGCTCTGCACGTCTCTGTATGCCATAAGCGGATGAGCTGATCGTCACCGCCACTCGCAATGAATTGCCCGTCTGGGCTAAAGGCAATTGCCCGAACAATCTGTTCATCTTTGTGTAAAATCATGCAAGGTGGTGCGTCTGATCGAGAATCCAAATGCATCGAAGAATGACCGCTTTGAGCATTATCGACTATACTGGCAACATTCCAGTAACGAACTGAACCATCTTCACCGCCGCTGACTAGGTATTGCCCATCTGGGCTAAATGCAATGCACTGTACCAGCCTCGAATGCCCCTGAAGCAGACCGACTGGTTGTCTCGTGTCAGCCGCCCACAGACGAATATCGCCATGACTGGTTCCTGCCGCTAGATACCGTCCATCCGGGCTGAAGGCTGTGGCTCGGATCATACTGAACGTATCGGTAAAGACTGCATCAGAAAGATCGGCATTGGTTAAATTTACGCTGGGTAGATATTTGCTGCGTAAAAAAGCCTGCCTTATGGCCATGTCAGAGAAGTCCACGCCGCGTGTATCGATTCTAAGATGAAGCAACACGTTCAGAATGTTGCCGCCAGCATAGCTTCTGGCCCAAGACGGATTACAACGTATAGCGGTCAGAAGTTCTTGAAGCTTTTGCTTAATTGCAACGGATTCAAAATTAGACTGCAGTTGTTCGGCGATCGGCTGGATGAGTAACTGTAACTGACTTGCACGGATGTATTCTTTGGCCTGTGCCTGTAGAAGCGGATATCGAGCTAAGTAAAAGAGTTCGCCAGTTTGAATTTCCAGAAAGCTCGATTTAAGCAGTTCTTCAGTTACGTACTCCATGACAACATTTTGTACCATGAATCCGCTTTTCACTACGGACGAACCTGGATCAGGTATCGAATCTCGTTTGATCAGCAAGGACCGTCTTTGGAGCGTTAGCAGTGCCTCCTGTATCGTATTCGGTCTGCTCTTCCCGTCTAGGTTTTTGTTCAAGACATGAAATGATGTAGTCTCACGATGAATGCTCAGCCAGATCAGAACATCACGCTCAACCTCGGTTAGACGTGAAAATTGTTGTTCTAAGATCACGCGGATGCCATCAAATAGGGCAAGCCCACTATTCAAAAATACCCCAACATTGCCATCGTGAAAGCCCATAATTGTGTCAGCAGCTATATGAAGAGCCAAGGGGTTTCCTGAGTAGAGCGCGTTCAAGTTCGCCGTGTCGCTCGCGGATGCCTGAAGGCCGTGGGTTGCTAAAATTGCTTGCGCTGCCTCTTCATCAAGCCCAGATAGATGGAGTATTTTGACATCCTTCTTCATCCTCTGTAGCCGAGACAACCCATGCGGTCGCTCTCGGCTTGTCAACACCAGACAGCTCTGATGGCTATTACTACATAGGAGCTGGAGACATTGAATAAATCCTTCATAGCCCTTAAGTGCATGCCCAGCATGATCATCAGCATTCAGAATACTTTCCATGTTGTCTAATATGAGCATGCAGCGATGTTGGTCCAGATAATCGACCAAAAGGTACAGGCGCTCGCTCAATGGATCCGGAAGATGGGCTAATTGTTGATGAGAAAGAATTCGCAACCAGCGTTCGACAATTCTGTCCAGAGATGGCGCATTTGACAATGAATACCAGAGTACAAACTCAAAGTGGCAAGCCACCTGTGTTACAACATGAGCGGTTAGCGTAGATTTGCCAGCACCGCCCATTCCCAGTATGGCCACAAGCCGATGAGGGTTATGAACGAGCCACTCTATCAGCAGCGCCTGCTCCTCTTCCCGTCCGTAAAAGCTCTCAATATTCGGTCTGTCGCCCCAATCAATAATTGGTTCTTCAACTGTTGCTGTATTGATGGTACGATTTTCTGGAATCTGTGGAACAAGTGGGATATTTGTCGTAACAACAACTTGCTCAAGCAATGCATGTTCGGCATATGTAGCAGGCGTTTGGTCAAATTCTCCCGTTTCAATCTGTTTATACAGGGTCGTCGTTCGAGCTTCAGGCTTAGCATCCATCTCGCCGTTTAAGTCACTTTGATATGACTCATAATGCTTCAAAGCAAGATTACGCTGCCCGAGATGTACAAGAATTCTCATGAGCTGGCGATGTGTTGCCTCACCCTGAAATGGCGCTAAGTCAACGCTGCGAGATGCATAATCATGGGCTTGCCTAAATTCACCTCTCAATTCATAGGCCGTAGCCAGCTTGCTTAAAACAGATAGAGCCTTATCTTTTAAGAACTGGCGCTGACGAAGCAGTTTCCCTTCAAACTCGTCGATTTGGTCACGCAACATGGTGCCAACCAACAACTCACCTCGATAAAGAGCAATAGCCTGCTCCAGGCGGTTTAGACAAGCATTGCAATCGTGAAGATGACGATGAGGATGTGCTTCACATTGCTTTAATAGTGCCTCAAATTGCACGGCATCCACAATCACCTGTTTCAAATTCAAGCCCAACGTGTGTCGCGTGCTTATAATCAATGTATCTGTGATCCCGGGTGCAGCTTTTTCCAGCGTGCTACGCAGACGACTCAAGGTTGAACGCAAGTTGCCCAGCGATGGTATGGGGCCTGGCCACAACAATTCCGCTAATGCCTCACGACGGTGGTCACCAGGATTCAATGCTAGATAGATCAGCAGCGCCTGGACATTTCCTTTGGGAAAGTCAGCTATTGGCTGACCATCAATAATCAGATCAAATTTACCAAACAGAAATAGCTGAATTCGACTCATCTTGGCGCATCCTTACCCATTTTTGCGATTAATTACCACAGGTGTGTCCGATGAGATTAAGGTGACTACTATAGGGAGAATCGGCGCTCTTCACTTTTATACGCCTAACTGCTTGAGGGGGACTAGCTATGAGCTATGAATAATTGCGCGCTGGCGCAAGATATTTATTTGTATTACAATAAAGTTCTACCTTATCATATGTTGGCTCGGAATAGTCAGAGTTCGCACTACGAGAATTCCGAGCCGACGCAGAAAATCCATCGTTCACGTCTATCAACATGACCCATTCTGCACCTAAGTTTGGTGGCCTACTTACTCAAGGCGTCAACCATATCAAGGCACAGGCCAACAAATCTGTGGCTGCCATCCAAGACGAACTAGGCTACGCCGTCGAGCGGAAAGGTAGTTCAGCTATCGAACATTGGCGTCGCGGCAACGTGCCTGATGTCGAAACGGTTGAAACCCTCGCTCGAGAAATCGTCAACCAAAGCAGCGCAGATCGAGACTGGCTCCGCAGCTTCCTCAGCAGCGCCAACCACCCTCGCGTTGAAGAACTGTGTAATGAACTCTTTCCTTCACCGTCCGACAATGGTACCCAACCCCAGCCCATTCGCTGGCGGCTACCCAGCCACTTCCCCGATAAACGGTATGATCAACTGTTCGGGCGTAAGCCGCTTGTCCAAGAGGTTCTGAACGCTTTGGTTAATGAAGGTGGGCCATCAATTCTTGCACTCGACGGCATCGGGGGGATTGGCAAGACTGCATTGGCGTACGAAATTTGTGAAGCAGCATGGGAAGACCAGCACTTCGACCAAATCGGTTGGGTAAGCGCCGAGCAGCAGCAGTTGCATATCGGTAATGGGATCCTCCCTGTCTCCGGTAGCTTGGCTCCATCGACAACAGAATTGCTCCGCTCGCTGGCGGAACAGCTTCTGCCCGAGCCTGCCTTGGTACAAGGTATGGACCACACTGAATTGCAGGCTGCGCTCCAAACGTACCTGGACCAGTCCTTACATCTGGTTGTGGTGGACAATTTGGAGACCTTGGAAGATATGAGCCTGCTGGTTCCTGAGTTGCGACGGCTAGCCAACCCAACCCGCTTTTTGCTGACGGCGCGCCATAGCTTGCACGCTGAGGAAGGATTCTCTGCCGTCAAGGTACCTGAGTTGGCACAAGGGGACGCCATTAACCTGATCCGTCATGAAGCCCGCCATAGTTCATCGGGCAAGATCACCACGGCAAGTGATGCCGCGCTACAGTCGATCTGGGAAGTAGTTGGAGGCAATCCGCTTGCATTACGCCTCGTGGTCGGCCAACTCCACAGCTTGAGCTTGAACCAAGTGCTTTCTTCGCTCCAAGAGGCGCAGGGGGCGTCAACCGAGGCGCTTTACACCTACATCTATCGTCAAGTCTGGGATAGCCTTAGCAAGGAGGAACACACGCTCTTTTTGACTACGCCTCTCATGCCAATCCAGGGAGAGTCTCTCGAATTTCTGGAAGCTGTCTCAAGACTTGAGCGTAAAGCTCTCTTGACGTCGCTGCATAGTTTGGTTACTCGTAATCTTATCGATCACCAGCCCAGCCTAGAACTACAAAGAAGCACCTATACTATTCATAGCCTGACCCGTACATTCTTAATGGAGCAAGTGATCAAATGGCAGTAGATCTGATTGACCCGTCTGCCCAATTCTGTACCTATATTGGTTACAGCCTCGATTACCTTTGGAAGAAGATCAGCAGAGCAACCGACTCACTTCCATCTTTACAGAATCGGCAGTTGGCCCTACACTTGCTCTCTTTCGGCCTAAAACGTCCAGAGCTTTGGCCAGTGGTGCGTACTACTCTGCTCGAATTGGCTCCCAAGATGGAGCAGGCTGGCCATCGTTCAGATTGGATGCCCTTACTAACCACTGGAATTGCTCAAGGCCGCCAGCAGAATGACCCAGAAGCGGTTGCAGAATTGACGATGCAATTGGCTCGGCTTCATCAACTGCAAAGCAATTACAATGCTGCACGTGAATATTTCAAGCAGAGTTTGGATGGCTTCCAAACGCTCCAAGAACGGCGCAGTCAAGCTAAGGTTATGGGGCGGTTAGCCTATCTCGCTTGCCTACAGCAGCAATATGCCGATGGCACACAACTTGGTCAACAGGCGCTCGAAATGCTGGCAACGAATGACCCTGAACGCGCTGGCATTTATGGCGCGCTAGGGGCGATTGCTCGTCACCGTCATGAGTGGCAAAAGTGCATCGATTATCATCATCGAGCGCTTACTCTGTGGCAGCAAGTTGGCGATCAACGTATGATGGCCTGGACGTGGCGTGATTTGGGCGTGCCATATTGCATGATGGAGCGCACAGCAGAAGCCATCGCCTGCTATGAGCGTGCGCTCGAAATCTTCCAAATTATCCATGATCCCATTCACCAAGCGTCAACTGCCATGAATCTGGGCAATGTTTATCTAACGAATAATGAACCAGCAAAGGCCCTCCCGCTCTATGCATCATCAAAAATAATCTTTGAAGAGCTGCGCGATGGACTACGACTAGGCAAGCTTTACACAAATCAAGGTATTGCATTGCGCATGTTGGGGCGCTGGTCGTGCGTTATCGACGCGCTTACCCAGAGCATCACCCTAATGAGACAGATTAACGATTGGTATCATTTAGCCAATGCACAGGAAGAATTGGGTATCGTCTATCAAAGGCAAGGAAACAAAGCCAAAGCAATGAAGATCTTCAGTGACGCATTAGCAACTGCTACACGGATAGAAGACGATGCGGGACGCCAGGCATTAGCTTCATCCATATTGGACAACTTGTGTGAGGCCAAGAAGTGATCGTTAGCTAAATAGTGGGGTGTGCAATGCCCTGCACACCCCACCAAAGTCGAGTTATCCGCCACCACCTTCGTCATGAGCAGGGCCAGACAGCAGTTGCCATTCGCTAGGTGAATTGTGCGGTTCTAACGTTGCTGTGTCCCCATCATTTTCTTTTACCAAGAGCGGTAACGTAAGACTGGCTAAAATTAATAGGACCACTAGCCAACGGTAGCTTAACTTAAAGAAAGAACTTGCCATATCAACGTGTCTCCTAGGTAGGAAAGAGACCCATTGAGTTGAAGGAATCCCGCTGACTGATGGAGTAAATCAGAACATATCAGCCAGCACACGCGTGTTTCCCCAATGAGCAAGATGTTATCGATTGATCACGGTCGTACGTACCGTATGCACCCTATGTAATCAGATTTGGGGCGGCAGCGGCTGATAAAATTGATCAAAATTGATCGGGTGTTCAAATTTGTCTATCAGAGATAGAGGCTGACCCCATGCCAACCACTCAATTCCGTGAGCGATTCAAATACTACCTACGCCGCAGTCGTTACAATCAGAAAGAGCTAGCCCACGAGCTAAACATAGACGCCAGCGCCATCAGCCATCGTTTGAGCGGCCGGATTCCATGGCGCGCCGATTTCTTGATGCGGATTTGTGAGGTATTGGAACTTGAGGAATCTGGACAGAACGAGCTCTTTGATTTGGCGGGATTACTGACCTCAACACCTTCGACGCCCAATCAAGAATCAATCCCTTTGCAAAGACCACCACGGGTTGAGTATTTTACCCATCGGCATGATAAAGAATTGGCCGAAATTATTACACTTCTTCAACCCGGTGCAGTCATCACGCTCTGTGGGCCTGGCGGTATCGGCAAGACTTCGTTAGCTAGTGCCGTCGCTTGGACATTAGCTCCTAGCAAAAGACCACCGACATGTTTTCCTGACGGGATTCTCTTCCACAGCTTCTACAATCAGCCACAAGCGACCCTAGCCTTGGAGCAGATTGCCCGTTCTTTTGGACTCGACCCATTGCCAACACCGCGAGATGCTGTACAGCGCATTCTCTCAACGCGTCAAGTTCTTCTCATCCTCGATGGCACAGAGCGAGCCGACGATCTCCAAGCTATACTCAACGTACGAGGGCAAAGCTGTGCCTTAGTGACAACAAGACAACGGACGGATACGGAATCAATTCGGATCGATGTCAAACCGTTTACACTTGAGCGCTCAGTCTCTCTTTTACAGCGATGGGTGGGGTCCAATGCAGATAATGAAATAGCTATACGTAAAATATGTGAACTAATCGGGGGATTGCCTTTAGCTGTACGACTAGCTGGTAGGCAAATGGCACAAAAGGAGCTGAATGCAGAGGAATTTTTGGCGTGGCTTTTCCAAACTCCGTTAGCTGCGTTAGATGCCCAGGAGCGCCAGCATGATAGTGTTCCCTTACTCCTAAAGCGCTCCATTGAAGGGCTAACGTCATCCGCTCGGCAAGCTCTATCCGCTATTGGATTGCTGGCTTTAAGCCCTATTGAGCTGACCGATATTGCGGAAGCACTTGGCGCTACTGCAACCGATGCATTATCGCCCATAAATGAGTTGCTCAATGTAAGCCTTCTAGCCCGCTCAAATTCAGCCTATCAGGTCACTCACCCGCTGGTTCACACCTACCTACAGACACAAGTTGACGCACATCAAGAGTTATTTTGCCGTTTAGTTTCTTACTTTGTTGGCCGGTTCAACGAGCAGACCAAACTAGGCGTCGAGGGCTTTTCTCGCCTTGATCCCAAGCGTCCCCACATCATGTCATTGTTAGATAGAGGTGCGGAAAGAAGGGAGTGGGTAGCCATTCAACGTTTAGCCCAAACCGCTGATGGATATCTGGATTTACAGGGACATTGGACGGAACGTTTGGAGGTCAACGAGATTGGCTTAGAAGCGGCTAGGTGCCAGAATAATGCAGAGGCAGAGAGCGATTTCTTAACTCGGTTAGGCAATACCAATACGCGGATAGGTAACTTTAAGGCAGCCACCTCTTTCCACCATCAGAGCTTGCAAATCCAGCGAAATTTGAACAATTGGCAAGGCGAGGCCAATAGCCTGGATAGCTTAGCTACGGTTTATCACCTGACTGATCGGTGGAACGAAGCCTATGAGCTGCTGAACGAGAGCCTAAAAATTCGCAAGGTGCACAATGATCGCGTTGGGCAGGGAAATACGTTACTTTTGTTAGGAAGTTTGCATAGACAACAAGGAGAATGGTTAGAGGCTAGTAAATTGTTTGAAAAGTCACATCAGATCTTTCAAATGGCCGATAACGTCCGTGGCGTGGTTATCAGCTCGCAGCATATAAGCATTATTGACTTTCAAATGGGACACTACGAGAGAGCAGCAAGAGTCGGCGAAGAAAGTCTAGCGGCGGCTCGTGAGCTTGGTGATAAAAAGACCCAAGCCCATCAGTTAATCCATCTCGGTTCTGTATACAGCAGACTCGGCAAGTTTAAACAAGCAATTCACAGATGTACTGCTGGATTAGAGCTTATGCAGACATTAGATTCCCGTGCTGGGGAGGCACTCGCACTCAACGGCCTAGGTTACGCATATTTCTATCAGGGTGAGCTAGAAGAAGCCCTCCAAACTCACAAAGCCAGCCTTCAAATCAAACTTTCTATTAATGAGCGACTTGGTGAAGGCCATTCGCGTTTACATATAGGACGCATTTATCGTATACAAGGCCATCTCACGAAAGCTATCCAGGAGCTCGAACGCAGTATCGATATCCTTCAAGAGATAGGCAATCAATGGGGGGTAGGGGATGCACTGCATGAATTAGGCAATGTTTATAGGCAACTGGGAGATCAAGCCAAGGCTCAAGCTCTTTGGCAATCGGCACTAACCAAGCTGCCACCCGAATCGCCAGAATATGCGATTGTGTCCGACAAGCTTATACTGCGGTCGGTTTGAAAACAGGTGTTTTCCCAAGCTTTACCAGAATGCTAAACACCTGTTTTCAAATGGGTGCAGTTCCTGAGAGTTGCCAAGAGCAATTTACGGCGAAATCGTTACGAATTTCACTGATTTTTCGTCAATTTAAGCCGAAATCAGCTCAAAAATCGGGTGAATTTTACGTTTTTCGTACTTGGCAACTAAGAGTAA
>JBCCHB010000113.1:0-55248 GCA_039028975.1 Chloroflexota bacterium
GCACACGAAACATTTGGACAGAAATACTTGGATGGGTCCATTTTCTTGCTCCCTTTCTTGCTTTTTTAGGGATTAGTTTGACTCGGAAACCCTTTTTTGGCAAATTGGACCCTTTTTCTCGCTTAGATGTATCTATACCCCGGGTCAATAAGCTGCGGGAAAATGGCACCTATCTGCCGATCCTCAAGCGTCAATTTCGCCATAAGGACCCAGCAACAGGCGAGATTATAACGTATCACGTCAATATCAAACCCGCTCGACTGGAAGATAAACAAGGGAATGTCAAAGAATATTATCCAACCGAGCGTGAGGAATTGGTTGAGGAAGCCTTACGCAAAATCGCCACAGTTACAGAAGGCGGTGTTTATCTGAACAATTGTGCGGGAGTTCAGTTTACCCTATATCAACTTCGCCGAGAGCTGGAATCCAGAGGGCATTCTATTCATTTAGACAAATTGATCGAGGCCCTGAATATTTGCAGTGAAACCATCTTGGAGGTCAAGTCAGAGACGGGAGACGACGTTCTCAAATCAACCATCTTCCCTGAATTACTCATTACTTCACGCCAGGAATGGCTCAAGCATCCCAAAGATGCCAAATGTTACGTCCAGTTCAATCGGTTGGTCACATTCAGCATCAACCATCTCACCTATCGGCAATTCGATTATATGACCTTCATGGCCTATCGCAGTCCGCTGGCCCGTTGGCTGCACAAACGGTTATTCCATAAATATGTCTATGCTGATCTGCTCAACTCACACACACTATCGGCTTCAACCATCATTCGAGATAGCGGCCTTGCCAACGCCGCCAGATTGCGTGACAGCTTCATTACGATTGAAAAGGCAATGGACGAGTTAAAGGCAAAAGAAGTCATTGCCAGCTATGATAAAAAGGTATGCTATGCTGAAAACAATCTCAAGATTACCGATATACAATATGAGATTCGTCCTACCAGGTCCTTTGTTGCCGAGATGAAAGCCGCTAATAAGCGTTGCCAAGTGATTGAGCAAAAAGCGGCATTACAAGAGCCTGTGCACCCATCAAATAGGTGATTCGGACTCGCGGGAATAGGTGATTTAGACTCGCACCCACCTCAAAAATAGGTGATTCAGGCTCGCAGCTTGCGAGTTATCCACAGGGCAACAGGTGATTCAGACTCGCACCATAGGTGATTTAGACTCGCACTTCTCCCGAAAATAGGTGATTCAGACTCGCAGCTTCGCTCAAAATAGGTGATTTAGACTCGCAGCAACCCGCCAATAGGTGATTCAGACTCGCGGCAGCGGCGAAAAATTATCAAAAAATTCAATAGGTTATGAGAGATTTCTACTTACTAACCTTTCCCTTATATTAACCTTACCTCCCATGCGAAAAGTGGTTGTGAGTCTTGTTACTCCTTCAGCGATAACGCGTCGCCACAGAACTTTTCGGATAAATAATTAACTTTATCCCCTACCCTCCGCTCCCTATCGGTCGCTGCGCCCCATGCCTACGGCATGGCCTAAAACAGCATTCGCTAACGCGAATAAAATCATAGGGGGTCTCATTGCCGACCCCCAACCCCCCGCTAGAATATTTGACGAACAACGATATTCAATGTAAATCGCACCTGCGGTACAGGCTGGAAAGCCGATGGCCGTGAACAGCGATAACAGGCTCATTGGTTGCGATGAGACCGTTTCGGCAGCTTGGGGATTGCAGATAGTGATCTCCAAGCTCAAAACGCGTTTATGGCAGAAAGAAAGCCAACAACATCCGCTGATGAAAGGAAAGTCCGCTACCGAGCATGCCCCGCTGATTGCTGCTTGGCAACCAGATAGTCGTTAAGATCCTTAGAACCATCATACAGCATCGACTCATCGTAGACGGTAACATCTGGCAAATGTTCTCTGAAATACTGCACCATCGCCAACCCAGCCTCGTCCCTGTCCAGATAGAGATGGAGTTGCTCTACTCCCATCTCTCGGATTTTCTGAATCGCCCTATCCTTCATCGATACCGAATTCAGCACAATACAGCCCATCGTCGGAGGATGTCCGGTCAAAACAATGGCCGATAGAAAGTCGGTGAATCCTTCAAAGACAGCCACCGAGGATGAATCGCCCTGCCCTATTCCTGCGATAGTCGTGATCTCTTTCGCGCCTGTCGTGCCTTTGAAATTAAGCGTGCGCAACTCATATCCGCCAGCGTCATTACCAAACCCTAGTGCAAAATATGGCTTCCCGCCACGTTCGTAATGCACTTCTTGAACCCAAGGACGGGTAATTTCAACCTCAACCCCTCGCTTCCGCAAGTATTCGATAAGCCCTCGATTCTGCAATGGCTGAATCCTGGTGATTTGCAGGTCACTCCCCTCACCGCTGGATTTTTCAGCTAGCGAAGAATCGATGTCGAACGGCTTTGGCGCAACATCTCTTTGCACATCCCTTACAGGCTGTGCCATCAGGCCTTCGATGCGACGCAATGCGCCCCGTACACCCGTCTGATCGTACAGCATGACGAAATCCAGAATATTGCCCCCCTGCCCTGCACCGTGGTCAAACCACGCTTTTCCATCTTTCGAGAGCTTGAACGAGGCTTCCGTCTCTTCTCGAAACGGACTGAGATACCATAATTCACCTTTGCGTTCTTTGACCGGATGATGGCCGAGCCGTCCCAGCAACGCCTCAAGATGAATCTGTTTTGCTTGGTTGGCCTGCATTTCTCTTTCCCTATGCCATAACTTATAACAACAACGGTGAGAAAGAGATAGCGGAGAGGTATGGTCACGAAAAAGATTGCAGCCTGTAGGTTGGTGTGGTACCACACCATACCACATGGCACTACATCACACGGGGCCATCCCGCACCATGCTAGGCCATGTGGTACAACCAACGACAACAGAGGTTACCATGATCATTCTAATTGGCAGCGAAAAGGGAGGTACGGGCAAAACCACGCTGACGACCAACTTGGCCGCTTATCATATCCGGCAAGGCAAAGAGACGCTGCTCGTCGATACCGATAAGCAGGGGAGTGCCAGCGCCTGGGCCGCAACCAGAGACGCCACGGATTTGCCGCACATGCCTTGCATCCAGAAATTCGGGAAATCGCTCACCACCGAATTGCAGGGCCTTGCTGAGAAATATGATGACGTGATTGTAGATGCTGGAGGACGTGATAGCGTAGAGTTACGTGCCGGTCTGCTGGCTGCGGACCAAGTCTATATTCCGCTGGTGCCATCCCAGATCGATGTGTGGACGCTGGGCCTCATGAAAAAGCTAATTGAGGAGAGCCAGCTATTCAACCCGTCCCTAAAGCCTTACTTCGTCATCAGCCGAGCCTCAACTAATCCGTCAGTCACAGAGACCGATGAAGTCAAAGAGGCCATCAGCCATATTGAGGATATTCCGCTCTGCCAGAGCATCATTAAAGAGCGCATCGCTTATCGCAAAGCACCCCGCAACGGCATGGGCATCAGCGAATTACAGCCGCCCGAAAAAGACCCCAAAGCCATCAGCGAACTAACCGCCCTTTACGAGGAGATATTCAATGGCTGAGAAATCCAAGATGAGCTTAACGCCGCCACAGAAAGCAACCACCAGCACCGCTGAAGCCTTTGTCGAGCGGGCAGGGGAGGTGGCTCAAGAACCGTCACTGTCTCCCGAGTCCGCCTATCCGTGGGAGCAGGCCCACGTGCGGGAGGATGTCAGTAAGTCGGTTAATCTGCGCCTGCCTGAACCCTATCATTTGAAGCTACAATTTCTGTCCGAGAAGACACATAAGAGCCAGCAGGTGATTCTGAGAGAGGTGGTGCTGCCGGAGATTGATCGGCAAGTTGATGGGATTGTGGAGGGGAGGTAGTCAATCATTAAGCCAATCGTTTCTGGATTGAACATGTTCACGGTTCAATAAGTTTCAAAAAATGAACCTGGCCCAAACCATCTCCCAGAACAACCGTTCTATCATCTGCTTGAACACATGAAGCTATAGCACCATCCGTAGTAAATTGAGTAATTTTCTTACCATTTGCCCAATTCCATATAATGAGCCAATTTCCACCCGAGGTGGCGAAGTAATTCGGCCATTTTGTCATAATCATATGTTGTATAGGCGTAATATGCTCATCCAGTGAATACAACATCACACCACTATTAATATCCCAAACTTTTACAGTATGATCTCTGCTGGAACTATTGATATTGCTTGATGAGATGAGCTGACCATCAGGAGTTAGTAATAAGTTCGATACCCCGGCAGTGTGTCCTTCAAGCGAGTGTAGTAACACACCCTGCTTTATGTTCCATACTTTTATACTATAATCAGTAGGCCGATTACTGCTATTTCCTATGAAGTCATCATCGCAACTGCAAGAAGAAACGAGATGTCCATCGGGTGTTAACAACAAATTGTTTACATCCCCTTTATGTCCCTCCAGTGAGTGTAGTAACACTCCTTTATTTATATCCCATACCTTTATACTAAAGTCGCTGTTCCCATAGCTACTACATGAGGAGATAAGCTGATTATCGGGTGCCAGCAAGAGGTTCGATACACCATATGTATGGGCCTCGAATGAGTGGAGTAATATACCCATTTCTATGTCCCATACCTTTATGCTATGATCGTCACTGTAGTCTTCATTACTGCAAGAAGAGATAAGTCGACCCGTGGGCGTGAGCAATAGATTGGATACACCTTCCGTATGACCTTCAAGTGAGTGTAATTCTGCACCTTCCTCTATGTCCCATACCTTTATACTACAATCACCACTCTCACTGCCGCAGGAGGAAATAAGTCGACCCGTGGGCGTGAGTAATAGATTGGATACACCTTCCGTATGACCTTCAAGTGAGTGTAATTCTGCACCTTCCTCTATGTCCCATACCTTTATACTACAATCATCACTCTCACTGCCGCAGGAGGAAATAAGTCGACCCGTGGGCGTGAGTAATAGATTGGATACACCATCGGTGTGACCCTCAAGCCAGTCAAACTCTATACCTTCCTCTATGTCCCATACCTTTATTAAATCATCTCTGTCGCACGAGGAAATAAGTTGCCTATTGAACCTCAACAAGATGCTTGATACTGTACTGGGATGGCCCCTTAGCGAATGCAGAGCCTCACCTTGCTTGATGTCCCATACCTTTATATCATAATCTTTGTTAGAATATCCAGTACAATATGAGATGAGTAATCTGTTAGGCAAAAGCAAAAGATTGGATACTTTATTAGTATGCCCCTTGAAACGCGACGCTCCCACTTCCCTTTTTATATCCCACACCTTTATACTATAATCACTTTCACCATGCCATCCACATGATGAAATGAGCCGATCATTATGTGCTAACAATAAGTTGGATGGGCTTTCAGAATGCCCTTCCAGCGATTCCAATTCTACACCTTCCTCTATATCCCATATCTTTATGCTATTATCTATACTGAGTAAACCTTCACAGGATGAGATGAGCCGAGTATCGGAGGTCAACAATAGGTTGGTTACGGGTGCGTTATGCCCGTGAAGTGATTCTAGTTCTATACCCTCATCTATATCCCACACCTTAATAGTAAAATCACGGCTACCAATACCACCACAAGATGAGACGAGTTGGCCATCGGCAGTTAACAATAGATTCGATACTCCAGCCCCATGCCCTACGAGTGAATGTAGTAATACACCCTTATCTATATCCCACACTTTTATACTATAGTCGCTACCATGATATTTATATTTATCGCAGGATGAGACGAGTCGGCCATCGGCGGTTAACAATAGATTCGATACTCCAGCCCCATGCCCTACGAGTAAATGTAGTAATACACCCTTATCTATATCCCACACTTTTATGCTGTGGTCAAAGAGTCCAACAGCACCACCAAGTTCGTTATGGCCACAAGAGGATATGAGTCGGCCATCTGGGGTTAATAATAGGTTTGATACTCCAGATATATGACCCTCAAGTGAGTGCAATAATATACCCTTCTCTGTATCCCATATCTTTATGCTATTATCACTGGCTTCATTACCACCGGAAAAGGATATGAGTCGACCATCGGGGGTTAATAGTAGATTCGATGCTCCGGAGACATGACCTTCAAGTGAGTGCAATAATATACCCTTCTCTGTATCCCATATCTTTATACTACTATCACTGGCTTTATTGCCACTGCAAGAGGATATGAGTTGGCCATCTGGGGTTAATAGTAGATTCGATGCTCCAGCGATATGACCTTCTAGAGAGTGCAATAATGCCCCCTTCTCTGTATCCCATATCTTTATGCTATTATCACCACTATATTTATCACCACAAGAGGATATGAGTTGGTTATCGGGGGTTAATAATAGGTTTGATACTCCAGATATATGACCCTCAAGTGAGTGCAATAATGCCCCCTTCTCTGTATCCCATATCTTTATGCTATTATCACTGGCTTCATTACCACCAGAAGAGGATATGAGTCGGCCATCAAAGAGCAGTAATAGATTTGACACTCCTTTAGTGTGACCGATTAATGAATATAATAGACTTCCACCTGGACTCATTAAAGCGGATGATTGCGACTTCAACCATGCAACTCGGCTTTGTGCTGTTGCTTCTTCAATAAGAGGCCTCCACTGGTTCCCCATATGGACTAACCGTCCGTACAGCTGACTCGCCAGTTGATTCTTATCCTGTGCAAGTACGTTCAGAGACATTTGCAACGAATGTTTCAGCAAACTAAACTGTGAATGGGGCAGGATGTCTCGCCGCAAATCGAAATCATTAAGTAGGCTTATAGTGTCAGTTGTCTGCAGCTTTGCATCGAGCCAACTGTACTTAAGCAATAAATATTCAAGCGTCCTCAACTGTTGCGCTTCTCGTAAGTGCCATAGTAAATTCTGGTAGATATAGCCATCATCTGACAACAACCACCATTCTCCATTACAGAGATTCCTGTAACTATTCAGAAAAGCCTCCTGCCAACACTGATATTGCTCTGGCCGAGCCTGTCCTATCAGATACTCTCGAAAGACATCATGAACCAGAATTGTCTGTACTTTGGCGTCAAAATTCAACACTAGAGACAGATCTGCAAGGCGTCGGCATAAGCGTTCAGCCATTCTTGCTGATGCACAGCCATCATATTGCCACAAATTCACAAGTGTGGCTACAGGAATCAGAGTATCTTTAGGGAAGATTGCTAGTTTGGAAAAACAGTTAGCTTCATTAACCTGAGCGTTCCCATATTGAATATCAGGTTTAAGATGTTTTAAACTAACACTCATACTAGCAGCAACTGCTTGGTTTCGATCAATAGGGTCATTAATGTCAAATGATGTAAGTCCAAACTCATCCAGTTCGTCACCCACAGCGGTTATAGCATCCACCAAGGTTATATTATAGTACCTAACATCTTCAAAAAGGCGACGATTAACCAACCTCAATAGTAAAGGCCATTCACCGAGTCGACGAGCTAAGCTAGAAAGGGCGCTGTCATTTTGGTGTTCTAAACCTGCCCCAAGCAATTCAGTAGCTTCCTTAATCTGCATTGCATCTAGACGAACAACTTTCGCTTCTTTTGGAATCAAACTAGCGACTCTAGTTGTCACTAAACAAGCACATTGAGTACCGTACTCGATAAATGGTCTTAGATGTGCTTCATTCCACACATCATCTACCACAATTAGGCAGCGTAGCCGTGTCAAGACATTCCTCATCTGTACAGTTGCATCATGTTGATCTACAAATCGGCCATTTTTTCCTGTTAATGCTTTATAGAACTTGTCTAAGTCTCGAAGGACGTTTGTTTTATCCTCGCCAACGGATGTCCACAAAATGCCATCAGGGAATGCTGCCTGAATACGTTCATCGTGACATATTGCTTGAGCCAGAGTTGTTTTGCCAAAGCCACCCGCCCCTCGAATGGTGGCGGTAATGGCGACAGGCTGGTCATGATCGGAGAGAAGATAGTCGATAAGTTCGTTGTATTCGGTTGGGCGTTGCACGAAGTCATCAGGCGGGGCTAGCGCCATCATGGGGGAATCATATCGCCTAGATGAAGGCTCTGGAAAAGTCCAACTCTGGCTGTCGGCATGGAGTTTCGCAAGTATAGCGTTTCCCTTGTTACCCGCATGGGCCTCTCGAATCAATTCCTGCACGCGGCCTTCCGCCTCGACCCACTCAACCAGATCATGTACCACTTGTCTTAAATTGCCGTCGCGTACAACCATTTCCAAATCCAAGTCCAGACGCGTCCGCACCATAATGGAAAGAGAAGATCGGCTGTAGGCATCCAGCAACGCACCTGCAATCGCTGCCACTTGTGAATTTTTAAGATACATAGGCCAGTCCAGGAGTCAATAGGAGAATCGGTTAAGTTTGTGTAAATTTTATCGCAGATTTGGGGAATTGTGTAGTGGGGGAGCGTGCGGAGGTTTATTGCCTTCTATGGCTGTCATTTGCGCTGCACTTCAGGTTATGAAGGCTGTTGAGATTGTGCTAGCTAGTTCAACGTCGGAAGCAGAAATCGCACAGTGGCTCAACGTGCGAATGTAGAATTACACAATTGAGTAGCTGTGCGATTGTTTTTGTTTGCAAGCAGATAGATTAATTTCCCTCGATGCTTCACCGCTAACCGTACAGAGCTAGACTATCCGTGGGAGCAACCCCATGTGCAGGCCGATGTCAATAAGTTCATCAACTGGTACCTGCCATAAATCTATCATTTGAAGTTGCAATTTCTGTCCGAGAAGACGCATGAGGGCCAGCAGGTGATGGCCAAGTTTTTATGGACGAAATCTGTAATGTGAATACAGGTCGATCTATCAATGATCGCACAAAACGCCAATATCGGAGTGCGCTGAGAACCTTTTGCCGCTTTCTTTTCCAAGCGGGCTTGCATGAGGAAGATATCTTTTATGGGGTAACTTAGCTAGATTAGTTACGTTTCATCCCAAAAGGATTCTAGCTCAACACCCAAACCATCCACCAACCGATTGGCAAAAGCGTAATAGCTCGTTACTTGATTGATGTCCAGTATGGCTGACTCGGAGAAACCTGATTCGCGTAATGCAGTCACATCTCCCTTCACCATCTTCCAAGGTTCAGTTGTCAGCTTGGCTGCATAATCAAGCATGGCGCAATCCGCATCAGAGATGTCAGCGGCATGAAAATTGAGCGCAAGCTGTTCAACCAACGCATCTGCATTTATTTCGCTGTTTGCTAAAAGTCCGCGGAGGCCCGCTCCGTGATGTTTCAGTCAGTATTTGCAGTGATTGAGCGCCGAGACTACAACGGCGATCATCTCTCGCTGCACACGGCTCAAATCCGACTTTCCACGCATTAGAGTCTTGTACAGCTCAAAGTGCGCCCACAGTGAGGGCGGATTGAGGCTATGAATGCGCATGATGTTATCCACGCCACCCCAAGGCTCGATTAGCTTGCTATACATCTCGGCAAGCGAACCTTGGGCTTGCGACTCTTCAATCATATTGATCCACGCCATTGTTATCTCCTTTACTGTAGGTTGCGGTTGTCGTTGTTGGGCCAGGGAGGGAACCGAACATGTCGAATCCTAACGCAATTTCCTACTGCATCCAAATCGAATTGCCGAGATTACATTCGAAATGCTGATCCCCCAAACACTCATTTACCATTCCCACTAACCTATCCAAGCCAAGCTAAGCAGGTAGCTGGTCTAATTTGGGGCACTACGATTCAAATCAAAAGGAGTGAGCAGAGGCACGATCAATGAAGCCACAAGTAACGGATACAATTCTGCCTGCATCCATATCATAAGTGAGCGAGTAGGATACATTGGAAACACCTTTGCGTGATGGAACAGTCAGTATTTGCAATGGTTCAGAGCCGAAACAACCACTGCAATCATCTCGCGCTGGACGCGGGTTAGATCCGAACGGCCTCGCATCAATGTCTTGTATAACTCAAAGTGGCCAACCAGGGAATCCGGCTGAAGACTGTGAATCTTCATAATGTTATCCACACCACCCCACGGTTCAGTTAATTTGGCATAAAGTTCAGCTAATCTGCCTTCTGCCTCATCTTCATCGATCATTTGTATCCAGGCCACTTACTCGTCTCCTTGTAGTTGGGTAGTCGCTTAGCTGGGTAGTCGTTTGGTAAGGTAGTGCTTTAGTCAGGCTGCCGTCTAGTCATGTTTAAGATGGCTAGACTTATCTACAGAAATAATTACCCAGTTTGTAGAAGAATGAACCCCGCCAATACACGCACCACCCATCAGGGTTGACACGAATATTCTATCCCGAGTTGGCCCCACAACCCCAAATTGCTTGTTATCTGATTCGGAACATGATATGATGTTGAAAGCTTTACCCAGCAGAATGCGTCTCTGTTATAGTGTGGGGTTTGTTCACACAATCAAACGGTAAGGAACGAGAATGAAATAGGGGTATTTCGCTCTTGCACCTAAGGAATGGGTCGTATGTAACTTGCCTGTATCAATCGGGTTTAACCCTATCAGATGACCGAGTTATTTCATTCCCGTTCCTAAAAACCTCGAACCATGAAGAAGCCCATGTCCTTAGAGATTGGTGATCGCTTGCAACAAGGTAGATACGAGCTTACTGACCACTTAGGCCAAGGTGGCATGGGAACGATCTATCTAGCCATCGATCATAATTTAATGGGGCGGCGGGTTGCTCTTAAAGAAAATCGTGATACCTCAATCCAAACTCAAGAACAGTTTCGGCGCGAAGCGATTCTCTTGGCCAACCTCAATCACCCCAACCTCCCACGGGTGACGGATCATTTTGTTGAAGAATCGGGTCGTCAATATCTGGTCATGGACTATGTCGACGGCCAGGATCTGCAAGAAATAAGTGATACAAATGATGGCCCGTTAGATGAGGAAGCGGTGCTTGAATGGGTTCGCCAGGTGGCCGGTGCATTGGTTTACATGCACAATCGCCAGGATCCCCGCAACGGCGAAACGACTACGCTTCTTCACCGCGATATAAAGCCCAGTAACATCAAGTGTACACCAAGTGGCCATGTAGTTCTAGTCGATTTTGGGTTGGTTAAAGTGCATGCTGCAGGTACCGGCACAGAAGCAGGCGCACGGGCCGTCTCCCCAGGTTATTCGCCTGTTGAGCAGTATACTGGTGGGACGGATACTCGTTCGGATATCTATGCCCTGGGTGCCACGATCTATAAACTACTGACCGGGCAACGACCACCTGATGCGCCAACCAGAGCAGCAGGCGCGCCGCTTGTGCCTCCCCGTGAAATAAATTCTAAGATCAGCGCACGCACAGAAAAAGCGATTCTAAAGGCTATGTTGCTCCAGCCTGACAAGCGCTATCAAAGTATTCAGGAGATGATGACCGATCTCTTGGGTACCCGTTTTCTTAGAGATACCACAGCAACTGACTTCTTACGTCCCGACCTAACTGTTCCTGTACAAAGACAACGTCGGCCTGTTGCAGTGGGGCTAGCTGTCGTTGGACTATTGGTGGGAATTATCGGTGCCTTTTTGCTAGTGCGCTCATGGCCAATTGGTGGGGTAGGCACGTCCGTTGCCAACTCTGTGACGCCAACAAGTACCCCCATGACTGTTGCAAGTGAGATCGTAGTGGGTGAGCAGCCGAAAGACACAGAGAGTGGCTCATCAACAACCGATGGTTCAAATGAGTCTTTGAATTCAGCAAGTAGTGTTGAACCCGCTGACACATCTGTGCCGATAGAAACACCAATACAAACACAGGCCGATGTGCAAGCAAGTAGTGAGGCATCAGCAGTGGCTTCGACTGTGACGTCAATCCCATCGCCAATCCCTGAAGAATCTGATACCGCATCTGTAGCTAGCCGCTTGACTATTACCAATAGCCAAGCATTAACAGAAACGTTTTCACCAATGGTTGCTCTCGTAGAGACAGAAAGCGCTACGGCTGTGCTCACGGCGACGACTATTTCAACGGCGGACATGCCAACAGAAACTGTTCCGGCAGAAGCTGCAACAAAATCGCCAACTGAAAACATGGTTAGCACACCAACATCAACGTCGGCAGCAACCCGAACCCTTACTCATACGCCAACCGTAGAGCCAACGAATTCACCAACTCTACCACCAACTGACACAATCACGCCGTCAGCGACGCCAACTTCGACCAATATTCCTACCGATACAGCAACCCATACGCCGACTGTAACTCCCTCGCCAACCGGGACACCTACAGCGACTGAGACACCCACGCAGGAGACTACTGCTACCACAGTACCCACTCCTGAGCCGACCCTTCTTCCAACTACCTCTTCACATCAGCCACCCTCCACAGGAGAGGTTTGGATACATCCAACCGACGGCGCTACTTATCGCATAGTTCCACCCAGTGTCTTTAGCCGAGGCAATGACGCTTCTCGGGATGCTAGCCCAGTTCTACCAGTCTTTGTGGATGGCTTTTGGATCATGGAAACTGAAGTGACTAATGCCCAATACACAAGATGCATTGACGCGGGTGCTTGCACAGAACTAGTGAACAATGATGGCTGGGACGATCCGCTTTTGGCCCAACACCCGGTTGTGCAGGTTAGCTGGGAGCAGGCTCAAATCTATGCTGAATGGGTTGGTGGGCGGCTGCCAACTGAAGCCGAATGGGAAAAGGCTGCCCGGGGGAGTGATGAGCGAACATTTCCTTGGGGAGAAGAGACACCCAACCCAGAACGCCTCAACATGCGTTCCGGAAAAACAGTGCCTGTAGGGAGTTTCCCAGACAGTGCCAGCCCCTTTGGCATTCTCGATATGGCTGGGAATGTCTCTGAATGGGTAGCCGATTGGTTCGATCCAACGTACTATGCTAGTGCACCGGATAGCAACCCCAAAGGACCAGAGAGTGGACAACTGAAAGTGATTCGCGGCGGCGCCTTCAATAATGATGATATGAACATGTACCGCGCCAGCGAGCGTGAAAAGGCTATTCCCCAAAGGGGGTATGCGAACATTGGTTTTCGAGTCGTCCAGACAATCGAGTAACCATATGGATTAACAATATAGGCTCATTTATGCAAAGTGTGCAAACCAACTTCATTTAAACCGTAAAAGTGCCAAGTTGCACACTTTCGGCTGGTGAGCGAACAGTACTAATAGATGTCCAGAAAAATTCTGTCCTCTGATCTCGGAAATTCCCAGAATGGATTGGTCAAGATTCGGGACAAGACTTTTCTGGCGAAGTATATCTCATTGCTGAGTCACTTGTAGCCCAACCCCCAATAGGAGAAACTGTATGTTCTCACCGAAAAAAATAACGCTCTATACGTACTCACTTATTTCAGTTAGTATCATCACACTTCTGTTCTTTTACTTGACAAACGTACTTACGGCCGCCTCAATTACCCAACAAGATGGTCAGCCCTATACCATTCAGCCAGGGGATTCGCTTTATAAGATAGCTGAAGATTTTTACGGTGATGGAAATCTCTGGAGCGAGATTCAAGCCGCAACCAACCGACTGGCGATTGAAGATGCCACATTTATAGAGATATCGGATCCAAGCTTTATTCGTACTGGTCAAAAGATTTGGATTCCCAACCTATCCAGCAGCCCACCAACTCCAACGCCAACTTCAACATATACCGCTGCCCCTACAAATGTTCCAACTTCAGTACCCAGTTCAACCGCTACGGCAACGTATACCTTGACGCCGACTCCAACGTCTACTGCAACCGCAACATCTACCTCAACAACCGCCGCAACAGCGACCCGAACACCAACGTTAACTCGCACACCAACGCCGACTGAATCCCCAGAAATTACTGCTACGCCTGAACCCACATTGGCACCCATCGTCGAGCTATCGGTTGAACCATCCATTCTCTTTGTGTCGCCAAGCGAAGGAGAGACAGTGCCGACCACGTTTGAAGTGGAGATGATGGCAACAGGTTTGGAGGTGGAGCCAGCAGGGGAGATCAAGGAAGGCTCGGGCCATATGCACATCCTGGTGGACACAGACTTTGTGGAAGCTGGAGAGCTGATCATCAACGACGAGTCCCACCTGCACTATGGACAGGGTCAGTTGACGACCACGCTAGAGCTAGAGCCAGGGGAGCATGTGTTGCGTCTGCAATTTGCCAATGGTGCGCATATTGCTCTGGATGGAGACCAGTACCGAGATGAGATCACGGTTATGGTGGTCGATGAAGGTGGGGAGCCAAGCGTGAGCTTTGTGTCACCAAGCGAAGGGGAGACAGTGCCGACCACATTTGAAGTGGAGATGATGGCGACAGGCTTGGAGGTGGAGCCAGCAGGGGAGATCAAGGGAGGCTCGGGCCACATGCACATCCTGGTGGACACAGACTTTGTGGAGGCCGGAGAGCTGATCATCAACGACGAGACTCACCTGCACTATGGGCAAGGTCAGTTGACGACCACGCTAGAGCTAGAGCCAGGGGAACATGTGTTGCGTCTGCAATTTGCCAATGGCGCTCACATCGCCCTGGATGGAGACCAGTATCGAGATGAGATTACGGTCACGGTAGTCGATGAGGGTGGAGAGCCAGGGGTGAGTTTCGTGTCGCCAAGTGAAGGTGAAACAGTTCCCAGCACATTTGAAGTGGAGATGATGGCAACGGGCTTGGAGGTGGAGCCAGCAGGAGAGATCAAGGAAGGCTCGGGCCACATGCATATCCTGGTGGATACGGACTTTGTGGAAGCGGGCGAGCTGATCATCAACGACGAGACTCACCTGCACTATGGACAAGGTCAGTTGACGACGACATTAGAGCTAGAGCCAGGGGAGCATGTGTTGCGTCTGCAATTTGCCAATGGAGCGCATATTGCCCTGGATGGAGACCAGTACCGAGATGAGATCACGGTTACGGTGGTCGATGAAGGTGGGGAGCCAAGCGTGAGTTTTGTGTTGCCAAGCGAAGGAGAGACAGTGCCGACCACGTTTGAAGTGGAGATGATAGCAACGGGGCTGGAGGTGGAGCCAGCAGGGGAGATCAAGGAAGGCTCGGGCCACATGCATATCCTGGTGGACACGGACTTTGTGGAAGCTGGAGAGCTGATCATCAACGACGAGTCCCACCTGCACTATGGGCAAGGTCAGTTGACGACGACGCTAGAGCTAGAGCCAGGGGAGCATGTGTTGCGTCTACAATTTGCCAACGGTGCGCATATTGCCTTGGAAGGAGACCAGTACCGAGATGAGATTACGGTTACGGTGGTCGATGAGGGTGGAGAGCCAGGGGTGAGTTTTGTGTCGCCAAGTGAAGGTGAAACGGTTCCCAGCACATTTGAAGTGGAGATGATGGCAACAGGTTTGGAGGTGGAGCCAGCAGGGGAGATCAAGGAAGGCTCGGGTCACATGCATATCCTGGTGGATACCGACTTTGTGGAAGCAGGCGAGCTGATCATCAATGACGAGACTCACCTGCACTATGGGCAGGGTCAGTTGACGACGACATTAGAGCTAGAGCCGGGAGAGCATGTGTTGCGTCTGCAATTTGCCAATGGTGCGCATATTGCTCTGGATGGAGACCAGTACCGAGATGAGATCACGGTTACAGTCGAAGAATAAGATCAAACTGCTATACTGCGGTCGTTTTGAGAACGATAGTTTTCCGATGTCACACTGAAAAGACTAAACTGCCGTTCTCAAACAGAGCTGAGTATAAATGGAGCAAAACTTATGAGAGCCTTTGACTACTATTTTTTAGATAGCAGTTTTAAAAGAACTTTTTTATCTAGTCGTGAGCGACATCAGCATTCACCGAATTGGTTCGTTTGCCGGTTTTCTCTTATCATCCTGCTGCTGCTTCTCTTCATCTGTAACATGTCCGGGACCGTTGCGGCCCAATCGACAGATAATCAAACCTCCCAGGAGGTTGTTCGAGAATCCCAAGTCGATACAACCCAAGCCGATTCTATTCCCCTGGTCATATTGGACGACATTGCCACGATCCTCGACGGCATAGCTGGCGCTATGCAAGAGTTAGAGATTGCCATCAGTCACACTGGCTTTTTACAAGACGCTCTGGCACTTGATGAGCTAAATGATGCCTATACCCACAGCGAGCACGTCATTAACATCATCGAAGGTGAAAATAGCTCTCTATATGGTGATATTGACCAGAATGGACAGATACAAAACCCAGGCAATGGGGTCGGTATACGAACCTATGTCGAAGAGATACTTTCTCTGCCTCTAGCTATTCAGGCTACTATTGAATCTGCCGACAACCTGTCAGAGTCTGAGGGAGCGACACGAGAACTTGCGGCGGGTCTCAATGAGATACTGGTTGGTATTGAGCGGGTGCAGTCCCTGGGGTTTGATATTGTTGGGACAGAGGCAAGTGCTGAAGCGGTTCCAATCAGCGAAGCAATGGACATTCAGCTTACAACCACTATGGAAGATTTGACGCTTGCCCAACGTACGGCAACCATACTCTTGGAAAACCTATCGGAGACGGTAGAGCCATCCCCTGTAGAAGCATCTTCCGAGGAGGAGGAATCACCTGATGTGTCAGAGTTTGTGGCAGCCAGCCTAGCTGAAACCCAATTCGCTCAAGAGCAGTTGATGATTGCGATTCAACATGCTGGATTTTTGCAGCAATCGATTGTAGACGACGATTTAACAGGTGTTTACCTCCATACCGAGCACGTCATCAACGTTTTAGATGGTGAAACGGGTCAGCTATTCGGTGATCTGGATCAGAATGGTCAACCTCAAAACCCTGGAGACGGAGTGGGTGTCCTAGTCTATTTGGGCAATGCTGCTGAGGGTGCCCTTGAACTGGTAGCCATTCTGGATACCCATGGCTCAGAATCTGATGAGGATGGAGGTGAGGACAGTACACCTGATGCATCTGAAGCTGCCGCCGAGGCTGTTCGTGCCATAAATGATAGTGTCTCCCTGATTCAGGATGCCCAAATCAATGGACTAGAACTCCTATCGAGCGTTGAAATTTCTGGTACTGTTCCTATAGCCGAGAGCTTGGAGGCAGCCTTGGTTGATGTATCCCAACACATAACCGACGCCGTAGAGTCATTTCTGCTCCTCTCCGCATCGGCCGAACCACTTGTACTTGAGATTCAGGACGAATTGGATTCACTGGCTCAACAGATAGCGGGTGCTATCGATCAGACGGAGACAGCCATTCAACATACAGGCTTTCTGGACGACTCACTGGCTGCCCAAGAGTTGGAAGGTGCCCATCTTCACGCTGAACATATCATTAACACGACAGTCGGTGAGGAGGGCGACCTCTTTGGTGATTTGGATCAGAATGGCCAAACCCAGAACCCTGGAGATGGGGTTGGGATTGTGGTCTATGTGGCCATGGGAACTGAGTCGCTCCTACTTATTGAAGATGCACTGAGGGATGCGCCCATTCCCCAGGCCCTGGCCGAAGAAGCTACTCGTCTAACCGATAGCTATCGACTTTTGCCAGAACAGCTAGACTCGGCGATTGATGCGGCGTTACAGGTTATGGCTGCCACCTCTATTGAGGATGCTGAACCTGCTTTGCTCGAATTACGAGAGCGATTGACGACCACGCTTGGGGTGCTCCAAAGCAATGCAGAGAGTTTAGGTATTTTGCAGGAGATTGTCTTGGAGCAAAGCCAAGATAGCGTGACGCCAGATGCCGCCATAAGAGAACAGATCTTAGCTGCCCAAGAGCAGTTGGCAATTGCTAATCAGCATGTAGGCTTTTTGCTGGATGCATTGGCGCTTGATGATCTATCCCAGACACGACTTCATGCCGAACATGTGATTAACATTTTGCAAGGCGAAAATGGCAGCCTCTACGGTGACTTGGATCGCAATGGCACCATCCAGAATCCAGGAGATGGGATTGGCGTCCGCCAATATCTGGCGAATGCCGAAGAGCTATACGGTCAACTGATTTCCGACCCAATGTTAAATGACTTTGCCAGTCAGCTGGACGAACTATTGGCTTCTTTAACAATTGGCCAATCTGAAATTGAGGATGCCACAAGAAGGACAAATCAGATCTTTGCGGCAGACACAGCCGACGAAGCCCAATCGTTTGCAGATGACACCTCCGCTTTCTTGGTAGATGCCAACGAAGCGATTGACGTGATGCTTCAAATCCAATTTGATTCTGATGGTGAGGAGGTAGCAACGGAAGAAGACACGGAATCTGATTCGGCAATCGACACATCATCGACCTTACCACCTCCACTCAACCCCGATGCCGGCACCCAATGGCAGAACCCATCTGATGGTGCCATCTATATTTATATTTCTGGAGGGGAATGGACGTTGGGTGCAACGGATGAACTGGCGATTTCACCATTGGAACAGCCTGTCCATACGGTAGAGTTGCCTGGATTTTGGATTCAGCAAACCGAGGTCACAAATGCCCAATATGCGGCTTGCGTGGAAGATGGCATTTGCTTGCCACCCGAGAATGAACAGTGGAATCAGGCCGATTTTGCTGAACATCCTGTCTTTGGTATTCGTTGGGAGCAGGCGCGTAATTATGCCGAGTGGGTTGGTGCACGTCTACCCACTGAAGCCGAGTGGGAAGCTGCTTGTCGCAGTGGTGATCAACGTGTCTACCCATGGGGCAATCAGCCGCCTACGGAGGATTTAGCCAACATCGGGAACAGCATTGGCGAAACAACGCCCGTCGGTAGCTATCCAGATGGTGCCAATGAGTATGGTATTTTGGATATGAGTGGGAACGTTTGGGAATGGACGAGTTCTATCAATCTGGGTTATCCTTATAATGCTAGTGATGGCCGGGAAGATGCTACCGCAGAGGGTAAACGAGTCGTGCGGGGTGGTTCCTTCTCCTATACCCAGTATCAGGCTCGCTGCGTAGCTCGCACAGGCTTTGCAACGGATGCAGCAGGTATTGGGATGCGATTGGTTCTACCAACGGACGGTGACCAATGGGTAAATCCGTTGGATGGTGCTACTTACATTTACGTTGCTGATGGTGAGTTTACCATGGGGCTCTCTGAGGCTGACTCGATTTCTCCTCTCGAGGAGCCCGATCATATTGTGTCTGTGGATGGCTTCTGGATGCAGCAAACGGAAACAACCAATGCCCAGTATGCACAATGTGTAGCTGATGGGGTTTGTGACCCACCTGATAACGACCTCTGGAATGAGGAGGATATGGGTGAACAGCCTGTGACGGATGTAAACTGGCTCCAAGCTCAAGAATATGCAACCTTTGTCGGTGGACGCTTGCCAACGGAGGCAGAGTGGGAAAAGGCATGTCGGGGGACGGATCAACGCCTTTACCCTTGGGGCAATACCCAGCCCAACCGGCGGCTTAGCAATTTTAATAGCAACGAAAATGGACCCGTCGCTGTAGGTAGTTATCCATCTGGTAGCAGCCCCTTTGGTATTCTAGACCTGAGCGGAAATGTCTGGGAATGGACAAGCAGCCTGGAAGTTGCCTATCCTTATGATGAAGATGACGGGCGGGAGGATCTTGATGAACCTGGCAAGCGGATCCTTCGGGGTGGCTCCTTTTACTATACCCAATATCAGATTAGCTGTACTGCACGGACTGGATTGGAAGGGGCAACACAAGGGCAGAATTTTGGCTTCCGAGTTGTCGTTGATCGCTAACCTGTACGAGTGGAAGACAAGTTTTGCAACATTTAGGTAGGCGCTCTTTTTACCTGGGCTAGTGTGGCAGAATGGGTTTTCGATGTTCGTGCGGTTACAAACCGCACCTAAGTCTGTGCCATCCTAAACAATCAAAACTTTGGTAGCGCTCTATTAAGTTCTGCTGACATTTTAACTTGGTCTAGAGAAGCCAAGAAGGTCTCTTGCGATAGTTACCTGTAAAAGTGTCAAATGTCAATGGAACTTAGAGTTGCCTAGAAAATTGATAGAAAGTAGATCGGAATTGATAGAGTGTAGCCCTCATCTACCGATGAATTATCTGGCATACTTACCCCATCGGTACCTCGTTAAGTGGATTCTATTTGAAAACTTTCGTTTGTCTAATCCGGTGAAGGTTAGAGGTTAATAGCGTTTTCAAAACAACTACACTTTAGGGCCGATGAAAATACCCCCAGGCTTTGTGCAGTTTGTAAAGGGTTATTCACTCAGAAGCCTCTTTCCACTCTGTCCAGAATTGTGTGTAAATGGCGACGGTTCCCTGACTGAGCGGCATCAATTTACCCACTTTTTCGTATAGAGTGCATTTTTCTCGATTTGATAGATTTGGCTATTAGGTAGAATTGGATCATTTGGTTTTGTCCGCTCCGTTTGTCATTTCCATTCAGATGTGAGCAGATTGCATACCAGAATTATTCCATTTGAGCCGTTAGAACTACCAAAGCATCTCTGTTTTGGCTAAACTATCTGATAGCAAGAATTTAGATTAGGAGAGTCTGATGGATTTTAGCACTGATAGATTAGAACTGTGTGTAACTTACGTCGCCGAAAGCATTGAATTGGGCGTTCGTCCTACTAGTATTGAATTTATTGACCGAAATGGCTCTAAGGAAACAGCTACGTTGGAAGGTCATATCCGTCTTGAATCGGGAACCAGCTTTTACATGAGTAGCAATGAGTTTGGTATTGGCCGTAGCGTTAACAACGATCTGTTTATCGATAGCCCCCAAATCTCTCGGAGTCATGCCAAAATTATTGCCCGAGGTGATGAATCGTTCGTCTTAAGTGATAGCGGTAGCGCCAACGGCACAAGTCTAAACGGCCACCGTTTGGACAAAGAGGCGGAGTACAAACTTCAAGAGAGCGGTGAAATTCAGCTGGCTGGTGTCTTCCATATGAAATTTACAGATTATGGTGCCACCCATGTTGCGGCAGATACGATTACCCTCTACGGCATCACCCTCTCTCACCCAGACCGACGGGTGTGGGTACAAGGCGACGAAGAGGGTGAGTCCATTCGACTCTCCTCCAGCGAGCACAAGTTTCTAAGTGCTCTGATGGAGAAATATCCGGAGCACGTTAGCCATCGAGATTTAACCTATAATATTTGGGGATGGGAACCAGACAATTCGGACGATGACAAGCGGTCTCGTGATGCATTATTTAATATTGTTAAGCGGCTTCGTGAAAGACTGTTTGAGGTCGATCCCGACAATGAATACATTGAGACGGTCCGCAAATGGGGTAGCCGAGAAGGTGGATACAAGTTCAATAAGCAGTAGATTCATCTTGCGTATTGACCCGTCTGGATCCGCACTTTGACTTGTACCAAGAACTATCCCCAACTCGATTTTGAGCACAACCTGTCACCAAATGATAGGTTCATTACGGATGTGATAGAAAGTTATTTTAAATTAGTAGAAAGCTGAGCCAAATTCATGGATTCTCTAGATGAATTCATCTGGCTTGTAAAGTAAGCTATTTAGAACACCGTTATACTCCGGCTCCGCATAAAGTAACATTTTTCTCCCGGTTAGGGGTGTTGCTTTATCACGACCGCCAGTATATACGTAGCAGCCTTATTAGGTGTTCCGCATCAATCAGGAGCGTATGGATGTTATCCTCCTCTTATTTGGGTTCATGTTACAAAAAACTACAGCGGGCTTCAAACCATACCCGTAGATACATTCCTTTACTGTTGGCTATATGGTTGGCTGCGCTCTCTTCACTTAGCCTACTGCCGACCCAGCTATACAGTCAGGATTCATCTTATGGAAATGGGGAAAAAGCGGCTTCGATACAGATAGAAACTGTCGATACCAGCGCGTTTCCCGCGGTGGGGTTGACCTTAAAAACACAGAATTTGCCCACTCTATCGTCGGATTCCCTACTGCTTAGAGAAGGCGACACCGAGCATTCTGTCACAGATCTTCAAAGCGAAGAGACGGCGTTACAGATTGCCATCTTTGTTGATCCGCGCCTCATTGAGCAGGAGCAGAGCGGACAGACGGCCCGTTATACTGAAATGGCCTACATCCTCTATGCACTGGCCAATCAAAAAATCCTTCGACGGCAGGAAGATCAGGTAGCCGTCTTTACCTTACAGCCTGATGGTCAAGTACGTGTCATTCAACCTTGGAGTGATGAGCCGAATCTGGCCTATAACAGTGTGGTTGAAGATTTGCAAAAGAGTAGTCCGGCATTAGAACCGCCATCCAATGGATGGATTGCATTGCTAAAACGCTTTGACGATGTCCAAGCAACTCAACTACCAAATCGAATGGCCCTTGTTTATACAGATACCGAGCGCGTGCTTTCAGACGAATTTATTGCTACCGCTCAGGATATGAATGTAACACTCCAGTTGGTTTCTCTTGGTGAGGCGAGCGAAGAGAGTAGTGCGTCTCCTGCATTATCCAATGCAGCAAGTCAGACCGGAGGTCGCTATATCAATTATCCTCTAGAAGGAGATGCAGCTCTATTTCAGACTGTTGAAGAGCAGCGAACTCTCTATCGAGTCACCTATCAATCAGCCTTAACTCAAGATGGCCAAGTATCCGTGGCCGTTTCTTTAACTGACGGAACTTCTGTTGCTGCCAGTACCGAACTCTCTATAAGCTCTTCCGGTGAGACAGCCTCTTCAGAATCATCACCATCACTTCAGACGCAGACAACTAGTTCAGAGACACTTGACGAAAAAGATTCGGTTGCTCCTGTGGCTGATTCAGCTGAGGCCGCGGGACGCTCTGTACCAAATGATTCTACACAGGATGAAGCGACATCGAGTGATGCTGAAACCAGTGACTCAGCAGACGAAGGCACAACAGGTGATGCTGAAACGAGTGACGCAACAACGAGTGACACGGCAACGGGTGACACGGCAACGGGTGACGCAACAACGAGTGACACGGCAACGGGTGACACGGCAACAGATGATACCTTAACTGAGGAAAAGGTAGCAGATGCAACAGGCATTGAGAATGTAGCACAAGGTGTTTCTGAATCGAGTAATAATGAACCGTCTGCTCCAGAAATGACAGGGTCTGGCAGCACGATTACCATTCCATTGATAAATGTCGATGTCCCACGGTCTGTGTTGCAAATTACCTTACCTCTTCTCCTTATTCTTGTCGCCTATCTGCTCTACTCTGATTTCCGCGAGCGGCGTGCAGCCCGTCAAAATAGCACATTCCCTGGACAAGCCGGTATGGGGGGAAGCCCACCACCTGCGAATCCTCTGCCACCATTAAATTCTGGTGCGTTGAATTCAGGACCCCAAGGGACGCCACAGCAGCCAGCCGCTTCGAACCAATCTGCTGCCGGGCCACCCCACTCCGCTATTGATCATAGTTATGCCGCGCCTCGCTCTCAGCCAGATGAAAGTGGCCCGCCGGTAGATGATCTAGATGATCTGAGGCCGCTTCATCCACCTAGGCGTCGCCACCCCTTGCCTGCCACGCCGTCTACGCCGAAGAACGATCCCATGCCAAGCGCCAATGAGGACTTTCGATACTATGGTGAAGTCGATGAGGATGGCGAAGTGACTATGACGCCAACCAATCGCTTTGGTGATGATCAAGCCACCTACCGATTAGCCGAAGATATCGAACTACCCATCATGGGGCAGTTGATACGAGTTACTAAGGAGCCAAAACTGCCTCAGACCCTGCTCATTTACGGATACCGTTCTGGGTATGGGGATGATCGTCAGATCTATATCGGACGCCACACCAAGCATAATACGATAGTCATAAATGATAAGAGCATCTCAAGGGAGCATGCCGTCATTGTTCAAAAGGGCGGACGCATCTACATTCGGGATAATGCAAGTACTGCTGGAACCTACCTGAACTGGGAGCGGCTAGAAGCGGGGCAGGAGAAGCTGCTTCGCCATAAAGATCTGATTGGCTTTGGCGAAATCATATACGAATTTCAAGTTCAGGGTGAAGATGAAGTAACCGCAGCAGGAGAATGAAGTAGTGCCGCCTGTATCGAGTTATTCTGGCCAAGCGCTTCCCGTCTTGAACAATTTGCCGTATCAAAGTAAGTACTTTTTAGATACTGATAGCAAGATGTCCCAGATTCTGCTTGTGACAGACAGGGATGGGCGCGAGCTAATTCTGAAGATTGCAAAAGTCGAGCAACGGACTCGGGCTGATGCAAACCGTCAAGCGATTCGCACTGAAGCAGAGTGGCTTCAGCGTTTTCGTGACATCCCTGGCATTATCCAGATTGAACCGATTCCTAGGCCGACTCATTCCGGGCAAGGACATGGGAGCAATCAAAAAGGGCAGGGAGCGCCTGCTTTTGTGGATACGCTGGATGAGTTGGAAGGGTCACCAGAGTTCATCATTCTTGAGTACTTTCCTGGGGGAGCACTCAGTACGTTTGTCGGACGCAATCGACTCGATATCGCCGTGGCTATTCGGATGGCCCATTTTATCGCTTGTAACTTGGCACACCTGCACGATGCAGGCTGCGTTCACCGTGACATTAAGCCAGAAAATATTCTCTTTGCGACTGGACCTGGGCCTTATGAAAAAGCCGAACGGTTAATCCCGACACTAATCGATTTTGGTATTGCTGCCCCATCTGGGGAAGAGAAGCTCGTATCAGGCTCTCGTCTGTGGATGTCCCCTGAACTTCAGGAGGCGTACGAACGGTCGGCATTACCGATTGATCCGGCCTGGGACATATATGCGCTGGGTTTGATTCTTTGTTACATGATCACAGGGCTGCGGCCGAGACGACGTCACTATGAATATGCGGCCTACCTGGAATATAGTCAACATGCTTTGGCTGTGCTAGAACAGGAAAGTAGGGAGTCTATTGCGTCCGGGGCTGCTGAATCGGGTCCACTTGTGCAACCAAGTGTACCGCCGGTTGTCCAGGCTATTGAACGGATCCAGCGGTTAATCAAATTGACGCTGGCCAGAGAGCCACATGGGCGACCTACTGCTGGTCAATTTGCTGAGGAGACAGCCCAAATTTTGGCTATCCTTGGCGTTCAATTGGCACCTCAGACCGTAAGAACGAGACCAGTAACGAACGGGCAACTGAGTCGTAGCCAATTTTTCAGTCGTCACTGGATTTTGGCAGCAGTGATAGTTCTCCTGGTTTTTTTAACGATGGTCTATTTTCGAGATCCACTGGAGATCGGTGAACCAATACCTACTCCTATTGGGAAGAAGCCAGTAGATGAAGAGCCAATCGAGGCTAAACCGAACGGTTCAAATATGACTCCCACAGTGGATGTTGTGACGAACGTGCCAGAACCGACTCAGATACCCATACTCAATGGGGCAGATGGAAATCCTGCCCCTACATTGGTCCCGCCACCAATGACTCGATTAAGTAGTCCTGAGCAGGCGACTGTTGCACCGGCTCCAACTTTGGTTCCGCTAGAGGAAGTCAGAAACCCGGCATCTAATGAATAGGAGCGGTGCTAGGGTCGTTTTGAAAATCGGCGTTTTCTATAGCTCTCTACCAAAGAACAAACTTCGGCTTTCAAACGGAGCTGAGTAAAAATAATTCCAAATTCTGTATTGAGCGCAGGAATGAAAGCAAAAAATTCACATGTCAGTTCAATTTTATGACTTTTCTCCAATTATCCAAGCCGCATCTCAGCAAGGAAGCCGCGGACATGAGAACGATGACAGCTATGATTTTTTCACTGTTCAGCACCCTGGAAAGCGCCGGAGTCCAATCTATGTTGCAGCCGTTGCCGATGGCGTTACCACCAGCAATGGCGGTGCCCAAGCCAGCCGGATCGCCCTCGATACATTGAAAAGCCATTTAGAAGCTGGCCCTATCCGAACTGAAACCATCTCGGAGTGGTTAGAGACAGCGGTTCATCAGGCCAATCACGAGATTATTTTTGCTGCCAGCCGCACACCTGAACTGAGCACAATGAGCACAACGGTCGTGGTCGCGGCCATTGCCGGTAGAAAGCTCTATGTCATGCATATGGGGGATAGCCGTGCTTATCTCATGCGCAGTAATGCGATCTTTCAGCTAACGGAGGATCACACTTGGGCGCAGGAGGCAATGGATGCAGGGACCATATCCTTGGAGGAAGCCAAACGCCATCCGGGACGCAACCAACTCCAGCGTTTTTTAGGTACTCGCTCTGAGCTACATGTTGATCGAGGGGTTATTGATCCGGAGACCAAAATTCACGAAGAGTATCTGTGGGTGGAGCCAGGCGATTCGATTTTGCTCAGCACTGACGGCGTTCACGGTCGCTTGTTGGCCCCTGAGATCCGGCAAATAATCTTCGAACACGCGGGCTATCCTCAGGATACAGTCGACGAATTAATTCGTGCAGCCCTAGATCGGGGGGAACGCGATGACATTACTGCACTTCTCATTGAAATTCCCCCAGAGCGTAAGAGCAATACCATACGCCTTAGTGAAGATGAGATCACCATTCCCATTGCTGGTGACCATTCGCAGACTGAAACAGACCAACCCTTCTTAAGACGGCACGGCGCACTGATTGGCGTTTTAGCCATTCTACTGATTGCCATCCTACTGCTTGTACAAACAGGAAATTGGAGACTTTTGATGGGTGGTTGATATAGACATCCGGATAAAGATTTTTCGCACGTACCTTCGACAAGCTCAGGCAACGTGCGGAAAATCTTTATCTTGAAAACTATAATGGATAGTTTGTCGTTTAAGCACGCTACTTCATAATCCGTTTCACGGACCACGGACCACGGACCACGGACCACGGACCACGGACCACGGACCTCTTCGTTGGCTCTCAATCCTCTTCATCGGGTACAATACCCCTATGTTCTTCGATCAAGCAAAAATCTATATTCAATCAGGGGCGGGCGGCAACGGCATCGTCTCTTTTCGGCGTGAGAAATTTGAGCCATTAGGTGGCCCCAATGGTGGAAATGGTGGTCAAGGTGGGGATGTTTACCTCTATGTCGATCAGGGCCTGAATACGCTCTTTGGCTTTCGTAATAAGATTCACCACCGTGCCGAACGAGGTACCCATGGAGGTGGTGCGAACAAGACCGGGGCTAACGGGACAGATCTGCGGATTGCTGTGCCGCCTGGCACATTGGTACGTCATGCAGAAACCAATGAGGTGCTGGCCGATCTGGTCCGTCCGGGGCAGGAAGCGCGGCTGCTTCATGGCGGACGCGGTGGGCGGGGCAATAGTGCTTTCAAGTCTGCCCAAAACAAAGCACCCCGCGTGGCGGAAAAAGGTGAACCGGGTCAAGAGCTGTGGATTGAACTGGAACTTAAGCTGGTGGCAGATGTGGGGATTGTGGGTGTACCCAATGCGGGCAAGTCAACCCTCTTGAGCGTGATCAGCGCGGCCAAGCCTAAGATTGCTGATTACCCATTTACGACCATTGTACCGAATCTCGGGGTAGCTGAAGTCAACCACCGTCAGATGGTCTTTGCCGATATTCCTGGCCTAATGGAAGGTGCCCATGAAGGTTTCGGCTTGGGTCTCGACTTTTTGCGTCATATCGAACGGACAAGGATGCTGGTTCATGTCCTCAATGGCGACAGCCCCGATCCGCTCGGCGATTACGAAGCCATTAACCAAGAGCTAATCCTCTTCAACCCTGAATTGGCAGAGCGTCCTCAATTAGTTCTCTTCAACAAAATGGATCTGCCCCACGCCCAGGAGCTTTGGCCTTTAATCGAAGAAAGTATGACGGATGAAGGTGTACCTGTCATGGAGATCAGCGCCGTCACCCACCAAGGTATTCAGCCCATGCTCTACCGAGTTCAAGATATGCTCGATAGCTTGCCTGTGCTGGAGACGGCGCCCATAGATGAGTTGCCTGAAATTACGCCATCTGAGGATGAAAAGAGCTTCCGCATTCAGCAACTCAGCGATGATGAGTGGCGTGTGACAGGCGTCGCCATCGAACGGGCTGCCCACATGACCAACTGGACCTACTATGAAGCGGGCCTACGGTTTCAGCGCATTCTTCGCGCCATGGGCATCCGTAAGGCGTTGGTCGATGCTGGGGTGGAAGATGGCGATACCATCTACATTGCCGATACAGAATTGGTTTGGGGCTATGAGAACGCTTTTGAAGAGTAATACGACGAGAAGCAAGCATGTGAAACGGAAGATTCTACTAACGGGAGCAGCTGGGCGAATCGGCAGCTTTTTAACCAATCAGTGGCAGGCAGAGTATGATCTCTATCTCACTGACATTCGCAAGCCTGACGAAACCTTTGGCTTTCCCTTTACGGAAGTAAACCTAGCTGATTATGATGCCTTGGCCACTCTTTGTGTGGGAATGGATACGGTTGTTCATATGGGTGCCGATCCCAGCATGGAAGCATCGTGGGAGAGTCTACTACCCAATAACGTCATCGGCACCTACAATGCCTTTGAAGCTGCCCATCAGGCCAAGTGCCGCCGGGTGATCTATGCTAGCAGCATCAATGCCGTACTTGGCTATCCAGCAGATACCCAAGTTCAGGTGGATATGCCCGTCTACCCCATCAACCTTTACGGTGCCACCAAATGCTGGGGAGAAGCTTTGGGCCGTTACTACGCCCATACCCACAATCTCTCCTCTATCTGCCTGCGTTTTGGTGCCGTCTCTCAACGACCAGGCGGGGAGCAAGATGACCGTTACGACATAGAACACGAGTTCTTGGATATGGTCATCACTCTGGATGATCTAACCCAACTCGTTACCAAAAGCGTAGAAGCACCAGACGACATCGACTTTGCTGTCTACCAAGGTGTTTCCAACAACCGCTGGAAGCGACTGGATATTCGAAATGCGAGGGAGCAAATTGGGTATGCTCCAGAGGATGACGCGATTGAGATTGCATTGAGAAAGATGAATTCCACCGCCTGAGTATCCTGCCTACGGACAGCTATTGGCCTTGATGCCCTATTGGAGCAGTATGCTTAAGCGCATTCCTTTGGACATACATGAAGCGTATGTAGTCAGGGAACTGCGTCGGATCCGGCACAACGGAATCCGAGCTTATGAGCTGTCCAATCTGGCAATGGTGCAAGCGCCCAATTTGTGACAACCTGGTTTCACCCGACTGTCGACCAGTGAATGTGCGGTTAGTGGTGAGGGTTACCAACTACTTGACAATTCACTTGGGAGAGGTACAGATGACTGGGCCTGAACGAGATCGATTCGGCGGCTGGACAGGCAAGAGATTCGAGGCCACAGGATTTTTCCGCGCGGAGATGGATAATAGATGGTGGCTGGTCACGCCCGAAGGAAATGCGTTCCTAAGTTTTGGGATCAACCATCTTCATGCCCACTGGTGGCAGCAAGCGTACAACCAGTTGGCATGGAAGCAGCGTCTTGGCCTGGATGACCTGAACAGCCAAGCGTTTGCCCCAGCCCTCAAAGCATGGTTTCTACAAACGTGCCGTCAGTATGGCTTTAACACGGTGGGTGTTCACACGGACTTGCCGCTTGTCAATCAGCCACAGCCCTCTATGCCCTATATGCAACCAATTGATTTTGTCGATATCCCCCATTGGAAAACAGAGGTTCCTGATAGTAATTTCAAGGATGTCTTTTCAGACGAGTTCGCGGCTCACTGTGACCGGCTGGCCAAAGAAGTGGCTGCTCCCGCAAAGGAGGATCCGTTCTTGCTTGGCTATGCCATGACCGACTGTCCGTTGCTGACGGAAGAGGATTGTCGTGAACGCCCGGATGTGATTGGTGGCGCTGTGCGGGATGCTCGAATCGGCTGGCCCCGTCGGCTACGTAATTTGCCTGCTAAGGCGCCGGGGAAGCAGGTGTATGTACAAACTGTGTACGAGCTCTATCGCAATCAGATCAGCGATTTCAACGTAACCTACGGCACCCACTTTGATTCGTTCGACGCGCTGGAGGCAGCCGAAGGTTGGCGTCCGCAGACCGACCTCTCTAATGGGAATGAGACCCGCGACAATATCGAGTTCCTCAAAAAAGTCGTAGCGAAGTACTACCAAACTGCACGGGGTGCGATCCACCGATACGATCCAAATCATCTGTTTATGGGCGATAAGCTCAACGGCAACACCGATACGCTGGATACGATGCTGCCGATTACAAGCCAGTTCACAGATGCGGTCTTGTATCAGATGTATGGCCAATACGAGGTACAGAAGCCCGGGCTAGATCGCTGGGCCAAGATTGCCGACCAGCCGATCATCAACGGCGATGCTTCGTTTACCATGATCACCGATCACATGCCGCGCCCATACGGCCCGGTGGCCGACAACCTTGAGCAGCGTGCTGAATGGACCGCCGAGTTTTTCCACAAAGCTTTTGCCCGTCCAGAATTCGTTGGCTGGCACTATTGCGGCCTGATCGACGCACCTAACCAGATTCCAGGTAAGCAAGATCGCCAGCATTCCGGCTTACTGAACGGATACGGGGAGCCTTATCCTGTTCTCAACAATGTGCTCAAGACTTGTACAGACGAGATGTACGAGATTGCTACACAGTACAAGATTTGATACTGAGGTCGTTATCAGAATAGCCAATTTCCCATGCTCTACCAGACAGGCGAAACAACCGTTCTCAAACGGAGCTGAGTAGAGACGATACTCCCATTTACCCCTTGCTATTTACCTCTTGACAGCATCATCAGTCAGATCCTGAACGAACTTATTCTGGAAAGTCATATAGAAGAGGATGGGAACGAAGGTGGCGAATGGGCGACTGCTGAGCAAAAAATACGACTTGCGAGGTAGGTTGTTATCAGGTAAACTAGCTTTAACTCAAGAAGAGAACTTATAGACGGTCAGAAAAGCTCTCTCCTCTTTTCTCAGGCTTCCTCAGAGTGGACTGCTCAAGAGCCGGGACAAGACTTTTCTGGCGAAGTATATCTGCTCATCGGTAGTCAGTAGCTCGCAATTAAATAGAACATAAGCAGTAGCGTAAAAGTTACACATAGCTCGTTCAGGTAGCACGCCCCGTGCGGTTCTGCCCTTGTGCTTGACTTTTACAGAACTGCGAACATAAGTAGGCCAGGCAAGGGTACTTCGCTAGGCTTATACCGGATTGCTGAATAATCTGGAGCATAACAGCGAACGTTCACATGGAAAGCGTGGTGGCTCAGGCTCATGTTGAGCATAGCCGAAGTAATGACAGCGTTGGGAGCTATTGATATACCCTGACACGGGCGGCTATTCACTGTGACAAATGAGCCGATCGGACGAATGTTTACGAGGTTTTATACCTATGTCTACAGCAATTTCGCCTTCGCGGGATAGTGCAAAACTCAAAAAACACGGTAGCCCCTTTCAGGCGTTGCTGGCAGAGCTCAAAAAGACATGGCATCTCTATCTCTTTTTAGTGCCCTCGTTTGCGTTTATTCTACTCTTTCGCTACTATCCAGCGGCTTCGGCCATCTACCATTCGTTTACCAAATGGAATGGCTCGGGCGTTGCGACCTGGGTTGGGTTGCGCCATTTTCAAGATATGGTGTCAGATGCGGTCTTATTTGCGTCACTCGAAAATATAGCCATTATCTTGATTGCGGCGTTGCTCAAAGTGCTTATTTTCCCATTGATCGCGGCAGAACTGATCTTTAACCTCAAGAATGAACGCTCCCAATATTGGTTTCGTCTGCTGCTGATCATTCCACTGGTGGTTCCTGGCATTGTAAATACGCTGGTCTGGCGTTTCATCATGGGGCCGCGGCCCTTTGGCGTCCTCAATGCGCTTTTGGAATCTATTGGACTTGAACAACTCCAGCACGCATGGCTGGCGGAGCCAAAGATAGCACTCTATTCAGTCTTATTTGTCGGCTTTCCATGGGTAGAGGCCATCGCCATGTTGATCTATTACGCTGGTCTGCAAAACATCACCACATCGATCATTGATGCATCAAAAATCGACGGTGCCACGACGCTACGGCGCATCTTCAGCATCGATTTGCCTCTCATCTTCGGACAGATTAAGTTGCTCATCGTGATCACCACCATCTTCACCCTGCAAAACTTTGGTGGTATGCTCGTCCTCACGAATGGTGGGCCGGGCTTTGCGACCATGGTGCCAGGCTTATGGATGTATCAGCGCGCATTTCAGGCCGATCGATTTGGTTACGCATCGGCCATTGGGGTTGTGCTGCTAGTCATGATGTTGGCCCTCACTTATGTCAATAATCGCTTTATTAAGTCGTCGGATATTGAGTACGACTAGTTGTTTTGGGCGTAAATCCTCGCTCCCTCCATTGAGGAGTTGTGTATTCGAATTGATCCGAAGGCAGCTGAATATAGGCCGATGGGTAATGAGGTTGGAGGAGATGTGCAATGGAATCAACATATGCTTGAATGGAAAAACAGTTCAAATAATTTGGAGAATCAGTAAATGGTAGGCAAGGTCTCGAACCGACCGCAGACGGCATTGGGCGATGCCGTCATCTATAGCACGTTGGTTGTATTGGTCATCTTGACTCTATACCCCTTTGTGTTCATGATGATCACATCGACCAAATCCTACACCCAGTTCCTGCATAACTATTGGCTCCCAGTCTGGCCCATGCACATTGGTGAGAATTATGTGGCGGCGTGGAACCAGATCCAAGGCTATCTGCAGAACACAATCTTTGTGGGGCTTGTGGCGACGGCTGGCTACCTAGTCAGCACGTCCATGGCAGGTTTTGTCTTCGCTCGCTATCGCTTTCCCGCCAAAGAGTTCCTCTTCTCGTCTATACTGATTTTGATGATGATTCCGCAGATTCTGCAACTGATTCCCGCTTTCATGTGGGTGCGGGAGTTGGGTCTGTTGGATACGTATTGGGTGCTTATTCTGCCCTATATCGCCGGCGGACAGGCGTATGGTATATTTCTACTACGTACCTTTTTTACCTCGATCCCCAACGAACTCTTTGACGTTGCCAAGATCGACGGTGCGAATGATTTCCAAATCTATCGCCACGTCGCGCTCCCATTATCCAAGGGCATTCTGGCCACCTTGGCCATCTTGCGCTTTCAGCAAATTTGGAACGACCTGATCTGGCCTTTGATCACTGTCTCAACCAATGCCAAGCGTACCATTACGGTTGGGCTTTTCTACTTCCAAGGGGGGGCACAGACCCAATATGGGGCCATGTTTGCAGGATATTTGATCGCGTCGATCCCGTTATTTCTGCTCTTTGCCTTTTCTATGAAACAGTTTATGGCGGGGATGACTGCAGGGGCGATCAAGGCGTGAGATGTCATTAGCCCATACTACAGCGGATGCGTACTTCGTACGTAGATACAAACGGATTACCGATTTCGTTATTAAAAACGGTTGGTCATAGCCGCCCACTCTCGTAGATGTAGCAACAAAACCCACTCCTATCGACATTCGCTGTCATAACCAGAGTGGGCTAAAGAAAATTTCGAAACGAGAAATCTGAATTCGCCATAGGAGAACAGGTGCTTGCCGATATGAAGTGGTTGCGCCTAGCCGAGATTGCAGAGCGGGATCGCGTCTTTCTATGGGCGACAGGTTTGTTGGGGGTCGGTGACTTTTTTGCGGAGGTTAAACAGTGGGGCGCTCAGTATAGTTACCCTGGAGATGGAGATGACCGAACACCGTAGCCAACGCCGACGGCAAACCTATTTCCGGCTCAGTTCACAACTTGCACAGATCGATACTGCACAACTCCGTTCTTTGCTTAAACCGAGCGAACCACATACGGGGCGGGGGCATCGCCAAACTGTGACCGTTGGGGACACGACTCTCTTTGTGAAACGGATTCCCGTTACCGACCTTGAACGGGATAATATGTTCTCGACCAAGAATGTATACGATCTGCCAACCTACTACAACTTCTGCTTCGGTAGCGTTGGTTTCAACGTCTATCGTGAACTCATCACACATATCAAAACGACCAACTGGGTGTTGAATGGCGAGATAGCATCTTTTCCGCTGCTCTATCACTATCGGGTTGTTCCGTTCTTAGGTGAACGGACACCGATCGGCCCCGGGCAGTTTAAGGACTATGTAGAAGCTTGTGGTGGCGATGAAAATATTGGGCGGTATATGCTGGACAGAGCCAACGCCAATGCCGAGCTGTTCCTGTTTCTAGGGTACATACCAAATACGTTACATTTGTGGCTCCTTGAAAACCTTGAGCAGATTGACTGGGTTCTGGACGAACTAGGGGCAACGCTAGATTTCTTGGAGAAGAATGGCATTATCCATGACGATGCTCATTTTGGTAATGTGTTAACAGATGGTGAATCTATTTATGTCACAGACTTTGGCATAATACTTGATAAAAGCTTTGATCTACAAGAGAACGAAAAGGAATTCTTTGCCGCGCATACCCACCTTTCCTATGGCATGTTCCTATTAAGCCTGTTCCCCCTTGTCAAAGATAAGTACGAGGCGTTGCCAGCAAGTGCCCAGCAGAGGATCAGGGAAGAATTAGGGCTTCAAGAACAAGTGGATAATGAATCCCCCGCGCTATTCTTCGCCACATTGGATAACATTGAGAAGATTTATGTTGAAGGTCTTATGAAGTTAGATAAAGCCTATGTTGATTGTATGGTCAGATTCCGCGATATTATCAGACTCATGGCTATTTTTTTCATAGATATGTGGGATCGCCCCAAGAAGGACGGGGCGTTCCCAAACGCAGAGCTACAGCAGTTACTCAAAGAAACGAGCTTTATTTCTGATACAGAAGATGAATATAAATATCATTAACCAAGGGAGAACCAAATGAACCACAAAATTAGCCGCCGCCAATTCCTCCAAGTCAGTGCTGGTGCTACAACCCTGCTTGGCTTGGCTGCATGTGCGCCCGCCTCCGCGCCAGGTGGTGGCGAGGGTGCAGGTGCTGCGGTTACCACCATCCAAGCCTATCTGGGCAGCACCTTTCAGCCGGGCGTAGTGCGCGGTGAGGGTTTAACCCCCCTCCAAGTCGCGCAGGATCTGGCGGATGAATGGGTGGAGATGCATGAAGGGTTTGCTGTCGAGTATATCGACGGCCCAGGAGGTGAAGAGCTGACTCAATGGATCAAATCTCGCCAAGCGGCTGGCACTATGCCCGATATTAACGTGGCTGCGGACAATGAGCTTAACCGCGATATCGCGGCTGGCTATTGGCAGACGGTCGATGACTTCATCGATGACCCCAATCCGTACATTCCCGATGGCCAGCCGGGCAGTGGACGCTGGCAGGATGCGTTTATCGCCGGTTTCGATGCCCGTAACCGCATGATCGACGGCCGCTATTATGGTGTTCCCCAATCTATCAATGCTGTACAAGTGTACTGCAACCTCAACTTGCTGGAACAAGCTGGCGTAGATTTTGAGAACGAGATTATTGACCCGCGCTGGACCTTTGACGGTATGTTGGCTATCTCGCAACGCTTGCAAGATGCCGATATTACGCCATGGGCGTTGGCCTGGAGTCGACCGTACTGGAACTGGATTCAGACCACTGCCCTATCGGGTTTTCTCAAATCTACCGGCAAATGGAGTGTGCTAGATACGAATGACGATGACTTTGTTACCAGCATTGAGCGCTTCGAGGCCATCGATCGCGGTGACTGGACTGCGGACTCCGATGAATTCAGGGCCATGCATAAACTAGCAGAAGATTGGGTACCCTATTGGTCTGAGGGCTATCTTGGCCTTAGTTCCGAAGAGATGGTCGCTCTCTTTGCTCGCGGGCAGGCTGCCTTCATGTGGAATTCAACCGGTGCCTTCCCCGTACTGAATGGCGATCCTGAACGCGACTTTGAATTTGCTGTGGCCCGCTTTCCCCTCCTCTTCGAGCGCATGGCGGAAATCGGCGATGGTGGACCGACCCAGTATCCTGGTGGGGCATGGAATACGTTGGCGATTACTTCGACGGCCATCGAGAATGGCACAGTTGAGGATTGTATCGACTTCCTGAAGTACTTCACCTCATGCGATGGCCAGGGGCGGCTCTCTAGAGAGCATGGCGGCGTTGTACCAGCGGTCCACTGTGCTGAAGGTATTCCTGAACTGGAGCAGTTCAAGCCAGCACCAGACGAAACCTTCCTCCTGACGATCCACATGACCTCCATGAACTTCGACTACGGCGAGAGCTACCAGCGCATTACCAGCGAATGGCTGGGTGGCGTCTCCACCTACGACGAGGCCATGGCCCAGTTCCAGCCAGTGATGGAACAATTTGCGACTGATGCAATTGAGCGTAGTGGCGGATAATGAACAAACCCAATATCATCTATATCCTTGCCGATGACATGGGCTACGGTGACATGGCGTGCAACAATCCTGATTCCAAAATCCCCACGCCCAATCTGAATCGGCTGGCGGAACAGGGCATGCGTTTCACCGATGCCCATGCCCCTTCAAGTGTCTGCACCCCAACACGCTACGCCTTAATGACAGGACGCTACTGCTGGCGCACGCCCCTTAAGAGTGGTGTGCTCTGGCCTTGGGATCCCCCCTTGATTGAGCCGGATCGGCTGACGGTGGCAGAATTGCTGCGTCAGAATGGCTATCGGACGGCCTGCATTGGTAAGTGGCATTTGGGCTGGGAGTGGGCAACGCTGAATGGCGAGCCAGCGCACCAATCTGTTGAACTTGGTGTGCGTGACGTGGAGACGCGCCAAGCGGTGGGCGAGACGATCGACTATAACAAGCCCATGCGCGGCGGTCCTATTGATAATGGATTCGACAGCTACTTTGGTGTGGACGTCCCTAACTTTCCCCCTTATACTTGGTTCGAGCAAGATCGGGTGACCGATCCGCCAACCATACAGAAGCCTGATACAATGTTTGGCGACCCCGGGCGTATGAAGCAGGGGTGGCAGTTAGAGGAAATGATCCCTGAGTTAGTCCGCCGCGCCGTTGATTTCATCGAGGAGGCAGCAGACGATAGAGAGAGCGGGGTGCCTTTCTTCCTCTACTTTCCACTGACGTCGCCTCATACGCCCATTGTGCCCAACCAACAGTTCATCGGTAGCAGCGGTGCGGGACTCTATGGTGATTTTGTTTGCGAGGTGGATTGGGTCGTTGGCGAAGTGATGTCCGCTTTGGAACGCAAAGGCATGGTCGACAATACGCTTCTCATCTTTACCAGCGACAACGGTCCAGAGTGTATTCCCGCCGCGGCAGGCGGCTGCTACGAAGTGGCCCGTCAATATGACCATTACAGCATGGCTGAATTCCGCGGCGCTAAGCGCGACACGTGGGAAGGTGGTCATCGCATCCCGTTCATTGCTCGTTGGCCTGGCGTAACTCCTGCCGGAACGGTCTGCAATCAACTTACGATTTTGGCCGATCTTATCGCTACTTGCGCCCAGCTATTGGAGGTTGACTTGCCCCAAGATGCAGGCGAAGACAGCATCAGCATCCTCCCCCTATTGACAGGCCAAGCCACTACGCCTGTACGCAGCTATGCCGTTCACCACAGCGGTTCTGGCCGCTTTGCCATTCGTAAAGACAACTGGGTCTTTATCGATGCGCCTAGCGGTGATGATAATGGGCTGCGTGGCAACGAAATGGGAGAGCCACGGTGGTTCAAAACAGCCCGCGGCTACACGCCTCATGACCATCCAGGTGAGCTTTTTAACGTATATGAAGACGCTGCCGAGAAGACCAATCTTTACGGCGAACAACCCGAAATCGTCGAGGAGTTAGCACAGATTTTGGAACAGATCAAGATAACAGGGGAAGCACGAGAATCTCATGGAAAATCAATTAGCGAATAGTGAGAACACGCCCTGGAATATCGTCGTCGTCATGGCCGATACGCTGCGCAAAGCGTATGTTGGCACCTATGGAAATGAGTGGATCCATACGCCAAACCTGGATCGCTTTGCCCAACAGGGGATACAGTTCACCCACGCTCACCCTGAGTGTTTGCCTACGATTCCTACGCGCCGCACGCTCCACACCGGGCGACGCGCTTTCCCTTTTAACGACTACCAGCCAGTACCCTGGGATAATGTCTATTTGCCCGGCTGGCAGCCCATGTCATCCAATGAGGGAACCATCGCCGAAGCCCTAACTCAGAATGGTTATCACACGGGTTTCTTTAGCGACGTACCCCACTACTTTGTCCCTGGAATGAACTTTACGCGCGGCTTCAGTCAGTGGGACTATATCCGCGGCCATTCGGAAGATCGCTATAAGGCCATTGCCCATGCCGATCCCGCCCAGATTGCTCGCTATTGGAGCAAAGGTGGTGAGGCGCGCATCCGTGCCCATCTCGCCAACGTGCGCCCCCATCTGCCAGAGGAAGAATGGCCAACGGCTCGTACCTTCCGCGCAGCCATCGAATTTGTGGAACAGAATCGCCAGAACGGCCCCTTCTATCTCTATGTTGATAGCTTCGCGCCCCATGAATCTTGGGAATGCCCGATGCACTACTATGATCTTTATGAAAGTCGTGCAAAACGCGAGCCAATTTGCATTACTGTGCCTTATGGCCCTCTCCATCTCAATCCAGAGTATGAAGAGCGCCTACCTAGTATCCGCGCCAATTATGCCGGGTTGGTTACACTCGTCGATACCTGGTTTGGCAAGCTCGTGGACACCATTGACCGCCTTGGGCTAAAGGAAAATACCCTCATTATCTTTATGGCCGATCATGGTACCAATTTTGCCGAAAATCCCGACCGCGTCACCGGTAAACCAGCTGATTATATGTACCCCGGCACTATGGATCTGCCGCTGCTGTTGCGTCATCCCCAAGGACTAGGTGCTGGGACGCAATCTGACGAACTGGTCTACACCCTGGATGTTCCGGCTACGGTTGCGGATGCAACGGGCATCAACCCGACAGACGGCGTTGAAGGTCAAAGCCTCTTGCCACTGGCGACTGGACAAGGCATATTTCAAGCAAGAGACTACCTGACCTGCCGCTATGGGAATTCAGTTTGGTATAAGGACCGCCAGAACTGGTTCTTTAGCGATGCTGACTTTCAGCGGCCCCGCCTTTTTGACTTTGAATCAGATCCCGACTGTCAGCAAGAGATCACTCATCGCGGGGCCGATCGAATCGACCTTGCTAAGGGGCGCATCCTGACCGATGCCGGTGGGATGCTGCGCACCTATACACGCCAAGATAGCACGGATGCCATTGGCCGACCGGAATTTAAGTAAGGCCATTCCACAAAAATAATTATCCAAAATTCGAGTTTGTAGTTTGTAGCCCGTCCTTTTAGGGCGGGAGGCATGGACATTCCAAAGACCTCGTCCTTGCAGGCTTATCGTTACCCACATCTTCTTGGGGTAGAATGGGCAGCCTTTGCAATAGAAAAGGAGCTACTTCATTGTCATTTCGAGCCATCTGCTCACGATATGGCCGCTTCGACGGAGAAAACAAGGGTATCCAGCCTGATCGATGGATCCCTAGCGAGAAATCTTGGGCTTGTGGCATCCAGATTTCTCGCTTGGGGCGAAACGAGCTTGTGGAATTCACTTTGTTCTGCTGTATAACCCTCTTTTTGGGTATAGGTTGGCTCGAAATGACACGGCACATTCTGTACGGTTGGCTACATTTTCTCCCCCATCTGGACTTATGGGTAACGATAAACCTAAAAGGACGGGCTACGGGAATACCTGCTACACTTTGTCGCATAGAGCCTAACTTTGTAGTCAATGGGCTGCGGGATGCGGCGGAACCGTTCAAAAAAAAGATAAAGGAATGCCAATAATGGAGTCCTTGTTTCGGCTGAATTCACCAACGAAAGAGCATCTTGACGCTTTCCATCGCGACGGCTATATTGCGCTGCCAGACATTTTCACCGACGAAGCCCGCACTGGCCTCATCGACGAGATTCACCAGATTGAGGACGTTCGTGACTATCTACATACGCAGGAGGCTACGAATGATCCAGAAGAGGCTCATCGCCCCTACTTTGTGCGTCCTTGGAATGACCGCGGCGTTTGGGGCGATCGGCTCATCGATGCACCATTGGTGACGGCGCTACTCCAAGCCACCATCGGCCCGGACTATCACTTCTGCCACTCAGCCTTAAACCTGGCCCCTCGTGGTGCCAAGCCCATCCGCTGGCATATGGACCACCACCACTGGTATCATGACAACCCGGTCAACTTAGCCGAGCGGGATAAATACTACATTCAGATTCTCTACTATCCCAATGGCTTTGCCCAAGGTGATCGGAGCCTCTCTGCCATCCCTGGCAGTCATCGAATCGCCCCAACCTCAGGTGTGACGGCGGAAAGGTTGCTGGCAGGAGAGTTTGACGAGCAGGCCGGTCGCAAGCTGGAACAGAAAGATCTGGAATTACCGCCGGGCAGCATGGTCTACCTGAATGCCCGTATGTTCCACAGCGTCGCGCCCAAGCCGCTAGATTCGTCCCAGCCCTTTCGCATCTTTAACATTGACATCTTCAAAGAAGCTGGGCCACCCCATCGCCATACCCAAGAGATCCCAGAGGCTTGGCTGGAAGGAGCCAGCCCCTTGCGTCAGCAACTCTTCCAGCGGGAGGCCTATACGCCTGAATGTTGGCATAGCCATGCCAACCAACAATAGCGATTTTGGGTGGTTATTAAAAGCCGCCCAGTCAGAGGAGCCCGCATCCTTAGGCGCGGCTCTGACTGTGTATGGTTTCTGGAAGACCGCGATATTGGACACATGGAGAGATTGCAATGAACTCGTTTCTACCCGCTACGCTACTCGGAACAGAAGTGAGGAAACTAACCTCTAACTATGTTGATCAGGAGTATAGAATATCAATAGCTCTGCCATACTCATATGCAGATAAAGATGCAGCTGAAAGGAATTATCCCACGATCTATCTGCTTGATGCGGACTGGTATTTTGGGACAATTAGTGAGATAACGAGAATTACTGCATCTGGCGGTTCATTGCCAGAGACAATTGTTATTGGCATTGGCTATCCGGTAGCTGGAACTTTGAAAGAATCTGTAACAGAGCATTTGGGCCTTCGCACTCGTGATTATACAGATGTAGCGAACACAGCTGTAACGAATACAGATGTACCAGACAAAACCGAGGACGGAGGGCAGAAAAGGGAGAAGTCATCAGCAACCATAGCATCAGGTGGAGCTGGTCAATTTCGTCAATTTATTCAGAAGGAATTGATGCCGTTTGTGGCATCCGAATATCGTACGGATAGCGCAAATCAAATTCTAGTTGGGCATTCCTTAGGTGGCTTGTTTGCGCTCTATACTCTCTTTCACGAACCTAGCTTGTTCCAAGGAGTTGTTGCGGCTAGTCCGTCGCTGTGGCATGGCGATCATGCTATTTTTGCCACCGAAAACGCTTATGCGCAAAAAGCCAGTGACTTGCCTGCCAAACTATATTTAAGCGTGGGGCAGAAAGAAGAAGGCCCAAAAACACGGATGGTCAGTAATTTATTTAGATTTTCAGCCCTATTGAAAAGCCGAGAGTACAACCAGCTAACGGTCAAGAATCAATTCTTTGATGATCTTGATCATCGCGAAGCAACCATGCCAGGGTTTCAATTCGGTCTTACATGGATCTTTTCATAGCGCAAACCTGAAATCAATACGAATGGTGGCAATAGCCCGAGTATACTTAGCGCTAGTTGACATTTGCGCAATATCCTCCAAGCGAAAGGGTATCCTATCCATTATGCCGAATATCCTGGCGGCAACGATTACCTATACTGGCGAGGTGTACTGGCTGACGGGCTTATTACAGTGTTAGGTTAGTCGGGTGCAGGCTAAGTGACAGCGTAAGGAAGCCTTCACCTCATACGCTTTGTGATATATACTCGTAAAAAGAAAGAGAAAGTTATGCCCAATCCACTACGCCTTGGCCTCATCGGTTGCGGCGGCATTGTCCAACTTAGCCATGCCCCCAGTTATCTGGCGATTCCATCCATGGTCGATGTGGTGGCGTTGGCCGATCCGGTAGAGGCCAATCTGGCCCACTTGGGTACCACCTTTGATGTGCCACCTACCGAGCGCTATGCTGACTACCATGAGATGTTGGCCCAAGCCGATCTCGATGTGGTGACAATTGCCACGCCCCACCATCTCCATGTGGAACATGCGCTGAACGCGATTGCGGCAGGGGTTGCGGTGATCTCGGAGAAGCCTATGGCGCTTACGCTTGCCGATGCGGATGCCATCTTAGCCGCCGCAGCCAAGCAGGGAGTTGCCTATTCAGTGGTCCACAACTTTCTTTTCGCACCAGGTACGCAACGTGCATTGGCGCGCATGCAGAGCGGCGAGCTGGGACAGACCCTCTATGGGCGGGCCAAATCGCTCTTTAGCAAAAGTGAAGAGCAGGCCGATCCCAAATCAGTATGGCGCGCCTCCAAAGTCGCCGGCGGGGGCGCGCTCAACGACACAGCCTATCATGAGATCTATCTGGTCGAAGCGCTGGTTGGCTCACCGATCTGTGCCGTGGAAGCCAGGATCCAGACCAGCTATTTCGAATTCGCGGTGGATGATCTGGCACTGCTATTCTTTGATCACCAAAATGGCGCGGTCTCCACAGTCTCCACCGGCTGGGCGGTGCCGGGAAGCGGCGGCGGCGAAATCGCAAATTTGGCCGAAGTTCATGCCAAGGGTGGTTCACTGCGCGTTGAGCGGCGCGGCCAAGCGCTCTGGCAATCTACCCGCCGCTCCGACGGTTCCAGCGGTGGCTGGGAAGAGATTGAGTTACCAACTTTAGCCCTGCTCTCCGCTGAAGACCGACGCTGCATCGGCCACGTCAACTACTTTGCTGCCACCTGCGCGGCCCTAGTCAATGGCATGGACTTGCCTGTCACTGGCCAACAGGCCCGCCACAATCTAGCGATTATCGAAGCGGCGCGCCAAGCAACCATCGAACGCAGCGCCATTCCGGTGGAGTAAACAACAAGTCGGTATTGGCGCAAGAGCCTGCTTCGCAAACAGTGAGTCGGTAATCAGGGACCAAATACCGACCCACCGAATATCGACCTACCGAATACTGACTTACAGATCATCAACCTACCGATCACCGACCAATCAGGAGAACCCATGCGACCTTATATCGATTGTCATAACCACATTGGTCACACCATCAATCGTCGGCCAGCTGTGGGTCAGACAACGGCTATGTGCCTTGCTCGTTTCTCGCAGACCAGCATCTATGCATCCATCGCATTTCCGACTGCCACGGGCAGCCCCATAATCCGAGGGCTGGAAGATATCCGCGATCAGAATCGAGTGATCGCCCGGGCATGCAAGGCGTTTCCCGAGCGCTTTCCCATCGGCTTGGCCCTGGCCGAATCCCGACTGGGCCACTTGGCCGTGGATGAAGTGGAATGGGCCATGAGTGAGTTGGGGTTGGTCGGCTTTGTGACCCACCCCCCGGAGCGGGAGGTCTGTATTCCCTTTGTAGAATTGATTGCCTCTCGGGGTGGGCTATGCAATGTACATATGCACGACGCACTCATGGGCAACATCGCCCGGGCCTATCCTGGAGCGACTTTCATTGTACACGCCAGCACCTATGCCATCGAAAACTTCGGGGAGTTGGACAATGTCTGGTTCGAGATCGTACAGTATCCTGACGGCCAGGGCACCACATGGGACTTCAACGGCATGGTCAACAAAGTGGGGCGGGAGCGTCTGATCTTCGGCGCGGACCTGCCATACTACGACTATCGGGTTCTGCAGCACACAATCGAAGAGGCTGACATCGATGACGACTTGAAGGAGCGCATTGCCTACAAGAATATCATCCCCCTGATCCATAAATACAATCCTGGCTGGCATCTACCAGACACACCCATCACGTCGCCGGGCAGCTATGATCCACAAGCGCTATGGGCTGTCAATCCAAAGAATCCGGTACGGTTGGCTGCGAATGTGTAGAGGAAAGATCGGAGAGTTGTTGAGTGAATCGATAAAGTAATCATGACAAAAAAGTGTTTTGCTCTGTTTGGCGGTACAGGTGCCATCGGTACGCATTTGACCCAAGTGGCGCTTCAGTTGGGGCATATGGTCGTCTCTTACCAACGCAAACGCGAATTGCCCAGTGAGCTACAAAATCACCCGAATGTTCGGGTCGTTAGAGGGGTCGATATTACTGATGCGCAAGGTGTTGCAGAAGCGCTGGCAATCCACCAGGGCAGTATCGATGTACTCTGGAATCTCGCGGCACCGTTGTCTGTCGAGACGCAAAACGATCCGGCCCATGCGGAACAGGTGACCGTCGGTGGAATGCGCAACATTCTGAACGCGCTGGCGACTACCCCCAGGAAACCAGTGGTCTGTTTTTCCGATTCGGTCGGCAGTTATGGTGCGACAGCCCCGCGTCAAAGTGCTGATGTTCAATGGCTTATTGACAATCCAACGCAAGATCCAGGTAGCAACTATGGGATACAAAAACGGGCCATTCGAGATCTGCTGGCCGAGGCAACGGAAATCGATACGCGCTTTCTCGTGATTCCAGGCGTTCTTCATGCCTCGCCAACCTGGGGGGCAGGGACAACAGAGTATGTGCTGGATGCCATCAAAGAAGTTGTGGAGACTGGCTCATTTGAATGTCCGATCCCAGCAAACAGTGCATTACCTATGATTCATCTAGATGATTTGGTAGACGCAATGATCCGCCTGTCAGTAGCAGAGACAGTAGCAGTTACTCAGGGTGGATTTACCCTTCAGGGGTTCAGCTTTACGCCAGCACAACTGAAGGATGAATTGTGTCGGCAGTTGGGAGAGGATGGGGTAGAGTGGGTGTATGGAAGCGAGTTGACTGATGCGAATAAGTCGCCAGCCCTGGCCAAGGCAGCAAGAACGCAACGCCAGACGATGACGCAATTTGCAACAATCTGGCCAGAGAGCCTAGAGGTTGAAACCATCGCGCATGAATTGGGATGGCGCGCAAAACGAGATTTCGCAGACACGATTGCGGAAATTGTGGCAGCAAGAAAGCTTACCCTTTTAACCTCAAATTAACCAGTATGCCCAGGGTCGCAATGCCAGCCACAAACCCAAAGCCCAGGTGATAAGCTTGGATAGGCAATCCAGATTGATCCAGGCCAAACTGTAGAACAACACCGACTAAAGCTGCGCCATATGCATTGCCGCTCGCGCTAACCATGGTGTAAAGACCTGCGGCCTGCCCGAGCCGCTCTTGTGATATCTTGTTCAAGGAAGCTCGATGGAAGGGTGCCAGGGACAAGCCACCACCCAGGCCATGGCAAATCAGTGCAACGATCACCCAACCCTGGGGCACCGTTGCTGGCAAGCTGGCCAAGGCCGTAATGGCACCAACCTGGAACGACATTCCCAAAATCACCGGGAAGCGGCTCCCCCATCGGTCGGCAAACTGGCCGCCGAGGCGGGTAGTCAACAGACTGGCCGCGCTGTGAATGGTCAGCATCATGCCGATGGTGGCGGCGTTCATAGCGCGGACATCAACCAAGTACAATGGCACCAAGAAAGACATACCAGCCATTGTAAATTTGCGCAATGCAGACCCAACCAAGGCCCGGCTAAAATTTTTATTGGCAAAGATATCTAGGGCAATCAATGGGATATTCTGTCGCTTCTCCCAAGCCAGAAAGCCAGTCAGCACCCCAATTGAAGCGACCAATAAGCGCCAATCCCGCAGTGGTGCTACGCCGGTAATAGGCAGACTGGAAGCATAAAAGACGATCACGGTTAAGGTGGCGGCCAGCAGTACCACACCACCCCAATCAAACTTCCCCAGAAAACCCCAGTCGATGCCGCTTTGCCGAAGTGACGGGATTTTCTGCCAGATCACCACCAAGGCCCCCAACCCAACCAGCAAACTGGCGATAAAAATTGAGCGCCAGCCAAAATACAGGATCAGGTAGCCGCCGAGAAACGGGCCACTCATGCTGGCAAACGAGGCGATAGAGTTCCACGTTCCTAGCGCCTTGCCCCGCTGCTCTTCCGGGAATCGCTCCGAGATCATAGCGATGCCCAACGGCTGGGGAGCGGCTCCGCCTATCCCTTGAATGATGCGACCCAGAAACAAGAAACGCAGATCAGTGGCCAGCAGATTGATGATGGTTCCGATTAAGAAAAGAGCGATACCGGCCAAGAATACGCGCCGCTTACCCAGCCCATCCCCAAGACGTCCATACATGGGCATAAAGATCATCACCGGCAAGGCATAGGCGGTAAATAGCCAAGCCGTAACGTCGGTGCGGATGACGAACGAATCGCGGATTGTCGGGGCCGCAACCTGAAACATGGACATATTCAGAATGATCATCAACAACGGCATCATCAGCCCAATTAAAATGGCGCGATTAGCGGTGGCGTTTAGCGATTCTTTCCCTTCAGCTACCAAGTTGGCTTCTCCTAAGATCGTATTACTTTTTTGCCTTCGCTGGAGGCTCCGTTCGGCGGCCCAAATGCAAACCGACAAAAGAAGGAGCCTCTGGCAGCAAAAGTGAAGTTGTTTCGTTCAACATCGACACAAAATTGGCGATAATGGTTTGCAAGGGCCTATCCGAACAGCGGTTACTTGATGATTGGCATACCACACAGCCATTTCCCTGGAAATCATTCGATATCGTAAGTGGGGCATACAATGTCAGTCAGTTAAGTCGTACGCGTATCACGCGACTGCAACGCACGGCGAAGACTCTGGTTGGAAGGGCGGGAATCCAAGACACCGTGCATCGCAGTCTCCACTACCTTAATGGCAGTCAGTGGGCATATACTTCGCCAGATTACACTAAGGAACGCGAATTTAATAAGACCAAACGAAAGATCTCTCGGGTACTCGAGATGACCGGATCGAAGTTTCAGGTTTTATTTGATCTTGATTCCTAAGTCAGTTTGACTGTACCAGAGAGAAGACCGATGCGGTGTAAGCCAGAAAGGTCTTGTCTTGACTCTTGATCCATCCACTCAGAGAGATTCCGAGAAGGAAAGACAGAACTTCTTAGGCCATATATAATTGTCGTTTGAGACCATCCGATTTAAATTTGACAAAGAAAAGAAGGAGCTACAATGTCAGGATACCAATTTTCGCGCACACCCGTGGATACAGCCCCAGTTCAGACTGACTTTCGGCGGATCCAGACGCCGATCCCGGTACCGGAATCGCTACCGCTTCTGGCCGCGCTGGACCAGGTTGAATCGCGCGCCATGCATGGCCAGTTGCCGCTGATCTGGGATCGGGCTGAGGGCTTTCAAGTGCATGACGCTTGGGGCAATACTTGGATAGACTTTACCTCCACCATTATTTCTGCTAATGTGGGTCATGCCAATCCGCTCGTAGTGAAGGCATTGCAAGAGCAGTTGGATAAACCGCTTCTGCACACATACTCGTACGCCACCCAGATTCGGGCTGATTATCTGAACGCCCTAATCGATGCCACGCCGCCTCAATTTGAGAAAGGGTTTCTGCTCTCTGCCGGAACCGAAGCAACTGAGTGCGCGCTCAAACTCATGCGGCTTCACGGTCAGCAGGCGGGCAAGCGGCAGCCAGGCATTATCACGTTTGAGGGCAACTGGCATGGCCGCACGTTGGGTGCGCAAATGATGAGCCACAACCCTGGACAAAAGGCATGGGTCGGCTATCACGATCCTTACATCTACCATCTGCCATTTCCTTACCCTTGGCACGCTGAGGCCGTGGGCGCTCCAAAAAAGTTCTTCCGCACCAGTATGTCATCGCTGCTTGAAAAAGAGCAGATCGATCCCAAGACCGACCTCTGCGGATTTATGTTGGAGACCTTCCAAGGGTGGGGCGCGCTCTTTTATCCGTCAGAATTTGTACAGGAGCTGATGTGCTTCGCCCACGAGCATGGGCTGCTGGTCGCCTTTGACGAGATGCAGTCTGGCTTTGGGCGCACTGGAAAATTATTCGGCTACATGCACTACGACGTAGAGCCTGACCTGATCTGCTGTGGCAAAGGCGCGTCATCCAGCGTGCCGCTCTCCTTTGTGCTGGGCAGTCAGCCGGTCATGGATCTGCCCGATATCGGGTCCATGAGTTCCACCCATTCAGCCAATCCATTGGCCTGTGCCGCCGGGTTGGCCACACTTCAGGCCCTGCTTGAGGATGGCCTACTCGAAACATCGGTACAATTAGGCGCACAATTTCAGGCGGGCTTGCAAGCGATCCAGGAACGCTTTCCGCGTCACATTTCCTACGTATTCGGTCACGGTATGGTCGCCGCACTCCACTTTATCGATCCAGGCGAGCACGAGCCGGGATACGATCTAGGAACCCCATGCAGCCGTATATGCGAGGAGGCGCTGCGCCGTGGTCTGCTTCTGGTCCACACCGGGCGCGAGTCCATCAAGCTGGCTCCGCCGCTCGTCATTGATCCAGCCGCATTGGATGAGGGGATTGCTGTGCTAAGCGAAGCGATTGAGGCTGTTATTTCTATGACCGAATAAGCCGTGCTACGTAGACACAAAAGTCACCGCGTTACTCCAAAGGTAACAGTGTCACAGGTAACCTATCAAACACCAGTGCAACCTAACTCTTACCACAAAAAAGCTTAGATCAACAGATCGGCTCCATTAATGTCAATGGTTGCACCAGCAATGTAGGCAGATTCCTCGCTACAGAGAAAGGCCACCAGGTTGGCCTCATCTTGGGCTGTACCCAAACGGCCTAGAGGAATTCCCTGCCGCTCGCTCTCCATATGCTCAGGAGTCGCCAATTCGCTGACCATCTCGGTATCCATACTGCCCGGAGCAACTGCGTTGACGTTGATGTTGTAGGGTGCTGCCTCGCGTGCTGTGTGGCGAGTTAGCCCTAGAATTGCGGCTTTGGCAGTGGTATAGTGTGCGCCGCCAAAGGTGCTTGTGCTGCGACCGGCCGACGAAGAGACATTGACAATCTTGCCACCGCGCTTGGCCTTCATGATGGGCAGCACCACTTTGGTGCAGTTGAAGGCCCCCTTCACATTGATTGCCATCATCAAATCCCATTCCGCATCGTCAATTTCTTCCAAGGGGCTGGTAGTGCGCAAAATGCCCGCATTGTTGATTAGGAAATCCACCGTGCCAAAGTGTTCAACAGCGCTCTGCGTCATCTGCTGCACTTGGCTCAGATCGCTAATATCAGCGACCAGAGCCAGCGCCTTCCCACCAGCCTTCGTAATTTCGTCTACGACCGCGTCGGCGCGAGCTTGAACCACATCATTCACAACGACCCCTGCACCGCCCGCAGCTAGGGTATGCGCAGTGGCACGCCCCATGCTGCGGCCTGCGCCCGTAACAATCGCGACCTTGTCTTCAAACCGTCTATTGTTCATCTCTTCTACCTCTCTGTTTATACGCGATAATTGGGTGCCGATTTTATCCCTATTCTTAAGCTCGGACCCAAATTCAATCTCTGACTGACCATGGGGCAGCGGCTTGTTGTTGCTCCAGTACCCGTCGTCAAACTGGTTCTTGATGAAGTCATCGGCCACCTTGGTACCCCATTCTTTGCAGATTTTTTTACCCGTGAGTTGATAGAGCTGATAGAGCAACGCTGCGCCTCAACCGGCAATATGCTTCAGACGCCTCAGGAAGATGAGTGGTGAGAAGGGCCAAGAGAAGTCCTCATGAACATGGTACGTCCAGCCAACTATATTCCCACTTCCACGGCATCCTGGTCTTGCCAAGAATCATTTGAGCCAGCGCTGGGTATATACGCTCAGCCCGAACATCATTTGATAGCATGGCAAGGCAGCGTTTCTTGCCTTCTAAACAGATGATCATATTGCCCGTCCAGTCGTCGTGACCGCCCTTGAGCCATGCAGGTCCACTTGTGTCTTGAAACGTAACCAATCCCAATCCAGCCGCCAGGCCAATCTTCGCATATTTCGGTTCAGTTTCGGTCATCAAGGTTAGGAACTGGTGCCGCGACAGGATCGGTTGCTGTGGACAGACCAATTCGGTGCGTAAGGCCGGGCTGAGTCCACGGCCGCCCGTGATGCCGGTCCATAATCGAGCTTGATCAGCGATAGTTGTATCCATGGAGCCTGCGGCGCCGGCCCTACGCCGTTCAACATGTAATCTCACCGAACCATCAAGAGCATAACCATCCGCTACATTCGTTGCAAAGTCGGCTCGCCATGACATGCTCGTATTGATCATGCCGAAGCGGTCAAAGACGCGGGTTTGCATTTCCTTCCCAACATCTAGCCCAAGCCCCTGCTCAAGAATGAACTGTATGAGATTAAAGCCTTCACCAGAATAGCTATAGCGATGGCCCGGGTCGCTATGGAACCGCAGCCGTCGGTCCAGTTGGCAAACCCAGCGCCATGCATCAGAAGGACGCGCAGGGTTAGCGCCCGCCACCGCTTATCATCAGCCAGATCGATATACTTATCGTACTCAGGTAGGGGATAGGGTAGCAGGTCATCCAACGAAGTGTCCAGGCCAAGCCACCCGTCGTCAACAAGCTGTAATACCATATAGGCGAATGCTGTTTTCGTAAGCGAGGCACCATACATGATGGTGTCTGTTGTCAACGGAAGGTGTTGTTCTGCATTCCGCCAACCATAAGCCGCAAGATGCGCCAGCGTTCCAGCATGAATGATCGCTACCGCCAACCCCTGCACATCCTGACTTTGCATTAACCTCTGCACTTCTGCATCAATTTTTGTCGTATCGATTGTCATATTATGCAAGATCCTACGTATGTTTGACGAAGTTGCGCATTCTCACCCTATGATAGCTTTGCGTTCGTCGGGACCAGTCGTGCTGAGTGGATCGCTCCAGAGTGATTCATACTCTTCGAAGAAGTCTCCATCTTGGATTTGCAGCTTGTTATTCGCGGCTCGGTAGAAAGAAGAGGTATCCATTATTGGCGGGCATAAACAACCTAAAACACAACACGTGCAAAGCACACAATTCATGACAGGAGGCACTAGAACTATGCCCCTATATATCGCGAGAGTTCAGAAAGCATAAGTCTCTACCTATTGAAAATTTGTGCGTTTTGTTCGTTTGCACAGGGTCGGTTAATAAAGTAGAATTTCTATATTCGTTAATGGTAAAGCGTGTTCTTCTAATTAGCAAACTAAAATTCAGATTGCACATCCCTTCATTAAAACAGATTATATTGTATATCTTGTCTGTCCCGATATTTATGCCCAAATGCATTCGACCATTCTTGTCTACTTCTTTGCCCGACAACTTTGAATCCCAGCAATGGACAAACCTCAAGTCAAATTCGGAGCGAATTCAAATCGAATTATACTTTTACCCCTTTTCCTTACCAGTATATCTCTTTTTGTCTTAGAAATAACAGGCTATTTATACTCAGCTCCGTTTGAAAACCGGACTTTGGTCTCTTCTGTAGAGGCTGCAGAAACGTCCGGTTTTCAAACAGATCGTAGTATAGGAGCGGTAAACGCACAAACCACATTTGACTGCGGTATGGTCAGTGAGATTCCCTCAGATGAGTGTGAAGCCCTGGTTTCGCTGTATAACAGCACAAATGGTCCAAATTGGACGGCTAGTCGTGGCTGGCTGGAGACGAATATGCCGTGCCGCTGGATCGGGATTGTTTGCGAAAATGGAAATGTGACACGTCTTTCCATGACTTCTAATCAGCTGAGCGGGAGTATTCCCGTCGAGTTAGGGAACCTTTCAGCGTTGACATACCTTCTCTTGGCCGATAATCAACTGAGCGGGAGTATACCCGCCGAGTTAGGGAACCTTTCAGCGTTGACATATCTTGGTTTGAGTTGGAACCGACTGAGTGGAAGCATCCCCGCCGAGTTAGCCAATCTCTCGGCTTTGAAATCTCTTAACTTGGGTTCTAACCGACTGAGTGGGGTCATCCCCGCTGAGTTAGCCAATCTCTCGGCTTTGACAAATCTGTCTTTGTTTTACAACGAACTGAACGGGGGTATTCCTGCCGAGTTAGCCAACCTCTCGGCTTTGTCATATATTGACTTACGCTCTAATCAATTAAGCGGGAACATTCCTATCGAATGGGTCAACATCTCGGCTTTGCAATCTCTTAATTTGTCCGGTAACCAGCTAACTGGGGGCATTCCCGTTGAACTGGGTAACCTCTCTGCTTTAACATCCCTTTCATTGGGTGGTAATCAGCTAACTGGGAGCATTCCCGTCGAGCTGGGTAACCTCTCTGCTTTAACATCCCTTTCTTTAGGCAACAACGAACTGAGCGGAGGTATTCCCGTCGAGTTAGCCGACCTCTCTGTTTTGACGTCACTAGGTTTGGGCAGCAACCAACTGAGTGGGCGTATTCCCGTCGAGTTTGGCAGCCTCTCTGCTTTGACATCGCTGTACCTGAACGATAATGAATTGGATGGTAGTATTCCCAGTGAGTTAGGGAACCTCTCTGCCTTAACAGATCTTGCATTGAGTTCTAACCAACTGAGTGGAAGGATTCCCATTCTGTTAGCCAATCTCTCTAATTTGAAACGGCTCTACTTGGACAATAACAAACTGGACGGTCCTGTTCCCACTGGGTTGGCTAATCTATCTTCGTTAACACTCCTTGCCTTGAACGATAACCAACTACAAGGGAACATTCCGTTAGAGTTTACACAGCTAGAGAGTCTAGTACGGTTCGATTTCAATGGCACTAGTTTATGTGAACCCCCTGATCAAGCGTTTCAGGAGTGGCTGAATCAAATTGCTCATGTAGTCAGCAGTGCTGTCGTTTGCGACGGTTCAGGAGCAATGCCAGAGGATGACAATATTAACTATCTCCCAGTTATTCTTCAAGTGGAATCAGAAAGAAATCGGTAGTTTTAGATAGGATTTTCTAATAAATATGCTTGTACCCTCCTTTGAAAAGATATACGAAGTTCGACGTATGAATGGAATCGTCTATGGAACTGGAGATATCATTGTCGATAACAAAATAACTTCAAAAGAGTTGCTGCTTGATATGTATGAACCGTTGGACGCTTCGGGTAGCAAACGGGCGGTGGTCATGTGGCTTCATGGAGGTGCTTTTGTTAAAGGAAATCGTGACAGTGAGAGTTTCGTTGCGATTGCCAACGAATTGGCGGCACGTGGCTATCAGGTTCTCTCCATTGATTATCGGACGGCCTATATGAATCCAGTGGTTTCGGAGGAAGTACAACGTTATTATGATACAATTGCACCTCACGATACCAGTGCTTTAGAAGCACTACTAGGTATTTCGGAAGAACAGTATGAAAGAGCGATTGCGGCGGCATTTGATGATGGGTTAACCGCCCTAAAATGGCTGACGGAGTCTGCAAATGAGTGGCCGATTGATCTGTCCCGATTAGTCTTAATGGGCTCTTCGGCGGGTGCAACTACGATTAATTACATTGCCTATACAGCGGATGATCTGGGAATTTATCGACCGCCAATAGCGGCTGTCATTAATTTGTGGGGCGGGCTGGAGTATACACGCGCCCGTGGTGGTCTTGCAACCATCGAAGTAAATGAAAGTCCGCTGTTTCTTGTCCATTCCAAAGAAGATCCATTTGTCCCGTATGAAAACTCAACACAGATTGTAGCTCGAGCCGAGGCAATTGGACTGCCATATGAGTTTCACTCATTAGATGGCAATCGACATGGCCTGACCGAAGTCCCGATTTTAACCATGCAATCTGATAACGGCTATACGCTCTTTGAGCGAATACTACTGTTTTTAGAACGGCACCTATAGAGAGCGCAGTTGGCTACACCAACGCCATTGAGCAGTCCGTAGCACTCCTGGTCGTTCATGGTTGTGGCAGCACGTGGTGGCTATAGTAATGTGGGACCGTAACCAGACTTTCCAACGAAAGCCCAACCACAGTCTGGCCAGTATGCACCAAAATAGGTTGTGCAACATAAGAAGATAATAAAAGGATGAATAACTACGTATGACCCAAGATGAAGTCTTTGCTATTGTAAAGAAAAATATCCGCGAAATTCTTTACGACTTAGCAGAGGAAGATATCTCTATTGAAGCCAGCCTCAAAGAACTCGGTGCCAATTCGCTGGATAGAGCCGACATAACCGTGATGTGTCTGGAGGATTTACAGCTCAAAATTCCCATGGTCGAATTTGGTGGCCTCACGAACATTCAAGGACTGGTAGACCTGCTCACTGAGAAAGTGAATGCATGAGGCGGGTTGTTGTCACCGGAATGGGCGTGGTGACAGCAGCTGGGCAGGATGTCAATCAGTTTGGCATAACCTTGAAGAATGGACGCAGTGGCATCAAGTCGGTACCCGAGCCTGGGGATTTACCGCTCGAAATCGCTGCTCTCTTAACCGATTTCGATGTGGATAAGGCACTTGGCCAAGTTCAGGGTCTTACTGGTGAATTGCACCATAAAGCCAGATCCTTTGCCCGCCGCGCCTCACTATCGATTCAAACATCGATTGTAAGTACCGTAGAGGCGTGGCTGCAAGCAAAGTTAGGGGCTTCAGAGGTTGATCCAACCCAAGTCAGCGTGGTCGTTGCTGGCCAGAATCTCAATCGCTTCGAGAGCTATACACACCAGCAGAAACATCAAACGGCCATAGAGTATCTACCTCCTCGCTATGGCATCCAGTTTTTGGATACCGACCAGATTGGAACCATCAGCGAACTTCTAGAGATTCGCGGCGAGGGAATGACGGTTGGTGGGGCCTCAGCCAGCGGGAACGTTGGACTCATTCAAGGTAGCCGCCTGATTCAGTGGGGCGTAGCCGATCTCTGTGTTGTGGTGGGTGCTCTAATGAATTTGTCGCCACTGGAAGTACAAGCCTTCAAGTCCACCGGTGCTCTCGGGGGCAAGACTATCTCCGATCCCTCTAAAGCCTGCCGTCCCTTTGACGAAGATCGCGAAGGGTTCATCTATGGTCAAGGTAGCGGCTGCTTAATCCTGGAAAGCGAAGAATCTGCTGCACGACGCCGAGTCCCACCGATAGCGGAGGTGGCTGGCTACGGCATGAATTTGGACGGTAATCGGTTAACCAATCCCGATTCAGCCGGTGAAGTGCGGGCGATGGCGCAAGCACTTCATACAGCGGGCGTGAGCCCCTATGATGTCGATTACATTAACACCCACGGTACATCGTCAGTGCTGGGGGACGCAACAGAAATTAAGGCGATTCAGGAACTATTTGACGAAGCTGGACCGACCGTTTGGCTCAACGCAACCAAGAGCTTGACCGGCCATTGTTTAACAGCCGCGGGCATCATCGAAGCCATTGCCACCATTATCCAGATGAATGAGGCTTCTTTACACCCCAACCTCAACTTGAATAATCCGTTGGAAACAAGTTGTCGATTTGTAGGGCCGCAAAGCCAAGTCGCCCATATCAATTTTGCTTTGAGCAACTCCTTTGGTTTTGGCGGGATAAACAGTTCGATTTTACTGAAAAGGAGGTAGGGATCGGGGGGTGGGGAGTGGGAATCCATTTCCCTATTCCTTAACCCTCAATCCTCAACTCCCAAAATTTCCTGCCCTACAGAACTTTTGTTCAGAAGGAGTGTCCCGTGATGTAGCTGATGGTATGAAAAAGTCAGCGAAATAGTGTAGGGAAGTAAGGAATCAGTCATGAAAATTAGTCAAAGGAAAAGTAGAGTGAAGGCAGA
>JBCCHB010000114.1:0-54915 GCA_039028975.1 Chloroflexota bacterium
CACACGAAACATTTGGACAGAAATACTTGGATGGGTCCATTTTCTTGCTCCCTTTCTTGCTTTTTTAGGGATTAGTTTGACTCGGAAACCCTTTTTTGGCAAATTGGACCCTTTTTCTCGCTTAGATGTATCTATACCAGTCGCCTCACTGGCCTCAAAGAAACACTGATGCTCTATGCCTTGTGTCATCAATTCATTACTCTCCAGATAGAAGGTGACGAAGTCTATACGCGGGTGGGTAAGAATAAACCACCATCAGAATCAGAAGGCTGGACGATCATCCTGATGGACAGAGCTAGTCGCTTTATCTGGGAAATGAGCTGTGACGAAAAAACGACAAGTCTCTTTGAGAGAGCGATTGCAACACTTCTTCAAGTGATTGCACAAACCGATGAGTTGACGCTTCTGACTGATGGCGAACGTCGCTATGGCAACCTCCTCTTTGGCATCTGCCAAGAAACCATCCGCACTGGCAAACCCGGTCGCCCCAAGAAGACCTTTGTCCCTGGTGTGACCGCTCGCATCAAGAACAAAGGTGCTCAATCTCGACAACCAGGGCGTAAGCGACCCAAATATCAAGCCCCTTGGCCCGAACATCCTGATACGACCATTACCATTCCCGACGACGAGATCCATGCCAACCATCTTGAGGCTTTCAACAGTGCCCTTCGTCGCCGTCTTGCTTGTTTTCGCCGCCGTACCAATACTTATTCCAAGATTCAGCCTGCTCTTCAAACTCGCTTAGACGTTCACTGGATTTGGCACAATTTTGTCAACCCACATTTTACAACCAAACTTGTTCCCGCCGTCGCTATTGGCATTCTTGACCAAGGCTTTTCATGGCCTCAGATCTTTTGCCTTCAATCCTTCAAACTCGCCTGAACCAGTGCCCCTCCCGTCAATCCATCATAATTCATCTATACTGCGGTCGATTTGAAAACAAGTGTTTTCCAAAGCTCTACGGGAGTAACTAAACACGTGTTTTCAAACGGAGCTGAGTATAATTGTTACTCTATTTTAATAGATATTTGATTGACATGCCAAGCTGCTAGGATAGCGTTCTGACTGACTGCATTAGCTGATAGAAATACGAGTTTGGATCGGCCATTAGCTCAGAGCTGGTACCATTTTCCTGAATGGAGCCGTCGCTTAGGATCAGGATTTGGTCAGCACGCTGGATGGTAGTGAGCCGATGGGCGATGATGATGCTGGTTCGCCTGTCCAGTAGTTTATCGATAGCGCCTTCTAAGAGTTGCTCGGTGGCTGGATCCAGACGGGATGAGGCTTCGTCTAAGATTACAAGCATGGGATCTTTCAGAAAGACTCGGGTAAAGGCGATCAGTTGAGCTTCGCCAGCAGAGAGATTCCCACCAGCAGATCTGATCATGGTTTCTAGCCCATCTGGCTGTTTTGCAAGCCATTCGGTAAGGCTCAACTGATCCAGCGCGTGACGGATGGCGTCATCTGAAATCACTGGATTGAAAAAGGTCAGGTTGTCGCGTAGCGTAGCGTGAAAGAGTTGCACATCTTGGGTCACCAAGCCGATCTGGTCGCGCAGTGCCACTGGTGAGAAATGAGATATATCATCTTCACAAAGCCGGATGGTGCCAGTAGTCGGTTCGTAAAGACGAAAGAGCAATCGACTGATTGTTGTTTTGCCGCTGCCTGTACGACCCAGCAGCCCTAGAACATTGCCTGCCGGCAGTGTAAAAGAGACATTCTTCAACACATGTTCATCAGCCTTGTCACTGTCGTTTGAATCTTTGTCAGTGCTTTCGCTAATTTCGCGGCTCGTTGGATAGGCAAATGAAACCTCGTCAAATTGGACCGTTGGCGGTGCAGTAAGTTTCGATGGAATCGATGCCGTGTCAACCACAGTTCTTCTCTTATCGGTATCGGTTATTGGCACCGTTGCATGAACAGTGCAGCTCTCCCCACAAGGTTGTTCAAACAGTTCATGAATGCGTGTGATACTAGCCGTTGCCTGCTGCAAATCTCGCAACTGCTCTCCAATTCGCCATACGGGAGCGACCAGCACGCCTGTGTAATGGTAGATCATGTAGACCGACCCGACGCTGACATCACCCATGAAATAGAGATAGGCACCAATGCCCAACCCTACTGTCGTTCCGGTCACAACCGTAATGTTGGTGATGTTGATGACGATTACACCCACAAACGAGGCTTTGCGCAACTTGCGAAAGCGTTCCCGAATAATCGAGTCCAGACGTTGGAAGAGATAGCCCTGACCACCATTAGCGACAATATCCTCTAACCCAGAAAGCCGCTCTTCGATAAAGCTCGTCATCTCGGCAACAACCTGCCGATAAGCCCAGTGGTAAGCAGCAGTTTTGCCCCAAATACTCGCAATCAGAAGGAGTGCGCTAAGGATGAAGAGCGTAATGCAGACGCCCACCCGCCAATCTTCAGCGAATAGGACAATGAGAACGCCTCCGATGAGTAGACAATCACCCAAGATACCGATCACCAAAAGTGAAAAGAAATTAGACAGCGTGGTCACATCCCCATCAACCCGCTCAATCATCTCACCCGGTGTCCGCAGATTATGGAATGACATTTTCAGATGTAGGCAATGCTCTACAAGATCGGACCGAAGCTCGTTGGTGGCTGTCCAGGCTACATTTTCACCCGTATAGGCGACTACGACACTGACGGCATGGGCCAAAAGCGCAGTACCAAAGAAGATGAGAGCCGTCAACATCAACGCTTGCAGCGTACTGCCTTCAATCGACATATCGATAAAGTTGCGTAAGATCTGGGGCTTGAGGATTTCGAGGCCCACGCTACTCAAAAGCGTAATGGAGAGAATAAGAACCAGCAGGCGCTGGCGAGCTAGATATTTGCGGAGGAGGCTACCATATTTTGTGATAAGCATGGGCCATTATTCTACACAAATGGGGTTGCGATAGTTTTCTGCAGCAACAATGTCAACGATACGAATGGCGTTGGCCTCGGCTAAGATCTGAAACTCATCTTCGTAAAGACTATCGCCTTGTACGGTACAGAGCTGTACTAAGGCTTCGCTAGGCAACACTGACAGATGCCAGCCTAGTAATCCAGAGCGTTGATATATGCGTAGCCCCGCTTCTGTCCAGAGGGAAATGGCTGAAGGGTACTTTGGCCCGACCTTGGGTAGCCATGAACCATCCGGTTTGTTTACGCGACGCGCATCGTCACGTGGACAATGGATTTCTACTGCTTCATAGATGCCAACATCGTTATGTTCAAAGCGATAAACGGTCATAGATTACCCTGTCAATGGCGTAGTAAACCGGATGCGATCTATATCGATTCTCGAATGCGCGGATCGACAATTGCCAGAAGAATATCTGAAATGAGCGTTCCAATCAGCACTAAAATCGCCAGCACCATGACGATACTGGAGGCTAACAGCATATCCTGTTGAAGAAGAGCCCTGAGCAAAACAGGGGCTAGGGTGGGCAGGCCCAGCACCAACGAGACCAGCACTTCTCCTTCCACCAACGCAGGTAAGGTGTAGCCTATGGTGCTAATAACGGGATTGATGGCAATGCGCAGCGGGTATTTGTAGAGTAGCTTATTCGGGGCAACGCCGCGGGCGCGGGCTACCGTGACATAAGGTTTGGGCAGTTCGTCTAGCAGATTCGCACGCATGGTGCGAATCAGTTCGGCAGTGCCAGCGCTTCCTACAATGAGGGCAGGTAGCCAGATATGGTTGAGCAGATCCAGGAATTTGGCGAAACCAAAAGGCGCATTCTGCATCTCCGGTGAGTAGAGACCAATGGCCGCATTGCCTGTCCATAAGAAGATCAACCAGAGACCAACTAACGCCAGCAAAAAGTTGGGTATCGCCACCCCCAGAAAACCAATCACTGTAAAAGTGTAGTCGGCCAGCGAATATTGTTTGGCCGCGGAGAGAACGCCGATCGGCACCCCAATCAGGTAGACCAAAATCAGCGAGAGAAACGTAATGGTGAAGCTGGCCGGCAACCGCTCCATAATGATATTCCAAACTGGCTCACGATAGATGTTGGAATAGCCAAACTGGCCGCGAAAGAAATTGCTGGCCCAATACCAATACTGGACATAGACCGGCTCGCCTAGCCCAAAGCGTGCCCGCATGGCTTCCATCAGTTCTGGCTCAATGAGTTCTCCACGGGCCTCCATCTCGGCTACGTAAGAGGAAACATAATCACCCGGCGGGGCCTGAATGATCATAAAGCCGATGATGCTAATGACAAAGAGCGTCGGGATCATGAAGATCAGGCGCCTGATGATATAGCCTAGCATTGTGGATTGTGACTTATGAACCGCTTTTGAGGGTCGCCATCAGCAAGTGCATTGTATCTATTTTCCGTTCATATAGAATTTCATATCCCGCTACATGCCAACGCACTATATTTCCAGCACTGTCTTCAAATGCATATTGGCCCTCTTGAGGATAGCCATCAGGTGTTTGTTCTATTCGATCCAGAGCACCAACTAAATCCATGCCGCTTAACAATGATTGTGCAATAATCAGTTGATAGTAATCATTAATCACCCAACGCCACGGCCTCATCGGATGTTCCTTTCAGCGATTCTTGGTTGGGTGCGACTAACTTACCCTGCTCATCTCGTTTAACACCGATATTTTCAAAGACCTCATCAAGGGTGTAGAGAGGTAGTCGAAACCAAGGTCGAGTTTCTTGAATCAAAGATAACATCAAGTCCATGTCGCGCTTCATCCGATTCCAATTTTCAACATCCACCAAAACAGCAGCGGGCTGTGAACGAGACATCAACACGACAGGTTCTTGTCGTACGCGCGCTAACAGTTCTTTTTGGTTGAGATGCACATCACTGATTGGGGCCGTAGGCATTACTTTGTCCATGCTACCCTCCTTGATTGAACAATCGAATTGAAAGTACTTTATTTTTAGGCTAAAGTATGCCTTGCCTTAATAGAATCAGTCAAATAGAAAAATGAATAGATCCCTTGCTCGATTAAGCATCGCTCAAGAGATCCCTTGCGTAATCTCAGCGACATCCTCATCTTTAAGAAGCATAAGATGTAGCATAAACTGTTGATGTATAAATCTATAGCTCCCGTCAGAATGTGTTAGAAAAGTACGCTCTGTAGAATAATTGAGAAATCGAACAAGTCGGAACAGAGTGTATCCATTCAAGTACATAAGAAACCGCACAAAGTAGTGAAATAGATAGAATTCACCGCCAAAGCGTAAGTAGAGTATTGTCCCCATCATTAAGCCTAACGCCACACTCGATGTCAATATCTCCTGCTGAGAGAGTTCCGAATACGACATCATAATGCCCCAAATTGTACCAGTTATGATTCCACCAAGTGTTCCAAACCCTAGAGCAAATCTGCCTGATATTCGAATCACTTGACTGGAATGGGCATCTTTCTGCGTAGACCTTTGAATTGTGATTCCTGAAATGAAACCTTCAATAATGTAATAGATTGTCCCAAGTATCCATATGCCGACGCTAAGCACGACAGTTAGCCATATTCCATAAGATAGTGATGGTAAGATGTGCCAAATAATGGCAGAATTACTTTCTGCTGTCTTGAACGTTGTCCAGATACGATAGATACTGGATGGAAATCCAACAAAAATGAAGAAAAATAAAATGGTTAGAACAGTACCATAAACGGGATTAGGATATGCTTTTGAAAATGCATCTTTCCAACGCCATCTCACTCCGCAGAAAGGCTTTATCTCACCTAAAATACGTAATTCGCTTTTGAGTCGGCTTTCCTTGAAAACCCATCGAGTTAACCAGGGGATATAAGATCTATCCAATAGAAATCCAGTTAAGAATCCAAATATGAGACCCACCCAAATGCCCTTGCCTGACCACGACAGCAACAGGCCAATCAGCCCACCTAACATGGATAATATGAACATCATAGCCATACCAATGCTGACACTAAGACCAATTCTATCAACCCAATTAGGTGATTTTTTCTGCGCCGATATCAATAGCCACAATATAGGTAAATCTTCAAGTCGGAAATTTGAAAAATACCCACTTAATGTTAATTGGCGCAGCCAATGTATGGTCTCTTTTGCTGTGTATCGCTCTGCACAATTTTGTACATCAGAAAGTCTAGCCTTTATATACTCATTAAATAGAGTTTTCTGTGTGGTAAATTTATAGTCCAACAGGTGTGAACTAGAGTCATCAAATGTACGGAGCATGATATTCAGCATGAGCGGTGATCTCGCCAGTTCCAACAGTTCGGTGCGAGTTTGAAGAACTGTCCGAAGTTTGGCAAAATTCGGCCCTGCATGCTGCACATAATCATCGATTGTCGCCTCATCCAATGCCTGTAAAATAACTGTAGCTTTGACGTCGAGCCTTCTCTCCAATGTCCCATAATCTTGATATCGAGATGTATATACCATAAATACCATAGTCGAACTACAAAAAGTGTTGATTGCATCTACACAGTCTTGTCTATGCTCTGCATCGACCTCATCCAGTCCATCTAGCAGAAATAGGAGTTTATTTCCCTCAATTAAATGCTGGCTTTCTGACTTCTGAATGGCATATAGTCGCTTCAGTTCATCTTTTATCCATTCGACTAATGATTTTTTTTGTAACCCCCAAGACGCGAGATTAAGTATAAGTGGGATCCGTTTGCCTTTATCCCGATGCTTGATGCATTCATCAGCAAAAATATAGAGCATTGTGGATTTGCCGGAACCGGGTTCTCCAAGTAGTAGCATCCTGGGAAGAAAATACTCAAAATAAACGTGATAGATAGATTTATTTCTGGGAAGCTGTCGGGCTTCGGAGCCATTGGCTTCTAGCTGCTCGGTAAGATCAAGTTGAATCAAGGCTGGTGCATTTCGTTCTTTCCTTAAGCGATTGTTGACGTCACTCTGAACGATTTCAAGCAAATCATTTTCAATTTGTTCTATATTCTTAGCGGACAATGTGTGTGACGGTTGTTCCGTCCATAGCCCTCTGAACCGCCGCCAAATGAACCCGCCAATAGACGCGATAATTATGCAAGTGACAACAATTACCTCCCAGCCGGCACCCTCGAAAAGTGGATTGTCTCGGACAAACTCATAGAATGGTTTGAGTTGCTGAATTATAGAGTCCATTGGCTGTATCCAGTATCCCATTCCTCACGGCCGTCACGTTTCTAGTACACAACGGCTCAAATAGACCGAGAGTTAGAAACCAGGGTTTTAGCCTGGAATCACTCTGAAATTAGGTCTTCAAAACCCTGGTTTCTTTTAGGCCGCTCTGTACTAGCAGTTTCATCATGTGTGCTTGCGCCCGTGAACCCGCTGGGTTTAAGAAATGTCGTCAGGATTATGTAGAGAGTTTTATCTTCAGGTTGATTTGTGGGCGATCAGGCGACGGCAAATTCGCCTGATGAGCGCAAATTGGGTGGTTGAAAGCCTAATACAATATCATCGGCTGGTATATCGTTTTCCAGAAGAAGGGTTATTATTCCTTCTTCACTCCAGTCTTCTTCGATCCAGATTTTTCCATCTTGGAGGGCAACATGAAAAATTGTTCGTTTAATTCGCCCCTCCGATGTCCAGCCAATTTCTCGCAATAGATATTGCCCATGTTCATCATCAAACGCTACAATCACTTTGTAGGAGGGGGGTGGATCTTTTCTTAACAGAGTTGCATATCTATTTAAAGCGCTCTTGATTTCGGTCTGATAGTGTTTTAATTGATCCACTGAATAACCCTTTCATGCTCAAGATTAATGACTATAAGCTGAATCCCATTTCGTTGAATTAATTGCTGAATTACGTTATCAGAAAGAAACTCATCATATACATCTTTGCTAACAGCCAAATACACTTCATATTCGAGGTGGGTGAGTTCAACGACATCAACATACATGCGATATTGACCTATGGCTTGTTGTAATGCGCGCATAAGAGAGCGTTCAGAAAATGACTTGATTTCTACCAGTATTTTACGCCCATCCCGTTCAACAGCCAGAGTGCGTTCTATCGATAAATCTGCGAAGAGTTTATATCGACCAAAATCAAGTCGAACATGTTCATCGAGAATTGTCCAACCGTCATTGAGCAATGCTTGCTTTACATTGTCGTGAATTAGATCCTTCGCCATATTTTATATAGGTACGTCCTCGGAACAATTATCGTATGATTATAACAGAAATGCCAGGTGATATCTACCTGGCATTGGATGATTTCAATTAGGGGGGCGAGGTGGTTGTCATCAAACATGCGTATACGGATCCGCGGCGTCCCTTAGCCCGTCTCCCACAAAATTGAAGGCCAAAATGCTGATCACCACAAAGACGGCGGGCAATAGCAGCCACGGAGACAAGGCCAATACCCGGATTGCCTGAGCATCTTTGAGCAGTACACCCCAGCTAATGGCTGGTGCTTGCAAGCCCAAACCGATAAAGCTCAGGGCCGTCTCACCCAAAATCATAGATGGGATCGCCAGAGTTAACCGGGCGATAATAAAGCTCATAAATGAGGGTAATAAGTAACGGAAGATCACGCGCAGGTTGCTGGCCCCATCCAGCTCGGCTGCGCCTACGAAGTCCTCTTCGCGTAGGGAGAGAAAGCGACCGCGCACTTCACGGGCGATGGTGGTCCAGCCAACGATGGAAAGGATGAGAACGATGGCAAAGTAGGTACGAACTACAGGCCAGTCTGGCGGCAAGGCTACGCTTAAGGCCATCCAAAGGGGCAGGGTGGGAATGGCACGGAGCGACTCGATAATGCGCTGGATGATCATATCTACCTGACCACCCAGATAGCCAGATAACCCACCAAGCAGGACGCCTAAGAAGAAACTCATGGCCACACCCACCAGCCCAATAGTGAGCGAGATACGGGAACCATAGACGATGCGTGAAAAGAGATCCCGACCAAACGTATCCTGCCCAAGTAGAGAAAAACGGGTCTCTTCATCGTACTCCAATAGCCCAAAGAGGTGAATATCATTCTCGTAGATCCCCCACATTTCATAGGGATCGCCCTTGACAAAGAAGCCTAGCGGCTGGCGTATTTCCTCGTCTTCCTCGAAGATAGGTGCATAGGTGACTGGGTCAAGTGCCTTTTTTAGTGGGTGGACGAAGGGCCGCCAGTGAAATTGCCCCTCACTGTCGAAGAAATGAATACGTTGGGGTGGGGCCAGGGTCAGTTTGGCGATAAAGATCTCTGGATCATGAGGGGCCACAAACTCGGCGAAGATGACCGTTAGATAGAAGATTCCTAGAACCACCAACGAAATAACGGCCAACTTATGCTTGGTAAAGCGCCAGCGTATTAGTTGCCACTGGGAGGCAACCAGTAGCTGTTGGTCGGCCTGTTCGGCAGGGGCGGAATCGGGTGTTTGTTCGAGTACGGCTTTATCTACACTCATAATAATGAACCTAATATAGGAAATCGTTCAATAGGTACCGCAGCAAAACATTCTCACAAGACTCGTAGATGAATCGGCGTTTGGTGATGACAAATGCATAGGCACGAGAAAGCTGTCGCCCCTCCACCTTGTCAATGGATTCATTCACCAGCGTGTGAACACTCACACCTCTCTCCAAAGCATCCACCATCTTTTGGGGCAATTCAAGTGACGAAGAATGCTCCGTATAGATCCGTCCGTCTCCAGTTGCAAGCGATGCATAGCATATCATTTTGGTTGTCTGGCCGTCCCGAAGATAGCCAAACTCAACCCCGATGCCAAGATCAGACTTGTCTGGAGCCATTGCCAGCGCGCCCATTGCTCGGGTGACGCTGCCAGCCCTCACTTCCTCATTGACAGGTTGCTCAGACACACCAGAGTCAACGGCAAATGTGGTGTAAGAATAGTCCACATCTAGCTCAGACAGAACCCGCAAAACGGCACTAAACTTGTACTGCGACTTGGTCCCAATGGCAATGTGGATCATGTCAAAGTACCGTTGGGACGATTGGACAATATGCGGCGTGCTTCTACACATGCTTGATCTAAATCTGTATCCAAACCGCGCAAAACATCCATGGCAATGCCCTGCCCTTCGCGCACAATGCCAAGGAAAATATGCTCAACATCAATATAGTGAGCGTTCAGAGTGCGAGCTTCATCCACGGCCAACTCGATGACCCGTTTGGTACGAGGTGCCAGCGTAGGTTTCCCAGTTAGGTCTTGCTCGCCGCGCTTCACCGTTTGTTCGACGGCACGTATTAGCTGATCTGGTTCGATACCTTGCGGGTGATGCAAAACATCTGCAAGCATACTCTCTTCTTGATTCACCATGCCTAATAACAGGTGCTCCGTCCCAATATAGTTGTGGCAAAGGCGCATCGCTTCTTCCTGGGCCGATGTGAGCGCGTGTCGTGCTCGTTTTGTGAAGCGGTCTAGTTTTTCAGTCATTTTGGTTTGCAAAATCGGGTCTTTAGGGGGTGACATAGAACGCAGATTTCACGCCACCTGCTCAGCAATCCCTACCAACTCTAGCTCCTCCGCAAAATGGCAGGCTGATTGATGGGGCGTTTCTTCCACTCCGCCAAGGGTAGTTAAACGTGGCATCTCCGTCCGACAGCGATCCTGAGCATATTGACAGCGTGGATGGAAGGCGCAACCGCTGGGCAGATTACTTGGGTCTGCTACATCTCCAGTCAAAACAATCCGCGGACGATTCTTGGTATTGGGATCGGGATTGGGTGCGGCGGACAAAAGGGCTTCTGTGTAAGGATGCTTGGGGTTGATGAAGAGTTCTTCGGTCTCGGCTGTTTCAACGATCTTACCTGCATACATAACCGCCACCCGATCAGCCTCGTACTTGACCACGGCCAGATTATGAGCCACAAAGAGATAGGTTAGGCCAAGTTCATTTTGTAGCTCTTTCAATAGATTGAGAATCTGAGCCTGCACGGAAACGTCCAGGGCTGAGACTGCCTCATCTGCAATCACCACCTTGGGATTTAGCGCCAAAGCCCGGGCAATGGCAATGCGCTGACGTTGACCACCACTAAATGCATGAGGGTAGCGATTCATGGCATCTGGATCCAGGCGTACCATACGTAACAATTCTGCTACCCGATCCTGCAAAGCGGCACGCCCCGTGATGAGCTGGTTGATCACCAGCGGCTCGCTAATTATCTGTAGCAAGGTCATGCGCGGGTTAAGCGATGAGTAAGGATCCTGATAGACCATGCGGATGTTGCGCCGAACTGACCGCAGTTCCTGCTTGTCTAGCTCAGTGAGGTCGACAACAGGTGCGTCGCCCATCTGGAAGAGGACCTGACCGGATGTAGGCCTGAGTGCTTGGATGACACAACGGCTGGTGGTCGTTTTGCCGCAACCGCTTTCCCCCACCAAGGCCAAAGTCTCACCCTCATTCAAATCAAAACTGACGTCATCCACTGCCTTGACCAGTCCCACTTGACGACGTAGAAAACCTGCCTCAATGGGAAAATATTTGGTCAAGTTGCGCACCGAGATGATAGCACGTTTGCTCATTGCCCCATTATCTGTATTGCTCATGGTGAATGCCGTCATTCGCGTGTTTTAACTCCAAAACAATGTCCGTGTCCGTCGCCATCTGTCACGAAGAACTCAGAAGGTTCATGCTTTTCCCTGTTGAGCCACGTCACTATAAAGATAGCAACTGGCTTGATGGCCAGGTGAAATTTCAGTCAGAGGCGGATCTTGCTTCTCGCAGACGCCTGAGATGTACTCTGGGCAGCGGGGATGGAACTTGCAGCCCGAAGGCATAGCGTAAGGGCTAGGGACTGTCCCCTCAATGGGATCGATCTGGATGCGTCCTGGTGCCAGCTTGGGAATCGACGCCAATAGACCCCGCGTATACGGATGACGAGGGCCGTGGAAGACCTCCTCAACCGTGCCATATTCTACTTCTTTACCTAAGTACATGATCATCACCCGGTCGGTTAACTCGGCAATGACGCCCAAGTCATGGGTGATCATGATAATGGCCATTCCTAGCTCGGCCTGAATCTCTCGAAGCAGATCCAGCATTTGGGCCTGAATGGTTACATCCACTGCCGTGGTTGGCTCATCAGCGATAAGCAGCTTGGGTTGGCAAGAGAGGGCCAGTGCCACCATAGCCCTTTGGCGCATACCGCCGCTAAGATTAAAGGTATATTGATCGATATTTTGACCAGGGTTCGGCATGCCCACCCTATGCAGCATGTCGATGGCTTGCTCACGAGCTGCGTCTTTACTCACCGACTGGTGAATTCGGATTGTCTCGGTAATCTGGTTGCCAATCGTGTGGACTGGGCTAAACGCTGTCATAGGTTCTTGGAAGATCATGGCGATCTCTTTACCGCGAATTTCTCGCATCTCCGTCCCATCTGGGTCCACAGTAGCCAGATCGACAGTCTGACTGTTATGGTTAAAGAGGATCTGTCCATCGACAATCTTGGCAGCTTTGGGCAAGATCTGCATGATCGACTGGCTGGTCACACTTTTACCACAGCCACTCTCACCTGCGATACCGAGGATTTCGCCTTGCTTTACATCAAAGCTGACGCCATCAACAGCCTTAACCGTGCCCTCGCGCGAGAAAAAGTGAGTCTGTAAATTGCGTACGGATAGGAGTGAGTCGTTGGGAAGGGGTGAATCTAGCTGAGATGAGTGGGTTGAAGTCTTGGTTTCGCGGTGACTGCTCAAAAGATTGCTACTCATACGGATTATACTGACTCCCGAATACGTGGATCCACAATGGCTAATAAGATATCTGAGATGAGCGTCCCAACCAGCACCAAGACGGCCAGGATCATAATGACGCTAGATGCTAGGAACATATCCTGTTGCAATAGCGAGCGCAGCAATACAGGTGCCAAGGTAGGCAGACCCAAAACCAACGAGACCAACACTTCCCCTTCGACCAATGCTGGCAATGTATATCCGATGGTGCTAATGACTGGGTTGATGGCAATGCGCAGTGGATACTTATAGAGCAGCCGGGTGGGCCGAACCCCCCGTGCCCGGGCTACATTCACGTAGGGTTTGGGCAATTCGTCCAGCAAGTTGGCACGCATAGTCCTGATCAGCTCAGCCGTCCCTGCCGTACCTACAATGAATGCTGGTATCCAGATGTGACCCAGCAGATCAAAGAATTTAGCAATACTCATGGGCGCATTTTGCATCTCTGGCGAGTAGAGACCCATGGCCACATTGCCAGTCCACTGAAAGAGTAACCACAACATGACCAACGCAAAAAGGAAGTTAGGCGTGGCCACCCCTAAAAAGCCAACAATCGTAAAAGTATAATCCGTCAATGAGTACTGCTTGGTGGCAGTAAGAATACCAATGGGGACACCAATGAGGTAGACGAGTACCAACGAAAAGAGGGTAATGGTGAAGCTTGCAGGCAACCGCTGCATAATAATGTCAAGGACTGGCTCTCGATAAATCATGGAATAACCCAGTTGACCTTGGACAAAGTTGCTCACCCAGCGCCAATACTGAACGTAGATCGGCTCGCCCAGACCATAGCGAGCGCGTAGCGAATCGATCAAGTCTTGTTCAATAAGCTCTCCTTGAGCTTCCAAACCAGCCACGTAAGAGGTGACAAAGTCGCCAGGAGGTGCTTGAATGATAATGAATCCGACGATGCTAATGATGATCAGCGTCGGAACCATATAGAGGATGCGTCTTAAAATAAAAAGTAACATTTAGAGTTGAACTGAATTAAGCTGAATTGAGTTAAACAACTAAGAATTCACGGGCAAATTTATGCACCTGCGTTAACAAATGGCTAACGTAGATGCATGGGCATCATTAGATACAAACACTCTTCTCTACCCGAGCCAATCGGACGTATGATCCCTGGCTTTGTGGGTTGGGTTGTTTCTAATATTATTTGAGGCTGTTCAATCCGGTTGAGTATATCGAGCAAATACCTTGAGTTAAAGCCAATCTCCAACCCCTCCCCTTCAATACTGGCGTTAATCTCAGTAATGTTATCCCCGCTGCTGTTAGAGGTAGCAGTCAGACGCAATTGGCCATTATCCCGTCCACTATTGTTGGGTGTGAGTTGGATGCGGACCATATTTGAGTTTTCGCGAGCAAAATAGGATGCCAGCCGAACGGCCTTAAGCATTGAGGCAGTCTCTATAACTGTGCGTGTATCATACTCGGTCGGGACTTTGAAGTTAGGAAAGCGGGCATCAATCAACTGGCTAACCAGTTCGACCTGGTGAAATGCCCCCTTGTTTCTTTCCCCTGTGCCACTGATCTGAAATAGAATCTGATTGCGCGCCTGGGCCACCAAAATCTGGATAGGTTGAGTTTTATCACTATCGACCAAAATACGGGATAGCTCATTCAGGCTCTTTGCGGGAACAATCACCGTCACATCATCATCGACTGCTCTATGTCCATCATCATCACTAATGTTAGCTCGGCATACACTCAGGCGATGACTATCCGTTGCACTCATTTTTAGGCCGTCTTGGCTAAAGTTCACTTCAATCCCAGTTAAGACAGGGCGACTTTCGTCCGTAGAGGCCGCAAAAGCGACTTGGTCGATCATCTTGCCTAGCCCCATTGGCGCTAGCTCAATGCAGGTTCCCTCAAGCATTTCTGCGGCGATATCAGGTTCAGTTGCAGTACCCAAGCTAGGAATAATGGGAAAATCTACAGCATCGATTCCTTTGATGTTGGCTTCATAGTAAGTACATCGTAAGTTGAGCGTCAGGGTCCGTACGGAAAGATCCATGCTGATCGGCTCGGCAGGCAGACCAGTGACGAATTCGGTCAATAGACGAGCAGGGACGGTAATGGCCCCCTCGTCCTCCACTATCGCACCAATCCAACAGTTGAGGCTAATCTCAAAATTGGTTGCTGCCAGCCGCAGTTGGTTATCTTTGGCTTCAAGTAAAATATTGCCTAGGACTGGCAGCGCGCTGCGAGACGAGACAGCTTTCCCAACGATAGACAAGCCTTTAGCAAGATTTTCTTGACGGCAACTGACCCGCATGGAACCTCTCCTACGGACAATCTAAACGATATTGAATAATTAATGGTTAAATGGTTGAATTTGCGAATTATTAATGAAATGCACTCAGGCAATCGGGACAATTCCATTCTGCGAGATGACTCCTCTGCCGAGTCATTAACCATTCAACAATTCACAAATTAATTATTAAATCTCTCTTCGTTTACGAGTTACTCACTATGTTTCGCCCAAGTTTCCGGCGAGGCATAGTAGAATTCACCAGCAACCGGATTGGGAATATTATACATGCGATTCGAGAAGTACGCATACCATGTCGTCGGCAGATCGGCTGGGGCCTTCACCGCACCAATGAGCCAGCGATTTTCGTTGTGGATTGCATACATCTCGGTTTCGAGGTCAATACGTGCCTGGGCATCCGGTTCGGCCACGAATTCCTCAAAGATTTCATAGAGGCGTTTCACATCGTCTGGTGGTTCCTCGCCTTCAGAACCGCCCGTCATGGTCCACTGTGCCCACGGTGGATTAACTACCCAGTTAGGCGAAATTGGCATCGGCTCGCCACGGAGGGCTGCAATAATGGGAGCTTGCCCACCGAAGTTGGTGGAAACGCTCTGCATCTGGTAATCACCAGCCGCCCGGCGTTCGCTTAACAGCTGACCAGGTAAGGGGACAACAGTGGTTGCGATACCCAACTCCTCCCATCCCTGTGCCTGTAATTCGGCTACGGGGACATTGGGGAAGACGCCATCACTCAAGACCTGTAACGCCAACTCGAAAGGGCGACCATCGGGCAGCATGCGCTGAGTTTGGTCATCGTTCCAGGTGAGGCCTAGGCTATCAAAAATTTCGTTGGCCCGATCTGGATCGTACTCAGTGTCCCGCAAGAACCCTTCACCGGCACCGTTGTAGACTGAGCTATCGGGCGGGGCAGGATGGGACGGTTTGAAGAGGCCATTGAAGACGGCTTCATTAATGGCATCGCGGTCAAAACCAACTGACATGGCAATGCGGAAGTCTTTGTTATTGAAGAGTTCAGCCAGCACCTCATCATCGATAGAGAGATTGAAGTTGGTGCTACCTACCACATCCGACCAGCCAAACTGGGGATAGATCTTGTAGCCGCCAGCCTCTTCGTTCTGCTTGAGGACTGGAAAGTTGATAGCACCCTGGAACCACTCCTGGTGCTGGTAGTCGATCTCGCCAGCAATAGCCTTTAAGACAATGCCTTCTGTATCGCCCAGATTTTCCAAAGTTACCTTGTCTACATAGGGTAGCTGATTACCAGCTGTATCGATCTTCCAATAGTAGGGATTACGCTCAAATTCGAGGATGGGTGCGCTGGAGCCTTCTGTGACGGCCTTCCATGCGAAAATGGTCGGTGCCTTGGGGTTGCTGTACCAGTAGCGTTCCCGCTCGAACATTTCGGTCCACGTTGTAAAGCCACCTTCTTCAATTAGTGCATCCAATTCAGCGGCATCGGCATAATCAGGATGGAATTGTTTTAGATAGTGAGCTGGCACATAAGGCAGTGGGCGCCAGCGGTTGAGGCGCTCCATAAGCACACCATACGGTGCCACAAATTCCATCACAATCGTATTGTCATCGACTTTACTGATGGTACCCATCTCGCCGCCAACCTTCAAATTGTTGACGCCACTTGGGCTTAGTTCTTCGTTGGAAGCAATGGCTTCGTACCAGAAGACAAAATCGTCTGCGCCAAATGGCTCGCCATCGGACCACTTGATACCGGGTCGAATGGTAAAGGTTGTACTGAGACCATCTCCGCTGGTTTCAGCATTCATGAAGACGTTGGGCAGAACCCCCTGCATTGTAGAAGGATAAACGTGGGGGAACTCGCGCAGCAGATCTTCCATGGGCCATGCTTCGCCATTCCCACCGCTAACCATGTTTCCACCATATTCGGCAATCGTCTCTGCTGGCTGCATCACCAGTGGCTCATCGGGCAGCCGATCTTCCACCGGAGGCAGCGAGCCGTCAGCAACTGCCGCATCCAGAATAGGAGACTGCTGGAATGAGTCGATGGTATTGCCTGTTTCGGCCTCATAATCGGCAATCGTATTAAATTGAACAATCTGACCCGTAAATTCGCCCATCGCTTCGTCTGATTCATCATCAGCCATGGCTTCGCCACCGCTATCAGAAGACGAATCATCGGCCATTTCTCCGCCGTCGCTTGGCGCAACAGCACCGCCACAAGCCGCTACAAGTAGGGCCAAAACAGCAAACAAACCGACAAGTATCCTAAGTTGTTTCATTATTTCCTCTCCTTCGGTTTCGTTCTATAAAGTTTATTACCACATTTAACCAGGTATGTGTCATAGCTCACTTAATAATTAATTATTTGGTATTGGTTATTCATTATTGGAGCGGGTTGCTGAATAATTAATAATCAACTGTGAATAATTAACAATTAAGTGCTAGCATAGTGCCAGCTCTACATAGTGACGAATTGTTAAGTTTGAGCTGCTGGGTCCGTCCAATATAGCTGAGCCGGATTGATGAGTGACTCATCACGGGTGGCGTCTTGAAGGACATACCCATCGGCCATATTCTGCAAATCGTTATTGACAATCACCAATCTGGGCAACTCACCCACAATACCCACCACCGGCGTCTCTTCAGCAAAGATATCCATAAGCTGAGCAAATAGATCATTGCGCTTCTGCTCGTCCGGCTCCTCAATGGCTTTGGCCCAAATGTCCCACGAATCCCACAAGAAGTGGCCTTCGGGTGGTGGCTCGCCGTTGGCGTCATCATTGTTGCGATACCAGCGACCCCAAGCACCAGCCCACGGTCGATCGAGCAGTTCCCCAATGAAATAGTTGGAATGACTCAAGTAGGGCAAAATATCGTGGCCCGCTCCCCACCATGCAGCCTCAATCTCATTGGCGGTCCAGCGCGCTTCATAAAGAGAGCGCTCGTGGCCTTTATAGCTTGCTTTGATGCCAATGTCCGCTAGGTAATCAATCACCAGCAAGACAGACTGTTCACTGGAAGAGCCGAGCGCAGCCGTTCCCTCGATTGCGATACTTAACGTATCACCGCTGCCATCATTGAAGAACCTTATCCCATCGTTATCTTTTTCTGCATAACCCGCTGCGTCTAACAGGGCATTGGCTTGGTCGGGATCATATTGGGCAAAAGCATTGGTGGCGGCATCGTGATATTGGGGGCTGGCCGAACTGGGGCTGGCCTGCCGCGGCGTGCCGAGTCCATCCAAAACCAGTTCGTTGATGGCATCTCGATCAATGGACAGATTGAGTGCTTGACGTACCTCTCTAATACCAAAGAATTCATTTAGGCGTTCGTTCTTGGACGCGTGGTTGATGGAGAGGGTCTCGCCACCGGAACCGATGCCAATCAGAACGCTGTAGTCACCACTCTCTTCATTCTCTTTGTAGAGGGTAAAGTTGGCCACATTGACGTGGCGGTTTTGCCAGTCGATCTCGCCGTTAATGATCCACAGGTCGAAGATATCCACTGTCTCAAAGAGGCGATGGCTGATCGTATCGATGTAGGGTAGCTGATTTCCTTCGGCATCAACCTGATGGAAGTATGGATTTCGCTCCATGAGGAACAGCTCTTCAGAGAGTTGATTGACCGCACGCCATGGACTAATACTCGGTTTCTCTGGGTTAAGATACCAGTTATTGCGGTCGCTGTAGTAATTGTCCCATGTTTCCAGACCGGCCTCTGCGGTTGCTGCCTCTAGCGCAGCCTGGTCTTCAGTGGTGTCTACGTGGAATTGAGACATATAATGCCCCGGCGTAAAGGGCTGGAGGCGGGACATAAAGTCGATAAAGAGGGGTTTGGGATGGGCGAAGGTCAGTTTAATGGTGTATTCATCCACCGCGTCCATTTCCATCAACACCCTGGGATCGCCTGTGGAGAAGCGAACGTGAGGGGCTGGTGTCAGAACCTCGTTACTTGCCACATGCTCGTGCCACCAACTGAAGGCATCGCTATTGAAGTCAGTGCCGTCGGACCACTTTAACCCCTCACGTAAATGAAGTGTGATCTCTGTGGCATTATCATTGTATTCCCAAGACTCGATCAGGTCAGGATGCTTGTTCAGATCAAGATCATAGCGGATCAGACTGGAGTCCTGTACCTTAGTGGGACCCCAGCGATCCGATACGCCTTTGAAGCCCCGACGGATAGTGCCACCATAGTTACCAATACCCTCATGAACCGCCGCGACCACCGGGCTGGTAGGCAACCGTTCATCGACTGATGGGAGTTCACCTGCGGCCACCAAGTCAGCCAGCATGGGGGCCTCTTGGAATTGAGTGGGTGCGACAGCGGGTGCAGCAGCGTCTGTCTGCTGATTACTCCCTTGTGCAGTCGATTCGTCACCACCATCTTCCACCGCCGCAGGCGCTCCTGTACAAGCGACCAACGTTAACCCAACAGTCGTTACTGCCGAAAGGCGGATAAACTCTCGACGTGAGATTTCTCTCTGGATGGTCATCGTTTGGTTTCCTTTCCAACATACGGTTAGCAGGGTAGCTCTAATCCATATAAGCTACCCCGCCGACCCTCATTAACCATTCAGCAATTCACAAATTCAACAATTAATTATTCAGAATGGCTATTCGCCCTCATATGCCCACGTCTCCGGTGCAGCATAATACCATTCTGGCGCTACCGGATTGGGGATGTTATACATGCGATTGGAGAAGACTGCATACCAAACCGCTTCCAGGTCACCCGGCTGCTTGATGGTACCGATCACCCATAGGTTGTCCTGATGGAGCTTGTACATCTCGGCTTCTAGATCGAAGCGCACTTGGGCATCCGGTTCGGCGATGAACTCGTTGAAGATTTCATAGAGTCGCTTCACGCCATCGGGTGGTTCATCGCCTTCTGCACCGTCGGAAAGAAGCCACTGTGCCCACGGTGGATTAACAAACCAGTTGGGGCAGATGGGGACTGGTTCACAGCGCATGGCGCCGATAATCGGGGCTTGTCCTGCCCAGTTGACAGGTCGAATCTGGACTTGGTAATCACCGGCAGCGCGGCGTTCGCCGTGTAACGTGCCGTCCATGGGAACGATGGTGCTGGTTAGACCCAAATCTTCCCAACCCTGTGCAATCAACTCGGCAATGGGTACTTGCTGAACCCAACCCGTGTTGACCTGCAATGCCAACTCAAAGGGGCGACCGTCGGGCAAAAGACGCTGGGTGTTGTCATCATTCCAGGTTAAGCCCAGGCTATCGAGAATCTCATTGGCCCGGTCTGGATCGTGCTCGGTGTGGAGCTTGAAGCCTTCATCCGCACCATTGTAGACAGAGGCATCGGGTGGTGCAACCTGGGAGGGTTTGTAAAGGCCATTGAAGACGACTTCGTTGATCTCGTCACGGTTATAGCCAATGGAGAGAGCAATGCGAAAATCTTTATTGTTGAAGAGTTCGCTCAGAACCTCATCTTCAATTGCGTAGTTGAAGTTAATAACACCTAGTACGTCCGACCAGCCAAACTGAGGCAGAACCCGGTATCCACCACTCTCTTCGTTCTGTTTCAGCACGGGATAGTTAGTGAGGTAGCCTAGCGTATAGGGATTCATGTAATCATTCTCACCAGCGATGACGTCCAAGAGAATCGCTTCTCGGTCGCCCAGGTTGGGGCGAGCAATGCGGTCGATGTAGGGAAGCTGGTTGCCTGCCGTATCTACCTTCCAGTAGTAGGGATTGCGTTCTAGCTCCTGCACGGGAACGCTAGCACCACGGGTAACGGCCTTCCAAGCAAAGATAGTTGGAACGTCAGGATTGCCGTACCAGTCTAGCTCGCTTTCAAAAAGCTCGACCCAAGTGGTAAAACCACCCTCTTCGATCTTGGCAGCCAACTCATCCGCATCTGCGTAATCGGGGTGGAATTGACTCATGTAGTGTGCTGGTGCGTAAGGCATAGGGCGCCAGCGGTTCAGACGCTCAAGCAGAATGCCGTAGGGTGAGGAGAACTCCATAATGATGGTATTGTCATCGATCTTCGATACCGTACCCATCTCACCGCCAGCTTTCATATTGTTGACGCCATTGGGATTGAGCTCTTCATTCGCAGCAATCGCCTCATACCAGAAGACAAAGTCATCTGCACCAAAGGGTTCACCATCAGACCACTTGACGCCGGGACGTATGGTGAAGGTGGTAGACAGGCCATCTTCGCTGGTTTCGGCATTCATGAAGACATTGGGTAGTACGCCCTGCATGTTCGAACCGTAAACATGAGGGAACTCGCGCAGCAGATCTTCCAGGAAGTCAAAGTTGCCTTCGTGGACGTTGCGCATGGTGCCGCCATAGTCAGCAATCCGGTCGGCGGGCTGCATAATCAGCGGCTCATCAGGCAGGCGTTCTTCAACTGGGGGCAACGAACCGTCGTCAACCATTGCATCCAACATAGGCGACTGCTGGTATGAGTCGATGGTATTGCCACTGGCTGCTTCATAATCTGCAGCCGTGTTGTACTGGATGATCTGACCTGTGAATTCACCCATTGATTCGTCGCCGCCACCATCCTCAGCCATAGCCTCTCCGCCTTCAGCTGATTCATCTGCAGCCATATCACCGTCAGATGGCACAGCTGCAGGCGTGCCGCAAGCGGCTAATAGCAGGCCAAAGATCATGAAGATACTGACCAGTACTCTAAATTGTCTCATTGGTTTTCCTCCTTTGGATTTGGTAAAAATGAGATTCATTACACTGCGGATGGGCATAGATTGAGAATAATTCGATAACGTTTCAGTCGATTAGGTTATTCTCATCTAGGCCAGAGCCAAGTATATTGTGCCCTTACAAATCATAAATACTGTATACTAAAGTAGCACTGAAGCTTCATTACGGGATCAATCCTGTACGAGATCAATCATATGTGGCAATGAACGCTGTTATAATTCGCCAGAAAAGACTTGTTCCGAGCTTTTGAAAAAATCCACTCTGGGAAATTCCGAGAAGGAAGGACAGAATTTTTCCGGCCATCTATACTGCGGTCGTTTTGAAAACAGGAGTTTTCCGATGCTCTACCAGAGTAACTAAACTCGTGTTTTCAAACGGAGCTGAGTATAGAACGGGGGGCTAGCAAAAGAAACGCAGATATATTACTTGAGTGTATGTAGTCTTTAAGATGTTTGCGGAAACAGTGATTGCGGTTGAAGTCAACAATCGGTCTGATAACAGTTGAATCTTGCTATACTGCGGTCGTTTTGAAAACAGGAGTTTTCCGAAGCTGTACCAGAGAGACCAACCACCTGTTTTCAAACGGAGCTAAGTATAGACTCTAGTCGTGTTATTGGGAGAGACTTGATGATTGCTGTCAGCTAAATGATAGTAGCATAATGTATCGAGGTTGGCAAATCGATTTTAGGAATAGGGGATGAGGGTAGAAGATGACGATGGTCGTGTGGTATAATTAGATGATATGGAGCTGGTTTGAGATTTTGCCCCGATTAGGCGAAGGAAGGCAATCATGTCTACAGAAGCGATTGGCATACCGAAAGAGACCAAGAGTGTTGGTACGAATGGTACTGCGTCCGTTGTCGTGAACTCACCCGAAGAGGCTGATCCATTCTACTACGGTTACCGCACCGTCATGAACTACGATGATGAGGGTAACTATATAAACTGTACATTCATCCCATTGAAGCAGGAAGATTTCCTGGATCCAGAAGAAGGAGACCACTTTGTGCAGGGTACACGCCATGAACAGGATGTAGATGACATCAAGAGTATCTTTCGCCACATCCATCGAAACAATTCTGACATCACGGTCTACAGCGATCTGCAGATGGATTGGGGCATACCGGGCTTATCCAAGCCAGCGCCAGATGTCTCGGTGATCCCTAATGTTACCGATCCAGGCAAACCACGTGGCTCTTTTGTGGTGCCAAATGAGGGTACTCGTCCCGATTTTGTGTTGGAGATGGTCTCCCCCCGGTATGTAACCGCAGATTACGATGACAAAGTGCCCCTCTATCAGCTGGTTGGCATCCAGGAGTATATCATCGTTGATTCAGGTCTGCGATCATGGCGGGACGCCCTAAACTACAGCGTTCGTGGCTATCGGCTCAGCGGAGGGCGATATGTTGAAATCCAGCCGAATGCTGATGGCTGGATCTATAGTGCCATTAATGATGTATGGGTAGGTACAACCCCAACCCACGATAGCTTTATTGTTGTGGATTCCCAAACAAGAGAGCCAATTCTCTCAGACGAAGTACGCGCTGCAGAAGCCGAGGCGCTAGCTAGAGCGGAAGCCATGGCCCGAAGCGAGGCGGAAGAGCAGGCTAAAGCCGCAGAAGAGCAGGCTAAAGCCGCAGAAGAGCAGGCTAAAGCCGCAGAAGAGCAGGCTAGAGCCGAAGCCTTGGCCCGAAGCGAGGCGGAAGAGCAGGCTAGAGCCGCGGAAGAGCAGGCTAGAGCCGCGGAAGAGCAGGCTAGAGCCGAAGCCTTGGCTCGAGCTGAAGCCGAAGAACGACAGCGCGAACTTGAAGCTGAATTGGCTCGTTTGCGAATCCAATTGGATCAAGGGTAAAGATTTCCCGTTACGATTCAGATCCAGAAAAAAGATGAGTACAAAGGTTTCGCAGGCCACTCATCTGCGACATTTCTGTTCAAGGCTAATTTTATATTCGCCCCTAAAATAAGACTCTCCGCAGGGATGTCTGTACTACATTTTGGACGAAACCATAGCCATAGCCAAGGACCGAAACGTTCATCAAAGGAGGAAATATTGATGTCATCCCCAGTTTTATTGAATGATCTGCAAATGCAGCAATTCATTAGTGAAGGATTTATTGTACTCAAGCCCGAGATGCCAGAGAGCTATCATCGTTTGATTTACAAAAAGATCGAAGAGACGATTGAAAAAAGAGGCAACCCGCGGAATAATTTGCTGCCAGCCGTGCCCGAGTTGATGGAGCTATTTGATCACCCGGTTGTAGACGGTGCCATGTCAAGTATTTTGGGTCCCGACTACTTTCTGAACTTTCATCGTCATGTCCATGATCGGCCGCCAGGCGGTTCCGACCAGAAGATGCACAAAGATAGCCTGCATAATAGCCGCTTTGCCGTGGACACAAAAACTCGACACCACCACACTCGTTGGGCCATGCTCTTCTACTACCCTCAGGATACCCCCGTTCAGCTAGGCCCGACGGCCATTGTCCCCAAATCTCAGTATCTGAACATTGACTGGCCTGAAGGTGAGCAAGATACACCCTTGGATGGCGAGGCAGGCACCGTTGTCATTGTTCACTATGATCTGCTTCATCGGGGTATGGCCAATCATCATGATTTGACCACACGCCAAATGGTCAAATTCCTCTTTACCCGCATGTCTGAGCCAACCGAGCCAACTTGGGACTATGCCGGTTCCGACTGGGCAGCCACAGACCATCCTCAGGGCAACATCTGGCGGTATATATGGAACTGGCATCAGGGTAAATCACAATCTGTAGGAGCAACATCAGGTGCTACTATTGACACATTGATTACCCAGCTTGGTAGCGACACCGAGATCGACGCACTACAGGCCTCCTATGAACTGGGAACGTGGGGAGAAGAAGCGGTTCCTTCCCTGATTCAGGCTCTACAATCTGAAGAGGTTGCTACCGCTCGCAATGCTGCTTATGCCTTTAATCAAATTGGTCAAGCCTCTATCCCAGCATTGGTGGAGCTGTCTCAATCTGAGAATGAGCGGTTGCGGGCGCGCTCGTTTGATATTTTGGGAGACATGGGTCTTCAAGCCAAGGAGGCGTCTTCAGCATTGCTTAGTGGGCTAACTGATGTGGAAGATGACCCGCGCCGTCGGGCAGCAGAAGCCTTGGGGACAATTGGTCAAGATGATCCGAACTTAGCCGATCCTCTAGCTCAGGTAATGGAAAATGATGCCAGTGGTATGGTACGCCGAAATGCCGCCATGTCCTTGGCTCGGCTTGGTGCCAATGCAGAAGCAGCCATTCCGTCCTTGGCCAAGGGCATGACCGACCAAAACCACTATGTACGAGGATATTCGGTTCATGCGCTTTCGCGGATTGGCACACCGGAAGCAGCCCAGGCAGCATTGAAGCAACTGGAAATTCTGCGTTACGATAGAGAGTAATTTAGTTCCAGCAGATCAGCTATAGTCTTTAAGAAAAAGAGTTTCCAGCCGCCCTTCGACAAGCTCAGGGGACAACTGGAAACTCTTTTTCTGGATATCTATAGGTAGTTCACCAGCATCCTACGATGTAAATTAGGGGCCAAGGGGATGAGCATGTCTGCGGCGTGCCAATACATACAGTTCAAACACCTGTGGGTCACGCGCTACTTTCTACGACAATGGCCGTTGCTGCTCGGATTGGCTTTCTTTCTGCTGTTGACAGTGGGGTTACAGTTGGGAACACCGCTGATCCTCCGTGAGTTTCTCGACGCAATCTCGCGACAAGCTGGTTGGGATACCATTTTTCGCTTTGCCACATTCTATATTGCTGCGGCCTTTGCGCTACGAGGGGTTCGGGTTGGCGAGAATTATCTGGCGGACCTAGTCGCCTGGAGAGCAACCAATGCCCTACGTGTCAATTTGGTCCGTCACTGCCTCGCCCTTGACCTTTCCTTTCACCTAACCCATACTCCTGGCGAACTAATCGAACGCGTTGATGGTGATGTGGGGGTCCTCAACAATTTTTTCTCGCGATTCGTGCTTATCCTTGTGACAAATGCCTTGATCGTGATGGGAGTGATAGGCATTCTGGCCACGATCGACTGGCGGCTAGGATTACTGCTTGCGGGCTATGCAGTAATCTACGTGCTCACTATTTTCTGGCTCAATAGTGGCACGGTTGTCCATTTCGCTAGAGCACTAGAGACAGAAGCGAGACTGTCCAGCTTTTTGGAAGAGCATCTCAGCGGGACAGACGATATTCGTACCAGTGGTGCCGTCGGTTATGTTTTGCGTCGATTGACAGCATTAATGCAACAACGCCTCTTGAAACAACAGCAGGCGGAAGTCGTTCAAGGGCTCATTAGCATTCTACGCATGTTGCTTTATGTGATCGGCCTACTCACTGGGCTAGCGTTTGCCGCTGTCCTTTATCGTCAACAGGCCATCACGATTGGAACTGCGTATCTGATTTTCAGTTACATGACTCTGGTCTGGGGGCCGTTGCGTGATATGGTCTACCAGTTCAGTGATTTTCAGAAAGCACTCGCTGCTCTGCGTCGTCTTTCTGCACTCTTGTCAACTAGCTCAGCCATTATCGACGGGAGACGTGACGTACTGCCATCGGGGCCACTTGCTGTCAGATTTGAGCACGTATCGTTTTCATACGATCAATCTGCTGATAATGAACCCGTGCAGGCGTTGCACGACATTTCCTTTGAATTAAAGCCAGGAAGTACGCTAGGCATTCTCGGCCAGACCGGTAGCGGCAAAACCACATTAACCCGCTTGCTCTTCCGATTTTACGATCCCCAACAGGGACATATCTTTCTGAACGAGGTTGATATTCGAGACGTCACCCTGAAGTCGCTCTGTTCACGGATCGGCGTGGTGACGCAAGAAGTACAACTCTTCCACGGTACGCTACGCGAAAATATCACTTTTCGAGACCCTGCCATTCCCGATTCCGTGATCCTTGATGCATTAGAGACGTTGGGTCTGGGTGAATGGTATACGCAGTTGCCAGACGGACTAGCAACGCCAATCCAGGGCGATAGTCTCTCCGCAGGGCAGGCACAGCTAGTGGCCTTGGCACGCGCCTTTCTCCAACAGCCTGATCTGATCATTCTGGATGAAGCGTCATCTCGTCTCGATCCACACACAGAGACTATCGTCCAGCGTGCTTTGGCCAAGTTGCTGCAAGGACGCACGGCAATCATCATTGCGCATCGTCTGCAAACAGTCAGCACGGTCGATAATATCCTAGTCTTGGAGAATGGACAGGTGAGCGAATATGGCACACGCACACAGCTAGCCAGGGAAAGCAGATCACGTTATCGGCATCTGTTGGATCAGGTGAAGGAGAAAATCGCTGAATGAAAACAGAGAAGATCGTACCAGTCTGGCAATATGTCTGGCGCATCTATGCCTTTTTGCCCTGGCGCTACCTCTTCTTTCTCCTGATCATCTTGGGGAGTTGGTTGTTCTCTATTCCACTTGGCCTTTTGCCCAGCCAATTCTTCGATACATTGACAGGCGTGCAGCCATCACCCTGGGGCGTATGGGGGCTGATTGCGCTTTTAGGCGGCTTTGAAGTTGTGCGAGCACTGTGCAACTTTGGCTGGGGCGTGATGGGGGTGAATACGGAATATCGCGTACGCGCTCTGTTGCAGCGTAATCTCATGCAGCAAATTCTAGAGGTGCCTGCCATCCGCGTGCTACCATTCTCAACCGGTGAAACGGTCAATCGTTTGCGAGATGATGTCAACGCGCTCACTGGGCTACTGACATCGTGGCAAGCCTTTTTGAGCATGTGCTGTTTTGCGCTGGTGGGTCTAATCCTGATGGCGCGCATTTCGCCGTCGATCACGCTGCTCGTCTTTCTGCCACTCGTGCTGATCCTCATCGTTATGAATCGACTGCGACCCAAAATTGAAGCATATCGTGCGCGCAGTCGCCAGACCACCGGTGATACAACTGGTGCGTTGAGTGAACTCTTCCACGCTGTCCAGGCGATCAAGGTGGCACGCGCCGAAGAGCGCATGGTTGAACATTTTGCAGAAATCAGCGAACAACGACAACGGGCATCTCTACAGGATTTGCTCTTCAAAAATGGGTTGGATGCCCTTTTCGGCTATACCACCGAACTCGGGGTGGGGCTAATCTTGATCTTCGCCTCAACGGCAATGCGTGCCGGTACGTTCACCATCGGCAGCTTTGCCCTCTTCGTTTTCTACCTCGATTACCTACCGTGGATTATGGGCTCAATTGCGAACTTGTTACCAGAGTACCGGCGTGTTGGGGTCTCCGCCGAGCGTCTGCAACTGCTTCTACGCGATGCGCCGCCTCAGCAACTGGTGCAACATCATCGCCATCTTCTCGAAGCCGAGCAGATGCCCGTAACGGAACAGGTGCCACCTGTCACAGAACCGTTACAAGTGCTTGACGTACGCAATCTATCATTTACATATCCGACAGCGCTCAACAGCAACAGCCCTGACACAGATGCAAGTGGTCAATCGGGGATCAAAGACATTTCGTTTCGGCTGGAACGAGGCAAATGCTTGGTGATTACCGGACAAATTGGGATGGGGAAAACGACATTGTTGCGTACAGTGTTGGGCTTACTACCCAAGCAAGAAGGCGAAATTTGCTGGAATGGCAAACCGATCCACGATCCCGCCACCTTTTTCGTGCCACCCCGCAGCGCTTACACAGCGCAGATACCCAGACTCTTTCGCACAACCTTGCGTGACAACATTCTATTGGGACTTGACGAAGCGCATGTTGACCTTGAAGATGCACTGCGAAATGCTGTCCTGGCCGATGAATTCGCCACGCTCGATATTGTCCTTGGCCCACGTGGCACGCGCCTTTCTGGCGGTCAAATCCAACGTACGGCAGCGGCACGCATGTTTGTACGCAAAGCAGAGTTGCTCGTCTTCGATGATTTGTCTAGTGCGCTAGATGTTGAAACAGAAACAACCCTTTGGCAGCGACTCTTTGTCGCCGAACATCCTACGTTGCTCATCGTCTCTCACCGTCGTGAAGTTTTACGGTATGCCGATCACATTCTTGTTCTACACAATGGCGGGATTGAGGCTGAGGGGACGCTGGCCGAGCTTTTGCCTAAAAACGAAACAGTACAATCAATTTGGTATCAAACCCAACCAACAACGGCTGGTCAAATGGGAATCCAAAATTAGTTGCCAGTTTAATATAGCTTCTTTGGGATGTGGTCTGTACCATATTCCCGGGACAGGTGAATACAGCGTTAGCCTAATTAAACCTGCCTTCTGCGTATGTCGTATCTGCACTAGAACAAGTTTATCTGGCTATCTATATGTGAGCCGATGGTGGTGCTCCAGTGCTAGCTCGGACGTCGAGGATGCACCGAAGATGCTCATGAGATGGTGGCGTAGCTGGGTTCTGAATGCGATTGAGCAGCAGATCAACGGCTTTTTGGCCAACTTCGACAGTGGGGATCATCATACTCGTAATGACTGGCGTCTGGCGCTGGACCAGCGCAACTGTGTCAAAGGAAACCAGGGAAAGCTGCTCAGGTATCTGTATTTGCCTTTCGCGGCAATAATCTATCACGGCCATCATAATCAAATCATTAGAGCCAAAGATCGCTGTTGGCGGATCAGGGTGCTCCATCAGACGTGCCATATCTAATTTGACATCAGGCTGAGTAAAGTCGGTCTCGATTACTAGCTCGGGTCGAATGGCAAGTCCATTGGAGAGCAAACTCTCTTGATAACCTAGATAACGAACCGTTGAGTCACCTAATGAGTGATTGGGCCCGATGTAGGCAATGTTTCGATGCCCCAAGTCCACCAAATGGTCAACTAGCTCGCGGGCTGCGCTCTGTGCACGAAACGAAACAATATCTAATTGAGGATCGTCTAGCCCGTTGGAGATGATCGTAACGGGAATTTTATCCTGCATCATCTTCCTCAGCGCCTCTACAACCTCTTTGTCTAGGGTAGCAAAGGTTGGCAAAAGAATAAAGCCATCGGCTCCCCGCTGATGAAGTTGCTCTAACAGTTGAAGTGTTGTTGTTGAATCGCCATCTGTAACGGAGAGGACGGTAATAAACCCCTCAATACGTAGTGCTTCGACGACTGTTTGAGAGGTGGTCGATGCAGATGGATAGCGGATGTCGTTCACCAGCAGCGCCACCATCTGACTTTTGCCACCTGCAAGCCGACGGGCATTAACATTTGGCTTATAATCTAATTCACGGGCAGCCTGGAGAATGCGCTCCCGAGTATCTGGTTTAACCTTTTCAGGTCGGTTAAAAGCAAAGGAGACGGTTGCTGTTGAAACATTGGCCCGCTTTGCCACATCATAAATCGTTGCCATAGGAATACTCAATAGTACAATTGTGTTTAAAACGGAGGTCTTTTGCCCTTTATACTGCGGCCAACTTGAAAACCGTAGTTTCCCTTGTTACACACTTTTGGCTGATGAGCGAACAAATTGTTGCTCATGAATATTGACAGATTTCGCGTCTCTATTCAGCAAGACGCTCATCCGGAAATCGGTTGGGCTTCATGGGTTCTACACCCCCTGCATAGTCAGGGATAACTGGCTCGATCTCGGCCAAGGCGGCCTTTGGCCAGCCGCTATGTCTACGATGAAAGTCTGCATGAATCCAGCTTTGGGTTGCAGGGGCCAATCCCTCAAAGAGGGGATGAAACCAGATCGTGATGACCGTACGGCGCTGCTCTGATTGGTTGGCGTGAGTGGCATGGAACATGCGGGCATCGCCAATGACTAGATCTCCGGCAGAGACGGGGACATCTACCTCATTAGGGTAATCACGAAAACGCGGATCGTCAGGGTCCTCTACGCTGTTGATGTCAGCGGTATGGGCCTCACCCAGATCATGCAAGATATGACGGGTACGATGGGTACCGGCAAGAAGTCGCAGACAGCCATTTTGGATTGTGGTGTCTTCCAAATAGTACATCAAAAAGATCATTGGTGAAATTTGGCTATAGGCCCGTGGATCCTGCCACATGAGGCAATCCTGGTGCCAATATAGCCGCGGCCCACCTGGTGGCTTACTAATGATCACCGCCTTCCAAAATTTGGTGTTAGAAAGACCCATTTCGTTAAGTGCCATTAATGCATTGGGATTGCCAACAATGCCCGCTAATTCAGGGAAATTGTTGGAATCAATCAGCGTGCCAGGCGCACGCCAACTAGCGAACTTTTCTGGCGGTTGAGCTGCAATGGCCTGTTCAACGCAAGCGCGAGTGCGATTTAAAAGTACATTATTGGCCATAGATGGAAGGATGCAATAGCCTTCACTTTGGAGCTGTTTGAGTTTGGTAGACGGTTCTATAATCATAGCCATGCTGTTCCTTGTTAACATAATGTTGAAACTTTTTAGCTAAGTTCGTATTAAAATCTCTTCCGTTGGCGGCTGAGTAAGTACCAAAGACCATGCTGATAACTGCTCCCACAGCCGCCGCCAACATAAAGTGATTGAGGGAAAAGATATAGACACTTGGCGTGAGATCATATGTCAAATAGTGGCGCCAAGTCAGTTGGAAAGAATAGATAAAAGCACCAAGACAGCCATAAAATAGGGCTCGTCCGAAAAGAATATCCTTGTGTGTACCCATGTCTAAACCAAAGATATTAATCGTCTCCTTATGAAATCCTGCCCGCCAAACTTGAGCGAGAATATACGGATGGGCCATGCTGTAAAGTGCCACGGTAAGTAATGATAGTGGATCCAAGCAAAGGCCCAAAATAGCCTTTCCATTCATATTGATCAATATATGTTTCAGATCGAGGACTGGGTTGTTTAGGCTCGAAACCCAAAAGGGCTAAATTAATTAATCTCCGGCCTCCATCGCTACGACCTCAGAACTCCCTCTCCATGTCCAGGATACGCCAATCAGACAGATCAACATGACAAGTGCAGCGATTAGGAAATCATCTTGCATGGCCTGAACAATATGAGGTGTCGCAGCCCTATCTACCGTAATGCCAGCCCCTGCGTACTGTTGTAAGCGAAAGACAAAAAAGGAGCCAAGAACAGCTACACCCGTCGCCTGCCCCAAGGTTCGCGTCTCGCTCATCAAGCTAGAGACTACACCCAATTGTGACTTGGGCGCGTACCCCATTATTGCGCTGGTATTGGGCGTATTAAAGGCACCCATTCCAATGCCAAGAGGAAGAAGGCTCAGAATAAATTGCCAGGCGCTACTCTCCATATCTAGCTGAGCAGCCAGGACCAAACTAAAGCAAGCTAAACCCAATCCCAGACCAATCATGGGACGCGTACCAATACGATCAGATACGATGCCCGCAATGGGCGTTGCAGCCACATAGGCTAGCGGCAGAACAGCCATAAGGATCCCCATCATGCGCTGCGACACACCCATCACAAACTCTAGATAAAAAGGAATAACGACCATGGCCCCTGAGACGGCGGCAAAGATGATCAGGGCTGAAAGTAAGTTGACGGTAAATCCTGTATCCTGAAAGAGGGCGAGATCAACCATGGGATAGCTCACCCGACGCTCTAACGTGATAAAAGCAGCCATGCATAAGACGGTGGCCAATACCAATCCTGTAATCCAAGGAGAGCTATAACCGATATCCTGTCCTACTGTCAATGCCAACGAGAAGCAGAGGAGGGCACCGCCAATGGTCAAAGCGCCAGCAACATCAAATCGCTCACCCTGGTTGGTCGGCAAGAGATTTGGCACCACTCGCCAAACCACCAGGAGCGAAAAGAGACCTATGGGAATATTGAAGAGAAAGAGCCACCGCCAGCTAAGTGCTTCTAGCAAGAATCCACCAATCAATGGCCCTGCTACGGCGCCTGATGCAATACAGCCGGAAGCGATGCCTAGGGCCATCCCCCGCTGTTTGGAAGGCCATGTCTCTGTAATAATGGCAATACCGATCCCCATCATCATGGCCGAGCCAGCCGCCTGTACGATGCGAAACCCAACAAGCCAGTAGATGTTGGATGCCCCAGCACAGAACCCAGCCCCAATGATAAATAAAAGCTGCCCCTGCATAAAGACCCGCTTGCGCCCTATCAAATCTCCCCAGCGTCCGATGCTTGGTAAGAGAACGGCCATGCTGATTAGGTAGGAGAGAACCACCCATTGAATCGCGGCAAAAGTGGTATCTAGCTCCCTTAACAGCGTGGGCAAAGCCAGATTCATGGTTGTTGAGTTGGTTGCACTCATAAAGATGGCCGTGCTGATGGCAATTAGGATCCACCACTTGTTTGTTGATGGTGTAGAGCCTGGTGCAGAGAAACGAGGCTGAGAACGAGCTGGTTGAGAAGCTGGGAAATCAGAAGGAGACTTGTTTGGGTGCTTGGGACTACTTGTCATGGTTATCTCCGCTACTTATAGCTCGCCATTAAAATTTTGTCTCCGCTTTGATCCAATTCACCCTGAACAATCCCGAAAAGAGAGGATATCCCCGTATTCACGGGAACAGGCTTTATGCAGCCATCTATAGTTTTTAAGAAAAAGATTTTCCGCCCTTACCCTTCGACACGCTCAGGGGGCGGTTGGAAAATCTTTTTCTTGATGTCTATATATTGAAAAGATTTGTATAAAATATATAAATCCTAGTAACTCCCAGCTGGTATGGCTTCCCACTGCTGTAGCCACTCTTCATACCCAATCGGTGAGTCGGGATCGGCTTGACTCCGAGCCACAAAGCCCTGTTTGCGGCCCGTTTCTGTCGCATGGGCCGTTGGTTCATACCGTACATCTATAGACCAACGCACAGCATCGGATCGGTTGGCCAATGCTCGATGAGGCGTCACTTGGGTGAAGCAGAGCGCGTCCCCCGGTTCCATCTCGATAGAAATACCTTCTAGCCGTGCACGATCTTCCCGTGACATGCCAAGGAAGCCTGTCTCTTCATCGGTGTGTCCCTCATATAACGGCCCCCTATGTAGCCTTGGTGCAACCTGTAGACAACTATTCTCTTCAGTCACCGGCTGTAGTGGCATCCAAATTGAAACGACATGAACGGTCTCAGCATCTCGATAATATTGGGCGTCCTGGTGCCAGGGCGTACGCGTCCAGGCTTGGTCTGGCAACTTAGGACGGGCATTAAAGACGCCGTGAACAGAAATTTCTGGCGTCTGCAAGAGATCTTGGGCCAAGTCCAAGAGTGCAGGGTGAGCGAGAATCTGAAACATCTCTAGGCTGACCAAATCACGCCGCGGGCTGCGAATGTATTTGGGTTTGCCTGCAGCCTGCCAAACCTGGACAAGCTGATGCTGCATATCTAGATCGCTCATTGGATCGTCTATAAGACCAGCCTCAAGCCATACCTGGATCGTTTCGTCAACCCACCGTTTGAGAACGATTTGCATTAATTCGAGGAGGGTAGGGGGAACGACTTGCTGGGCATGGAGGTACCCTTCATCCTGATAAAAGGTTGTTTGGTCGGTCGATAAAAGCTGCGGCATACCGTCGATTCTCCATCCATCTGGTTTTCCGAAAATTCTGTCCCTTCTACCGATAAGCCTACCCGATAAGGTTCTTAAACGGAAATTTGTAAGGTTCAGTAGATCCTAATGACAACAATGCTAGTAAGAGATTCTCCTTTTCGGCATCGTACGGACCGCTTAGCGGGCGGGATAACATGGGACTACTGAACCTCGATGATGAACCACTGGGAGCTGATTTCATCTCATTGACAGCCAGAGAATGAGACTATACAATGACCATCTAGATGGCCAGAAAAGTTTGCTCCCGCAAAGACGTGAGGTCCTATAACAATGGTTGTGTAAAAGGCGAAATAGAGGACGTGTCCGCTCAGAATGCCTGGAATTTTACACAGAATTCTTTATACCATCAGACAGGGCCTGTCCTCATGAAAATAGGAACGCCCTCCCTTTTCGGGATTTCCCAGAGCAGATTGGACAAGAGCAGGACAAGACTTTTCTGGTAAAGTATATCCACAAAAGATGATTAATCCTACTGGGGAGACATACCAAAGGAGAATACGATGTCCCAAACAGACCCTCTTCCTGTACACCGAATCCCTGCCCGTCAGTTACAACAAGCCACAACCGATTTATTGATTGCAGCCGGCACACCTGAAACCATTGCCCAAGTAGTCTCCAAGATCCTGGTTGGAGCCAACCTAACCGGGCATGATTCCCACGGGGTGTTGCGGGTGCCAACCTACTTGAAGCAGATTCAATCGGGTGACATACAGCCAGCCGCGAAACCAGAAATTCGTCGAGAGACGGAAAACACCCTTTTCATCGACGGCCAGAATGGTTTTGGCCACTTTACGGCCCATAAAGCAATGGCCTTGGCAATTGACAAAGCCAAAGAAGGTGCACTCTGTAATGTGAGTTTTCTCAGAACAGGCCATATCGGACGTTTGGGGGACTATGCCGAGCAAGCGGCCCACGCTGGCTGCATCGGCCTGATCTACTACGGAATAGGGACATCTGGACGAGGGGGAACGGTCCCTTATGGTGGCATGGATGGACGGCTAAGCACCAACCCCATGGCGGCTGGAGTTCCTACGGGAGATGATACGCCGTTTGTGTTGGATATGGCAACGAGTATGGTGGCGGAGGGTAAATTACAGGTTGCACGCAGCAAGGAGCAAGATCTACCTGAAGGGTATATTGTGAATAAGGAGGGACAACCCACTGTCAAGACCGCTGATTTTTACGATGGCGGCTATTTATTGCCATTTGGCGGCCACAAGGGGTATGGACTCTCCCTCCTGACTTGTCTACTGGGTGCCTTATCTGGCGAAACGAATGGCGATGAGGGTCTGGTACGAGGCACCTATATGCAAGTAATCAATGTGGAAGCGTTTACGCCGTTAGCCGATTATCAGCGAACAGCTCGTACCCTGTTGGATTGGATGAAAGCAACCCAACCAGCACCCACCATGGATGAAGTGCTGGTTCCAGGCGACCCAGAGCAGCACACTCGCACTCAGCGATTGGCTGAAGGGATTGACGTCCCCCTCATCATCTATGAGCAACTCCATGAGTGTGCCAAGCAGTTACAGATATCCATCGACTTATAGGCCTGATTACATAGCGCAGAAGTGATCCGCGGCCAGGGCTAGATTGCGCCGCGGACGCTGCCGGTAAGGCCGCTGGAGCAACGCGTCTTCGTTCAAGTCGATGCCGAGTCCCGGTCTGTCTGGCAGAGTGATATTGCTGTCCTCTACCTGAAACGCCTCATGGGCGATCTCTCGACCCACGTCCTCAAAGTTGACGAAGTACTCAGTAATCAGAAAGTTAGGCATACCAGCCGACGCATGTAGGGTCGCGGCCAGTCCAATGGTTGTGCTGTTGTAGTTGTGGGGAGCCATGGCTATATGGTACGTTTCGGCCATCGCGCCAATCTCTCGAAGCTCCAGGATTCCGCCGCAGTTGCAGACATCAGGGTTAAGAATGTCAGCCGCCCGCTTCTCAAAGACATCTCGGAAGTCGTTCTTGGTATAGAGCTCTTCACCTGTCACAACAGGCAGAGAGATGGCTTGGCGAACCTCTGCTAGTGCATCAACATCTTGGGCCGATACTGGCTCTTCAAACCAGAATGGGGCATAGGACTCTATTGCTTTAGCCACTCGGATTGCGTGCATGGGAGCCAGTCGCCGATGGACCTCAACCAATATGTCCACGTCTGGGCCGACAGCCTCTCGCACCGCGGCGACCCGATCAATCGCCTCATCTTCCTGACTGCGATCAATATAGGCCCGCCATGGACCAGGAAAAGGATCGAATTTGAGTGCCGTGAAGCCCTTAGCTACGACAGCTTTGGCTCGCTTGGCTACCTCTTCTGGGGCTTCTGCACTGCCCCAGCCATTGGCATAAACCCGTAGTTTAGGTCGGGTTTTGCCCCCAAGTAAATTATAGACGGGCTGCTCCGTTGCCTTGCCTACAATATCCCAGAGCGCTTGCTCAATGCCGCTAACCGCGCAAAAGAACTCCATACTGCCGCGTTTGCCAGCAAAGTCTGTATAAGCAGAGAAGATGAACTGCTTGATCTCAAAAGGTGATCGGCCGATCAGGTATCGAGTCAGTTCCTGAATATGCATATCGATGGCTCGATCTCTATCGAGCTGGGTGTAGGCTTCGCCCCATCCGTGCAGTCCATCGTCAGTTTCGATCTTAACAAATAGCCAATGCTTGGAACTGCCGGAATCGACGAGAAAAGACTTAATTGACTGGATTTTCATGATAGATGTCTCCTATGACCAGACATAGATCTCCTCATCCTCTTCCGAGTACCCAATAAAAACGGCCAAAACGGCCCGTGGATCATCTCCTTCTAATGCTGGAATCTCGTGGATACAGCGGGTGTTAAAAAAGTAGAGATCGCCAGGTGCGAGGTCAATTCGGTAGTTACCCACACTGTTCGCTGCTGCATAATTGGGAAAAGTCTCTGCGGCGATGTGAGGTTGAATCTCCTCCGTCCATAGACATTGATGGAGGATCGTCTGGGCGCTACGCCCCTGCTGAGACGCGTTTTGTAGGCAGAGAATGCCGGCAAATTGATGTTCGAACCGAGTAACCGCATAGTCGAAACGCTTCTCGCGTAGGCTGACGTGATCGATATGGGGTTTATAGGAGTGGCTCTCGTAATGAATGCGAAAGATGGCTGGCCCATATTGGCGACCATCTGACTCCTGAGCAACTTTAACCTCTTTGTCTAGAGCCAAACGGCGTAAGGCATCGTACATGGTCTCGACAGGATCATCGAAGCCGCTAAAGAGCACGCGAAAGAGATCGTGGGTAGCCGCAGCATGGGAGAGAAATCGTTCTTGGTTGTGGCCCTTGTTGCCCAAACTTGTGCCAATGTCAATGCGGGTTCGTTTGTCTGCGCTGGCTGCATCCATGGGATCACGCATCAATCCCCAATTCATAAACCGCTGTAGCAGCTTGGGGCATTGGGCGGGATCGTAAGCTTGACGAAGGACAATAGCCGGAATCTCTGCTTTGGCCAGAGACCGCAGCGGATCTGAATAGGTGCTCAACACAGTCTCTAAATTTGGTTCCGCCGGAGACCAAGTTTTCGTGGTTTGCATGGGTTTCTCCTGTAAGGCGTTTTCGTCAGTAAAATTTAGTCAAATACAATCACGCCCCGCGCGTTTTGCCCTGCTTCTAGATGCTCAAATGCCTGGTTGATCTGATCCAACCGATAGGTTTGAGTAATCAACTCGTCCAGCTTGAGCTTTCCCTCATCGTAGAGTTTAAGCAGCTTGGGCATATCTTCCCGAGGGTTGCATGAGCCATAATAGGAGCCAACCATGCGCTTTTCTGTGCGCACAATATCCTGGGCTGGCGTCTGGATCTGCTTATCATTGCTATCCATGCCCACGATGACCACTGTGCCGCGGCGGCGAACCATGCCATAGGCTTGCTCAATCGTCTTCACATTGCCAATGACCTCGATGGCATAATCGACACCGACACCGCCAGTGAGGGCCAAAACAGCCTCTACAGGATCGCCATCATTTGGGTTCACCGCGTCGGTAGCCCCAAAGCTTGAGGCAAATTCCAGCTTGCGGTCCTCCAAATCCACAGCAATAATCTGTGACGCGCCCGCAATGGCTGCTCCTTGGACAGCATTAAGCCCCACGCCTCCCGTACCGATGACGGCCACCTTATCTCCTGGCTGGACCTCTGCCGTATTCATAGATGCACCTACGCCGGTTGTGACGCCGCAGCCGACCAAAACGGCCTTGTCCAGCGGATAGTGCTTCTCGATCTTCACTAGGCTGCGCTCGGAGACCACGGCATATTGAGACATGGTGCCGATGCGGGACATCTGGGGAATGGGCTCTCCTGCATCGTTGTGCAAACGGCACGTATCATCCAGGAGATAACCGGGCCGAGCCTTAATGCCAGTACAGAGTACAACATATCCCATCTCGCAGAGAGGACATTCTCCACAGGATGTAGAAAATGAGAGCAGCACGTAATCGCCAGGCTGAACATAAGTTACATCCGGGCCAACCGACTCCACAACGCCCGCACCTTCATGACCCAAAGCCACTGGCGGATCATAGTAGATGGTACCGGTTACAATCGATAGATCTGAATGACAGACGCCTGCTGCAGCCATGCGCAACAGAACCTCACCGGATTGGGGTGGTTCCAAAGTGAGTTCTTCGACGACGACAGGTTTATGGTGTTCATAAACAACAGCAGTTTGCGTTCGCATAATTGGCTTTCCTTTCCTGGGTTGGAATTCTTTAATATGCTTGCTTCGGTAGTAAGATGAGATTATCTTCGACGTGTCATTTCAGAGCCTGCCCTGTTCGGCCACATGCGCAAAGCGCCAACGAAGCCGAAGGGAGTGAAACGAGGAGAAATCTTCCGTTGGTGACGCCCAGAGCTCGCGCTCACTCGAATGACGGTGGTCACATTATGGCGTGCATGATACGCTCACTTTTCCACCCTTGCTTCACAACGCTTAAAAATCAGACGACAACGCTCCAACAAATGACTCACCGCTTTGTGGATCCCGATACTGTCGCAGGTGGTAAAGCGCAATGCGGAACCCTTGGGCTTCCCAAAAGGCTAAGGCTGCGGGGTTGTCACGCCTCACATTCAGATCAACTCGCTCGATATCCATTGTATCGAATTGTTGGTACAGCTTACGAATCATCTCTCTGCCATAGCCCTTGCTCCGCTCGGTTGGTAGTACATAAAAGTCTTCGATACTGGCTCGCCTGTTTGCCGGCTCAACCCTGGCAGCTACGATGCCAACTATCGTTTCATTATTAATGGCCCATTGTACAAGGTGATCAGGGGTATTCAGGGGAAAGCGATCTTGGAAGTATTGGGCGCGTTGATTAGCGTCTTGAATCACATCAGAGTGAGGCATGAGTTCCAACCAGTATGCTTCGGCGATCTGGTGCAAATACTCACATTCAGATGGCTCAATAGCTCTTAGCGCTATCATGTTGTGATCCATCATGTTGTGATCCATGCTATTGGGTCACTCCTTTTCGCAGACTAGCCCCAAAAGCTTGCGAATGGCTATCATCCGCTTTTTGTGGGCTTGGTGTACAATCTCTACTGCTTTCTTTGCCCGTTGCTGTGCCTGCTCATAGTCTTGATGGATCTTCAGAAGCGCTTGGCTCACTAATTTGGGATCGACTTGGTATAGATCAAAGAGCCAATCCGCCAATCCGACATCACGCAATACATTCGACTTACGCCCAGCCTGGGGCTGACGAGGATGAATGGATGGGGTGCCAGCAGTGAGGGCCAACAAAACACCGTGGTGATCGACGTTGAGGTAGGCTCGCGCACGAGCTAGCACCGAACGAGCCTGATCTGGGGTCCAAAAGGTATCGGTCGGCATCCAAAGCGAATCATCCAGAATGACATTGGATTGGATATGGGCAGGGAGCGGAGCATAGATGTACTCCCGGTTCAATTCAATACTGCCGACGGTTTCAGGGATCAATAGAATGGGCAAACCCGTCTGCTCAACCCAGTCAGTCAGAACCTGAGAAAAGAAGGTCTGCTGCCTCTCTCTATCTGCCATCATATCTACCCCCGCTGGGGCATTACGAGTAGTGGTGACCAGAAAGTGTCTCTCCTTCAGACCTAGACTGTCCAGCCACGGCACAACCGATTCATCATCTTGCAGATCAAAGGCCCATGCTGCATCAGGTACAAAGTCCATGTCTGGCGACTGGACACCTAGCTGGTTCAGATAGTTCAGCGAGTCCGATTCCCGAGTGGTGACAAAAGCCGCTTGAGAAAGAATTTCTGGCACCACAATGTCGGCTGGTGGAGCAAAGTAGATAAAGCTCTGGCCAAAGATGCCAAAAGGAACTTGGCAGGACTTGGCAAAATAGAGCTTGGCCGCGGGATCCATTGTGGCATTCCAGTCAAATCCGCGCCAGCCCTGGGTCTTGACATCACTGCTAACAAGTTCATGACCATAATTGAAGATAGGGCCAGAGTTATAGATAAAGAGTTCAGCGCGTCTGAATGCATCTTCTATGGCTGAATTTACATGATTGCGGACGCCACTGATCTGGCCATAGAATGGCTCAACATTTGGAAAGCGCGCCAGAATATAGCTGGCAAGCCACTCCGGATAACGAGCCATCCATAACAATATCTCAGCTTCAGGAATGTAGATCTCCAACAACCGTAGCAGGCCAGGGGTATGGGCTACATCGCCAAAGTTGTAGCGATTCCAACCGGAATGGATGAGAATGGTAGGTGGTTTGCGCATCATACCATTCAGTGTATACTATTTTGCGGAGAATAAAAAGGGCTGAGCCAGGGGGAAACCAATGTCAACCACAACAAACGGAGGAAGAAAATGGAGGGAGAGAACGCCATGACCAACTATCGAACAGCCATCATCGCTTGCGGAACCATCGCTCGGGTGCATGCTCGAGGCTGGTTAGGAATTGATGGACACCCAACCAGCATTGGAGCCATTGCCGATACAAACCCGGACGCCCTTAGGGAATTCGGGGATTTCTTTGAAGTTGGTCAAGAGCAACGCTACACCGATTACCGAACGATGCTGGATATGGAGCGCCCCGATTTCGTAGACGTCTGCTCCTGGCATCAGCAGCACGCCGAGATGGTCATTGCCGCCGCAGCCAGACAGCCCAAAGCCATCATCTGCCAGAAACCCATGGCTGTTGACTTGGGGCAGGCCGATGAAATGATCACCGCCTGTGAACGAAATGGCGTCAAACTCCTCATTGCCTTCCAGCGTCCCCACCACGCTACTTGGCTCAAGGCTAGAGAGCTGATTCGAGAGGGCATCATTGGGAAGATCACTCAAGTTCAAATGGATGATGGGGGTAATATTCTCAACACCAATTCCCACAATATCCGCTTAGCCCTCTTTCTGATGGACGAGCCTAGTGTCGAGTGGGTGATGGGCGCAGCCGAACGTACAACTGACCAAGTAGAGCGCGGCCTGCCGGCAGAAGATGCCTGCCTAGGGTTGGCGAGTTGTGATAACGGCGCAACCATCTTGATTCAAGGGAATTTGGTGCCAGAGATTGGCCAAGGCTGTCGGGTCATTGGCACCGACGGTATCATGGAGCTACGCACGACCCGCCCCCCAGCTGATGAAGTTCCCACTGACGAACCTATGTACATGCCAGAGGGTCCTTCAGCCCGATACAATTACGAATATGGCGTGGTTCGGTACCTGAATGGAGTGTCCGATGGCTGGCAAGAGGTGGAGGCACCGTGGCATGACTGCTGGTCTCACCAATGTCAGGAGGCCATTGACTGGATTGAAGGTCGAATTGAGCAACCCATTAGCGGTGCAGACCGGGCAAGAGCGGTCCAAGAGGTGATGATGGCCCTCTTTGAATCAGCTCGCAAACGTCAACGCATCTACCTACCATTAAAGACCCGTGTGAACCCTCTTTCCCTTATGGTCGAGCAAGGTGATCTACCTGTCGAGTGGCCTGGCCGTTATGAGCGCCGTTCTCGCATTGTACGGGGCGAGGCCATGTCTTGGCATGAGAGGTAGGGAGTACCTGGTTGCTGGTCAATGGTCACCGGTCACTGGTCACTCATTACTGGTCGCTGGCTACTGATTACTGGCCACCGGCTACTGATTACCGGCCACCGGCTACTGATTACCGGCTACCGGCTACTGATTACCGGCTACGGGTCAATCAACTCAATTCATCTCTTGCTCTGGTTATCCTGAATTGGAGATAGCTAATCAGAACCATGACCGCAAAAAGGCTCACAGCGAGCGGGCCAAGGCAGACAACTTCAAAAATTGGCGGCGGGATTTGAGGTGGCCTAATTGGATCTCCTTTACTTCTGTCATGTACTTCTGTCAGTTACTTCTGTCAGTTGAACGAGTAGTGCATTGATTGTAACCCACGGATCGAGATGCCGCCCTCGTTCTATGGCTGCTTCAACGTCCTCTAGTGGCATTTTTTTTGCGGCAGCATAAACATGCACACCTGCTATGTCTTTTGCAAATTGAGCATAGCCTCTACTCAAGCTGTGAGTTGTTAGACCATATATTTCGAGTGCTTGCTTGATGGCACCTTGCTCGGCCAGATAGATTGATGCCAAATAAAAGGCAAACTGTAGTGAGCGGTAAGCGCGAAACTGAACAGCCAATTGCAGAGCTTGAACGAGACGCGGTTCCGCCCTCTCATAATTCCCAAAAAAGTATTCAGCTATGCCTACTAAGGCTTCATCCTGACACAGATTATAGACATGGTTTCGCTTGCGGTCAAGTGCCAAGCTTTCAAGCAGCCACTCCTTTGCCTGAGCGTATCGTCTATCTATCAAGGCTATCATCCCCAAGGTGCGCAAACAAGCTGGCATGGCATAGGTGAACCCAAGCTCTTGAACTAGATCGTAAGCCGTTTGTGCCGCGGCTTGGGCTTGCCTGTAATCACCTACTCCTAATTGAAGGATGGCTCGTCGATTATATGCTCGTACCAGATATGTCTTCAGATTTAGCGGTTGGCAATGCGCGATTAGCTCATCTATGGTCGAAAGGGCCATCTCATAACTTTCTAGGCGGTAATGAGCATGGATTAAGTTAAGCAGTGCCTCCGCTAACCCTGCATGCTCCCCAATCTCCCGACTGATAGTGACGCTCTGATGCGCTATCTCTTTCGTGCGTTCCAAGTTGTGCAGTCGGTAGGCGATGTCAACTTCGCCCGAATCCCGAAAGGCATACGCTAGCGCATTCAGCGCCTTGACGATACCCCAGCGATCTTCCAGATCCTGATAAATGTCCAGGCTCTCTTGGTAGAGTGGACGCGCAGATGCGCGTTGCTGAGTGACAAAAAACAAACGTCCTTGGCATAACAGGATGGCAGCGCGCTCTGCACGTGTATCTTGCTCGGCTAGCGGTGGGGCTTCCAGTAGGGCCATACCCTCCTCTAGTAGGTGAGCTGCCTCTTTCCATTGAGTCAATAAAAATCGAAAGGTTGCTAGCCAGGTTAGTATTCTCGCCCGCAATCTAGGTGAATGCTCTTTATCAACAACGCATAGCGCCATCTGGCAGGCTTCTGCTCCCTCTTGATAGCGAGCGTACCACTCGTAAAAGCGACCAAGGCTAGTCAATGCCTGCCCGATGCGTTCAACCTGCTTTTGAGCAACAGCCCACTCCCAAGCCAGGCGCATATTCTCCACATCCGCTTCTATCTCGGCCAAAGCAGTAAATTGATTCGGGCTTTTGAGAACGGTTTCGGCCTGCTGTAACGCCGCGGCATAGTAAGCGCTGTGACGTTCACGGGTCTCTCTTTCTTGCTCTGGGTTTTCAGCTAACTTCTTTTCTCCATACTGACGCAGCAATTCATGTATCTGGTAGCGATCATGTTCCTTACTATACTGGAGCAACGATTTGTTGGTTAACGTTGACAAGTTACGTAAAGATGCTGCGGTTACGGTTTGAGCGGCTTGACGGGTAAATCCGCCACTAAAGAGGGAAAATTGAGAATAGATCGCTTGTTCAGATTCACTTAAATGTTGCCACGAGGTCTCAAAGACAGCTCGAATACTCCGATGACGTTCGGGCATGTTACGCATGTCGGTCTCTAACACGTCCAGGCTTTGGGTCACTTCCGAGGCAATGTCCGCCAAGGATAGGGTATCCACCCACGATGCGGCCAATTCGATGCCGAGGGGCATGCCATCCACTAGTCGGCAGATGCGAGCCAAAGCCATTCGATCGTCTACACCTAAGGCAAAGTCGGGTTGAAGACGCTTGGCGTTCTGGACAAATAGTCGAACTGCTGTGTATTCAACACCATCCTCTGTCTGCTCGGCATCCTCTCTCTCCTCCCACTTGGGTATGCTTAGTCCGTGAATAGGGTACAGATGCTCCTCATGTAAACGTAAACGCTCACGGGAGGTGGCTAGGATTCGTACATGGGGTGCAGCCTGTAAGATTTCGCCAACCATATCAACCCCATCTAACAGATGCTCAAAATTGTCTAAAATCATGAGCAGTTGCTTAGCGTGCAGGTAGTTGAAAAATTGTTTCTTGGGAGAGAGCTTGGGGCTGCGAGATTCCAAGTGAAACCCCAAGGCCTCGGCCATTGTCGGGACAATCTGCTCTGCTGTTTGCAGCGGAGCCAATGGGACAAAATAGACCCCATCCATAAAATGTCCCTTCTGAAGCTGCCATTCAGCACAGGCCAGTGCCAGGCGAGTCTTCCCCATCCCACCTGGGCCAAAAATGGTCGTTAGCCGAGCGGTCGAGTCCCCAATGAGTTTGTCCAAATCTGCCAGTTCCGTAGTACGTCCCATAAAAGGGGTTGGTTGAGGGGGCAAGTTATGGCGGATATCAATTTCGGATTGGGCATGCTGCGACAAGCTTTCTTCATCGTTCATCACCTGGTTCATCACATCTTTCTCCCCCTGAGTCGTGGGGAGTGCATCAGGCAATGTTTCGTAACTAGCCAAAACTTCTTCCAGCCTAGCCCCAGCCAGCCGGGCACTGACGATTCGTTTCCCAGGCTCTTTTGCCAGCAATTGACCAATCAACGCAACCAAATGAGGTGATAAATCAGGCCGTAATTCAGCTAGGTTAGGTAGCGGTTTGCTGGTGATTGCAAGGGCGACCTCCTGTATGCTATCGCCCTGAAAGGGGCACTGACCTGTCAACATTTCAAAGAGTAGCACGCCCAGTGACCACAGATCTGAGCGTGCATCGGCAGCGCTACCATTGAGAGTTTCGGGGGCAAGGTAGTCAAGAGTGCCGATGGCAACGCCTGTCTGGGTGACCGATCTGGCATTGGCCAGCCTTGCCACACCAAAGTCAGTCAAAAGGGGCGCCCCATCTTTGCTCAATAGAACATTACTTGGTTTCAGATCACGATGGATAATCTGCTGGCCGTGAATGCGAGATAGCGCATCACACAGTTCAAGCGTAATCTGCAGAATCTGTTTCAGGGAAAGTGGTTCTACTTGGTTCATCCGCTCACGCAGCGATCCACCCTCAATATACTCCATTACTATATATGGTTGTTCCGCATCTTCAGGTAAAGTGGGAACGACAGCAAGCAGCCTGACGATGTTCGGATGATTCAGTTGACGTAACGCTTCCCCTTCCCGCTTGAACCGTTGCGCCAATTCTGGAGCGGTGGCGGCGAGGTCAGATCGGAGCGCTTTGATGGCAACCATCCGATTTGTTTGGATATCGCGCCCTTTGTAGACGCGGCCCATCCCTCCTTGACCAATCAAGTCTGCTTCTAGATCGCCAATTTCATAACGCCCGGCAATGAGGATGGCTGCCGAATTGGAGGGATAGTTACTTGGCGCAATTGTTGTTGGAGACCCAACTTGATTTTTGGGCTTGGCATCTGGATTTAACGAGCCGCTGCGAATCTGTTCGTAGAGTGTGACGGTCTCTTCTGACGGTGGGAATCCTAGCTCCTCTACCAACGTTTCTTGGCAGATTTGGAATTGGCGCAAAGCGGCAGCCTGCTGACCCGATTGAGCATAAAGTCGCATTAACGTTTGATGGGCAGGCTCATGAAGCGGATCAAGGGAAAGATGACGACGGGCGTGTGGAATGGCCTGCGGAAAGTCTTCTTGGGCACTATGATACTCAATTAGATGTTGCAAAGCCATTGCCAGCTCTTGGCGCAAGCTGTTGGTTTGGAAGAATTGCCATTCGTCAAAGTCGGGTGCGTCGGCCAACGTGAAACCAGCCATGAAGTCGCTTTGATAGAGATCAATGGCTTTCGTTAGCGGACTGAGGCAATCTGGGCATACTTGGTTGCTGGGGTGATCATGGCTTTGACACTCTGCCAACAATGAGCGGAAGTGAAGTACGTCTATTTCTACTGTTTGGCCAGAATCACTGGAAGATTCAAAAGCTTGGGATTGCAGCATCACCGTCTCGGCATTAATGATCAAGCAATCTCCCAGCGCTGATTTGTTGACTGCCCACAACGCGCTGCGTAAGCCCGCTCCGGCGCGACGTTGATCCGCTTCGGGCCAGAACAAGGCTGCCAGGGCATCTCGGCTGTGGCGTTGTCCTGTGACAGCCAAATAGGCCAGCAAACCAATCGCCTTGCGACGGTTGATCTCCACTGGCTGGCCGTACGCTTGAAGCTTTGGTGAACCGAGGAGGTGAAACGAGAACTCAGACATAGCAATTAACGATTAACGATTAACGATTGGCGATTAGGGAGTACAGTGTAGAGATTATATGCCTTGTGACGGGAATATGCGAATTATTTTTTCTTGTGATGCGTCTTGTGACGCGGAATAGAAGGAAATTGATTTACTTGTGATGCATTCTGTGACGCAAACGGTTGAACTTTATTTTCAGAGGACGCGCTAGAGGACGCGCATGGTGACAATGGTGTGACAGGCGCGGGGTAAACTGTAGGCATTGAACTTGAACAGATACGTTTCGATAAATCGAACCTAAATTCTATATAATATACAAGGAAAAAATGATGAAACTTTTCACTAAATTACGATTAAGGAAAGCAGTTCATATCGGTAATGGTATTGCTTAATTTCATACGTCAATAGGGCTTAGATTAGTAACAATCTGGGAACATGAAGCCATAACCGATCATATCCTGGAAAGGATCCACTATGCCGAGGTGCCGCCGTGCGTGGAATATTCGATTATCCCGTATGGAGAGACAGTGATATCGATTGTTGATGTGATGAAGGCCTGGGAAGAAAAGCAAATGGCCGTAATCGGAGAGAGCTGAAGATAAAGCAGGTCCATTCAAATAACGTGGCGAACTACGCGAGTGGCATTATCTTACATAGTAAGGACAAGGCTAAGATCGGTGTTAGAGAACGCCTAAACAACTAACTAATTTTCTGTAAACAGCCTCTAGGGCTGTCTTGGTAGATTTGTTAGACCAGGATTTTTCCAAAGCTACGAGTATGGTGATTTCGTCCGTTATCAGTACAAAAACAGACCAACGGGTTACATCTTGGTATTGGCGATCATCATTGATGGGACGTATTGGGAGATCGAAATATGGTTCTTGTTTGAAATATCGATATCAGAGGATACGATAATGAACTGGGTACGCAAGCATTTAACGGTGGAATCGAAAAAGAGAATTTTGCAACTCAAATATGAAAGAGCCGTAAGCGGAAGAGGTAAACAGACCATTTCAAGTGTCGATATTTATAACGGTGTACTCAACAGCAACCTGTCTACCCTGAGTGAAATCGAAGCAAATCTAGGTTGAGTAATTCAGTCGTGTTCCTGAAATGATAGGATGCGAATGAAATAGCCTTCGTCGAATCCGAAATGGTCGACCCACACATAGCTCTACAGTCATTCAGAGAAGCCCTATGCCGTCTCTTGGCTAATTCACTCTGCGAATTTCTGGGAAGGATAGAACTCTTCTACCTGTCTATAAGACTCAATCGCCTGGAATCGTTTCATGCGATACAGGGTCGTTGACCCAGGATAATTGACCGTCGAGCAGTTTCGTCACAAGCATCACGGCTTCATCCAGCGTGCTCAACTGACTGATTTGCTCGTCCGGTACTTTGACGCCAATTTCCCGCTCGATGTCGGCGACAATCACCAAAAGCGTTAGTGAATCAATTGCGTCCTCAAACGATTGAAGTGTACTTACTTCATCTTCCTTGAGTTCTGCCTCCTCCGCAATGATGGTGGTTAGGCGTGACCGAATATCTTGTGCATGGCGTATATTTTGCGTTTTCATTTCATTATTCCTGTTTGAGTATATTATGTTTATCTGTTTTAGAGACCACCAGGCTAACATTCGTTCCGCCGAAGGCGAAGGCGTTGAGTAGAATATGCTCGACGCCTTTAAGAATCTGACCTTCTGTGGTAATCCGTAGAGCCATGCCCTCTTCAAGCTGAGTTAGGTTGGGAATAGGGTAGAAGTAGTCAGCCTGCAACGTCCCAAGTGCCGCGATCAGAGCCATAGGTCCGGACGCGCCCATTGTATGACCAATCATGGACTTGAGGCCGCACAGTGGAATGGTCTTTAGTCGCTCCTGAAAGACTTCCAGTAAGCTTTCATATTCGACGAGGTCGTTGAGCTTTGTTGCCGTTGCATGAGCATAGATCATGCCGATCTCGGCTGGTTCTAACCCGGCTTGTTGCAGTGCCTTGTTTATACAGCGTACTTGGCGGGTAGAGTCTGGCTTAACGAGGTTGAGACTGTCCGAATTCTGAAAAAAACCGCTGAGTTCCGCCAAAATCAGTGCGCCGCGGGCAACGGCATCCTCATAGGACTCGAGGACAACATAGGCAGCACCATCGCCTAGCGCAATTCCCCTGCGCTCTTTATCAAAGGGGCGGCAGACCAGGGAAGGATCATCTTGCTCGCCAGACAGCACGCGCAACCGTTCCCAGCCATGGACCATCAACGGGCAGATCGATAGGTCCGCTCCGCCTGCTATCATCACGCGTTGCTCCCCATTGCGAATCAGGCGAGCGCCATCCGCAATGGCCGTAAAGCCCGCGGCGCAGGCTGTGCTTACGCATTTAACTATGCCGTGTAGCCCATACTTGATGGCAATTTGGCTTGGCGTGGACGCAGGCATATTAACAGGGATGGTTGAGGGAGACATGGGCCGATCATCTTGCAAAAGCGCCCGAAATGGTTCATTCAAATCATAGATGTTAATGTTGCCAGATCCGACAATGACGCCAGCTTCATCCGAGTCGACCTCGGTCATATTCAGCTTGGCCTGCTTCATCGCCTGCTCCACGCAGTGAATGGAGATCATTGATAGGTTGGAACATGTCTTTCGCTCGCGTGGTGACAGACAGCCTGGTATCGGTATCGGATCAAGGCTGGCCCCTAGTTTGGTCGTCTGCTTTGCCGCATCAAACGTTGTAATTGGGCCAATACCATATTGGCCATGGTAGAGATTTTGGCAGTAGGCCGCAACCTGATTGCCAAGAGGAGAAGCAATGCCGCTTCCAGTAATAACGACGCGTTTTTTTGAGGTCATGAGAAAATCCGAATGGGGATGGGCCATTGACAATCTATTGAGGTTATACTGTGGTTGGCTATAGATGAGAATAATACAACTGTATTTTGGTCGGATATACTTCGCTAGAAAAGTCTTGTCCCGACTCTTGACTAATCCGCCCTGTGAATTACCGAAAACAGAGGGCAGAACTTTTCTGGCCATCTATAGAACATCCTCAGGTCGTTTCACGACTGTAGCTAAGCATCAGCGGGCGCAAAGCGCCATCTATGACGGAGCCGAACCTATTTGTGCTTGGGTGTCCTGATTCATACGAGATAGAGCCACGGCTAGTTCCTCAATGGTGGCTTCATAGAGATTACATGGGTACCCGCGTCGATTGCGTTCTTTCCCTATGGGTCTGGCAAGTAGCGAATACATACGGTTAATATTTTTATCTGTCTCTAATGCATGAAATCTAAACGTTTTTGTCCCGCGTGCCAGAAAGGTTCGCACGACAAAATGGAGTCCTTCTAACATTATGCGTGTTCGACGTACCGATTCGGCCAAGCCAACAACATATAAAAAGCCCACGTCTTTATTCTGGTAATCTTTGGCAGGGTTGCCATAGACATAGCCAAGCAGCGCAACCATTTCATCATATTGGGTACCTACCAATATCCCACCCTCTTGAAAAAGGGTTTGGGTAATCTCCTCAACTGTTTCCCGTTCCGTAAAAAACAGGTCGTCTTTGAGCGACCAAAGAAAATTCTGTACAGCTGCGGCATCGTCTGGTGTACACAGCCTGAATTGATATTGGGACATCTATCTTTTCCTTTAACCAAGTAATAGACTAATAACAGAGTCATTGGTGAAATCTGAGAAGCTGTCTGGAAAGTCATCCTAAGGAGCCTGCAGCTCGGTTACGCCGCAAAGCGGCACGAAGGATCTCACGGTTGTTTCAAGCCAAAATGCAGATTCTTCAGCCGCTCCGCTCTAGGTTGCTTCGCAACTGTAACCAAGCAGAATGACATGCTCTTACCCTTTTCAGACAGCTTCTGAAAAATTTTTCGGTGGACGAGCGTGGAGGAATGACTCTATACCAAGACTCATCCCTCCAGAGTGAGTTACAGCTCAATTTTTATGGAAGCATCAACATGTTCATCACCTCCTTTCTAATCTGATGATGTTCAGTATATAGATGTTTATTACCGAATCATTAACTATCAGCAGAATGCTTGGGTTAATGATTCGGTAATGGAATTAGACAAGATGTTCTCTAACACTGACCTGGGTTCAAGCCGTATAGAAAATCATTCGAGGATGCGTTGCATCTATGACCAAGAGCAAAGGCTTGATAGGTGTCATTTCATAGTAATCAGGGAATTCTACTGTTCGGCTTGGCGAGGGCGTCCACTCTGTGGTATCTTCAACACAGCTTCACTTCATCTTATAGAAACACGCACGGAGGAAACCAATGCCATTTGTAGAAACCGAAATTCACGACCAGATTATGGTCATACGGCTCAATCGCCCGGACCGCTTGAACGCGCTCAGCCGCGTCGTGCGGGAAGGGATGGGCGAGGCGTTCACAGAATTTAACAGTAGTAATTCGCTGGAAGTAGCCATCCTTACTGGGGCGGGTAGGGGCTTTTGTGCTGGCGAGGACATGAAAGAGACTCTAGAGCAGGGTGGCTTGGGTACGCCAGAGGAGAAGATACCGGATCCGTTTAACGAAGGGACTCTACATAAACCGGTAATCGCTGCCATCAATGGGTATGCCATGGGTGGTGGCTTTATGCTGGTAGAACGGACGGATCTGCGGGTGGCGGTCAAAGGCGCTATCTTTGAGATGTCAGAAGCAAAAAGATGGTTACTTGGCGGTTACAATCACGGCTATGTGGCCAGTTTACCCCATCCGATTGCCACGGAGATGGCCCTCGGTTTTCGCTTTACAGCCGAACGCCTCTACGAAGTTGGTTTTCTGAATCGATTGGTCGATTCAGAAGATCTGATGCCTACCGCATTCAAGATGGCAGAGCACTTACTGACACTCCTACCAGCTGCGCGTGTCAACACCACCTACATGATGCGCCAGATGATGCCCAAAGTCTCCCCCCAGGTAGAACGACTGGCTGCAGCGCTGCACGAGCACGGCTGCAAAGAGGATCGCATGGAGTCACGGCGCGCCTTTGCAGAAAAGCGTAAGCCTGAGTTCAAGGGCTGGGACAATCCCCAAGACCGATACAACATGCCAACCCTTGAGTCTGTTGAGTAATCACTTCATCCTGTCAGCACTTCTGTAGACAAGCTAATCCCCAAAGGAGGATCCTAACCATGACAGACAAACCAGGCCCCCTCACTGGCGTTCGAGCCGTGACTTGTTCCACCGCTCAGGCTGGTACTGTTCCTTATTCGTTGATGGCCGATCTCGGCGCAGACGTCATCAAGATCGAGGTACCGGGTAAAGGTGATGGCTCACGTAACGCTGGCCAAGTGGCTGGACACCCCAGTTCCTTTTTCGAAACCAACAATCGAGGCGTCAAGAGCCTGACTCTGAACCTGAAGAGTGATGAAGGGCTTGATATCCTCTATCGACTGGTAAAGGAGGCCGACATCTTCGGCCAGAATTTCCGTCCTGGCGCGGCTGAGCGAAATGGCTTTGGCTATGAAAAGCTAAAGGAGATCAACCCCAGCCTTGTCTACGTCTCTGTCTCTGCATACGGCACCCGCGGACCCCACGCCCATCTGCCTGGCACGGATGCGGTTGGTCAAGCCCTGGGTGGTATCACCGAAGCCTATTCTGCACCAGATGAACCCATGCGCACAGGAGTGGTGTCGGTCGCAGACGAGTCCTGCGCATTCTTGACGTTTGGTGGGCTACTTGCCGCTCTCTATTATGCCAAGACGACCGGCGTTGGGCAGAAGGTCGAAACCTCTCTGGTTGGCAGCACTGTTAGACTAATGGGCTGGACCCTGACCACGACCATGTGGCGTGATGCAAACCCTATCACAGGTGCCCGCATTACCGGCACGGCCACTAATCCTGGGATCGCGGCAAGCTTTGACGACTGCGATGGAAAGCCGCTCGTCTTTCAACTTGGCGGGGCAGAGTGGAAAAAGGCCATGGCTGCACTAGGCTTTGACGCTACCTTGGAGGAGAGAGGGGTTGCGAATCTGGGTGTGGCTGTGGACTCGGCGGAAAAGCGTACTCTCCTCCTCGGTACCTTATCAGAGCTCTTCGCTACCGATAAACGTGAGCGGTGGATAGAGATATTGCGGGGTGTCGATATCGTCTCCGCACCAATCAACACTCTACTGGAAGCATCAAATGATCCAGACGTGCTCGCCAATGGTTACATCAGCGAAACGGAATACCCCGAGTATGATAAGACGGTGAAAGTTCATGGTTCACCATGGCAATTTTCTGAAACGCCGCCTCAGATCGGAGTTGCCCCAAAATTGGGAGAGCACAACCTGGAGATCCTTAAATCCCTGGGGTATGATGAGGCAGGGATCGCGGGGCTGACAGAGCGCAAGGTTATTTAAAGTAGTGTATTTCAGCAGTAGCCTGAGCTTGTCGAAGGTGGATACGGGCTTCGACAAGCTCAGCCCTTGGGTACTTGAATAGTTATGAAGCAGTTACACAACGAAAGGATTAAAAATGCCTGTTATTCGAACAAGTGAAAAAAGGATGGGAAAGGGCAACCGCCCTGAATGGAGCGGCGTAACAAGCGCGGGTATTTTCCGCGTACCCACAGAGGGGGGCCGAATGGACTGCCACTATCACGATTGCAATGAGTATTGGCTAATATTCAACGGTAAAGCCAAAATTCGGTCCGAAGGCAAGGAATATTACGTAAAACCAGGCGATATTGTCTGTACGGAAGCGGGGGATGAGCACGACATCCTTGAAGTTTACGAAGACCTGGAGGCATTCTGGTTTGAGGATGCGACGCCAGAAGGAGGCCGTATTGGTCATTTGCACAAAGACGAGGAGAAGGCCAAAGGACACCCTGTCCCGGCCCTTCCTCTACCGAAAGATTTTCCGGCTTAATCAAGCAATACGATGGAGTTGGTCAGTAACTGGCACCATGTCAGGGTGGCCTCCTCGGTAATCATTCATAAGTTCCAGATTCAAGGATGACGCATCCTCAGACAAGACTTTGATAGACGTAATACCGTTTGCGGAAACAAAGACCGTGAACCAAGGATATCGTAGCCCGTCCTTGCAGGGCAGGAGCGTTTGGGTATCCTGGGCATCCCGCCCAAAATGGATGAGCCACAATTCATGGCCTTTGATCTAGCAGTTAGTATAAGCAGCATCTGATGATGCTTTTTCCGCTAGGTGTGCGTATATGGGGAATCATCTCGTCTGCATCAAGGGTGCGCTACGCCGGTGCAAACAGCCGCCCCGCCCTTGACCCAGCCTGTGCGCCTGACATGACCATGTTTGCTGCTGCCGTTCCAAAAAGCTGAGGTAAAAGAATGTAGTCAGGAGTAATTCTGAGATTGACGATGAAGTCCGCCGGCTTCACGCTAGGTTGCCCGCCACTATCGACAATGGCACCCGACGGCAGATCCGCATCTTTGCTATCGGCTACCAATATTTTGCAGCGGGCAACCACGCTGGTGGCAAAGTCTAGAACAAACGGTGTATCATCGCCTGTGAGGATGCCAATGGCAATGGGGTTGGTGCCTAATGCGCCCTTGGCTGCGCCAAAGGGTAGCACTTTACCCCAGCGGTCGAGCCACCTCCAATCGTAATCATGCCGATGCAGTCAGAACGAGCCGCTTGTTCCGCATATTCGCCCAGCCGACCAATGTGGTGAATGGGATTGAAGGTAACACAGCAGACATTCTCGCGGCGCGCTTTGGCAATCGCCTTTTCCATTGCTTGGCGAGAGGCATAGTGTCCAAATCCGCCTTGGCTATCAACCAACAGTCGAGCATTGGCTTCTTCTAATACGGCGAGTTCACTGGCTGGGTTGAGGGTACCTGCTTCAATCTGTTCGAGATAGGATGGCACACGCAGGATTCCGTGAGAGTCATGACCAGTCAGATTCGCATTGACCAGAACCTCTGCAACAGTATCTGCTATGTGACGTGGTGTGTTAACGGCCATAAAGAATCAGTGACCGCAAAAGGAACATACAAAAATAGAAAACAGCCTGGAGCCCCAAAACCCGAGGGTTCAATAAATATAGTTGTTCCTATAAGTTGGTCATTTTTTCATACAATATGAGTTCATGATGTGAATCAACCCATTCGGAAACGAGTATGTTAGACTGGAAAAATGAAGAAAAAAAGGAATTTACCAACCTAAAAAAAGTATACTACCGTCCCGAATTCAAGCGATGCCCAAAATGCCAAGGCAAGCTAAAGCGTAGCCATACAAAATGGGAGAAGCCGA
>JBCCHB010000115.1:0-54741 GCA_039028975.1 Chloroflexota bacterium
CATTCTCGCCCCGAAACCCAAAGGCACCCCAATTTCCCAACCCTCTTGACAGATTAGGTAAGCAATGGTACACTTTCAATGGAAATGTGCCAGCATTTCCATTGAACTATTGACTACAGTGAATTTGAGTAAAGGAGATATTAATATGACCCTGAAAATACAATTTACTCAATCCAATCAATTCCTTGGCAAAGGGAATGCTAGTTAGTCGATAGATTTCACATATAAGATTTCTCTTCAATGATTATCTTCGGCTAAGGATATTGCAGTTCTTAGCTATTTGATTGGTACCATTCCCAGCAATTTAAATTAAACTGGTAACTGTTCAATAAACTGAGGCATGTGTCTGTTGGACGCGTACGCTCAAGATTTATCTCGCGCGCAGTAGTTACGCGCGGCACTCAAATCTTGAGAAGATACATACGCTCACAGAACTTTGTCATTTTGACCTAAGCTCCTGGAACCGCCTCTGGAGCCATTTATTTAACCCCAGCGATAGGAGGTGAATTATGAAAAGTGTAAACCCATATAAACCCAGTAATGGACCAGCTTTATACTCAGCTCCGTTTGAAAACCAGCGTTTCGTCTCTCCAGTAAAGGCTACGGAACACCCTGGTTTTCCAAACGGCCATAACATAGCAAAACGACTCTATGATCATATCTTTTCGGGAGAACCACTTTGCAAGCAACAATTCACCATAAAGGCGAGACAGAAGATCGATTCAACGAGCGAGAAGTCGCAGGAACACTAATTGAAGGAATTGTCTTCAAGAAATTACAAGGTCACTACTTTGTTTATACAGGCACTGATACTATCACGTGCTCCCTATCGAATCGGCTACGCAAATATTTTCAATATCCGACCTCGGACCCGGCTAGCGGCACACTCCGACGGGTACAAAAGGTACACGATATTCGCATGGTCGATCCAGTAGCAGTCGGGGATGTGGTTCGCTTCATTCCGATGGATGATGGGACTGGCCACATCAAAGACATTGCGCCCAGACGCAATAAACTGATGAGGCAGGCCGCTGGTGAAAAGGCACTTGAGCAAATCATCGCTGCCAATGTGGATCAGATCATCCCTATCATCTCGGCTGCCAATCCGAAACCAAAGTGGCAGATGCTGGATCGGTCGCTGGCCATGATCGAGAGTTCAAACATCCCCGGTCTGATCTGTCTAACCAAAACGGATCTAGATAAACGAGGCAAAGCGATAGAAACCAGCCAGATCTATGAAGACATCGGCTATCCAGTGATTCGTAGCAGTACAGTTACTGGCCAAGGAATAGATGAGTTTAGAAGGGCCGTTCAGGGGAAGACTTCTGTATTGATTGGCATGTCTGGTGTTGGCAAGACGACCCTTCTTAACGAGGTCCAGCCTGGATTGGGCCTTAAAGTTAATGAGGTAAGCCAAGCCACAGATAAAGGGAAGCACACCACAACGCATCTGGAGATGTTCCCGCTCGATTCAGGTGGTGGGGTCGTGGATACGCCAGGCATGAAAATCTTTGGCCTTTGGGATACTGATCCAAGTGAGCTGGCACAATTGTTCGTCGAGATGCAACCTTACGTCAGTCAATGCCATTTTGGTCTCTCCTGCACCCACACTCACGAGCCAAATTGCTCGGTTAAGGATGCGGTTGAGGAAGGAGAGATTTCAGAACTACGGTATAAGAACTATCAGAAGATTTTTCAATATATTCGGGCTAATGGGAAATGAGTAAGGGAAGGATCTGCTAGTGGACGCGTTCATGGACGCATCACCAACGCCTATGTGTTATAGTGGTATCATATCATAAACTGAATCAATGACGCTGGTTCAATTCGATTTGTCTTGCTCGGATAGACGCTCTCTGATTATAATTTGAACTGAGCCAGTGTCGAGTCAAGTGGAGGAACTGATATGAAAGCCTTTGTTCGGGATAGATATGGCCCACCTGATGTTCTAAAATTGGAAGAGGTCCAAAAGCCGACGCCTGAGGAGAATCAAGTCTTGGTCAAAGTACACGCTGCTTCTGTCAATCCATTGGACTGGCACCTCTTACGGGCGGACCCCTTCTTAGTCCGCCTACAGATGGGGTTCCTGAAACCAAAGCATAAGAGGCTTGGCGCGGATATTGCAGGCCAGGTCGAAGCCGTTGGCAATGGTGTTAAAGATTTTCGGCCAGGTGATGACGTCTATGGTGATGTATCCGTCGGCGGCTTCAGCGAATATATCTCCGTTGCGGAAGATAAATTGGCACCAAAGCCAGCCAATCTCTCCTATGTGGAAACCGCGGCTGTGCCTGTTGCTGCACTCAGCGCCCTACAAAGCCTGCGCGATTATGGTCATGTTCAGCCAAGTCAAAACGTGTTAATCAACGGTGCTTCTGGTGGTGTAGGGACATTTACGGTCCAGATTGCCAAATCGTTTGGCGCTAAGGTGACCGGCGTTTGCAGCACACGGAATATGGAATTGGTACGATCTCTTGGTGCCGATCACGTCGTTGACTACACGCGGGAAGATTTCACCCGAAATGGAATTCAGTATGATTTGATCATCGATAATGTTGGCAATCGCTCAGTCGCGGATTATCAACGCTCGCTGACCGCTGATGGGGCTTGTGCCATCGTAGGCTTTACCTCCATGATGCGTCTCCTTCAGGTTTTGTCGTTGGGAGCATGGGTATCTAAACGTGGGAGCCAGACAATTAGGATGATGTCAGCAAAGGTCGACAAGCGGGATCTCTTATTCATTAATGAACTTCTTGAAGCCGGCAAAGTGATTCCAGTCATTGACAGAGAGTATCCCTTTTCTGAGGTTCCTGAGGCACTGAGCTATCTTGAACGAGGGCGCGCTCAGGGGAAAGTCGTCATCCGGATCTGATTTAGACACACCTCGTGCCATGCAAGCGTGTGTCTGCTGAACCTAAAATTTAGGGCTGGATACAGGGCTCTGCACTAGTTCATTCCCGCGCTCCAACTAGGTGAGGAACCGATTGCTCCAACTTTAACATATTGATAAAGTTCCACTGTCTCAGCCATTGGCTCAACACCCAATCCTTTTGCCAGGGTCTGACAACAAATTTCAAATTGTCGCAGAGCCAAGGCTCTTTGTCCAGTAGCCAGCAGCAATCTCATCAGTTGACGATAGGCAGTTTCTGACCAGGGTTCTAATGCCAACTGCTTATGACTAGCAGCCAGGCCGATGCTATATTCACTTTGTTCAATACAGACTTCAGTTAGCATTTCCAATGCTCGTAGCGTCTGCGAGCGCAATTGCTCTCGCTGCGGCAACATCCATTCCTCAAATGGTCCTGCACTGCGGATTTGGAAACCCTGAAGAAGCTCACCCTGGTAAAGTTCGAGTGTTGACCATATTTCTCTAACGTTTTTGGCAGATATGGTTGTTTGCAAACCGATGCGTAACCTCTCTACATCAAAGAGCAGTGGAAGGCGACGATTAAAGGTCACTCCCCCACGGGTGACATCCAAATATGGTCCAATATGTCTTTTGAGAGTAGTCAGTGTTGAGCGTAAATTGTTTTTGGCTGCTTTTTCTGTCATTTCTGGCCAAAGGAGCGCAACGATTGTATCGCGCGACGAGGATCTAGATGTCATCGCCAAGTAGAAGAGCAGAGCCTGCGCCTTCCGGCTACCAAAATCAGAGAGACAGCCGCTACCGAACGACATCTCATAAGTGCCTAGTAGCCTTAATTTGAGCACATCTTCTACACTATTATCAAAATCTGCTATATGCGTCACGATGCATTGCCCCTTTCTTCTAACACACAATACGTTTTAAGGAGGTTATTCTCCTTCTTGCTTTTCCTATAATTTGATGGATACTTTACTTCTTTGAATGGCCTTAATCGAGCCGATTTCCTCTTCTGTACCAGGCCACGGGAAGCCCGTCATACGCAGTCAATCATTCGACTGAGTATTTATATTGCCGGTTAGCCGATCTCACTTTGACATCATCATTTTGACGAACTCTTCATAATTTACTTGACCATCAGTATCGATATTGGCGGCTCTGATCATCTCGGCTATTTCTCGATTGGTTAGCCTGTCCCCTAGGTTCGTCAAAACATGCCTCAATTCGGCTGCGCTGATGTAATTATTTCTAGCTTTATCAAACGCTTGGAACGACTCCTTGATTTCTTTTTCAGAATCAGTACCCTCGATCTTACACTCTAACATGCCCAGGAATTCAGGAAAGTTAACTTGACCGTCTCTAGATGCATCAATTGCATTGATCATCTCTTGAAGCTTACTATCCGTTGGGTTTTGAACTAAACTCCTCAGGACAGTATCAAATTCTTTCGCTGTTATGAGGCCATCGCCATCTCTATCGAAAAGTGAAAATGCATCTTTGAATTCAGCAATTTGTTCTTCCGTCAGACTACTCATGGTACTCTTTCTCTCTCTAATTGTGCATAGGTAGAGCGATTAGTCATGACTTCTACAAGTTCGTCGATTTTTAGTAATGTGCGGCTAGAGTGCTTCTGTAATAACCAATGCAATACTAGCAATTTATTGGTCAGCCAGCCATTCGACCGAACGGATGGGCAGACCCAGGTCGCACAGCCGATTCAGAATGCCCAGTAACATCATCTGGTCGAGAACCTGACCGGTTATAATTGTCATCGATTCTTGAGCCGTCGACGGAGCTGAGGTAATCGCCAGTCCACCGAAGTGATCCGCCCAGCTATCATCTAGAAAACCCTGGATTTGAATGCGGTAGGTTGCGCGCTGGGCAACACGTAGTCTTGCTGAATTATTAGCCATACTTGCCTCTGGGTTACGGACATACTAGGTACTGAACGAATGGGTGGTCTGTATTGTTCGTACTTTTATGCCGAGGTCCACATGCCATTCAATTCGTCTCACTTCGACATCATCATTTTGACGAACTCTTCGTAGTTCACTCGACTATCGGCATCTAGATCGGCTTCCTTGATCATCTTATCAATTTCTTCATCGGTCAATCTTTTCCCTAGGTTCATCATAACGTGTTTCAACTCAGACGCATGGATGTAGCCATTGCCATCTTTATCAAAAACTCGGAATGCCTCTCTTACTTCTTCGTCAGAATCAGTATCCTTTATCTTTCTCTCCATCATGACGAGGAATTCAGGAAAATTGACTTCACCGTTCCTAGATACATCCACTTCATCGATCATCTCTTGGAGCTCACTCTCTGCCAGGTTTTGGCCTAGACTACGCATGACCGTACCTAGTTCTTTCGTTGTAATGGAACCATCACCATCTTTGTCGAAAAGTGAGAACTCTTCTTTAAATTGAGCGATTTGTCCTTCAGTTAAATTACTCATTTTGCTTATCTTTTTTTAATAATTTGTTTTATTTGTGTGGAATTTTCACCTATTTGTGCTGTGCAGGTATCGCACTACTTGTGAAAACCGAGGCGGTATAATCAATTCATTATTCAGCCAGCCATTCAACCGAGCGGATGGGCAAACCGATATCCCACATCAATATACCCTATTTAAGGCTGCAATTCATGGTCCAAACAGGGTGCAAAAAGGTGCAATTGGGTGTAGCAACAGCAGTCTAAAGCGAATCCCTCATTGAGTGGTTTGCAAAAATTTAAGGGATCAAAGCACGCTTTGATCCCTTAAAGAGAGGTATGAATGGTGGAGTATCTGTTCAATTAAACAGGGCGGCTTTACCCAGTAGCTGCTTACAGAGGAAGCGATTCAGGTCTAGGCCTTGAGTATTGCAGAGACATTAATCCGCTGACAGAATTCCCAAGGCTTTTGCGCGTGTGACGGCCTGTTTGCGACTGTTCACGCCCAGTTTTTGATAAAGATTGATCGTATGCCTCTTAACAGTTAGATCAGAGATATCCAAATCCCGAGCGATGAGTTTGTTGGGTAACCCCTCCTCTAGCAAAAGCAGGATTTCACTCTCACGTGGGGTTAAGGGTTCAATCAATTTTATTTGGGCAGCTTGCTGGATGCGCTGAGGTAAGCCGTCATTTTGTAACGTCTTGGGGAAAGCTGCCAATATCTGGCCCAGGTAATCAGCCTCAACACCTCGGGCCAGGAGTTCATAGAGCAATCCAGCCATGGGCGGCCCCAAGTCGACAAAGGTACGGATAAAGCCCCCGGGCTTAGCTAGCGTAATAGAGTGCTCCAGGTTAGCCAAGGCTTCAGCGAATTGCCCCTGCCGCTGATAAAGCATGGCCTTTAGGGCAAGAAGCTTCACTTTCGCTGGAACATTGTGTGCTTTATCTGCTAATAACCATAGATCCGCGAGCAACTCCTCAGCATCTCGCCAATAGCTTTCACTTTCATGGGCGAGTAAGACCTTAACCAATGTAAGCGCGGGAATCTCAGCAACAGCAAACAGTCCCTGTTTTGATGCGATGATCTCAACATCACGCAATGCGATTAGGGCCATGTCAATTTTGCCCTGCCAATAGAGACAGCGCGCTTGGAAGGAAGCAATTTCATTATCGAATGTGCGATTCTCCAGCGTATGTGCCCAGCGTTTGAGCCGTTCCACCACCTCTTGCGCGTTATCCTCCCGTCCCTCAACTTCATAGAGCCACGCCAAGTCTAGTTGACTGTTGAAATAAGGTGTTGAGTTTGATTTGTCGACCTGCGACGAATAGTTGTGGGCTGTTGCCAGCTCATTCCACTCGTAATAGATGTATCCCATCCATCGACAGGGAACAGTCAAAAGAAACGCGTTGCTATTGCTCTGTTCATGTATCCGGTTAACGATGATTTGTGCCGATTGCACAGCCTGGTGTAGATTGCCGGCCAAATAATCAAATGCTGGCAAATACGTCTGCATCCATAACTTCACTAAGCTAAATTGTGCAACCTCATTTTGTACCTCTTTCTGGATCAGCTCAATCCCTACACTCACCTTCCCCATGGCCTGTAAAGATATTGTGGCATAAAGAAGCATGAGGGCGCGCATGAAAACATAGGAATCAGGCAGCACTTCTAACGCATCTGGGATATACTCCATTGCCCTTTCAAACTCATGATGTATAAAGCAAACCGCTCCCCGCAATGCCGTGATTTCTGCCTGCAAAATGACCTGGGTATCAACATCTAACGATGTGTTGGGGTTCTCTAGGCAAGCCTCTGCCTGCTGGAGCAGTGGAACAACAGAAACGGATGTCAAACGATGTAGACTTACAGCAATCCAGCATTTGAGCAAGAGCAACTTTGGATTCTCTTCGGTAACATGCTCTGGTATAAGGGCAAGCCACCGTTCTAAGGTACCATAGTCAAATTGAGCCAGTAAATTCAGCCGCTGTTCCTCAATAAGCCGGATAGCAAACGAAGGCTCGTTACCCGTAAGCGCCTGCTGAATCGATTCGTCAATTAAGCCAGCCTTTGCCAGCCACCTGCTGGCCTTCCTATGTAGAGCAGCAATCTCTTCCGCCTTAATCTGTTTTTGCAAATTCCGCGTCAACATAAGCTGAAAGAGATGGTGATAACGATACCATTCGCCTTCATCATCCAGGGCAATGAGGAAGAGATGATGCCGGGATAGCCACTCAATAATGCTCTGAACAGGTCTGTGGCTGACATCAATGGTGGTTGCTAATGGTTCATCTTGTTTCACCATCTCTAACCAATCATCTTCTAAGAGGGCTTCGCCTAAGGAAACACAGAAGCGGTTAAGGATGGACGTACGCAGCAAGAACGCTTGCACTGCTGCTGATTGCTTAAGTAGGACTTCTGTGAAGAGATAGTCCAAGATGTTCACATTACCTGCCTGAACATGCCGTACCAAGGCCTGTTCACTGGCATCATCCTCTAATGATAAGGTGGCTAGGTAGAGTCCAGCAATCCATCCTTCATTTCTATCTTGTAAGGCCAATACAGTTTCTGCTGCTAAAGTTCGGCCTGTTGCTTGAGTCAAATATTGCTCGGCCTCAGCATTGGAAAATGACAAATCAGCCACCCGAAGCTCACTCAACTGCCGACGTACACGCAGTTGGGGCAGAGTTAAAGGCGGTTCGGTACGGCTGATCAAAACCAAATGGACGAACTGCGGCAGATGCTCTAACAAGCGATTGAGGAACTGATGAATACTCTGTTCCTTCACAAAGTGGTAGTCATCTAACACTAAGATTAGCATTTCAGGCAATGTAATCAAGTCATTGATCAGGATATTGGCGAGGTATGCGCCCGGAGCCTGTTGAGGGTTTTGTAAGGCTGCCAACGTGCTAGAGCAGCTATCGGACCAGACAGTTTGGATGGCGGCGACCAGATATCGTACAAAGAGATATAGGTCGTTATCGTATTCATCCAAAGAAAGCCAAGCAATTTGATCACGCAGTGGTCGCAGAGCGGCGTTGTCAATTTTTGATCGACTGCTCACGAAGTGGTGCCGCTTTGCAGACTTATCCACTCTGATTGCGGCATTGGCGATTTGGCTTTTTTGTTCAGAATCCAATGCTGACAAGGGGCCACTTGGTGAGCGTAAATTGGAAAGCCATTGGCTGACGATAGTCGTTTTGCCGTAACCTGCTGGCGCGGTGATGAGGGTTAGTTTGCGATCTAAACCGCGGGTGAGATGGTCCATCAACTGTGGACGTTGTATAAATTGTAGATTGGCTTGTGGCGGATATAGCTTGGTTCGGAGGAGGAGGATAGGTTCAGATAGACCATTGGACACATTCATGATGATTCCTCGATTGGTAGAATCCCCAAGGCTTTGGCGCGCGCGACCGCTTGTTTGCGGCTGTTCACCCCCAGTTTTTGGTAGAGGTTGATGGTATGTCTCTTGACGGTTGAGTCTGAAATATCCAGATCGCGGGCGATGAGTTTATTGGGTAAGCCTTCCTGTAGTTGAAGCAGGATTTCACTTTCGCGTGCGGTTAAGGGTTCAATCAACTGGGTTTGGGTTGCTTGCCGGCCGCGCTGAGCTAACTCGTCAGTCTGGATCGCTTGGGGGAATGCAGCCAATATCTGGCCCAGGTAATCAGTCTCAATACCGCGGGCCAATAGTTGGTTCAAGATACCCGCCATGGACGGCCCCAAATCCACAAAAGTGCGAATGAAGCCGCCGACTTTGGCCAGTTGGATAGCTCGTTCTAGAGAGGATAGCGCCCTTTCGGTCTTCCCCTGCCTCTGATATAGCAATGCTTCTAGGGCAATAATTTCAATTTGGTGCGGAATATTATGCATCTGCTGTGCATGTGACCATTCATCTCGCAGCAAACGTTCGGCTGTTTGCCAACTCTCTTCTTGCTTTTGGTCGACCAAGATCCTAACTTGAGTGAAGACCGGCTCTTCTATGGCCAGAAAGCGCTCTGTTTTGTTCCCTAACGTAGCCTCATCCAGTTTCTGTGCAGCCAGGTCGACCTCACCTTGCCAGTGCCAACATCGAGCCTGAAAGGAGTCTATTTCATGGAGGCGCATCTTATTTTCTATATCCAAAGCGTGACGCCGTAGTCTCATAATAATCTGTTGGGCCGCCTTTGGTTGGCCCTGAATCTCATAAATCCAGGCCAGGTTTAGCTGGCTGTTGTGAAAGGGTGCTGTATGAGCCTGATCGACTTTGGCCAAATACTCCATGGCTCGATCTAGATCATTCCATTGATAGTATACATAACCTAACCATCGAAAGAGCGTGGCCTTGGTATATACGTTATTTATCGACCGCGCCTGCATTAGGCTCATGACGTTGTATGCCACTTGTATGGCTTCCTGTAGATGACCGGTCATACAGTGCAAATAAGGTAACCAAGCCGCTAACTGGATCCCTGGCAGGCTTACTCTGATGTTCTCATTATCTAGTTCCTTAGTGATCAACCCAATCGCTTCGACTGGCTGTTGAGTAGTCAGTAAGGAGAATGCGGCTACCACAACAACGATAGAACGTATGTAGGCCGGAGATGCAGGCAGTCCATCGATCACTGGTAGAGCATAGTGCAATACTTTCTGAAAGTCTCGCTTCCAATACCAACCTATCGCCCGTAGAGCGGCGCTTTCAAACTCTTGAGCAGATCGAGCAACCGGATCAATGGCAAACTCAGGGTTTTCCAAACAATCTTCTGCGCGTTGAGCCAGTTGAATTGCGGTCACGGGTTCCATTCGGTAGGTACTCCAACTAATCCAGCCACGTAACAGAAGCAATGCAGGGCGATGTTCGACTGCCGCCTCGGGCAACAGCGCCAGCCACCGTTCTAGGGTATAAAAGTCGAACTGGTCGAGTAGTTCGACCCGATATTGTTCAATAAGCTGAATGGTGAAGGTGGTATCTTCTGCCGCTAGCGCGTGCTGGAGCGCTTCGTCAATCAGTCTTTCCTTGGCTAACCATCTGCTGGCATTCCGATGCAAGGTGGCAATCTCGCTGGGACCCATCCGTTTTTGCAGGTTGTGTGTCAACATAAGTTGAAAGAGATGATGATAGCGGTACCACTCTCCACTATCGTCCAAAGCGATGGAAAAGAGATGATGCCGGGACAGCCACTCGATGATACTTTGAACCGACCTCTGGCTGATGCCAATGACGTGGGCCAGTTGTTCGTCCTGTCCCACCTCCTCCAGCCATTCGTCCCCCAAGAGGGCTTCACATAAAGGATTGCAGAAACGGTTTAGGATGGCTGTACGCAGCAAGAAGTCTTGCAAAGCTGCTGGCTGCTTAGCCAAGACTTCCGTAAAGAGATAATCCAAGATGTTCTCATTATCGGATTGAACGTGCCGAACCAAGGCTTGCTCACTGGCATCGTTCCCCATTGAGAGGGTGGCCAAGTAGAGGCCAGCAACCCAACCTTCGTTCCTATCTTGTAGGGCCAACACGGTTTCGGGCGCTAAAATTCTGCCCGTTGCCTGAGTCAGATATTGCTCAGCCTCTGAGTGGGAAAAAGACAAATCAGCCACTCGGAGCTCACTCAACTGCTGGCGTACACGAAGTTGAGGTAGGGATAAAGGTGGCTCAGTACGGCTGATCAAAACCAGGTGAACTGACTGGGGCCAATGGTCTAGCAAACGGTTCAGAAAATCGTGGATATGCTGCTCTTTCACAAAATGATAATCATCTAGCACCAGGATAAGTGCTTCGGGCAGCGCAATCAAATCATTGACCAGAATATGGGCGAGGTATGTGACGGGAGCTTGTTGAGGATTTTGTAAGACCGCCAACGTGTTCGAGCAACTGTCAGCCCAAACTGTTTGGATGGCGGCAACGACATATCGTACAAAGAGATGTAGGTCGTTATCGTATTCATCCAAAGAAAGCCAGGCAATTTGAGCACGCAGCGGCCGCAAAGCGGCGTTGTCGATTTGGGTTTCTTGTGTAGGGGTCAATTCGGCCAGGCATCCCTTTGGGGAGCGTAAATTGTCAAGCCATTGGCTGACAATAGTTGTTTTGCCATAACCTGCTGGCGCGGTGATGAGGGTCAGTTTGCGATCCAAGCCTTGGTTGAGGTAGTCAACCAACTGGGGACGCTGGATGAAATGTGGACGGGCTTGAGGGGGATAAAGCTTGGTTTGGAGAACTATGATGGGTTCAGATGGGGTACTCGATGAATTCATAGACTATCCCTTGGGCATTCTCGAAAACCGCTGAGGGCGACGACACTCAGGTTATCATCCATCATTATAATCAATCTCTCCCTACTTGTCATGAATGACAAGGGGATAAGCCCAATTCATCGAGTGTACAGATTACCGACTAGATCATGTTGGGTAAATCAACTACCACCCGAAAACCCCGTTTCGATAGTTTACTCGTCTCGCTTGCTCCCGAACGTAGCGTACATCGTACTTCGTTAGGCTCGTCCTTAAAGCAGCCTCCGCGATGCACGCGATAGACCCGAGACCAGTGCTGATCCGCCTCTAGATCTTCGCGACCGTCATTGTCCACATAGGGATAGGGAAAACTGTTCTCTCGGGACTCTCCCCACAGCGTTGATGTCCACTCCTCTACATTGCCCAGCATATCTGTACAGCCGTAGGGACTCGCTCCCAGTGGATATGAGTTTATAGGAGCCGTGCCATCTTCATCTATATGGCAATGGCCATCCACCCACGCCTCTCCCCAAGGGTAGACCAATCCTTGGGGGCCTCGCGCCGCCTTTTCCCACTCCGCTTCAGTCGGTAACCGATAGAGACGGCCTGTCTCTTTGGTTAACCAAGCACAGTAGGATTGGGCATCATGCCAGGTAACGCCGATGACTGGGTGCTCGAGTTTATCTTGGGGTGGCTTGCGCAGGAACCAGTCGGCTCGGGCAGGCTCTGGCTGCTCCTTATTGTGCTTGAGGAACTCGGCATATTGGGCGTTGGTAACAGGGGTCTTTCCCATACGGAAGTCGGACAAGGTGATCTCGTGACGAGGTGTCTCCTCAATTGTCACGTCCTCTCCGTCCTGTCCCATTACGAATGGTCCTCCTTGAATCAGGATCGTCTCTGGTTCCCAAGGCTGGATCTCTATCACCGATTGGGCATCACCTTGAGGGAAAAGCAAAATTTGGTTGTCCGGTGACCGGGTAAAGAGTACTGGGGTTCCCCACTCCATCTCATTATCCTGGGCAAAGATGGCCTTTCGCGCTTCGGCCACCGCCGTATCTGCTGGTAGCCCATCTGTAGTGGACTTGTAAAACTCGTACGCCATTGCAATGGCTGCTTTATCACTCACTTCGAATTGCATGGCCAAGACGGCCGGAATGCCTTGCTGAACCAATGTCTGGGCCACGCCAGCAGACGAGTCTTCTTTGCCAGCCCGTGCGCCCTCGCAGGCGTTTAGAAAGATCATGCGCAAAGGGTCGTGATCGTGCAAAATCGTTGCGAGCTTCTCGGCAGATACAATGTCGGCCTTGCCTTGTCCATCTTCCAAGATCAAGCCACCCTCGTTCTTGGCGGTATCAAAGAGACCGTGACCAATATAGTGGAAGATGTGGGTCTCTTCTGTGCGTAAGTGCTGTTGAAGTGCACTCAGCGATGCTGCCGGAATGCGCTGCATGGAGAGGAGACCGCGTGCTTCTAATTCTAGCACGGCATCCTTAAGCTGTTTCCACTCTTGCTCTACATTAAGCTGGGTTACGTCGCTAGGGTTGGAGAGCATAACGGCTACCCGTAGCGGTGGTGAAATCTGTAATGGTTCTTCGCGCTGCATCTGCTCGATATAACGTACGAGAGGTGTCTTGTCTGAGAGGACTGGAAAGCGCTTTAGCTCGGGTACATAGAGATATTCCCATGGCAGATCAGCCAGCTCCGGCACAGATTTATCCAGGCGAAGCCGTATACGCAGGCCAGCATCGCCTCTATCTGCTTCATCCAAGCTGCGTAACAGACAGGTTCCAACATCGCCAGCAAAGGCCGCGTCAAAGAGTCGATGACCAAAGGTCTTGGTATCTAGGCGTTCGGCCTCTTCCTCATCTTCGGGTATATCAAACTTTAGTCCCCGATGAAGGCGACCCGATAACCAGAAAAAAGAACTCAGCTCTTGATGGGTAAAGGGCAAGGTGAAATCCGTTACTGCCTGGCCAAAGGGAGAATTGACAACTCGTGCCCGATAGCTTCTTTGGGTTCCGTTGCTCTCCCCAGAGGATTCGATTAAAAGGTCAAAGTTCTCATAAACTGTTGTAGACATTTTTGATTGGTCTCTTGATAATTAATCATACTCGATACACGTTTTATGGAAATCTGTACCACTAAAGTAGCGATTCCACTCGTCGTCTCGCATGTTGCGCCCTGCGATTCGACAGCCCTTGGCAACCACTTCCTCGATTGATACAGTCCATAGTCGCACCGTTGCATCACCGCTACCGCTAGCTAGCCGTCGACCATCAGGGCTGAAGGAGATGGCCCATACAGGAGCTTGGTGGACGTTCAGCGTATAGGGCAGAGCTTCCTCCTGATTCAAATCCCACAGGCGAATCGATGTATCGGTACTGGCGGTGGCCAACCACTGCCCACTGGCATCAAAGGCCAGCGAAGTAATATGGTCACTATGGCCCACGAAGGAACGGGGGACATGGTCCGGTTTCTGCATATCCCAGATTGCCACAGACGAGTCCACACTTCCGGCTACCAGCCAGCGGCTATCCGGGCTAAAGTCTAGGGCGCTAATAGAGGAATCGCTGTACCCTTCTAGCAGAATCGCTTCCGTATTTTGTTCGTTCATATCCCACAACAGGATATATGGATCGAGGCCGCCAGAAGCCAACCAACGACCATCTGGGCTAAAGGCCAACAACCATACGGCCCCCGTATGCTCGTCTAGGATACGTGGCTCCCCATTAGGGTCCGCCACCTCCCGCAGAATAACTTGCCCATCGTCTCCGCCAGAAGCTAGCCAATGCCCATCGGGGCTAAACGTAACCTTATTGACTGAATCTGTATGGTCATTGAGCAACGAAGGCGGGATGCTTGGATCGCTCGTCGTCCATACCCCAACTGTTTGATCAGCACTGCCGCTAGCCAGCAGGTCCCCGTCAGGGCTAAAGGCCAGTGAGTGGATTGTACCTTCATGGCCAGTCAGCCACTCTGGCTCATCAGTCGGGTTGTCCACCTGCCAAAGACGAATGCCATCAGCAGCAGAACTGGCCAGGATGCGACTATCAGGGCTGAAGACTACATCCAGGATGCTATGCTGGTGTCCTGGTAAGTGAATGACGTCGCCATCTATATCGGCAACATTCCATAGCCCTACCATTTTGTCACTGCTATTGGCTATCCAGCGTCCGTCCGGGCTAAAGGCTAACTTAAAGACCTTACCACTATTTTGACGTTGGACTTGCGGCTCTACCCATAGATTATTGAGCGTCCAGAGGCGTAATGTGGTATCCCAACTTCCAGTCATCACCCTTTGCCCATCGGGATGAAACTGGACCGTGCTTACCCTGCTTTCATGTCCATAAAGCATGATTGGTTCTACAGTTGCTCTGCCCAAATTTTGGCTAGCAATGTCCCATAGGGTCGTCGTACCATCGCTGTGGGCCGCGGCTAGCTGGTCATCGCCTGGGTGAAACGCGACATCCACCACATCGATGTGACCCTTTAGCTTAATGGGTTCAATTGCATTGATCGTTTCGGTCGCCCTATCGGGTGTGTCAGGAGCATTGACTGTTGCTCCAGAAAACGCTGCAATCGGCCAAATATTCACTGTATTATCCCAACTAGCCGTAGCCAGCCACTCCCCATCATGACTAAAGCTAGCAGTCGAGACGACCTCGAAATGACCATCCAGTTCGTAGGGATTGGCTGCTAAGTCATTCAGATCCCAGAGTAAGGTTCTACCGCTTTCATCACCGGTCGCCAGCCAGCGGCTATTTGAGCTGATGGCAACACTGCTGATGGCAGAGGTGTGGCCCACCAGAAGCGTTGGTTCACCATCAAAAGATGCCGTTGGTTCCTCTATGGGCCAGAGAGCAAGTGTATGTCCCTGAGCGATTGAAACTAACCAACGTGCGTCTGGGCTAAATCCAACAAATCCCCCATAGCCGGTTCGTACAATCGGCTCACTATCAAGCGCTGCTAACGCCCACAGGCGAAGAACTGGCTCCTCGCCCCATGTCGCTGAAGCCAGCCACCGATTGCCGGGACTAAAGGCCACCATTGTGACGGCCTCCTCATCCTCACCCAAAAAGCGGGCAGGTGCCGCGGGTTCGTTCATATCCCATAGCCCAACCTTCCCATCATTACTGGCGGATGCCAGCCACCTTCCATCAGGGCTAAAGTCTACCATGGTGATCGTCTCTTCATGCCCATTCAAAAAGAGAGCAGGTACTGCAGGTTCATTCGTGTCCCACAGACCAACCTTGCCATCACTACTGGCAGAGGCCAGCCACCTTCCATCAGGACTAAAGGTGGCCGAATTGACAGCGCCTTGATGACCACTCATACCCACTCCACCAGTTTCAGCCAATACATTCCGTAGGCTCTCGGTAACGACAGGTAAAGGAGCATCACCGCGACGGTGATGGATATTGAAAGCTTCTAGCGCTAGCAGCAAACTCAACTGGGGCTTCTGGTGGGTCAACGTTTGTGCTTGGACTGCCAGGGCACCAGCGTGTATAGCGCGCGCCTGATTTTGCGCAGCAGCTTCGGCACGCAGCGCGTGTTGGGTCTCTGTTTCGGCTATGGCCTGGGCTTCCTCTGCGGCTGCTTGTCGGCTTTCGGCCAATACCATGTTAGAGACGCCCCAGAAAGAAAGGCCAGCAAAGAGAATAATCAAGACGCCAGCAATGGTAAGCAAAAGGCGCTGGCGACGCACTCTGAGAAACTCATCTCGCTCTCGCTGCTGCTGTGCCTGTGTACTCTCAGCCAGGAATTCACGTTCGATGCCACTCAGTTCATTCTCATTGAAGGCTGCGTAGCTCTGAGCTTGGTTCAATAACGAATTGGTAAGCAGTTTGTCAGCCAAGCGACCACTTTCCAACCAGGCTTGAGTTGGCCTTAGTAGGGGATTATCATAGTTGGCAAACCATGCTATATTATCCTGTAAAATCGGCTCAATAAAACGGTCATGAACCAGTTCGATCCAGGCGCCACCAGCCCGCAGTTCGGTTCGCAGTAGAAACTGTTTTGCAATCAGATCGACAAGCTGATTGGGTAAACCTGCCGTCTTGCCCGTATTCTCGTCACGATAGACAGTGCTGCGTGTACTCGCCTCCGTTATCAACTCGTGGGTGAACCAGTCGCGCAAGGCCCGTTCGGTTGTACCCTCTTGCTGGTTGAGCGTCTTCTGCAACACATCTTGATAGTAGAGACGCAACGCCTGTTCAATATAGCCGACGGGTAGATCCGCGGAGTTGATGGTATTCCCTGACTTCTCTTTGACTGTTTCCCAAAGCTGATAGCAGACAACCTGCAATTGTACTGGTTCCACATATTGGCCGGGCTGAGGTTCACTCCTACCGTGGACTCGCACCAACCGCAGCTGATCCACCAGCTCATTGGCCACGCCCGTGGCAAATGGACGTCCCGCTGCTGCAGCGGGCTTGGCTACAGCTTGTAAGGCACCCTCTATGCCCATACGCTCCATATAAAATCGGTCCCGCAGCTTACCATCTAGTAGAGGTGCATAGGGATCCAACTTGGCTACATAGTCTTCGCGTAGCGTCAGCACAACCCAGAAGTTTGGATCGGCGCGCATGGCCTGATTGAGCTGCCGAAAGAATTCATTGCGTTCTTCCCAGCGATCCAGGTGGGTGGTTACTATCTCCTCAAACTGGTCAATGATCAGCACGTAAGGGGCCAGCTCACTCTCATCCTCTTGATACAGAGTGGCGATGAGTTCATCTGCTTCTATACTGCGGTCGCTTTGAAAACCGGAGTTTTCCCCAGCCTTTATAGGAGAGAGCAAACTCGGGTTTTCAAACGGAGCTGAGTATAACGAGCCATCATGCTCTTTGATGACTGAATCCTCCACAGAATCTGGCGTAGACTCAATCGATACGTCAGGGTCATACGAGAAGTGTATCCCATCATGGCTGACCAACCGCTCGAGAAAATCCGTCAGGGTAAGATGGGCCAAGTTCTGCGCATTGCGTTCTCCATCTGCATCCAGGCTCAGCATTAGGTTAAAGAGGAAAATATTTTCCACATCGGTAATGCCTTGGGGGAGTTCGCCACTGACACGACCGACAGGCAGCATGGCAAAGCCCTGTTCTTGGATTTGAGGAACCAAGCGGGCATTGATGATAGAACTTTTACCCGCACCAGACGGGGCATAGAAGAGGGTAAGTCGCTGGGAGATCACGCGCGCCAGCAGCTCACTGGCCTCATATTGACGGCCATAGAATTTCCCACCATCTTCCTGGCGAAAGGTGCGGGGGCCAACATAGGCATTTGTAGATTGAATCGGTGTTGTCATAATGTTTTTAAAAGGGGCAAGGTAGCAAGGTGGCAAGGTAGCAAGGTGGCAAGTAGGCAAGTGGGCAAGTGGGCAAGTGGGCAAGTACGATTATCACCTGCTCACCTGCAAACCTACTCACCTGCTCACCTGCAAACCTGCTCACTTCCTCACCAACCGATACTCGATCTGAGCTGTAGTCCACTCATCTTCGACGGCAGTCGGAGGTGGCCCAAGTGCTCGCTTCTTGCCGCCGCCCATGGTCTGGTGCATAAGTTTGCTAAAGGCATTCCCTGTTTGGAGGACGCTACGGCTGGCCACCCAAGGGGACTTGAGGGCTTTCTGTTCCAGTAGCTCAAAGTCGGCATCATCAACGGTGGCAATGACTTTGACTCTCTGATGAGTTTCCTGAAGCTGTTTGGGCAGTGAGGCAAGGAGCTGATCACGCCGCTTGCGGCTACAGCCCAAGCTGTAGGCATAGCCCGCTTCCAGCCGTTCGTGGGCACCCACTGGCGGGTAGAGTTTGGTGATGCTCCAGTCGTGATCGAAGAAGAGGATGGTGAAGTAGAGATCAAGGTCAGAGAGATTGGTTACTTCGATCACCAATCGATCCCCTTCTGTGGCTACCAGTTCGCCGCCATGTTGCTCGTCAAAATCAACCGCAATCGGTTCAGCCGTCTCCTCATCGAAGGCCAACTTCTTCATAGCAACTTTGAATGTCCCCGCGAGTTCGCCATAAGGATCCGTGTTTTCCAGGGCTAGCGCATTGTGGTAGCGCACAATATGGGTTAGGTCATTGGGTAGCTCGTGAAGCTTGTCCAAAGGGAAGGGAGCCACCAGTCGCTCGCCCGCTGGATTTTGGATTTCAACCTGCATACCATCGGGTGTATTTGGTGCATCAACCTGAGCTACACTGAACTGGGCCGCGCTTTCGGCTGAAACCAGCTTGACATACGGTTCGACGGGAGCGGTAGTGAGCAGGGATTTTACCTTGGCCGCTAACTCGGCATCGGCAACGTCTATATGCACCTCCCGCTGCATTTCGCCATGATTAATGCGATAAATGGTGGCTTTTGAGAGGGGTTCAATTTCGTCAGTGCCTTTTTCAGCAACTTCTTCAATGACACAGCCGCTACGCACAGCCCCCACTTCTTCTACGGATAAGGTGGCGATCGGTGGACCAGCATCGGCAATCTTGCGGGTATCGGGCGGATAGACGTGAAGCTGGCTCCCTTCTGTCAAACCGTGGGCGACACCCCCATCAACCCAAATAGTTTCATCGTCAATCTCAACTACCGTTAACATCACATCCCGACGTGGACGCAATCCACCAAAAACTTCACGATCTCGGTCGCCTTCACATTGGGGCATCTGGCTTGAATATTGGCTATGGACCTTCTGGCGCACCCGCTCATGCAATTCACGATAAGTCAACGGGCGATCGGGTGACATCTTGGAGAGTTCTTCAACCACAAAGTAGGTCGTTACGCCGTGCTGCCGGAAACTGTTGCCTTCAGGCACTCGATATTCGTTGGCTTCCTCTGTGTCGCGACAGGAGGCTAACAACACGTAGCGATCTTCGGGCGCTTCCCCGTCTGCCTTAAGGCTGCGCTTTCCCACACCAAACTCATTACCTGCAGTTGCATCCGCCGCTTTGCCTGTGGGCTGAGGACGTAGATCGGGATTGGCACGACGGGTGGGGATCATGCCCGGCTTGACTTTACGGGTCCCCGAGCCAGAGTGGCAGCAGTCCATGAATACAGTCACATTATCGCTATAGTGGGTCAGCTCTTCTAGCATTTCGCCCAGTTCCCAATCTTTGATATCGTAGACCCCATCCGTTCGGCTATCATGAGGAATCGTCGTCTCGTCCATGCCGTCGGGCTTGGTTCCCGTGGGGTCCACGGCTTGAGAGCCATGGCCGCTGTAGTGAAAGTAGAAGGCAGGCTTAGGCTCTGGGCTACCCGCCTCGGCCCAAGCTTGGGCGTTACCAATCAAATGCGAGCGGAAAGATTCCTTAATGGCCGCGTGGGTTGCCTGGCTATCCAGCAACTTGACCACATTTTCCTGAGCCAGCCCGAACTTGTTCACGAGCAACTGCTCCATTGCGTTTACATCATTGACACAGCCCCCCAAATCCGGCACGCTATCCGCCTTATAATCGTCCACAGCCACCATTAGTGCATACATAGTCGGCGTTTCGTTTGACATACCCTTATTCCTCTACCTCTTATTCCCATAACCAGTAATCCGTAATCCGTAATCAGTAATCCGTAATCAGTAATCCGTAATCCGTAATCCGTAACCAGTAATCAGTAACCAAGGACCAAGGACCAGTGACCAAGGACCTGTAAACTATCCACCACGTTCAGACGGCTCTGGCGTCGATAATGCTGCCTCCACATCCGTTGCAGCATGAAGCACTCGCAAAATATCATCGCTGGCCCTAGCCCATTCCAGCTCGACTTCCAAGGTGGCACCCACGCCCGATTTGGCCAACACAGCACCCACTTCAAAGTTTAGGTTCACGCCAAACTTGACCTTGACCATACGTGGCTGAGCACCACCCGGAATTCCCTTGCGCATAAGATCCGTCTCTAAAGCCATTTGGCGAATGGTACTCATTGCCGCGCTAATCGCGTTTTTTGAGCGGGCTTCGATCTGCTCCGCGGCTTTGGCGCTGCGTGTCCCAGCCGAAGGCGAACCAGCACCTGATGACCCATCGCTCGGTGCACCAACGGAGCGGGTACCCGCCGAATGCGTACCAGCGGAACCGACCTTTGTCCGCTTACCCGCCCCGGAACCTCCAGTCGATGCTGGGGCAGGTATAGCAGGAGATCCAGTTGGCGGAACAAAATCATCACCAACAAAATCAACCATGATTGTAAATTCTTCAGGCTTCTCCACATCCAATCCTAGCTCTTGACCATTTAATACGGTCTGTTCTTTAGTTGACATCATTTATCCTATTACTAAAATACGTACTAAAAATCCACCATCAACCATCCAACTTCGCCCTCTTCCCGCTCGACGCGGCATGTTTATCAATCAGCCGCTCAAGCTCCCGAATGGCCTCGGCTGTAGCATCTTTGACCTCCGCATGAACGGTCTCCTGATCCATGGTATAGACCAGTCGATTCCAGTAGCTGTTGTAGATGATGCCTAGCCAGGTGATAAATTGGAGATTCTCTTCCAGAGCCTGCAATGGCTTGCCTAGAAAATAGGTTAAGAAAGCACCAACGCTCAGCCCCCCAAAGACCAGACCAAACATGATGTTACCAGTGTAAGCACTAAAGCCTGCTGCAAAGAGGAAAGAGAGAATCCCCACGCCAAAAAGAATGCGATACATCCAGATCGTTGTGTTGTAGGGAGTCATAATACTGCGCAAGATGCTGTTGAACATGACCTCGTTGTTTTCAAACCCATGCTTAATGTGATTGACCCACGCCTGGTATAGTTCCGGGTCGGTTTCTGATATGGGGCGTCTATGACCCGTCTCTCCATCTATATTGTTTCCGCTGACGGGCATTGGCATGGCTGGGGCAAAAGGTATTTTTCTGCTCTCGATGGAACTACTGGGATCACGGGGAATGATTGGCATGGCGGGTGCAACTGGGCTAGCTGGGGCAGTAGGGCTGGCCGGTGCAGTGGGGCTGGCTGGTGCAGTGGGGCTGGCTGGTGCAGTGGGGCTGGCTGGTGCAGTGGGGCTGGCTGGTGCAGTGGGGCTGGCTGGTGCAGTGGGGCTGGCTGGTGCCATAGGTCTACGCAACTGACGGCATACATCATACCGCTCGTGGATAATATTGCCATAATGATCGGCCTGACCGGGTCCGTTATAGACTTGCGCAAATGAACGGAAGTCCCGATTGCGTATGGCATCTACTATATTGTTCACCTCCATAAAGCGGAAGAGGCTGGCAATCTGAGCATCAGCACTTGCTTGGAAGGCTTGGAACATCTGGTGAGGAGAGCTGTAGCCGATGCGCTGGTGGTTAAAGCCCATAATCTGCGGTGCGCCCATGCTGATGGCACAGATGGCCGCGTGTTCATCTAGCTGGCGGGCAAATTCAAAGATCTCCCACTCGGCCTGCTGGTTGCCGTGGAAGTCGCGCCAGCCTTCCTTGTCAGAAGATCGCCACTGGTGACCTTTCCAGCTCTCACCTGGGGTAAAGGTAAAGTGGCTTCGGAAGAGAGCCTCATTCTGCTTGCCCCAGTTGTTGTAGAAGATGTGGTTCTCAAAGCGGATGATCATGCGCCCATCTGGGCCAAATGGTTCACCAGCCGATTCCGCCAGCAGAACGGCTAGGGCTACGTCAGGCTCGATACTCAGCCTAGCCGCCTGATTCAATAAGGCACCACCGTATCGATTCCATGTGTTGACAACCAGTTTGGTTAGACCGATTGCACCAGCAGGCATCGCTAGCTTTTCATGATCTGGCGGAGCTAGATTGTCTCCCTGTGCGAAAGAAGGTATCGAAGAAGGCGAAGGCATTGCATGGCCTGGCTCTACGGCCTCACCCAGCACCGATACATAATCGGATGAAACAAATCCTGTAAATCCCTCTGCTTCTACATTGAGCCAGCCACTCTGTTCTTGCAAAATGTCTACAAGGGTTTCGTAAGCCAGGATGGTCACCTCATCGTGTTCTATACCAGGGCCACTACGCATCCGCAGGCCCAACTCGGCATTGACTCTGCCCACCCGACGTTCTAACGGAGCGGCAGCAGGAAGGACGGGAGAAGCGGATGGGCTAGGTACACCCGCTGCTGTAGGCATGACAGGCACGGCCGAGGCGGCTGGCATCATCGGCGACGCTGGCGTGTGGAGGGTAGGTAGATTACCCAATTCGGAAGGTTTCTCAATAGAGCGAACCGGTGAGGCCATCGGAGAGAGTGGACCATCCGCGGGGCCATCTGCACGCTCATTTGCCGGTCCACCCATTGGCGATGCAGCTGGCATGACAGGCGACGCTGGTGCCCCCATGATGGTGACATAAGCGCCAAATAGATAGCCTGTGTTGCCTGCCGCTTTGCCATAGAGCCATTCGCCCTCTTCAGCCATGACATCAACCAAGGTCTGGTTTAGCAGGATGGCAATATCAGCGTGTTCCGTGCCAGGCCCCAATCGCATACGCAGACCCGATTCGGCGTTAACCCGACCAATCTTCCGGCTACCAGCAGGCCAGATTGTTTTTGGTTTGATGGCTTCTGGTTCGGTAGCCATACGAACACGGAAACGGTCTGCCGGTTCGAGCGCGCACGCTTGACGGAAATCGTCCACAATCGCAGGGCGGTTGCAGATGGACCACTGTTTCTGATCAGTTTCGGGCCAGCGGTAGAGGCAAAGCCCTTGGATGGGCTGATTGGCCGGATCGCTATTCCAATCAGCGATCTCTTCATAGGCTGTGCGTACCCAGCCCAGATTCTGCTGTGGTTCCCAGCCCACGTTGGGATCGGTCGGATCGGCTTCAGTAATCAGCACTGGCAAATTTTGGAAGCGCGGTGGAATCCGCTCCATAAAATCTCGATACGTACGGAACTCATCGCGTAGGTGGGAATAGGCAGGGTTGCCGAAAGAAATATCAACCTTGATGCGGCTGGGGTCGTGGGCATGGGTATAGGTATGAATGGCCATGCCGTCACACTCGCCAGCTTGCAACATTTCCATTGTGTCGGCGAAGTATTTTCCCCAGTCGCCGCCTGGATTGATGTCATATTTGGTTTCGATATTCCAAGGAGCCGGGCCAGCCACTAGCACCTGATCCTCCTCATGACCTGGCAGGTTCCGAATGGCCGTGCGGCAGCGTCGATAACAATCTACATACTGATAGGGGGTAATCGGCTGATGGTCGGGCCACTCTTGGGCGTGGTTAGGTTCGTTGCCGATAATCCAAACATGGCAGCCGCGGGAGCGGGAGACGTAGGTGGCACAGGCGCGCGCAAATTCATCATAGTGCTCTGGCTTGGGGAGGGTTCCACTGGAGCCATAGCCATGATTGATGCGGACGACAAGACCGATGCCCTGATTGGCCAGATGGCTAAAGTCGGCATTGGGTCCATTGCCATTGAGTCCAATGGCTGCGAGTTCCAAGATCCAGCCAGGGCGTCCATGATCAAGCATGTGGTTTTCGCCACCAGCTTCATGGAGACCGTAGATAAATTCCGGATAGTAAGCCGGCTTGGCACCCGGCTTCATTGCGGGCCAGGGGCTTGGTTGGGTCGGCTGGGCAGGCGTTGGCGTCGTTGCATGGCTATCATTCTGGTTTTGCGTGGGAGATACAGGGTGTGTGCCATTGCTGCCATTCGTTGCTGTGCCATCGGTTGCTGAACCAGCTGTGGTTGAACCATTCGTTGAACTACCTGCCTGGGTGCGCTGAAAGACGACGTAATAAGAGTGATGTCCAAAGGTATTCCACTTCTCACCGCCAGGCCCATCTTCATCATCGTGACGAGTATGGATTTTCGTCACCTTATCGCTCGAACCACCACCATCGATCCAGACCTCTAGATCCATATTCTTGTAGATGGGGATGTTGCCCGCCGGTTCGTTGTCTCCTTTATCCAGGTTGCTGGGTTTGGCTTCATCGCTGGGATTTCGCCCTTCCCACGTCCAGCCGATTTTGAGATTGGGGTCTTTGACCCGCCGCCCAGACTCATCCAGTGCCTCCACAAAGACGTGATGCTGGCTGCGATTCTCCTCGGGTGACAGATGGTGGACACCGATGAGCTTCCAGTACGATGCGCCAGCGGCAACATTCGCCGTGGCAACTTGGACGCCATAACGTTCGGCGTCGTTGTGAACGCCTTGGGTACCATTTTCTAAAAAACGCTGGTTGTAGCTTTGAAAGTTGAATGCCATGTGTGGACTCCTTAAAAAACGTATTACTCTAACGGCGTAATCCCATACTTCGTCCGCAATTCCCGCAGGGACCACTGCCGAAACCATTGCAGATTTCCGGTTGCTTCTAGCTGACCTTGATAGACTTTGGCCTTGCGCTGGCCAGAGTCAAGGGCCTTTTCAAAGGAATGGGTGTTGATCATGGTCGTTTCCAAGTAGTTCCACTCACCGCTTTTGGACTTGGTCTCCCAGCCTACCATGACGTGCTTGGGTACAATCACAATGGCTGGATTGAGCGAGATGCCCTCAAGCAAGCTGGCAAAGAGCAAGCTGCCATCGATGCAGTTCGCCTGACCTTCATCCAGGCTTTGGCGGGGAAGCCGCACGCGCTGAGTTTTGGATCCTTCTTCAGGGTTAAAGTCCACCACCGAATTGACGTAGGTAATGTCGGCATCTTGCTTGAGCGCTTGGAAGATGGCTTTGGCCTGAGAAGCTACCGGACCTTGATACCCGACCAACCGACCTTCAGGGTGATGTCGGGCAATTTGGCGCTGAAAACGCATGATGCTCGGTTCATTGGGTGTCACAAATGCGCCCAAATAGCGAGTCAGGTCATTCCACTGGCCAGAGGTGGGATCTTTGACTGCCAATGGGGCTGAATTACGGGCCAGTAGCCAAACCGGTTCCGTCGCATGTAGCTCCACCTTGCCATCCAGATCTTCGACCAGAATATTCAACGTAGCTCGGGTCAGTTCGTTGAGATCGCGTATCCGTTCAGGAAAGAAGGTGGGCAGTTGGTAGAGTGCCTGGGCTTTGTTCGGCTTTAGTTCAACTGTATCAACAGCACGTGCAGTGTAGCCTTCGATGAACGAAATCACCCGTACCCGCCGCTTGCGAGAGCCAACTGCCCGTACTTGACTAATCACCAACGGGTGTTCAATCTGATCAAAAAGGTGGCAAGTGGCCGTTGGCACTTGGGCCATGCGAAGATTGACTTTGACAACCAGACCAGTCGTATCTGCCCCTCGTGTCCCAGGCGAACCATTATCAGTGCCGCCTACCTCTTCACTGGCAGACTCGCTCTTGGCATTCACGATTAAGCCACTGCGTCGATTGCGCTTCTCCGCTGCCGCCCGATCCTGTTCTACTTCATATAGCGTTTGCTGTTTCATCACCAAACGCTCAAGCAGATCATCTTCGTCTGTCAGCTCATCCATTTCATAGACCAGTCGTTCCAAGCTACTAACTTCCAAACGCAAGTCATACTCAGCAGCCCGGAGTTCATCCAACGATAATTTTTGTTTAGACATAGTTTTTTAAAGTTGCAAGTGAGCAGGTTTGCAGGTTTGCAGGTTTGCAGGTGAGCAGGTGAGCAGGTGATAATCGTACTTGCCCACTTGCCCACTTGCCCACTTGCCCACTTGCCCACTTGCCCACTTGCCCACTTGCCCACTTGCCCACTTGCCCACTTGCCCACTTGCCCACTTGCCCACTTGCCCACTTGCCCACTTGCCTACTTGCCCACTTGCCCACTTGCCCACTTGCCATTTTCCTAAGGATACACCTGCCCAATAAATGCCTTGTCCATTGCCGAAAGACGGCTACGCCATGCGACCTCGTACCCATTGAGGGTGAATTGTTTGGGAATGGGGTAGACCATAATGGATTCGGGATCGAACTGGGTATGCTTAGTGGTTCCTCGGGCATAGATATCAAAGATGTTCAGATCCACATAATCTTTTGACCAGTTATTGGGCGGCCCCATGTAGTAGTTGTAGACCGCCTGCTTGTTCCACTGAATACCAGCATCGGGCGTCGAGTGTTCGTGGATACAGCCAATGGCATGGCCAAATTCGTGGAGGACGACTTGGGAGTAGGTCTCCTGATTGGATTCGGGTTTGAGCCAACCAAAGTTCATAGTCGGTTGGTCTTGAGCAATCAGTTTGGCATCGGTCCCGATATAAGACCAGGAACCAGGTTGGCCAAAGGTAATACGCAGCTCCGACTCAGCATGATTGCCAAAGTTAAAGGTGAGATTGGCATACTGGGTCCATTCATTGGCTACCTCGATCAGGCGCTGCTGGACAGTAGGGTGGCCATCCAGAAAACGGATACGCAGCACGCGGCCTGGACGCCACATCTTCCGTGCATCCATAGCCATCTCTACGTCGGAAGGCTTATCCGTATCTAAGTCGGGCAGAACCATATTCGCTGGGTGTTCTTCCATGGCGAGCAAATTGGCTTCTTCCCGAAGATGGGGTGGTAGGCGTTTATCAATATCAACATGAATCTCTTCGGTCATTTAGACACTCCTTTTTTATATCTTCGTTGCTCTTTATCCGTTTCAAAGAACGCTTCCAATAATTTCTGGATCTCTGAGGAATAGTGGGGTGGGGTAACCGTAGCCCGTCCTTTTAGGGCGGGAGGCACCCGATGTAACGAAGTTCCCGCCCTAAAAGGACGGGCTACAACATTGTGTCGTGCCTTGGTCTTACCCCACAAAAGCTCAAACACCCTAATTACTTTGTGAATTGCTGAATAGTCAATGAGCAGGTCCATGAAGAGGTGCTAACGAACAATAGGAAAAAAGACCTGTTCAATAGTATCGAATCGCTCAAATGGCTCTTCAACCACATCTAAAGCCTGAGGAACTAGAGCATGGGAAGCAACTTGGCTTTGAATCTCAATACTACTTTGGCTTTCTATAACTGTGATACTCAGCTCCACTAACGCGGCATCACTCGGTTTTTCTACCAGAACACTGAAGCTTGCTTGAAAACGTGCACCAATATCAAGGCTGTCTACCTGCCATGAGAGCAAACCACCAACCCCGCGGCCCTCTGTCAGACCGATTGGACTTATTGCTGGCACCGGATCCGCGCTGTTGGAAACATAGGTCACATGGGTAGAAAGATCGGCCTGAAGAGTCAGGTTGTTGAGCGGTCTACCTCCGCTATTGACCACACCAATCGTGTATTCAATTGAGTCACCCGGGCTGATGCTGGACTGCAGGCTCGGAACGGCGCTGACGGATAAGTTCACAGCAGGTTCTGGTGTTGCGGTTGGTGTGTTGGTGGCAAGCGGCGTTGGCGTCACCGTTGGGGTACCTGTCAAAGGCGGGTTGGTTGTCATGGTCGGGGTAGTCGATAAGGCTAATTCAAAGCGCAAATTCAGTTCCGTCAACGATCCTTCTTGCCAAGTTCCTGTGGTCGGAGTAGTAAGTCCAATGATCCTAAAATCGACTGTATTGCCGTCACGTCCGCCTTCAATTGCTGCTGTCGTCGGGTCATCACCAGGGACATCAACCTGATAGGTTATTGAAGTTCCGTTCGCGCGGGTAGACGCCGTGGCATAAGGTACGCCATTGATCCAAGCGGTAATCTCTGTGCCAGGTGCAATCTCACCGCCAATCAGTTCCACGGTACCAAAGAAAGTAGCGGGCAGCACAGGCGGGGCCAACGCGTGGGAAGCCGCCGCGGCTATCTGTGACGTGAAGTAGTGGCCTAGGCCAACGCTACTGATGGAGAAACCAGCCACTAAAATCAGTAAGATAATTATAAGGTTTAATTGGGATCGCCAATTGTTTTGGGTTGTATTCATGAGACGACTTACATCTATAGACATCAAGAAAAAGATTTTCCAACCGCCCCCTGAGCGTGTCGAAGGGTAAGGGCGGAAAATCTTTTTCTTAAAAACTAGAGCGAGGTTCTACCTCTTAATTTACAATCACAGGGAAATAGAGTTGGCTGTCCAACTGGCTATCTGGTTGCTCATCTGACGGCGAGTTACTATCAATCAATAGGGGCACCTCTTCAATACGGTTGTTCTGCCAGAAGACTGTCTGTTCGGTGGGCTGACCCGCCACAGTAAATCGTATCACTTTACTCCCATCATTACAGACACCACTGCTTACAACATTGATGGCATAAACGATCTGATCATTAATCTCTTGGGTTTGGGTTTCGCCACAGAGAGTGCCATCGACCATTGCGTTGACGGTCTGCCCAGCATGGGGCATCAATGCACCACTAGATGAGACTGTGCCATAGTATGTTGCGGGTGGGCCATCAACTTGGATACTGGCGGCTGTTACCTCATCCGGTCCCTTGATCTGCCAAGTGATGGTTTTGGTGGCGCTAATCCAATAACCTCGCCCAAAGTGGAGCTGATGGAGGTCGTTGACGTAACTTGGCACATCCGGAGCGTAGACTTTCCAGGGGTCGGTGGTGTCGTTGACGTCGTAGCCATAGACAAGGCTGTAATTTCCATGGATGGAGGCCAGGGCTTCGGTAATAGGGCGGCTTTCCTGCACTGGATAAGAGACGAGATTCCAGCCCGACTGCGAGATAGGTACTTCAAAGCTGCTCATGAGAGCATAGAGACCGGCATTATTAATCGTTGCTGCCGCTTCATTGACCGTCGGATTCAGATTTGTCTTAACTTCGCTCCATTGCTGTCCATTGAAATGGTAAATGCGTAGAAAATCTTCTTGACTATCTGGAATATCTTGCTGGCGATAGCGGAAAATAACAGGTGTATTGCTCACCGGTGCCGCGGCTTGCGACCTGAGAACGTAATATCCTGTACCAACGGTAGTGGCCCAGGATGGTGGTGGTGGCAGTGTGGCGGCCTTTTGGATAGCATAAAACGCATCTTGATCAAGATGCGCCTCGACATAGAGCACCACCTTACCGTCAACTGAATTTGCCGGAACCAGAGATGTATTATTGGTCAGGCTTCTCTCGCTCGCACGGACCATCCCATCTGAACATAAGGGGCAGGCACTACCGCCCAATGCATAGCTGGTAATGATTTCGCGCCGAGGGCTAGCTGAGTCATCCGCATTGCTTCCTATATCCCAAACCTGAATGAAGCCCGACGTGCCGCCCGCGGTTAGATTAAAGGTACCCGCGAATGTATGGATGCCATCACTCGTATCGACAAGGCCGAATGTTGCAGCGACGGGCAATTGCCCTTCAGGATAAAGCAGACCTTCCACCCCTTCAATGGTGCTGCCCGTAGTAACAGTTACAACGATTTGGGCTGAACTGATCGGATCCAGACGAATGTCTGGATTCCAATCTAACATGTCGTAAACAACAAGGACGTGATCATTCTCGACAATATTCTCACAACCAATTCTCGGTGTACTGCCAGATAACTCATAGAGACAGAGGCGATCACCGACGCGTGCACCCCAGGCACGAACTTTATTTAAATTAGGTGTTCCAAGATCAACTATACCATCTGCATGCCCGTCACCATTATCGTCTCGCTTATACAGGATAGCTTGTGACTGTTTGCTTGGCAGTGATACGGTTGGATTATCAAGCCGTATCTCAAAGGTGGAAGCCGCTAATGTATTATTATTAACGTTACTATGATTCTCTTTGATTTGTGTAACGTGGATTGGCAACAGCGTTGGCCCAACGTTTTCATCTATCGTGGTCGGTGCCTTCAACCAGGGATACCATTTGACCAGTGTAGCCCAGTCGGCACGACCAGTGCGCTGGGCTGATAGCGTATCCCGGCAGCGGGTGTCCCAAACATCATCTGTCAGGAACTCACTTTCATCAAAGGGGTTGGTCATGATTGTTCCAACACAGGAGAAGACAGCCGAGATTGTCCCATCACTGGCTATGCCCAAGTAGTTATCATACATATAAAAGAGGTAGTGGCCCAGCTCATGGGCCATGGCACGCGGCCAATCCTCGCCCACGGTCCCAGTACTCGCCCCAAAGCGTTTCCACTCTGTACCAATGCGGATTTGCCCCGGTAAATAAGTCACTTCATAATCTGGTGACTGACTGTAGGGGTTATTCAGAATACGTTCGGTGACAGTCTCGGTAACAATGCCGCCAACATCGGCATTGGGGATGATCCCACTGTTGGCCAAAATGCGAATATCGGCTTCATCCCACATTACTTTGTCATGGTAGATGTAGATTTTTCCCAGCGCAATCTGACCATTTGTGGCGTCAAAGAGCAGTTCGGATGTGCGCTGCAAATCAAACGCTAGCTGCTCAAGGAACGGGGTATCTTTACGAGCATCCCACTCTAGAGAAATATTTATGTTGAACAGTTGTAGTGGATTATCCCCTGAGGCTACCAGTGATTGTATGCCGGTTTCTGCAATGACATGGGCATTTAATCCGGTAATTACGGGTGAAGCACTCATGTGATACACGGTGTAGCTTGCAGTGCTGGTAATTGGCACAAGTGCAACTAACCGATCTCCTGACCTGATCTGCGCGCGTCCTGGCAGATATCCTCGCCTATCAGTCAAATATGACCGACCAGCATTATCGCCAAGTGGCAATGCATCTGTTGCTTGGTTCTTGGGGAGATGATAGACAATGGCGTTGGCTGCTGTTTTCGCATCGTCAATGGCTTCATGATAGACACGAACCTGAGTGCCACGGACGCGGAAAGGATAGGTCTGTGCGCTAACATAAGGGCGCTGCCAGGGGCCAGCAATTGCATTGGCGTTTGGTTTGATGGCTGGTAATGCAACAAGGCGAAAAACAACGTTGTCACTTTGGCCCAAAAACCCACTTTTTAAGACATCCCACGTATAGACATGTTCTGGCTGAGGCGTACGGATGTGTACTTGCCAGCCCACGAGCGTACTGCCGTGGCGGTCTTCTACGATCAGGTGCCAAGTGCCAGCGGCAGTTTCACCATTCAAGTTTGCCAGAGCTTCTGCAGGGCGGTATATTGTACCGAACGGGGTAACAGAATTCAAGATCGGTTGCGCAGATGCCTGATCCGAGAATGTGATGGCTATATTTGTGCCATCCATGATAAGATCTTGATCTCGGGTATCAATGAGCGTTACGCGTCCACCAACCGGGGATTCAAGCACGATCTTGCCGCCGAAAAGGTTGTTCGTTGATGAAAAATGAACCTGGACGTCCAGATCTGCAATCTCGGCAAAGTCCGTAGTCGCCAAGGTTGCCGTGTACTGGGCTACTTCCGTTAGCATAAGTGGCAGGCCAGTGGTTGCGACAAGCGCAAGTGCTTTCCCTGTAACAAGGTTCTGTGTAATCGTATCACTTGTGGCGAGTGCAGGTTGCCACGAGCCGCCACCATCTACAGAAAAGTAGCCATGGACGTTCTCAAGTGGCTCCCCACCTGGGTGGAATGCTGTATAGCGAATCGGTATCAACCCGTTGGCGCGAATGCCGGCTAGCCCATAAAAGCGGGTTGGTGCTAAAGCGGTCGTCGTTTGGCCATCCAGAAATGTAGGCACAGGTTCGCTACTTTGTAGCTTTATCGTCAGTGCCGCTGAAGGTAATTTGGGATGTAACATATGGGCTGGCTTCTGGTTTAAGACAACGTGGTTTGGTCCAGCCAGCGCAATATCCAACGCCCCATCTTGATTCATGTCGCCCAATGCCACTTGATTGGTGAAATTCTGTTTATTGGCAGCTTCATCGATGGGAAAAATCGGCGTGCCGATAGCCGGTAGACGCCCATCTTGATTTAGATACACCTTGTCGGCTTCAAGGTCATTGCCCACAACCATATCCAGATCACCATCGCCATCCATATCCCCTATTGCGACATCGATGGTGTAATCGGTATCTTGAGAAGCCCAAGAGGCGTCGGTTTCCAACGTGCCTTCATGGTTGATGTAGATCTTGTTCTGCCCTGCGTTGCCGACGATCAAATCCAGATCACCATCATTGTCGATATCTCCCCACGCCAACGACTGCGTGATATCGTTTTCAGTGGATGACCAAGACGCTTCTTTCTCTAAAGCCCCGCCATGATTGTAGTAAAGTCTGTTCGACTCAAGCCAGTTGCCAACCGCTAAATCGAGATCGCCATCGCCATCTACATCACCCCAAGCTATGGCATGAGTACCATCGAAAGCGTCATCTTCTGCGCGCCAAATGGGCGTTGGCTCCAGGTTGCCGTTGTCGTTACGGTAAACTTTATTTTTACCCTTGCTGTATGTTGCATTCGTATCGTTGCCAACGGCGAGATCCAGGTCGCCATCACCATCCATATCTCCCCAGGCTAGTGCTTGCGTTTTATCGATTCCATCTCCTGGCCAGTTGGCCACAGGTTGAAACTGATCATTTTCATAGCGATAGATTTTATTTTGTGATTCACCGTTACCAACGGCCAGATCCAGGTCACCATCACCATCCACATCTCCCCAGGCAATCGTATGGGTGTCTGTAGTAATGTCAAAGGTCCAATTCGCGTTTGGTTGCAGCACGCTGTTTACATTTTCGTGGACTTGATTTGTTCCACCGTCATTATAGCCAGTTGTGCCAACTGCTAAATCGAGATCGCCATCACCATCCACATCGCCCCAGGCTGCACTACTACTCCATGTATTCTCGTTGTTTTGCTGCCATACGGTGCTACGAGCAAAGCCCAGCGTTTCATTTTTGTAAAGCAGATGTTCAGAAAGGATGCCGCCAACAGCTAAGTCAAGGTCGCCATCTCCATCAGCATCGCCCCAGGCAATGCTGAATGTGCCATCCTCTACATCAGAGTCCCACGTTGGCTCTTGCCTAAGTTGATTTTGGCTATTGAGATAGACACGCACACCACGAATGTGACCGACAGCTAGATCCAAATCTCCATCTCGGTCTACATCGGCCCAAGCAACAACCGTTGAACTACCATTCTCTACTTCCCAGCTGGGTGTTGTGTATAGCGTCGTATCACGATTCAAATAGACCTGATCGCTACTATTGAGCCAATCACCGTTTCCGCTGCCTCCGTTGCTAACGGCTAAGTCTATGGCACCATCAGCATTCAAATCGCCCAGCGCGATACTTGTGGTGTCGCTCATGGCAATAGATTGCCAATATGAGGATGTCTCCAGCCCATTATTTGAGTTGAGATAGGCTTTGTTTTCTCCACCGATCGATGTGCCATTTTCCCAATCGGCTAAACTTGTGCGTAAAGGTCGATTACCAATAATCAGATCGAGCCTATTATCACCATTAATATCACCTAAAGCGATACTGGTGCTAAAGTCTGCATCGCCACCAGTAGGCGGCCACGATGCCTTCTTTTCCAGGAGGCCATTTGTACCTCCTTGATTTAGGTAGACTCGATTAGGAACGCCGAATAGACAAGTTGCGGCACCACATTCCTCCTCACGGCCATTAGCAACAGCAAGGTCCAGATAACCATCATTGTTGAGATCACCAAGTGCAATGGCGTTTGTCTCTTCAGACTCCTGCGAGGTCCATGACGGTGTTGACTCCAGTCCATCGTCACCACCCAAGTTGTAATAAACCTCATTGCAATTATTGGTCCCTACCGCGAGGTCAAGATGACCATCCCGGTTCAGATCGCCCCAGGCAACCACGATAGCCTGGTAGCAGGTGCTTGAGCTCTCCCATGCCGGTTCATGCTCCAACACGCCATCAAGATTAAAGTAGACATCTACTGTGCCACCATTGGCGACAGCCAGGTCTAGGTCGCCATCGTTATCAATATCGCCCCATGCCATACCCCAGCCAATGTCGCGATCTCGCGAACGCCAGGCAGGGTTTTCTGTTAGTATTGCATCCTGTGCATAAGCAGGTGATATCGAGACGATATTCAGCAAAACAAAGCTGATAAACAGACAAACATAACGTAAATGACTTTGAATAGTGTTTAAGTTTTCAAATAATTTCTTAACTAATCTCAAGGTCTGCATGGGGTTCTCCTATGCATACTGCACTGGCTCATTGCTCAGAATATAGCGGTTCAAAATAGCGTTGGAGTAAAGAGCTGCTTTAGAAACGAGAATTCAACAACTCGGTCATTTGGTGGGGCCGAACCCGATTGAAACGCGCAAGTTATTTATGACTCATTCCTGTTAACGCAGCATGGTTGGCTCGATTCGGCGCGTTATTCATTCTGCTCTACAACACCGCTTGGTAGATTCGAACAAGTAATTTGGTAGTCCTGCTGCCCAAATACTTGCGTCCATTCGTCTTGAGTCATATTGCGCCATGGCATCGTGCAAGCCACACTGAGTAGAGGCTTTATAGATGAATAGAATTGACGCGCAGTCCCGTCAGCACTGGCGGTAAGCACTTTTGTCCCATCTGGGTGCCATGTTGCCATATTGACCTGTGCCGTATGCCCAGCCAAAATGGACAACTGCTGGCCACTTGTTGCGTCCCAAATGCGAGCCGTACCATCTTCACTAGCCGTTAAGATACGTGTCTCATCGGCAAGCCATTGCGCGCTTGTAAGCGCATCTGTATGACCTTTGAGCAACAGCGTTTCTTCACCGCTTTCCACATGCCAAACCCGAGCGGTACGATCGGTGCTTGCCGTTAGAATACGCTGATCGTCCTGGCTCCAGGTCGCTTGCATAATCCAGTTGCTGTGTCCTGTCAGCGTGCTAAGTGTTTCGCCCGTAGCGGTATCCCAGATCTTGACAGTACCATCATTGCCAGCTGTTAAAATATTTTCGTAGTTGTGGCTCCATGTCGCTACCGTGACGCGGCGTTCATGACCGTCTAAAAGCCGAATCTCTGCACCTGTAGCTGCGTCCCAAATGCGGGCCGAGCTATCTTCACTACTCGTTAAGATGCGATTGGCATCCTGGTGCCAACGTATGCCTGTTACCGCGGCTGTGTGTCCTTGTAAGTTGAGTACCTCGTCTCCCGTTTGAATATCCCAAAGGCGTGTCGTCATATCACTACCGGCAGATAGAAGACGATTCCCATCATTGGCCCAAATCAATTGCGTCACCCGCTTATCATGACCATCGAAGGAGATTCGCTCTTCATTATCCATTGCGCTCCACACAATAATGCGCCCACTCTCATATCCGACGGCAATGTGCATTTCATCTGGTGCAAAGATCGCTGTGTTGGCTTGATCTCCCTCTACTGCCAAATCAAGAAGGAGCTGTGCAGAGGATGCAGCCCAAAGACGAACTACGCCATCAGCACTGGCTGTCAGGATGGTATCACCAGAGTCACTCCAATGCGCTTCATTCACCGTACCGGCATGACCGAACAAGAGTGGCAATTCGCCACGGGGACGTTCCGCGAGCACAATATCCCAAACCCTAGCAGTCTTGTCGCCAGAGGCTGTCATGACAAGGTTCTCTGTGGGGTGCCATGTCGCGAAATTTAATTTTGATGTGTGTCCTTTAAGCACAAGCAATTCATCACCCGTTGTGGCATCCCAAATACGGGCCGTGTTATCCCATCCTGAAGTCAACAGCAAGCTTTCATCGGCATTCCATCCACCGGCATTGATCTGATCAGTATGTCCTTTCAATACCAACTTCGCCTCTCCTGTATTAGCATCCCAAACACGAGCGGTACCATCATTGCTGGCCGTAAAGATTAGCGTTTCATCGTGGTTCCAGCGGCCAACCTGCACAGCATCGGTATGACCATGCAACATGAGCAACACCTCGCCCGTGGTAGCGTCCCAAACACGCGCTGTGCCATCATAGCTGGTTGTTAGCATATGCGTTTCGTCACGATTCCAAGCACCACTCCACACGATATCTGTATGACCGGTGAGTTCCACTATCACTTCGCCAGTCTCCGTATTCCAAATACGTGCTGTACCATCAAAACTCGTTGTTAAAAGGCGACTGCCATCAGCATTCCAATGCGCTTGGGCGAGGGGCGCTTGGTGACCCTCAAGCACGAGTAATTCTTCGCCTGTGGCAACATCCCAGATGCGGGCCGTAGCATCGGTACTGGCCGTAGCGATGCGTGTTTCAGCAGCATCCCAGGTACCGTATGTCACAAACTGATCATGGCCATCCATAGTTAAGCGGAGGTCGCCGCTTGTTGAGTCCCACACCCGCGCTGTACCATCGCGGCTGGTCGTCAGAATATAGTTGTCGTCTTGACTCCATTGGGTGTGCCAAATTACGCTGTCGTGGCCAACAAATTCAAGAACTCGTTCGCCTGTTGAGGCATCCCAAATGAAAATCTCACCACCGTTGGCTACAGTTAAAATACGATCCTTATGCCAGCTCCAGAGCGCACGATGAATACCTCGTTGGTGACCACTCAGTTGATAGATTGTGCCATCTGGCTGGGCAACAATGCGCCGCAATCCGCTAATTGCCTCCAGTGTATCCTGAGCATTTAGTCCCTCAATGCCCAATAACAATCCAAAATCGGGATTACCAGCACTCCACTCATTCCACGCCTGAGCAGCCAATTGGCGGGAAAGGGCAATACGCGCCTGCTCTTTGGCTTCCGCTTCAGCGATACGAGCCTGTTCTTCGTTCTCCTCGGCAAGACCTTGGGCAATGCGGGCATTATCCGCTTCATTATCCGCCCGCTTAGCCTCGGCCACCGCCGTAGCCTGAGCAGCTAGCGCAGCAGCTTCTTCCCTCTCGGCGCGCCACATATTCGTGACCCCCCAATACGCCAGCGAGGCAAAGACGACAGCCAGCACAGATGCCGTAGCCAACACAATAAGCTGGAGCTGGGCTTTGCGTCGGGCTTCTTCTTCGCGCCGCTTCTGTTCACGAGTAGATTCATCCAGAAACTCGCGTTCGCTTTCGGTTAACTCGGATTCGTTTTGAGCTGCATAAGTTTGGGCTTGGGCCAGTAGCGAATCAGTCAAAAGCTTGTCAGATGTGCGGCCGTCTTTCAACCATGCCTTAGTCGGTGCCACCAGCGGATTGTCGTAGTTGGCAAACCATTCCGCATTGTCCTGCAAAATCGGATCCACAAAGCGGTCGTGGACCAGTTCGATCCAGGCACCCCCCGCACGTAGTTCGGTGCGTAGGAGAAAGTGTTGTGCAATTAGATCGACTACCGCATTGGGTAGACCGGCTGTTGTGCCTGTATTTTCATCCCGGTAGACGGTACCACGGGTGTGGGCTTCAGTAATCAGTTCATGGGTGAACCAGTCTCGCAGGATACGTTCAGGCAGGTCCGCCTGCTGATTTAGTGTCTTTTGCAGGACGTCGCTGTAGAAGAGGCGCAGGGCCTGCTCGATATAGCCCACAGGTAGATCGTTTGATTGAATCGTGTTACCAGGCTGATCTTTGACCTTCTCCCAGAGCTGATAGCAGACGACCTGCAACTGAACCGGCTCCACATATTGACCAAGCTGGGGTTCGTCGCTGCCATGAACGCGTACCAAGCGTAGTTGGTCCACTAGTTCTTTGGCTACACCCTCTGCAAAGGGGCGCCCTGCGTCAGCGGCTGGTTGGGCCACGGCTTGGAGAGCACCCTCAATGGCCATGCGTTCCATGTAAAAACGGTCTCGTAGCTTGCCATCCAGCAAGGGAGCGTACGGATCGAGGCTGGCTACATAATCTTCGCGCAGCGTTAGGAGCACCCACAAGTTGGGATCCACTCGCATGGCTTGATTGAGCTGGCGGAAGAATTCATCCCGCTCATCCCAGCGGTCTAGGTGGGTGGTGATAATCTCTTCAAATTGATCAATAATCAAGACATAAGGTGCCAGTTCATCATCAGCTTCCTCATGCAGATTGGCCATTATTTCTGCCATCTCCAGAGGACTGTTTTTATGAGAACCGTTGAGGCCAGTCTTTTCAGCCACTTCCTGGTGAGTTCCGGCAGAGCCGTCGATTGGTCCATCGGGGTGCAGAGCAATGCTTGGATCAAAATAGAAGTGCTCACCATCGTTGCTCACAAGCTGTGCGAGAAATTGTGGCAAAGAGAGATTGGCTAGATCTTGAGGATTGAGCATCTCACTACTATCCAGGCTCAACATCAGGTTATAGAGAAAGATATTGTCTACGCCATCGATGCCTTGGGGAAGTTCGCCGCTGACTCGACCGACGGGTAGCACGCTAAAGCCTTGCTCTTGCAGTTGGGGCACCAGACGCGCGTTGACGATGGAGCTTTTTCCGGCCCCGGACTGGGCGTAAAAGAGGGTAAGGCGCTGGGAAATCACCCTGGCCAGCAGCTCGCTGGCTTCATATTCACGCCCATAAAATTTGCCGCCATCCTCACGGCGAAAGGTACGCGGTCCAACATAGGCATTTGTACTCTGGTTGGCGGACTGTGTCAGAGCGGTTTGCGCTGCCACAGAGGGAGAGCCTGTATTCGTCATGGAACTTATCCTTTAGATTTATCCTTTCCATGCTTTCTTGAGCATCTCGGCGTAGTCATTCACACTGCCCCAGAAGATATCGATTTCGGCTTCGCGCTTTAGATACTGCTGCAGGTAGCGTTTCTCTTCGTCGCTTGGTTCAAGTTGAAGTGAAAAAACGCCTTTATGGGTCATGGTCGTGGGCTTGATCAGCCCCCAAAAGATGACCCGAAAACCCCAATCGGGCAAGCCAAAACCCAATAAGACCATGGCCGATGCTGAAAGGGCCTGACGTACCCGTCCAGGGATGGGGTCGGTTCTAGCTTCGCCGCGCCCTTGGGCTATGGCCACCAGAAATTCCAGATAATCATCCTCGGTCAGGACCAGCGAGTCGGGGCGTACATCCAGCCCATGCAGGTGAAAGACCAACGGTTCGGTGGGTGAAGGGGTATATTCACCATCAAAGACAGATTCGATATCCCCTAAACCAGGATGCCAGCGGCAAATTTCGGAACGTGGCTCTTTGCCAGCTTTGCGTAGGGCTTCCTCCAAAAAAGAGTGGTAGCTTGTCGTTAGATAAATGGGTAGGGGCAAGCTGGCCAAGACGAGGAGCGGATCTGTAGGGCTATCAAGTTTTGGGTAACCAAGACGCTGAGCAAATTCAGATAGAGTGAGCGCATCTACCTCTTCGGCTACCTCTTCCAATTCATCTTCATCTACTCCATCTTCCTCGGCTATATAGTAAAGATGGTTCTTTAGAAAATTAAGATAGTCTTCCTTCAAATCCCAATCGTCTAAATCATCAGTTGTCCCTTTATAGCGGGTCATACGCAGGATATCGTCTCGGAATTGCAGTGGATACTCAATATACTCTGCATACCCTTCTACCAGTTCTTTATATCCACCGAAAACGAGGTCGCCCATCACTTCATTGCTGATTAAGGGAACAACATTGCCTGTTCGAATTCGGTTGACAAAGCTTTGACGTAATGGATTGGTTCCATCCTTGTTCTTTTTCTTGATTATTGGCATTCCTACTCCGTAGTCATAGTTGTTTGTATTTTTTCTCTCCAAACCCAGCATTCTGTAAGATTTCCGTAAGCCCGTGCAAAATAGACTCACATTAGCGTGGGAACGCAGAATACCCAAGGGTTCAAGGATGAATTAAGAATTAGTAGATCGCAATGCCAGTGAGAGACTCTTCGGTTCCTCAGAGTGACATTGCGATCTACTGAATATTTGTCTTCAGTCAAATATGCTCAAATGAGCAGTCTTATGTAGAAGAAACGAAACCAATATCGCTGAGATTCGATGTAATTCTGATGGGATACAGGAAGGTAGAAATGGTTAGGTTAACCCATTCGAGGACGCCGCGTTATATTCAACGCTCTTTAAAGACAGCATGGCTTTCAAAAAGGTTCAGAATCAAATAGCAGTAGATGGGTTGATGCAAGTTTAAATTGAAAACCTGGGGAAAAATGTGACTAAAAGCTTACAAATTGTTTTTAATACGGCCAAGCAAGCATTTTTCGCAAAATTAGTTACAGGCGTTATAACTAACATACCGGTAGGCCATTGCAAGACAATTGTAAGATTATCAACAAACTTTTGATGCAAAATAGAAAGTGCCTTATGCCTCTTCTCCTCATCCAACTTTACCCATGTCGAGACTCTATCGGAGCTATAGTTCATGTCGTGTCGGACGTGACCATAATCATGATAGGATAATTTTCATGGCAACGAATGCACACTATACTGTACAGTCGGGCGATACACTTTATGGTATTGCGCTAAAAATATATGGGGATGGCGAACAATTTCCGCTCATCCAGGCTGCCAATAACTTGACCAACGCTGATCATATTGTTCCTGGCCAAACGTTGATGATTCCGGCATCCAATGGTGCGACCGATACAGCATCAGTGGCGGAACAAAGCATTTCAGGAAGTGAGGATACCCCAGACCTGTCAACGGCGACACCTGCTTCGTCTACAAACAGCGCATCTGATTTCAGTGCTCCCATTTCAGGTGAGAGTTATGGCACCCTGCCGATCAATGGAGCACCGACTGATCGCCCTGCAGCCCAGCATGGAGATATCAACCTAGCACTACGTGGTTATGAACCAACAGAGGAAACAGTCGGGCTCATTGATATGTCCGGCCCCACGGATAATCGTGCGCCTCAACTCCCTGGCCTCTTTCAGGACCATCGCACACCATCTTTTAGCAGCGTCCATCGCGTCCATCAGTGGATTTGGGAGAGTAATTCGCGTGGCGGGGTTGACGCCGAGTATGCAGTATCGGTTCTTGGTATGGAAACTCTTGCCGCAGAGACGATTCACGTACCCAATGCCGGATATGAGATTGGACAAGGGAATGCAGTCCTGGTACTTTATGCCGATCGGGAACGCATAACGCTCAAGTACACAGGGGAGGATAGCATTGTGAATGGGTATGCCATCCACGTTGAGAATGTTCACACTGAGCCTTCGCTGTTGGCTCTCTATGAGCAGATGAATGCCCAGGGACGTAGCCATTTACCCGCCTTGCGCGCGGGTCAGGCACTTGGGCGTGCTCGCGGGAATGAGATTCGGGTGGTGATTCGCGATACAGGTCGTTTTATGGATCCGCGGGTGCGCAAAGATTGGTGGCGAGGGAGATAAACATCATGACGACTCTAGCAACTCAAGTCACCGTGGGTCAGTTGGTCTATGCAGCAGGGTACCTGAATGTCCGTAAGACGCCAGGCTACGTGAGCAAACCCGGTACGGATGTCATCGCGCAAATTGTGTTGGGGACAGAGATGACGCTCCTGAGTGGACCAACTGAAGTAGATGGGTTAACCTGGTGGTCGATCCAGGGGGTAGCGGAAAGTGGAACGCTCATCAAAGGGTGGGTGGCAGATACAGATCCAACGGGCATGGTTCTGCTATCCGCAAGCCAATTATCAGCCCAAGGAAATGGTTTACCCCAATCAACCAATGGTACCTTTTCTATCGGTCAAGAGGTTGCCAATGTGACAGCGGATCCAGTCAACTTGCGGGCTACAGCAGGCTATGTCAACAAGCCAGACAGCGATGTAATCTGCGGCTTTCCAGCCCAAGCTAGGTTGACAGTCCAGCAGGGTCCACAAACAGCAGATGGTTTGTCGTGGTGGTGTATTGGCGGCACCTTGCCCACCGGGGAGAGCGTCCGCGGTTGGGTAGCAGAATCTGCCCCTGATGGTATTCAGCTATTGGGCCACGCCGATACAGGTATAAAAGACAATACGCTGCAAAAAAATAACGACGGGACGATTGCTGTGGGCAAGCCTTTTCAGGGTAATTTTGCCATGTCGCAAGCGTGGGGCAGTAATGCTGAGTTCTACCGCCAGTTTCTCTATGATGGTGTACCCCTTAAGGGCCACAACGGGCTAGATTTTGCCACACCCGTTGGCACCCCGCTGACAGCCATTGATGACGGGGTAGCCATCAAAGTTGGATTTGAGGCCGGTGGGTTTGGCAACTATATACTACTCAAACATGCCTGGGGTGAATCGCTTTCGGCCCATTTGGATCAGGTATATATCGGGGTAGGTACCCAAGTGGCACGCGGGCAAGTAATGGGAGCAACAGGGAACACGGGCTGCGGCTCTGGCCCTCATCTCCATTTCGGCATCCGCGTTACTCCATATACGCGCCAGGATGGTTGGGGTGGCTGTTCAGATCCTCAGCCCTACATGAATCCAGCTGATATTTTCCGCAGCCGCTCCGCTAGTTTTGCCCCAGCACCTATGGCACAAGAAAAGGCTGGGATGGCGAGGCCATAAGATCCTTTCGTTTCTACTTGAACATCTACCACCCCAGATGTACCTAGTCATCACAACTGACAGGTATCTGCCCATACCCTATCCCTTCAGGTTAGCAAAGAATCTCTAATTACATTGACCAACACTTGCTACACTCCAACGGCTTTCCCGTTGGAGTGTAGCAAGTTTGGGATGTGTTATCGTAAGTGTAAACTTAAGACCGCTACAAGTGCAACGCACGGGGGAGAAACCCATTGTAACAGAGATGTCCAGGAACCCCGTGCATCGCACTTTTTGCTTAAGTTTATAGATATAGATGTGTTATAATTGGCTGATGAGCACGCTATTGAAAACCCCCCACAGATCATCAGGTTGGAGAACAGCTCATGAAGGCAGTCGTTGCGACAAAATAATGATCTGCACGATATCAACGGGCGTGGTAAAATAGTATCATCCTGAACCTAACAAAAGTCGGGACAAAATTAACCTGGGAGGCGATATCGCAACCGCCCCGTACCCAAGAAGATGATGCATGGAACGGTTTGTACGCACAATCTTAATCATTGGTGGTCTGCTCTTACTGGGTTTGGCCTTGGGATTTGCTTTGGGTTTACCATGGCTAACTCGTTTTTGGCCCAATCCAGTTGATACCCCTCTTTCCTATCTATTTGTCGCATCCATGCAGGCCGCCATCGCGGTAGCCATGCTTTGGATAGGCATAACCGGTGGGTTACACATGATTGCGGCAGGGTCGCTTAATCTCGCCGTTATGTTTGGTGGGATGAGCGTATCGTTGATGCGTGATGAGACGCTACTAGGTGAGCAGACGTTTATCTATGTCATTGGTTTCGCCCTCTTTGCGCTCTTTAATGTTGTTCTGATTATTTGGGCCAGACAATTCGTGGAACCCGATCCATATCCCATGCCTGACATCCTCAGATGGGCTTATGGGATCTTTGTGATCTCTCTAGCCTCAGTCGGTGCGCTGCTCATTAGCCAAACCCAAGAGATTATGCCTTGGCCCCTTTCCCCCCTAACGTCCGCGCTCATTGGATGGATGTTCTTTGGTGATGCATTCTACTTTCTCTATGCATTAATCTATCCACGCTGGACCAATAGCGCCGCCCAACTATGGAGCTTTTTGGCCTACGATCTGGTTCTCATCTGGCCGTTCCTAACCCGTTTCGCAGATATAATTACCAAACGGAGACTTCTTAATGACGATACACTCATTGTGGACGGTAAGCTGGTTACCGATCCCACACTGACGACTGAACTTAAGTCGATCACCGATCCTGAACTCATTGCGCTGGCCCAACGATTTGCCACAGAAAGACATAACGTAGAGTGGATGTTCAACAGCCTAACCGTCTATTTAGTTGTGCTTCTCTTCAGCTTTACATTAGCGATTCATTATCTTTTTCTCCATCCTGATACGGGACTCTGGGTACGAATAAGATCTAGGCGAGAGTGATCCTTTTGTGTTGTTACGTAACACAACTGTTTACTAATTTTCTATGGCAGCATATCAACGCCCCGCTGATTCAAATTCAACCGAACACCCGCTGCGAATTCAATTGCTAGGTGGCTTTCAGCTTACTTGGCAAGAGGAACCGGTGGCAGCCTTCTCCAACACACGCCTTCAAAGGCTATTAGCCTATCTGATCCTTCATCAAGCAATGCCTCAATCGCGTCAGTCCTTGGCCCAGATCTTCTGGCCAGATTCTAGCGATAGCCAGGCTCGTACCAATTTGCGTAACGCGCTTCATCTGCTGCGCACCCATCTGCCTCAAACAGAATCATTTATCCAAAGCAATAACAAAAGCGTAAGTTGGAAAGAGGGCTCGCCCGCGCAAGTTGATGTGCTGGTTTTTGACATGCTTTATCAGGCCGGGACCAAGGCCGTGGATGGTGAACTAGCCCAAAGTGCCTACGCTGGAGCGATTCAACAGTATAAGGGCGATCTACTGCCTGACTGCCACGAAGAGTGGATCCTTCCTCTACGTGATGCATGGCGGCAACGCTACTATCAGGCACTCCAACATCTAGTCCAGCGGTTGGAGCAGCAGCAGAAATATGCCGAAGCGATAGATATTGCCCAAAAGATGCTCCAGATCGATCCACTTCAGGAGAACCACTATGCATTGCTCATGACGCTCCAGGCCACCTACGGGGATCGGGCCGCGGCCTTGCGCACCTACCACAATTGCCAGACGACACTCATAGACGAGCTAGGTGTGGAGCCTGGACCTGCAACCCAAGCCATCTATGAACGACTGCTCAACTTAGACCCTGACGAGAGTGCCACGGAAAGCTTTCCTCGTCGTGTACCTTTGGTTGGCCGGGATGATGTATGGGCTGATCTCCAGCAGGTGTGGAAACGAGTAACGCAAGGTCAGGCCGAGATGCTGATTGTATCGGGTGAGGCCGGCATCGGCAAGAGCCGCCTCACTAGAGAATGGCTGACCGCATTGACCCGTCAGGGCATTACGACGGCGCTTTCCCACTGCTATCGCGCAGGTGGGCGATTGGCCTTTGCTCCACTTCAGGAATGGCTGCGCGTTCCGCCGATTCAGCGCCAATTCGACCAGATATCGCCACACCACCAGCAGGCACTCATCCCACTTTTGCCTGAGCTAGGCAGTGGAAACTCATCCACAGACGTGATGGTTACGGGGGCAGAATCTATGCAGCGGACTCGCCTCTTTGAGGCCATGGCGGCTTTGGTGACCCAGGTCGATGGTCCGTTGCTGTTGTTGCTCGACGACATTCAATGGTGTGATCCAGATACGTTGGAGTGGATCGAATATCTATTCCAGACCCAAAGTCTCGCTCAGAACGAATTCCAAAAAGCAGGTCCAATGCGGCTGTTGCTCTTGGCCACTTACCGCACAGGCGAAATCGAGACAGACCATCCACTCCATGCACTCAAATACGCATTAGGACGCAATGATAGACTGCATGAGATTGAGCTAAATCGCTTCGATATGGCTGACACTGCTCAACTCGTCAAGACCCTCTCGGGCACAGAACCAAGCGAAGCAGAGCTAGCCCGCATCTTCGCTGACACCGAAGGGAATCCCCTGTTTGTAGAGGAGATGGTACGTAGCCTCGCTCAGAAGATGACTGATTCTGATCACGCTAAGGAGGGGGGCGTTGAACAATCCCTGCTCCCGACCAAAATTCAATCAGTTGTAGAGGGGCGCTTGGTGCGGCTATCACCAACTGCAAGGTCTCTGGCAGACGTGGCTGCAGTACTCGGGCGCGTCTTTACGACTGGATTGTTGGTTGCGGTGACGGGCGATGACGAGGATACATTAATCCAGGGGCTTGATGAACTGTGGCAGCAGCAGATCATCCGCGAGTACGGCCAGGGGATTACCATGAACGATGATGCCTACGACTTTGTTCATGACAAACTACGTGACGTGGTCTACCAGACGCTTAGCCCCATGCGCCGTCGACAGCTTCATCGCAGAGCGGCACAGGCATTAGAGGGCCAAGTCCCAGCAGAGCATTCGTCTTCCAGGATGGATAGCGCCAGCAGCCAGATTGCCAGCCATTACGAGCTAGGCGGCCAGCCTTGGCCAGCGATTCAGTGGTATATAAAGGCTTCAGAATTGGCCGCCCAATTGAGTGCATCTCAGGAGGCGTTGCTTCATCTGGACCGTGCACTGGATCTTTTGACAGAAGCTTCGGGCGCAGAGGAAGAATCTGCCCAGTTAGAGCTTTCTATCCAGGTAGGACGCGGGCGTCTGCTTTTGGCAACCAAGGGCTATGCCGCAGTGGAAGCCGAAGAGGCACTCACTCGTGCTTGGACACTTTGCCAGAACATAGGCGAGGTGCATCAGCGCTTTAAGGTGATGTGGGGACTCAGTCGCTTTTATCAGATACAACCTAATTTTGATAAGGGAATGGAGATTGCCGGCCAAATGGTCTCGCTGGCCCAGGATGCAGAAGCAGGTGGAACAGGTACGGGGGCGCTGCGGCTAGAAGCCTATACGGCCCTGGGCACGTATCATATGCACCAGGGGAAGTTCGATTCGTCTATCGGACTTTTGGATCAGAGCCTTGCACTCTACAACCCAGATGAGCACGGTCAGCACGCCTATCTTTTTGGCCAGGATCCACGAACGGTTAGCTTGGTCTATAGTGCGTGGGCACTCTTCTGCATGGGGGAGACTGAAGAAGCGCAAGTTCGGGTTGATGAAGCACTGGCTTGGTCTGCATCACTCAACCATCCCTATTCCCAGGTGATTGCCCAGAGCTATGCAGCCGTCCAGCAGCAATTTCTGGGCAACGCTGAGGCCTGCTTAGAGATGGCTGAATCAGCCGAAACAGTCGCCCAGGAGCATGGATTCCGTCTTTGGATAGCCACGTCTGGCTTTCTGCGCGGTTGGTCCACATGCCAGTTCGCAAAGGGCGACGCCACCCAGATCCAAAGAGCATTAGAGATGATGCAAAGCAGTGCAGAACTCTATCGCAACACGGGGGCGAAGACAGGGGCCTGCTACTTTGCTGCCCTCCTGGCCGAGACGTTGGCTCAGACGGGTCAAATTGATGGAAGCAGCTTCATGATCCAACTGGCACTCATGCAGTTGGCCGAAACCCATGAACGCTGGTGCGAGGCAGAGCTGCACCGCATTCATGGATCAATTTTGAAGCAGACAGACCAACTAAAGGAAGCTGAAGCCGCGTTTGCCAAGGCGTTGGCAGTAGCAAAGGAACAAGGCGCAGAATGGTGGGTGAAAAAAGTACAAAAGTGGGCCTAGTCCATAGTGATAACGATCTTCCCTTGGAACTCCCCGTCGACAAAGTAGCGAAATGCGTCAGCCACGTCTGCTAGCGGGTAGCATCTATCCACAATGGGTTTGACTTTTCCCTCTTCAAAGAACTCATTCATATAGGGCAAATCTTTGTTTGGCTCGTGGAGCAGCAAACCCATTTTCTTCGGTTCCCTCTTCGAAATCCATGCACCCAAGAGTAGGTTTTGAAGAATGCGAGGGATGGGTCCACCGATCATAAAGTACGTTCCCTGAGGGTTCAATACGCGATTGTAATCGGAGACCGAACGTTTTCCCACCACATCGAGAATTAGGTCATAACACCTACCATTTTGGGTGAAATCCTCCTTCTTATAATCGATGACGTGGTCTGCACCAATGCTGCGCAGCATCTCTAATTTGTCTGCGCTATCTACTCCGGTCACCTCAGCCCCAAATGCTTTGGCCATCTGGATGGCAAAGGTACCCACGCCACCACCGGCACCATTCATCAACATGGTTTGTCCGGGTTGAATTTGGCCATTGTCGCGTAGGCCCTGTAGAGCCATGACACCAGCTTGTGGTACGGCCGCGGCTTCTTTAAATGTTAAGCTGGGCGATTTCAAGGCCAGTGCATTTTCATGTGCACAGGCATATTCGGCAAAACCACCCCAACCGGACGCGCATAGATCCCCAAATACGTCATCGCCAAGCTGGAATTTGGTTACGTTTTCTCCAATGGCCTCAACTCGTCCAGCAATGTCACAGCCGATTACTTTGAGTTTAGGCTTGCGATATCCACCAAAGATTAGCCGATTTGCCACATCACCTTTGAGCAGATCCCAGTCCCATGAATTAATGGACGCCGCATGGATTTTGACAAGGACTTCATTCTCTTTGGGCACAGGCTTTGCTATCTCTTCTAGTTGAAGTACATCAGGTCCACCGTAGTTGTGACAAACAATTGCTTTCATAATTTAGCCTCCAAAATTGCTAGTAAACGACTGCTCAAATAGACCGAGGGTTAGCAACCAGGGTTTCCCCTGCAATCACTCAATATCCGCCACCGAATGAATTCGGCGTCTGTTAAAGAAAGTTACGCTAAAGCGCACTAGAGAATGCCTATACAGCCGAGATTCAGTCGGCTTGCTGTATCAGCAGGGTATTTGAATACCCTGACTTTAGGCCAATCCACAGAATAAAATACCGTTTAGTAGGCCGGTTACCTTCTAGGTGCCGTGCCGGTTCAACCCGCACGAGGGCGTGCTCACTGCTCGATTTTTGGGTAATTATTTTTGTGCAATAGCCTTATGCTTGCTCAATACCATTGCCCGTCATAGAGAGCGCCTCCTCCTCGTTGCGATCTACTGATACTGGTGTTTTCTATTTATGAAGAATGATTGATGCTTGAGTGCTCTCTCTGTTCGCTTTCAACGCGTATGACTGAGAGCAAAGGCATACCCAAATCCCGTACCTTTCTTAGCCAACTATATAGCCTGGCTTGGTCGACCGCTGAACCAGTCAAAAGCGTATCGCCTGTCTCTTCCAGTGTAATGGTTACCTCTTCAAACCACTCTGCCCATTGAAGACTCAGATGGCCCTGGACTCTGATCTGATAGACTATTAGCGGGGTTTGCTCACGCTGTGGATCGATCGGGTCTGACATTTGCTCAGGCATCAATTTATCTCCTCGGCTCTTTTATTTTCATGTCTCAACGGGATGACATGCACATAGGCTTCGCATCAATTAACACTTTTTCTTTCGATTAGCGGTGTTAATTTATCACGACCGCCGATATAAACTCAGGCTTCGCGCCGACCGCAATATAGCATAGCACAGAAAGGTGTCTCTGTCGGCGTTCTAAAGGAGTATTATAGGGTTGTAGTGGGTTGTATTGCGTAGGGATGGAGGTCGTATAGGGTTGCAGAAGTATTGACAGTGAGGGCTAAAGTAACTGTAGATCTTGTGCCCGCCGGACGGCCTCGGTGCGATTGCCAGCCGACAGTTTGCTCAAAATATTACTCATATGTTTTTTTGTTGTTGCGATGGAAATGAATAACCTATCGGAAATCTGTTGATTCGTTAGGCCATCGGCAACAAGGGTCAACAATTCAAGCTCTCGTTGGCTTAATGCATCTGGTAGAGATTGGGTAGCAGGTCCTTCAACCTCACTCTTGTCAAAGGCTGCCTGCAAGTGGCGAACATAGTTTGGCACAACCTCCTTTGCCATGATAGCGTCAGCGGCTATCTTTTGTAGCAGCAGTGCCATGGGTGGGCCTTCATTTACAAAGATGCGGACATAGCCTTCTGGCTCGGCCAGCGTTAGGGCACGTTTTAGGGAGAGGAGCGCAGAAGGGGTGCTCTGATGCACGGTATGGGCAAGGGCCTGAAGGATCAGGATTTCGATTAAGCTCCCTTGTCTTCCCTCCTCTTCCGCTGCCTGTTGGAGGCGGTTCAACAATCCCAAAGCTTGTTGTATGGTCCCTGCGCCCTCGTCATTGCTGCCTCGGCTATCCAGGATTAGATTACGTTGATGCTGATGACTCTGATCCTGGCTACCTTGCTCTTGAGCAATGAGGACTCTAGCTAAGATCATATGCTCGAACTCTTGGAGGTAGCTGAGATTATCATCAATAGATAAACCTCGCTTATGTACCCAATCCAAGGCTTCAGTCAACCTGCCTTGAGCAAGCCATATTTGCGCCTTTTGCGCGGCAAAAGGACGTACAATAGGGATAGGCGTCTTGTAGTAGAGCTGTTCCGCTGCGTCGAGTAGCTCAAGCGCCCCATCTAGGTTGCCTTGGTTCACCTTGATACGCGCCATAACAGGGTACAAGTTATACTCGTTACCAGATATTATGGCTTGCTCGCCTAACTCCTCGCTACGTCGTAGATGGTGTGCAGCGGTTTCTCCTTCCCCTCGCTCATAGAGCAGCTCACTCAACCCCACATGCAGATCTACCATACCCGGAAAAACTGATCCACCTTGTTTGGTGGCAAGCGTCAATGAGCGCTCATAGATTCTTATGGCCTGTTGGAGATGTCCCTGGGCCACCCTGATCTGAGCCAAGAATGACGTGCAGCCAACTACAACAGGAATCTGACCGGCCGTTTGCATCGTCGTCATAAAATCGGCAAAAGACAGGCTAGCTGCTTCCAGGTTGCCACTGGCCCAGTGTGCCATGGCTAAGATCATGGTTGGGAGTGCGCGCTCGGCATCATCATCTGTTGACAGCAGCCCGAGTGCCCGTTGGGCTTTAGCCACCGCATCCGGTACATTGCCTAGCGCTTGGGCAATATAGGCCCGGGCAGAAGCAGCTGCTGCTGGTAAAGACCGAAACTGGGCTTCATCTACAACGGCTATTTTAGCGTCAGCGGGTCTAGCATCAGTGAGACGAGTATCAGTGAGACTAGCATCAGTAAGATCACCATTAGCTGTATCAGATATGTCTGCTTTGGCCATTTCTGCCTGCGCCATTCTATCCGCCGCTATATCCAGCCATCTTTGAGCGTTCTGCAGACGAGCCTTGCCGGCCTCTAGTTCATTGCTACTGAGCAGCGCCCACGCATAACCGACGCTGAGCACTGGTCTTACACGAACTAACTCTTCTGGTAGCGCTTTCAGCCAGTCGAGCCGCGTAACGAACGGGAAACGCGTCTGGGTGACCCCTTGCGCTACTTCGATCAGGTTTGCTGCACGCTCAAAATCCTCAGCAGCAAACGCATGGCGGATCGCATCTGAGAGTAAATTCTTCTGCTCGTACCAGATGCTTGCCCGCTGATGCAGAATCGGTAACTGATCGGGGTAACTGGCTAACGCGTGGACTTGGAGAACATCGGCAAATAGGCGGTGGTAACGATACCACTCACGTCTCTCATCCAATGCAACGAGGAAGAGATTGCTTCGCTCCAAGGACATCAGCATCTTTCGCCCATCATCCTGACCCTGCTCCACGTCTATAACCGCATCACAAAGCGGGCCACATAAGCTGTTAAGAATCGAAGTTTGTAGCAGGAATCGGCGAATTGGTTCAGGCTGCTGTTGCAGAACCTCTTCGGCCAAGTAGTCTAGGATAAAGCGGTGGCTACCGGTAAATGCCTGGATAAAACCGTTAATGTAGCGTTGTCCAGTATCGAGTTGTCCAGTATTGTTTTGTGTAAGGGCAGTAAGTTCTTGTATCGAGTGTGTTTCCTGCCGGGCAAGGTGTCCTTGCAACGCAAGCCCAGCCATTTGCAGGCCCGCAATCCAGCCTTCTGTGTGACTTTCCAGAGTAGCAATCTCTTGCGCTGAAAGATTCAGATTCATCATCTGATTGAGAAAATTAGCGGCTTCGGCAGGGGTAAAACGCAAATTGGCGGCACGCAGCTCAGTCAGCTCTCCTCGGGCGCGATAGCGAGCTAAGGGGAACGGTGGATCCTCCCGGGTCATGATGAGTATATGCATCTGGGGAGGCACATGCTCAAGCAGAAAAATGAGGGCGTCATCAACTACTTTGGCATCAAGTACGTGGTAGTCATCCAAGACAAGCACAAAAGCGTCCGAGAGAGCGCTGATTTCATTGAGTAGAGTTGTCAGCAGCAACTCGATCGGTGAGGGCGGTAGGGATTGAAGCAAATTCAGAACGCTTTGGCCAATGCTCTCTTCTACTGTTTGTAACGCTGCCACTAGGTAAGCAAAAAAAACGTGTTGGATCTTTATCCTCTTCATCCAGGGTGATCCAGGCAACTTGATTGTCGATTTGCTCTACCCATTCGCTGACCAGCGTCGTTTTCCCGAAGCCGGCCGGCGCGGAGATGAGGCTCAGTTTGCGATGCGCTCCTTGCTGCAATCCTTCGCTTAGCTGCTTAAGCAGGTGAGGGCGACGGACGAGGTTGGGGCGTGGCGGTGGGATATAGAGCTTGGTGGCTAAAATTGGGGTAGACATGGTTTAATTATAAAACATGTACATTATCTAGCTGAAACGCCTTGCCCGTGGGGCGTGGTCTCCAAAAAGGAGGAACCTGTCTAGCCGAATGCGTCGCACTGTTCAGACGATGCTCCACGTATCAATCTATCTTTGAATAGTACGACGCACTCTCCGTCCCTCATTCTGGGACGTACCCACTTGTGGAGTGTGGGGTTCGCTGACGGTTGATTTGGAAGTTAAGCCGAGGCCTGACCTCCTGATTTGTGACGGTAAATTCTCTAACAGAAAGACCAGTCTAAATCTCTGCTGTCGTTAGCTTAGCCCGCAGGGATTCTAGCGACTGTTTCTTAGGCAGATAGCACCTCTTGATCTCCCAACGGTCTGTGGCAAAGCCAGAAAATCCCATGACCACGATGATGGCCAATGCGAACAGCGGCTCCCCTTCATAAAGCATCAGACCCACCATAATCAAAGTCATTGGTAGTAGATACCAGAGGATTAACTCGCGATTGCGCTTGATCAGATAGTTGATCTGCCAGATTGCTCTGTCGAGTTCACCCACCATAGTCTGTTCAAAATGGACATCTTCTTGGCGGCGTCTGCGCTGCCAGATCACGGCAAGTACTGTATATCCAAGGTAGAGACCCGGTAGCAGAAAGTCATGAGACTCAATGCCGTTTAGAAACGCCACACCAATCAACGCAATCCCCACTAGAAAATTCACCCCAATCATAATCATCTCAAAGCGCCTCAGCGATCGGCTAACAGACTTTCTTTTACGCTTGATCTGCGTGAAGAGCGCATTCTCATTGATTGCGTAGAGTTTTTCTTCATTTTGACTGTCCCAGATAATCTTCATATCTTCAAACTCCCTAAGTTCATCAAATCCACTGTTTGTTTCAAATTCACTGTTTGTTTCAAATTCACTGTTTGTTTCAAATTCACTGTTTGCTTCAAATTCACTGTTTGCTTCAAATCCATTGTTCGTTTCAATGCCCATGTTGCACTCCCTCCCTCACTTGCCCCACCAAACGCTTCTTAATACGGTGAATCTTAACCCCCACGTTGCCCTCTGAGATGCCCAGCATCTCGGCCATTTCTTTGTAGCTAAATCCGTCCAGCATGAGCAAACAGAGGGAACGATCGATGGGGTCAAGTCGAGCAATCTGCTCATAGAGCCACTCGACGCGTGCATCGCTAGGCTGCTCCATAACCGTCAATGTCTGGGCCATGGCTACGAGCGGTTCCGTTGATGGCTGCTTCTTCTCGCGCCGGGTCCAAGCCGATGCCGTGTAGAGAGCCACTCGGTAGATCCACGTCGACACCTTGGCTTCCCCACGAAAGTCCGGAATCGACCGCCACAATTGCAGAGCAATCTCCTGAAACAGATCGTCCCGATCATGAGCATTGAAGGCATAGGCTCGCACAATCTTGAAGAGAATGCCTTTGTGCTGGTTTAACCAGTTGTCAAAGATCTGCTTTTGTTCCTGCTCGTGCATTTGTCTAATCCATCTCCTAAGGAACCGGTCATAAATATCCTGAGCATGTTCTCTCTCTCCTCTCCGGAGAGGAGAGAGCATATGGTTGAATTATTTACAGCTCATTCCTAATTCGCTTGCGCTATAATAACTTGCGCTATAGTAACTAGTGACAGAATCAGGTCGATTTATTACAACGAATATGCGATCACATTGGGAGCATCTGAGTTTGGGGTGAGAATGCATTGCACCCAGCCCAGTTATACTGCGGTCGTTTTCAAACGGAGCTGAGTATAGAGATACTCGAACCCGAAATCACCAGCTGGGTGCGTTGCATTTGGCTGCAACGCCGAATGCTCGACATGACGCGGGCTTTCTCAATACCGTGTTACGCTTTTGCGCGCCAATCAAAAAAAGCCGACCATAATGTGATCGGCTTTTGAGGAGAACGAGAAGAACATTTCTTGCTCCTCACCGCCCCCTGTAGGCAACTATTCTCTTTGGATGAGCCTATTTTAGCTCAACATCATCCACAAAGAAAGTCGTTGGTGAATCCGCGTTGGTCTCTGCCTTGAAGCGGATCCTGACCGATTGACCCGCAAACTCACTCAGATCCACCGATGGGTTTCTCCAGCCTTGCTGTCTCGGCGGGTGACTCAGGATAAACGTGGCGTTTGACACACCCTGTAGCTCTACCTGGAGCACAAGCCGATCCGCCGGATCTTGATAGCCATAGCCAGCCGATGTGGCAATCCAGGCGTAGGAGAGCTGCCCACTGGCTGGAATGACCACCGTCTGCTGGGCAAAATCTGCTGAGTTGTTCTCACCACCCAGGCTGACACTAAATTGACCCGTAACCGGGCGTTCGGTCGAGCGGATATCCGCGCTGCTGAATGACCACCCCTGGTTCTCCTCAAAGCTACCATCTTCTACTGTATTGTCGCCTGTAGGCGTCTCTTCTGGCTGGGGCGTAGGTGTCGGAGACGGTGTTGGCGATGGAGTTGGTGACGGGGTCGGTGTAGGTTCATCACCGACATCGTTGTTGACAGCACGCAACATGTTGATTCGGCCACATTGCCAGAATTGACCCGTTCCTGTGATCGCGTCGGCGGTATTACAGAGACGGGTGCGGATCTCGCTGTTGGTTAGCCCTAAAGATGAGAGTAG
>JBCCHB010000116.1:0-54661 GCA_039028975.1 Chloroflexota bacterium
ACTCTCATTGAGGTCCTGGTTTCCGGCCCTTCACAGGGATTCCTAGATCTCCGACTGAGGAACAGATGGTCTTGGTCTGCTCGGCTTTAGGTTTCCGGCCCTTCACAGGGATTCCTAGATCTCCGACTTTGGTACCTCGCTCACCTGCTTACTAAATGGTTAGTTTCCGGCCCTTCACAGGGATTCCTAGATCTCCGACAACTAGCCATTCTGGATGGTTTTGATCGTGATAAACGTTTCCGGCCCTTCACAGGGATTCCTAGATCTCCGACTCAAAATTCCTTGCAGAGTATTCACCGGTATATGGGTTTCCGGCCCTTCACAGGGATTCCTAGATCTCCGACGCTTTCACGTTCACAGCGAATATCGACTCCAACTAGTTTCCGGCCCTTCACAGGGATTCCTAGATCTCCGACCAGCTATGTGGGAAGATCAAAACGTTTTGGATTCCGTTTCCGGCCCTTCACAGGGATTCCTAGATCTCCGACCCAGTTTGCAGAAATCTATGTTGTCGGTGAAGATCAAGTTTCCGGCCCTTCACAGGGATTCCTAGATCTCCGACTCTTAGTATGATGAATGCTTTCGAAAGTATGGATGGGTTTTCCGGCCCTTCACAGGGATTCCTAGATCTCCGACGCACCAACAATCGCTCAAATCGTTTTAGACGATAATTTTCCGGCCCTTCACAGGGATTCCTAGATCTCCGACGGTATTATGATTTTGAATACCCGACGATGGGTGAGTTTCCGGCCCTTCACAGGGATTCCTAGATCTCCGACTTGACATGGAGTGATCCTGATCTTGTTACGGCAGAGTTTCCGGCCCTTCACAGGGATTCCTAGATCTCCGACTAGTATGGCCGCATTGCCAGAGCTGGCGCGGACAAGTTTCCGGCCCTTCACAGGGATTCCTAGATCTCCGACTCAACAATTCGAAAACAGGAGCATACAAATGTCAGGTTTCCGGCCCTTCACAGGGATTCCTAGATATCCGACATGGGGATACGGTGCCAAACCGTGATGATATTGAGTTTCCGGCCCTTCACAGGGATTCCTAGATCTCCGACCTATGTTAGAGCGTGGAAATCAAGCCATAGATAATGTTTCCGGCCCTTCACAGGGATTCCTAGATCTCCGACCTTCTGGGGCACACTCGCAAGCCTACCCTGGTATACGTTTCCGGCCCTTCACAGGGATTCCTAGATCTCCGACTCCACGTGTCATTGGCGAGAAAGGCTAAGTATTGCGTTTCCGGCCCTTCACAGGGATTCCTAGATCTCCGACGTTGCATCACATGACCTGTCTTTTTCGATGGAAGATTGTTTCCGGCCCTTCACAGGGATTCCTAGATCTCCGACTTGAAAGTGATCCACACTCAGCTAGCATGCCACCATGTTTCCGGCCCTTCACAGGGATTCCTAGATCTCCGACCACAGGAAATAATGGCGCGTCGATCGCTGATGCATGTTTCCGGCCCTTCACAGGGATTCCTAGATCTCCGACGAGCAACTGGGCCGTTTCAGTTCATGCCAGCATCTTGGTTTCCGGCCCTTCACAGGGATTCCTAGATCTCCGACGTTGTCAAAGCGATCAAAAACGTAGTGCACAATTAGTTTCCGGCCCTTCACAGGGATTCCTAGATCTCCGACTTTCAAAGTTATCTCAGCAATATCGTTCCTAAGCCCGTTTCCGGCCCTTCACAGGGATTCCTAGATCTCCGACCCTTAATCCTTCCACATTTTGACAGATTGACCGTTTTCCCAGAGTAAAAACACGGTAATTTGATTCTAAATATTTATTTGACATCAAACATAAGCCTTCCACATCCCTTTTTTGGATGCTTTTTGCGATGGTTTCGCGAATGCTATTCTATGAAAGATTCTTGTCAATTGTCATGCGCAATGAATTTTGCCTTGTGTCCACTTGACCAATATGCTATTTGTAGAGGCCAGTATCATTGAGCAGCTCTTTGGTTTCGTCACAAACAACTATATCCAAACGGAGTAATATGGTAATGTACTCATTATACCACACTTTCTCTACCTCTACTCTACCGCTCCCCTATGGCTAAGCTTTACCTACTATAGTCAACTCTTCGAAGAACTCTTCATCCCTGTTCATACTATCCGTGTTTAGGGCATTTCACCCACCAATATATCTTAACGCTGTTTGTGGCGTACTCAAATACTCAATCCCATCTTCCGTCACCACCACATCTTCTTCCAAACTCATCATGCCCCGATTCTCGACCATGACGTGCAGCTCTAGTGTAAAGACGTTTCCCACTTCAAGCGGAAACTCGCAGATCCCCTTGTACTTCTCCCATTTTGGCCCTAAGACCGTACCGCCATCATGAGCTACCCGCCCCATCATATGACCAAACGCGTGCATAAATTCAGGGTAGCCATGATCCACAATGTACTCTCGGGCCACTTCGTCAACCTGCCAGGCTGGCATCCCTGGCTTCATATGGTCGCCGCCCGTTTTGAGCGCGCCAGCGACTACCTGAAAGGCGCGCTGTACTTCGGATGGAGCTTCCGTTTCTCCATCGTCCAGCACATACCACATGCGCTGAAGGTCCGAAGAGTACTCGTTCTCGCGGATACCCAGATCCATATGTAGAAGATGGCCTTTTTGTAGCACCACATCTCCCGGCGCGGCATGACCGACATTCGATTCGGGGCCGCAAGTGACAATCGGGTTAAAGGGCTTGGGCCAGGAGTAGTCCAGCCCTAGCTCATCAATTCGATTTTGGACAAAAGCCGCAATTTCCTTCTGCGTCATGCCGGGCTTGGCAAACGCTTCCACTTCGCCGAAGAGGGCTTCAGTGGACACGATAGCTTGGCGAATCCGCTCAATTTCGCTAGCGCTTTTACGACCGCGCAGGGCGAAGTTAATTTGTTCTGCTGAGATAAGCCGCTCTTTATGTGGTGTGCCATCGAGATGATTGAGCAGGTTACGGTACATACCGTAGCTCAGTCCATCGGCAGCCACATCACTCTCTGAGTAGTTGATGGCGATCTGCTTTGGCCCAAGGCGATCCAATTCGGCAATCAGCACGTCCCGAATCCCATGATGATGACCAATGACGTTGGTATAGACGCCTAGTTCCAGCAAGTTGGCGCTATCAAAGTGTCCGACGATGGCAATCTGTTCGCCCTCTTTGGTCAGCAGGAATGCCGAGGGCCATGTAAGATCCGAGCCAAAGATCAGCTCTAGCGCCGGATCAGGTGACATGGAGGTTTCACGCACAAAGGTAAGCCAGAGGTCGATCTCTAGTTCTTGGAGAATGTGGGTTGCTTGGGTGAGTTTTTCTTGAAGGAGTTGGGTGTTGTTCATATGGCAAATTGTTTTTATCGCATAGGAGTGTATAAGAGCAAATTAAGAAACTGGGCCAAATTCTGGCCAAAAGCTAAGCGCTGACCAGTTGAGAGCCATTTTTATTATAAACGATTCATACTATCTGGCAAGCCAATATGTCACAGGGAGCATTTGCGTTTGGGAAAAGAAGAATTAGGAGTAGGGATCAAGGTTTGCGCGGATGTATCCTCCTCAGTACGGAGCCGCGTTACCTAACCGCGAGAACCATTGGCGCTTCTTAAGAATTAGGCTATACGGTTCATTACTTGATATACTCTATGAACTTTACGCAGTAAATTCAACCCCGTCCCAAACCGACCACAGAATCAATTAATCGTTTATAGCTACATGCAGAACCATCCCGAGGAACAGAAAGCCGTTTTGGAGATGACCCATATTTCCAAGCGCTTTGACATGACTCAAGCCTTAGATGATGTTTCGCTAACGCTCTACCCTGGCGAGATCCACGCTCTGCTGGGTGAAAATGGCGCGGGGAAGTCCACCCTGATCAAGATCATAACGGGTATCTATCAACCAGATGAGGGTGAAATGTTGCTGGATGGTCAGCCTATATCGATCCTCAACTCCCAGGATGCACAACGGCTGGGGATTGCCGCCATTCACCAAGAGCCTATGATCTTCCCTGACTTGAATGTGGCGGAAAATATCTTCATTGCCCACAACAATCGTGGTTCTGTCATGCGCTGGAGGCAGCTTTACCAAGAGGCTAATGCTATTCTGCGCAAATTAGATATTCAACTGGACGTACGTAGCCCTGCCCGCGGGCTGACCCTCGCTTCTCAACAAGCCGTTGAAATCGCCAAAGCCATTTCACTTCAGGTTCGGGTGCTGATCATGGATGAGCCGACTGCTTCTCTCTCTGCCCACGAGGTCAATCAGCTCTTTGCATTGGCGAATACACTGCGGGAGCAGGGCGTCTCCATCTTATTTATTAGCCACCGCATGGAGGAAGTCTTCCAAATTTCGGATCGCATTACGATTTTACGAGACGGCCAGCTCATCTCCTCTGCACCACGCAGCGACGTGACCACTGAAAGTGCCATCCGTGATATGGTCGGTCGCGAGATCCATGAATTTTTTGCCAAAGGTCAAGCCGATGTGGGCGAAACCCTCATCTCGGTACGCAACCTGGGGAAGGAAAACGTCTTTGCAGACGTCTCATTTGACGTACGAAAGGGCGAGGTGCTTGGTTTTGCCGGATTGGTTGGTGCTGGCCGAACCGATATAGGACTGGCTCTATTCGGGATCGAAGCCGCGGATCAAGGCGAAATTCTCTTTGAGGGCGAAACAGTTCAGATTGATTCTCCTGAACAGGCGTTAGCGTTAGGCATTGCATACGTTACTGAAGATCGTCGTCAACTCGGCCTCACCATGCCCATGTCCATTGTAACCAATATATCGCTCCCCATGCTCAAGAACTATCTCACTGGGCTGGGCCTCATTCAACGTCCGGTTGAGAATCGCATTGCCGATGAGTTCAAGGAGCAGCTTTCCATTCGTACACCCTCAATTCATTTGGAAGCTGGCAAGCTCTCCGGAGGGAACCAGCAGAAGGTCATGCTGAGCAAGTGGCTCAATACCCGACCCAAACTTCTCATTTTGGACGAGCCGACCCGGGGCATTGATGTGGGGGCCAAAGCTGAGGTTCACCACATCATTAATGGCCTAGCCAGTCAGGGGCTGGCGATTATTCTCATCTCATCGGATTTGCCCGAAGTGCTGGCCATGAGTGACCGAGTTCTCGTGATGCGAGAAGGGCGACAAATGGGGATCTTTGAGCAAACAGAAGCAACCCAGGAACGGATCCTAACGGCCGCCATGGGCCAAGGGTAACACCGAATGAACTTACTGACGCGTGCGATCCGACCGGAGCAAGTCCGTGAGCTGAGCTTGGTGCTGCTGATTGTGGCTGCCATCCTCTTTTTCGGCTCTCAGATTGAAAATTACTATCATCCCCGTACCTTCAACCGAATTTCGACAAGTGTTGCGATCCTTGTGGTGATTGCCGTCGGTCAGACGCTGGTTGTACTCACCCGTAATATCGATCTTTCGGTTGGATCGATTGTGGGCTTTACGGCCTATTTTGTGGGGACCCAATTGGCAGCAAACAATGAAATGCTACCGATTCTTGCTGTCCTGTTGGCTGTTGGCGTCGGGGCCATCATGGGACTCTTCAATGGGATAATTGTTACCTATGGTCGAGTTCCCGCCATTATTACCACATTAGGGACCTTGGCCATCTATCGTACAATTCTCGTTGATTTTTCGGATGCCCAAACGGTGATTACTAGCTCTTTACCCACCTGGTTGGTTGACTTGCCGCGCCAAGATCTATTCACCATCGGTGCCCTGGATATCAGGCTTGTGGTGGGGCTTGCCATTGGCGTTGTGATACTCTTTCAGTTGGTCATTGTCTACTTGCCCTTTGGACGTCGTCTCTTTGCCATCGGCTCTAATCCGGAAGCGGCTGAATTTGCTGGCCTGCCTGTTCGCCGTACAGTTCTAACAGCCTACTTGCTCTGTGGGGCCCTTTGTGGGTTGGGGGGCTTTATGTTTCTGGCCCGCTTTGGCAACATTACCGTTGTGGCCGGCCAAGGGCTAGAGCTGCAATCGGTGGCCGCGGTTGTTGTAGGCGGTGTCAATATCTTTGGCGGCTCTGGTAGCATGTTTGGTGCCTTGCTTGGCACCATGCTAATTGCAACCTTGGAGCAGAGCCTCCTTCGCTGGTCACAGATTAGCGAATTTTGGCGAGATGCCCTGCTCGGTCTGCTTATCTTGCTAGCCATTGCCTCAGACGCAGTGATTTTGGAGCGGTTGCGATCATTCTGGGCTTCTGGAAACCACCAAAGCAAGTTATCAACAGATTGATAGATGAAGAGTTCTTATCATTGAATGGCGAAATCAGTGTAGGGACGCTTATAAGGAGGGTGAAAACCGAGTACAATATCGGTATTGGGTACCCCTTTTGCAACCAACTGATCAGCAATACTCGGCTCTGTGAAGTCTCGTTGCACCCAGATTTTGCCATCAATAATGTCTACATGAGCAACGATGTGCAAAATACGTTTGAGTTCATCACGCCAGCCAAGCGTCAGTAATTGATAATGATTATGCTCAGTATCGAAGATGATTTGTGAATTATTGACGTGCTTATCACCATCGTGATAACTGTACAATATTTCCTGAATGTACTTTTGATATAGCGTTATTTTTTCCATGTTACAATCACCTTATTGAGTGGATCGTAAATAATAAGGGTAACTGCTTGTTCTTTGACGAGCGATTGCGCATATTCCGTCATAAAAAACTCTTCATAAGCGTCGACAGGAATCGCTAGGAAGAGTACTCGGTTGGGTTGCTCGTCTCGCAAAACGCGTCTATACCCGATAAACTGCCCTAATGCTGTATGAAATTCAGAGATTGGTGAACGGCTGATGAAACTTTTAATCTCTACAGCGATTTTTTCATCACCACGTTCCGCCGCTAATAAACGTTCTGCACCTAAATCAATTTTAATCGTTGCGCCACCCCACTCGATTTTTAGCGGATCGTCGGTAATGCTCCAACCATCTTTTTCGAGGGCATCGCACACAGCTTCGTGAAAGAAATCTCTTTTAGACATGCATGTATTGTACCAAATACAATGTGGCAATGTAAAGGGTGTATGATTGAACCGAGACGCTCTTGCTATCAACACTCGAGCTTAAACGATACCTGGCCATTTCTCGAGTATATTCATTTTGTCCTTTCAAGAAGCTCGCTTTTGGCGGTAGTTTGTACCGGAACAAACACTTTATAATCTTTATGTCATCTATTTTGAATCGTTTGCGTAGTTGGGAATCTCTGTTGGTCGTTATTCTGATCGGTGTGCTGATTATGAATACGATCCAGTCGCCTTACTATCTACAAATCAATAATCAGATTAACCTATTCCAGCTCTCCATTGAGAAGATTATTGTTGCGCTAGTTATGACGCTGATCATTATCAACGCAGAGATTGACCTCTCTGTCGCTTCCATTATGGGGCTAGCGGCAGCGGTATTGGCTGCCTTACACGGAGCAGGATACCCAATCATTGTGGGGATATTCGCTGGCTTGTTGGTAGGGGCAATTTGTGGGGCTTTTAATGGTTTCTGGATTGCTCGCATTGGGCTTCCATCCTTGGCAGTCACCCTGGCCGGCTTGATCGGCTACCGAGGCGTTGCGCGCATTCTCATCGAGGATACATCGGTTGGCGATTTTCCTCAATGGTTTGATCTCTTGGGACAACAGCCACTGCTGGGACCGCTACCTTTGGCCATCATTCTCTTCTTCATTCTGCTAGTGATTGCCATTATTGTTTTGCAATTCTCTGCCTTTGGACGCTACATATATGTCATTGGCAACAGCTTGGATGTCGCCCGCTATTCAGGTGTAAAGGTGCAGCAGGTGAAGATGGCGCTCTTTATGGCATCTGGCTTCATTTCGGCTGTAGCTGGTATTTTGCTGGCCGCTCGCCTGGGCGCGGTGCGGGGTAATACGGCCGATGGGTTTGAGCTAGATATCATTACCATGGTGCTACTTGGCGGCGTTAGTATCTTTGGCGGCTCTGGAACATTAACGGGTGTTTTTCTCTCTATATTGATTATCTTAAATCTGCGGAATGGACTGTCGCTTGTCAACATTACGGGCAATACCCAAACAGGTATCATCGGTGCTTTGTTGGTCGTATCCGTCCTAGCCCCCAACATCTGGGAAACCATTCAGGAAAGGTGGCTCGTTAGACAAAAGAGCTAGCAGAATTGTAAATGGTGAATTCTTAATGGTGAATGACGAATGAGCGGGATAGCACCACAGATGCCGTCATTCGCAATTCACCGTTCACTATGAAGAATTCGGGGCCTTCGGCCTTACTAACGAAGTGGTTAAACTCAATATCGACAATTTTGTGTTGCTCTCACTGCCATAAGGGTCTAACGATTTTCGATTTTCGCTCGTCACCATTTGTTTCTGGTATACTCTCAATTGTATATCCTACCTAGGAGTCTACTGTGGATAACCTATCTCACCATGAGGAAATTGAAGATTGTATCTCAGTACTCTGTAAATTAAGTTCTCTCGCGTTCCCGCCCTAACCCTGGCCCCTCTCCCAAGCTAGATCTACCTTTACCCATAAAGTCCAGATTGGGGAGAAAATGTAGCTAACCGTACAGAAAGAACAAGCAGTGTCATTTCGAGCCAACCTATGCCCAAAAAGAGGGTTATACAGCAGAACAAAGTGAATTTCACAAGCTCGTTTCGCCCCTAGCGAGAAATCTGGGTGCCACAAGCACAAGATTTCTCGCTAGGGACCCATCGTTCGGGCTGGATACCCTTGTTTTCTCCGTCCAAGCGGCCATATAGTGAGCAGATGGCTCGAAATGACAATGAAGTAGCTCTTTTTCTACTGCAAAATCTGCACATTCTACATTACTTAATTTACAGTACACTCAGCAACTTCATGGTTATTTTGCAGTCAATTCATCTATTGAAGTACGTCAAAGCACGTAAGGCTAATTTAGAATTCGTCCCCTACATGAAGATAGTACGCCCCGTTCGGTTCGTACACTACGACTGATACGCGGCGTACCTACTCATCTGAACAGTTGATTTTGGATTAGCCACTACAATCTACTAAATTAAGGAGAAGAGCGATGAATCAGTTCCTCAAACGTCTGATGATTTTAACTATGACGGCCGGGCTTTTGTTGGCCGCCTGCGCAGTTCCGGCAGCCGCACCTGCTGAAGAGGCAGCTAGCGAAAGCTCTGCTGACGCTTCTGCCGAGGCGACTGCTGCGCCAGCTGAGGAAGAAGGTGATGGAGAAGGTGGGACAATGGATGGACCCACCATGGTATTGCTGCCCAAATTCCTTGGTATTTTGGTCTTTGATCAAGCCAATACGGGTGCCGCTGAAGCGGCGGCTGAATTGGGTGCGCCCGAACCTGAATTTCTTGGACCCACTGCTGAGAATAGTGTGGAAGGACAGATCGATATTGTCACCACTGCGGCCACTCGGGGTGTTGATGCTGTCATGATCTCCAATAACTCAGGCGATCAGATTGTGCCCGCTGCCCAGGCTGCCAGAGATGCTGGGGCCGTGGTTGTCACCTGGGATTCGCCCATTCCGTCTGCCGAGGGTGAGCAGCTCTTTATTGCGCAGGTTGATTTTGATGAAACAGGCGTTGTCATGGCCGATATGGCGCTAAACATTTTGGGGGAAGATGGGGGACAGATGGCCATTCTCTCTGCTTCGCCTGATGCCGCCAACCAGAATGCCTGGAATGCAGCCTTTGAAGAAGCTCTGGCCAACGATGAAAAGTATGCCAACATTGAGATGGTCGATCTGGTCTATGGGAATGATCAATCTGAGGATTCCTACAACCAAGCTTTGGCACTTGTTGATAAGCACCCAGACATAGAGCTGATTATGGCCCCCACAACTGTGGGCATTGCATCTGCTGCTAAGGCTATGCAGGATGAAGAGCTTTGTGATCAGGTTAAGGTAAGCGGCCTAGGGCTACCGGCTGAAATGGTCTCCTTTACCTTGAATGGGTGTGCGCCTGAGTTTGCCCTCTGGAGCTTTGTGGACCTAGGGTACCTAACCTACCACGCCACCTATAATCTCGTGACAGGTGCCATCACTGCCGAAGAAGGACAGACCTTTGAAGCAGGTCGCATGGGATCTTACACTATCGAGAAAGATCCCACCCGCGAAGAAGGGCTGCGCGTTCTGATGGGGCCATTTTCCGTCTATGATGCCAGCAATGTTGAGGCTGCAGCTCAATAGACAGGTGGCAAATGACGAGCGGTAAGTGAAATAATAAAATTCTATCGAGCCGCCTCCATTTGCGAACCAACATTTTCGAGTTGTTGCGGATTAAAAATCTTGGGTAAGTGGCACTTTGTCGGCGATGCCTTCTGACTGATGAGACGAAGTGCCTGTTACCCCGAGGTTTTGTTGTTTCAGAACAACTCTATTCTCGACCATATCAATGGTTATGGGGCTTTGGGCCGTGGCAATGGTGAATTGATTGGTCATCAATGGGCCTACAGCAGCAAGAGAAAATTTACCATGAAGTGATTGAAGGGGCATGAAGCCCCTCATAGTTAACCTTCATTTTCTTCAGGCCCTTCATGGTTCGATTAGGCTTTTTGCAGCGAACTCATCAATCGGCTCAAGACTTAGTCAGCACGATGACCGTTGCCACTGGATCTGGCGCAGACGGTGGCCCCTCAACGATTGTCTTCCCTTCCTGAATTGAGACAATAAGCGGATCACTAGCTGGCTCAGTGAGTAAGTAGGCATTGGCAAACTCAATCCCCTCCAATCGAATCTTCCCATCCTTAGGCCAATCAAAGACGTGGAGATAGACGTGGTTCTCATCCTGGGTGGTGCGACACCAAGATTCTCCCTGGAGCGGACCCGGTTTTGTGCCATAAATGGCTTGCCCATTGACCTCCAGCCACGCTCCCATTGCGCGCAGTCGTTCAATACTGGGATCTGGAATGGCACCGGTTTCCGTAGGCCCTATATTCAAAAGGTAATTTCCGCCCTTGCTCACGATATCAGTCAGCTTGCAAATCAGCTCTTCACTCGACTTCCAGTTGTGGTCGTTGAACTTGAAACCCCACGTATCGTTGATGGTGGCGGGGGTCTCCCAGTCTAGCTGAGCCACCAGGTTGCCGGGAATCGCATTATCCCGGGCCGTAGCGTAATCGCCTAACGTATTGCCCAATCGTCCGCAGACCAAGCACTCTGGCTGAAGCCGATTACAGAGATCGAGCAGTTGGCGACTCTGGGCTTCACTAATCCCTTTGGGTGTATCAAACCAGATGAGGCAAACGGGGCCATAGTTGGTAAGCAAATCTGTAACATGGGGCACCACATAATTATCCAGGTAGTTCTGGAAATTCTGGGCTGTTGGGTCGTAGTCCCAGTCATTTCCATCGCCGTCGGGGTGGTGCCAATCTTGGACTTGGGAGTAGTAGAAGCCCAGCTTCATCTCTTGTCGGGCGCACTCATCGGCCAGCTCTTTGATGACGTCCCGACCAAATGGCGTGGCGTCCACCATATTGTATTCGCCCACTGATGGTTTGAAGAGACAGAAACCGTCGTGATGTTTGGAGGTGATAACAATATATTTCTGGCCTGCAGCCTTGGCTAGATCCACAATCTCCTTGGCACTAAAGTCTACTGGATTGAATTGCCCCGCCAACTGCTCATACTCGGCCACCGGAATACGTGCTCGCAGCATGATCCATTCACCAATGCCTGGAATCTCCTCACCTTGCCAAATCCCTGCCGGAATTGCGTACAGCCCCCAATGAATAAAAAGGCCAAACTTAGCAGCCCGCCACCAATCCAGACGGGGATCTTCATTTGCACCAGCTCGCTGGCCACGAGCGAGGACGATGTTGTCGGCTTGCATAGTTTCTGTCATAGGGTTTGCTCCTTTTGGTGGGTTTGTCGTCCATATAAATTCTAGAACGATACCATACCGACAACAAAAGCACAACAGACAGGAGAATATTGGGAATAGCACACCAACCCAACCTGTTCTATAATCGATAGTCCACGGTCGCTTGGTCGTTAGTCCAAAGTCGGCACTGCCGATGTTGTCCCCCTTGCGGTCTACTGATAGTATATAAAAATATTAGAATCCCAGAATCGAAGAGCCGATTCTGGGATTGTCTTTTTGGATAAATCTGCCCAGATTATTCCCACAGACCCTTGCACCAGGAGGTGCTCCCTGTTTTGAATACATTCTCCACCACCCTACGCCGTATCTTCCGATCTAGCTCCGGTATGAAAGCCGCGGATGTGTCTGACCCGTCCATACACGATCTTCCTGACCCGATGGAATCAACTTCTTCCATGGAGGCAACTGAACCGGACGACGGGTTGGTCCCCCGTAGCACGGCCTGGCGCATCCTCATCAGCCTCATGTTTCCATCCATGCTTATGCCCTTGGCGTCTTCCATGTCTAGCGTAGCACTACCAGTGATCCGAGACCAATTTCAGCTACAGGCTGACGTGACGGCGTGGGTGCCAACCGCTTTCACCTTGCCTTTCATGATCTTGATGCCCGTTTATGGTCGGCTGAGTGATGCGGTGGGGCGGCGACGGTTGATCCTGGCAGGGACAATGGTCTGTGCCTTGGGAACGGTTATTGTTTTTGTGGCCCCAGACGTGCCGTGGATTATGGCAGGTAGAGCCATCCAAGGGGTGGGACTGGCGGGAATGATGCCGTTGGGGTTAGCCATGATTTCGGCTGTATTTCCAGCTGCCGAACGAGGCCGCGCGTTGGGGACGTGGAGTTCAGTGGGTCCAATAGCTGGGTTCATCTCGCCGCTGCTGGCCGGTTTTCTGATTGATGGATGGGGATGGCGGACTGCTTTTCTGCCCCCGATACTCATGTGTATCGTGGCGTATGCCGTAGTCTGGCGCAACATTCCCTCTGGCTTAAGTAACGTACGCCCCGACTTTTGGCAAACCTTTGATTGGGGCGGAACGGGGCTGTTGGCGTCAACCCTTACCTGCTTACTCTTCTATCTCTCCAGCGGTCCCATCACCGGCTATCCACCTTTGCAAGATTGGCGTCTGCTGGCTGGGGTCCTGCTCCTGTTGGGCACATTCCTCTGGTGGGAGCGGCACCATCCCAACCCCTTTATGCCTCTGAATCTCTTCTCCAACTTGGCCTTTACCCAAGGCACGTTGGGGGCCGCCACTCGTATGGTCTCCATGATGGCCCTCTTTTTTACATTGCCTCTTTACCTGGTAGATGTACGGGGCATGACCGCTTCCGGCGTGGGTGGGATGGCTATGATCATGCCTGGGGCCATGGCTTTAATGGTGCGCTGGGCGGGTGGAATTGCGGACAAATTTGGCAGCCGTCGACCCATCATGATTGGATTTTCAATTCAACTTATCGTTTTGATTCTCTTCTCCCGGCTCAATGCAGAATCACCATTATGGACACTGGTTGCACTGTTGGCCATCCACGGCGCCGCGGTCGGTTTGGTTCTGGCACCACTCCATACCATGACGTTACGAACCATTTCGGACGAGATGATGGGGACGGCGGCAGGCTTCTACAGCATGGTCCGCTTCGTTGGAACCGCCATTGGCGTAGCCCTTGCAGGCGTCCTCCTCCAAAACGGACTGGACCAGGGCCTAACCCAAATCGAAGCCTACCAGCGCGTCTTCCTCAGCTTTACCGTCTTTTCCGTGCTGGGGATTCTGTTGATGATGTGGAAGGTGGGCAAGTGAGCAGGTGAGCAGGTGAGCAGGTGGGTCAATCAGGATCGATAATCAGACCAAGGACTATGGACTATGGACTATGGACTATGGACTATGGACTATGGACTATGGACCACGGACCACACCTCACCGATTTGCATATGCCTCTTTGCGTTCTGTTGGATTGAGTCCCTTATCAAGAAAGAGCTGAATCCATTCATCACAGGATTGGGTGACGTGGGCCGGATCGTTGGCGCTGCGGGCAATAAATCCAGGTACGTTTTCACGCCCGGTTGGTAAACCGATTTGGTTGTAGCGGGTGTCCACACTCCAGCGAACGGTTTGGGAAGTGTTGGGGATTGAGCGATGGGCAACCCGCTCCATGGTAAGCAGTACATCTCCCACGTCCATTTCGCATAGAATAGCTTCCCCGGCGGGTAGATCTTCTTCGGCGATTCCAATCCGAGCTGTGTGGCCTTCCATCTGGATGAGCTGCTGATGGGGCAAATAACCGCCCTTGTGGGAACCAGCCAGCACCTCCATGCAGCCATTCTCCGCTGTAGCTGGCACTAGAGGAACCCAGCAATTGGCCACTAGCGTTTCTCCGGCCTCTTCTGGTGTTAAGTACCCCAGGTCTTGATGCCAGGGGACCACAGTCTCCTCATGAGCAGGCATCTTGGCGCGCAGGGCAAACTGGGGATGGGCCAGAATTTCCGGACCAATCAAGGATTCTACAATATCCAGAAGTGCTGAGGCTGACCGGAGGGCAAACATACCTGGACTCTTACGCTTGCCGGACTGGATTTCGCGCCAGATCCAGTTGCGATCTGTGGCTGCGTTACAAACAAGGTGGAGGCGCGTCTCAAAAGGAGCATCGGCATGGCGATCTTTGGGATCCAGAATGCCTTTGTCAATGGCTTGATTTGTCAGATCATCCACCTGTTGATTCAGTTCGTCAATCAGCGGCTGAATGGACGCTTTGGGCAGACAATCTCGCACAAGCAAAAAGCCGTCGTCATGAAACTTTTGGATCTGTTGATCGGTTAGACCGTTGGGCATTGTATTCTCCTTTCCGAATTTGCCGCATCCGAAATCATCTGTAATGCAGAAACAACGTAAGATAGTCGCTTCTGTGTTTCGTCTCTGCTCTTTTCCCGTTCTGCCTTAAGCTCTGCCGCATCAGTTCCCTCGATAAAAGGATCCTCCCATGCCAGCCAGTCAACTTCCTTATTCTGAATGTCATTCTTCAACAGTAACATCATCTCTGCCACCATATCAATACCAGAGCTGTGGACATGGGGCATGATGCGCCGCAACTCTTTGCCCTGTACGACCAAGTGACACCAGCCAAAATCGAGCCGCTTGCCAAAAAGAAGCTCACCTGCTTTGGTCGCCATCCCCTCAAGTGCATGGTAATTTTGAGGATGAGTCTCCCAAGCTGTGGGTGAACGTTCAAAACAGAGAGGAAGCGATTCCGCTTTTAGCTCGCGGATGTCGCTTTGAAACTGAGCCGCGTAGTCACTCTGTAGGGCAAAGGCCACCCGGTCGATATAGGCGAGATGAATGCCCTGATCTGGTGAAGCACGCTCAGCCGCCCTCTGATAGAGGATGGCAAACTCTTTGCCTACTGGCAACTGATCCGGCAAATATACGATATGGAAAAACGGATCCCCTTTGCACCAGTGGACATACTCTTTCTGAGCCTCTTGCATTGATGGGGAGATGCTAATAACAGCCGTCTTGAATAGCCCCTTTAACTGTACCGTAATCTTTTTTAGATGAGGAAACAGATTTCCCTTGGGGTCAAACATTGGCATGGCAAGAATGGGTTTCATGATGACCTTTCGTTCATGGCAACGATAAATGTGCCAAGCTGACCAAAGAGCAGAACGTCACGTCGCCCACTCTGGACGAATCGAGTCAAAATAGTCGAAGTGATCCAGGATGGCGCGTATTCTCGTCTCGGTCTCTACCCAAGTATGTGGGTGAAATTCCAGTGTCCAAACTGTGGTAGATACGATGCTCATGGCGATGTATACGGATAGTTGAAGGCATTCAGCCTCACTAAGTTTCCTTTCACCAAAATAACCCTCAACTTGTCCCCGAGCAAAAGCTTCACTCAACGGCCAATTATACCACTCTAGCTTCACAAATTCGTGGAGGGGGTCTCCCCAATCATATCTGTTAAAGTCAAGAACGCCCGCATACCTCCCACAGTCAATAACGATGTTTCCCAAATGGAAATCATCGTGTTGGAGATAATCTTGATCGGCTTCAGAGAAATCGTATTGCGTTTCAATAAAGCGCAAAATTCTCTCGTCATTTTTGAATCGATAGCCCCGCTCAAAATACTGATTTACGTAGCGTTCATGCTTTTTACACTTCCGCTCTTTCCAATTATTTGTCTCGCCAGGCAGGCTGTTAATCAGCTTTAAGTCCTTGCCAGCATCGACGCCGATTGTATATTGGCTCTCGGGCGGCAATTTTGTGATGTTCTCTTCAGCGTCAATCCCTGCCAGGTAACTATAGACCGTACACACAGCCTCTGTTTCATCATTTTGCAGCATGAGGATCGGTTGATTGCATTGCACGCCATTCTCATATAACTGCCTCATGATATCGAACTCCTGCTCTTTGCTTGAGGCTGATTGGAGTGGCGATAGGCGAACTAAGTAGTCGCTCTGGCTAGCCAGTACCTTGAACTTCTTTTCGATGGAGAATCCCTTCTCAATGGCGGCGAGATGCTGTATCGGACCGATTCGCTCCTCAATCTGTTTTCGGAAAGGAGATATTTCAATCATATCAATCACCGATTTTTATGGTGACTTGTCATGTATGGCCGAGACAAATGCATTGGCAGCTTCAATCACCTGTTCTGGATTCACGTCCATGTGGGTCACTGCACGGATTAACGAGTCGCCCATTGCGCCGACATTGATCCCTTGCTTTTCTAGCCTGTCTCTTACTTTGGTAGCGGAGACACCCGTTTCACTCATATCCACGAAGACGATGTTGGTATCAATGGCGCCAGACGGCAGCTTGACGCCTGGATGTTGCCCCACAATCTCGGCAAATCGGTTGGCATTGGCATGATCCTCGGCCAATCGATCGATGTTGTGTTCCAGGGCGTAAAGTCCAGCCGCAGCCAGATAACCGGCCTGACGAAGCGCACCACCGATTCTCTGTTTCCAGCGCCACGCTTCGTCCACAAATTCCTGTGACCCAGCCAGAACCGCGCCCACCGCACAGCCCAGCCCTTTGGTCAGATCAATCCAAACGCTGTCGAATTGGCCCGCCATCTCTTTGGCCGATGCATCCGACGCCACCACGGCATTGAAGAGGCGTGCGCCATCCATATGCAGACCCAAATCATTTGCGCGCGCCACATTAACCACATCCTGAATCTCAGCCAACGACCAGACTGCCCCACCACCAAAGTTGGCTGTTTGCTCTACCTCCACCAAACGAGGACGTGGCTCGTATCGGCTGCCTCCACGGATGGCCGCTTGTAGGGTTTCGCCGCTGTAGATGCCCCTTTCGCCATCCAATGGCCAAACGCTAGCACCAGACAACGCGGCCGGGCCGCCCGCTTCTGACGTGATAATGTGGGCGCTGCTGTGGGCGTAGATCTCATCCCCTGGCCTGCAATGAACCAAAATAGCAATCTCGTTGCACATGGTACCGGATGGCAAAAAGAGAGCCGCTTCCTGGCCTAGCAGATCAGCGACCCGCTCGCACAGTTCATTGACTGTGGGATCCAGTCCATGCTGTTCATCGCCTACCTGGGCCGTCATCATGGTTTCCAGCATGGCAGGACTCGGGCGCGTCTGTGTGTCACTATATAAATTTATCTTGCCTTCGATCATTGGGTATTCCTTTGAAATATTTGAGGATCGGAGGGAAAGAATCGTCAGTTCGTCTCGCTTATCCAATCATCGACGGTACGCGTCTGGCTATTAAAATTTGCGCCAATCAAAGTCATCTCTTTATTATGGAGTTGATACTTTTCATAATACTTATTCTCTTTGATCTGCTGTGGGGCTTCCTGGGCGTTCTTGTCAATCTTAAATTCAAAGAGCAAAATATGGTCAGATAGTTCGACCACCGCATCAATCCTGCCCTCATTGGTTTCAACTTCGGCCTCAATGTCCAATCCAAGCATCATGAATACCGTATAGAGAATACTCTGGTAATACTGCTCATACTTTAGCTGGAGGTCGTATGGAATATTGGTAAAGAAAACACTCATAATGCTAAAGACCTGATCAAGATCTTTTTCTTTTATCGCTGCCGCCAGTTTGCGCAAATAGCTTCTCGCCATTGTGCGCTCAATGTAGCTAAATGCGCTGATTAGGTATGAACGAAAGGCATGTTCTACTTCATAATTGGGATAGGATAAGGTGTAAAGTGCCTCTTTACCTAGTTCTTGGGTAAAGCCCTTTAGGGTGAGGTATCCAGTTTGATAGAGCAATGGGATGACTGATAAATTTTCAAGTTCGTACGTACTAAAATCGATCTCCTCCAGCATGACTTCGTCAAACTGCACGATATCATAGTTCTGCGCATGAATAAGCTTAATCAAAAAGGTGGGGGTACCGGTTGCAAACCAGTGATTAAAGAAGCGCCGCTGAAAGAAGAGATGAATGACTGAATAGGGGTTATAGACATTCTCACCATTGGGCGCGAAACAGAAGCCATCATACCAACGTCGAATCTCTCCGTGAAGCGCTTCGGACGTATAGCCAAGTTCGCTGGCTAATGCCGTGCTATACTCTGCAAAATCACGTCGAAGTTCTGCATCCGTTAGGCCCAACATGGATGAAAATTGGGTGTTCATGGTTAGATCGACCAAGTTATTTAGCGCGGAAAAGACTCCGACTTGGCTAAATTTGCTAATGCCAGTGATGAAGGTCATATGCAGATGGGCGTCCATGGCTTTGATCACGGCATAGAACGCTTTGAGCGTATCGCGGATACGTTTCGCCTCTGGAATGTTCTCAATGTTGTCAATCATTGGCTTGTCATATTCATCAATGAGAATGACAACTTGGTTGTTTCGGGCTAACTGCCGGATTAAGTCCTGGAAGCGAGTCTGGAAATCAAAGCCCCTTATGGTTAGCCCATACTCCTCGGCAATCCCCTCGAGATAATAGTCTATTACCTGCTCCAGCTTTTCCGCGCTATTGACCGTGTTCTGTCCAAAGTCAATGCGGATTACCGGATGTACTTTCCATTCATAATCGCTATTGTGAATCCAAAGATTTTGAAATAGATCCTTGTTGCCGCGAAAGATCTCATGTAGGGTGGAGATGAGCAAGCTCTTGCCAAACCGCCTGGGTCTCGATAGGAAATAGGTCCGTTTGGGATACCGGATCAATTCATAAATATACTGTGTCTTATCTATATACAGGCATCCATTCTCGATAATATCTCGGAGTGTGAATGTTGATACTGGCAGTGGCTTTAGCATAGATGTACACTCGCTGGGGAATAACCGCTTCACTGTTTGTAAACGGTCTAATCGTTTATTATACCATAGGCCGTTAAGCGCAGGGCCATTCTGAGAAAGGGAACATGCCGCCTGCTCTAGAATCAAACGTTCTCTTTGACGGCGAGGGCTAACAAACCCCGTGCATCGCACTTTTCGCTTAAGTTAACAGATCTGTTAGGCCATTTCGCTAACCCAGTCGTCGATTGTCCGTTTGCCGCTATTGAAGTTCGCCCCAATGAGGGTAATGGGCTTCTCTTTAAGCCAGTATTTCTTGAAGTATTCTTTCTCTTTGATTTGGGCCAGGGCCGCCTCGGCGCTATCGTCGAGCTTGAATTCAAAGATGTAGATATGGTCGTCTACTTCGATGACGGCATCAATGCGCCCCTGATTGGTCTTCTCTTCTGCATCGACCACAAGCCCGATCAACGTGAAGAGAACGTGGAAGATGGTCTGGTAATACTTCTCATTGAGGAGTTGCAGATCATAATCAATGTGGGCAAAGAAGACATCCAGTACCATAAAGAATGTGTCGAGATCGTGTTCCTCCAATGCGTCAATCAGCCGCAACAGGTGGGTTTTGCTCAACCCTTGATCTAAATAGCTGAACGCGTCCAGAACGTAGATGAGAAAGGCGTTTTGCACTTCGTAATTGGGGTAGTGCAGGGTATAGAGTTCACGCCTGGGGTTGAAATCCTTTATGGTCAGATAGCCTGTCTGAAAGAGAATAGGAATAAGCGATAGGCTCCGAATATCGTAGGTGCTAAAGGCGAGTTCACCTACTTTGGAATGATCAAAATCCGTTACCGGATAATTGCGCTCATGGATCAGTTTGATCAAAATAGAAGGTGTGCCGCTCTCGAACCAGAAGTTGTGGAAGCTCTCCATTTCAAAGAGTAGCATGGTTGAAAACGGATTATAGACGGGCGTATCCACCCGCGTAAAGCGAAACCCATTGTACCAGTGACGGATCTTGTCGAGCAGTTCCTCTACGGTCAGCCCTTCCTTGGCCGCAAACCCGGGCAATCTATCCGCAAAATTCTCCTCCAATTCCGTCTGGGTGATGCCCAGCATGGCCGCAAATCGGCCATCGATGGTTAAGTCGGTCAGGTTATTCAACTCAGAGAAGATACTGACCTTGCTGAATTTGCTGATGCCCGTAATAAAGCTGATACGAATGTGTGCCTCTTTGGCTTTGAGTACCCCATAAAAGGACTTCAATGCGTCACGAATCTCGATGGCTCTATCAGGATCTTCCAGATGATCGATGATCGGTTTGTCGTATTCATCGATCAGGATGACGACTTGGTTGTTGGCTGGGCTTTGTGCAGAGAGCTTGCGAATTAGCTCGTCAAAGATAAATGGTGCAGGGTTATCCTGAAGAGTGATGCCGTATCTTTCTGCAATTGGGTGTAGTTGAAACTGAATGCTTCTATCCAGATCGGCAACGCTGTTGATGGGGTGACTATGAAAATCAATTCGAATAACGGGATAGGGTGCCCAACCATAATCACTCTCATCGATCCACAGCCCTCTGAAAAGCACCCGATTCCCTTGGAAGAGTTCTTCAAGCGTAGAGAGCAGCAGGCTCTTGCCAAAGCGGCGCGGACGCGAGATGAAATAGGCTCCAGTTCCGCGCACGACCAAGTGGTAGATGTACTCTGTCTTATCGATATAGAGCAGATCGTTGTTTATGATTTTACGAAAGGTTGCGGTACTGGTTGGTAGAAATTTGGGCATGTATGCCTCTTATTTGAGTGTGGCACAGAGTCCCTCAGAGAAGGCACAGAGCTCACAAAGAAAGACTTCAAAGCGACAGTGAATCTCTGTGTAACCACGACTCAGTGTAATGAACAGAAACTTTATCAGGTGTGCGATGCACACGGCTCTGAGTAATGAAAGCATCAAGTTCAAAAAAGATGGGCGTCTGCTGATTGGCTCATTATATCATAGGCAGTCAAAAGAATGTTGATTTTCATGCTATACCCCAAGTGTTGATATAGTACGCATTGCTGTGTAAATAAAGTTGTTTCGCCCTCCCCCGGCCCCTCTCCCAGCCTGGGAGAGGGGAATCTGGCTCCCTTCCCCTATATATGGGACTTAGCATCACCCACATCTTTAGCCCGAGAGCAGGGAGTATAGGTGCCCGCCCCGCCGCGAACGGATACTGCTGTCTAAATATCTGATGATTTTCGACATGAATGATCAATGTGAATATCGTTTGCAAGGTTGTACGGGCTGATGAAACGGGTCGGACCGTGATGCCCACCCTGGCATGAATGCACAGGGCCACAGAGCAAACGCCCACTCAACTGGGCTTGCAGGTGGACCAACGAGTCCCATTGATGGGACGTCTGTTCAATAGCCCAGCGGTTTTAACCCTGGGTGAGCACCGTGAACCCATAAAGGGACGACAAGCCGCACAATTTAGCTTGCTTTTTCCTGTGACAAGACACTGAATGTTTAGCCAGCAGTATCGTGAACGGTCAGGGCTACTTGGCAGACGCCCGCTAAACCGGGCTTATTGGCCGACGATCAGCCCCTTTCAAGGGGCGTCTGCTCGATAGCCCCGTGGGTTTAACCCTGGTGGGCCGTGCAAACCGACCAGTTATGGGTAAAGCTAAGAGCTTGGGGGAAGGGCCGGGGATGGGGGCCACAACGCCCAAAACCTTAATTTACAGAGTACTTATTTCGATTCGATTCATCCTCTGGTTTCGTTTTCTATTACTTTGTTCGTGTCAATCGAAACACATTTGATTGTAATTGACTTGTAAGATTAGCGAGCCAAGAATCGGATACAGTTATCAAGATAGCCAAGCGCCCAACAAAAAAGCTTTCAGCTAATCAGCCGTCAGCTAGGTCGGAGCGACCACTGCGTGAGCAGCCAGAATCTAGTACACTGGGGCGTAAATAATTTTTATACTTTCTATACTACGATAAACAGCAACATGAGTCCACTACAAAAACTAGATCAGATCCGCGGAGGGCCACAGAGGTTTTCTCTTGAATTTCTCAGTGAATCTCTGTGCCTCCTCAGAGGAGCTCTGTGAAATTTTGGTTGTGGCTCTGCCACGTTGTGTTTCTCCGTGGATCATTGGACCTTGTTGCAGTAGAGTCAGAAATATGCCTATTGATAAAACCACTCAGATGCTCTTCTCCTGTTTAAAAGTGAGCAAGCAATCCTTTACCAACCAAAATGCCTCAGAGACCACACCTGATGAGTGGAAAGCCCTGCTCGATTTGGCAGACCGTCAACGCCTGACCCCCTTGCTCTATGATCGGTTAAAAGAGAAGCTGAATGTGTCAGTTATCCCCTCAGTCCACTTAGACCGACTCAAAGCGGCCCATCGTAAAAACTCCATGCGCAATATGCACCTCTTTCAACGATTACACCAGATTTTGAAGGTGTTTGCAACGCATGAGATTCCGGTCATTGTGCTCAAAGGCGCGTTTTTGGCCCATGCAATCTATCCATCTCGCAGCCAGCGCTATATGCTAGACATTGATATACTGGTCCAAAAAGCGCATCTAGCCCAGGCTGCCGAACTGCTAATCGAAATGGGATATCAGCCTAAAGGACCACTTGCCCTGGATTCAGTTGTGGAGCTACTGAAGCATCTGCCTGTTTTTAGAATGCCGAACGACCCGGTACCTGTGGAGCTCCACTGGACCATTGCCTCTCCACGCCAATTTCATGATGTCTCTACAGACAACTTTTGGGATGATCTTGAGGTTGTGCCATTTGGAAAGGGAGCGATGGCTGGATTCTGCCCCGAAGAGTTACTTCTCCACTTATGCATTCATGCCAGCTATCAGCATCTCTTCTTTCAGGGAATCCGGGCATTCTACGATGTGGATGTTACTGTCCGCCATTTTGAGGCGCGCCTAAACTGGCGATTGATTGAGCAACGGGCCATGGAACGAAAGTGGAGTAAAGGAGTCTATCTGGTCCTCTCTCTCACCAAGTGCTACTTCGATACCCCTATTCCGGATGCCGTTTTGGAAGCGCTGCGTCCTGCCACAATCCCTCAGCCCTTGATCGCAACGGTCGAGCATCAAATGGCGTTGAAGCAGGGTGATTCATCTCGCTTCTCACTCAATGTGGTTCAATTAGCAGGGAATCAAGATTTGATCGGCAAAGCCAAACTTACCATGCAGCGCTTCTTCCCTGCTCGACGAGAAATGGCATTGCGGTATCCAGCAGAGGCTAATTCTTGGCGGATTTATCTCTATTATCCCATACGGGGCGTAACCTTACTCCTGCGCTATTGCCAGAAGGTATGGGCGCTGTGGCGGGGCGATAGACAGATACAAAGCTATGCGCAACGCCAACTTATGTTAACCGAATGGTTGGGGCTATCGTGACGGAAAAGGCAGCTCAGCAGAATTTCATCATTTGCAAGCTCAGTCTCTGCCCTGAAAACTAAACAAAGATGGCTCTTTGGGATTTCATGTGGTTGAAAATTTTATGGAACAAGGATTTTTAAGATTACAAAGATTTTTCTCTTCTAATCTTAAAAATCTGGCTAATCCCTGTTCATTTTTCTGTCAACCACGTGAGATCCGGTTGAACCGATTTTTCTCTTCTAATCTTAAAAATCTGGCTAATCCCTGTTCATTTTTCTGTCAACCATGTGAGATCCGGTTGAACTACAAAGATTTGAGATTTCAAAGATTTTCTATCTTTCTAATCTTTGTTTACAGGGCAGATCGCAACACACTTGAACTGTGGCAGACTGACTCTAGTCTAAGTGACTCAATGACTGCAGACCATTGACGGTCTTTATCACATATCCTTCTACTTATAAGTCCATTCAATCATATTTGCATGACTGCTATTCAACTTGTTCTGTATCTTGTGGTAAGCTGGCTGATACATTTTGCCTATTGCAAACCCCGATAAATGTGGTATACTGCATATGCTATTAATCATTCCTCTTCCCAAAGCACTCACAGCAATTCCCTTACCCATTGATATTCACTATCGGTTCTGGAGAAAACAGACGTATTTTGCATTCTTACTTAAAAGGCGGATGCGATTTGTTTTTGCTGTTCGTTTGTCTCAATGGAGAATTTAACAACCCCAAATTATAACTTTGGAAAGACTACACAGTGACGGTTCAGACAGCAACACACATCAATGGCGTAGATATTGTATTACGCCCTATTCGTGATACCGACATGCCCTTCCTGCTTGAGCTATATGCCAGCACGCGTGCTGAAGAGATGGCTATGATTGACTGGCCTGACGAGCAGAAGGATCAGTTTTTAGCCACGCAGTTTCACGCCCAGCATACCTACTACATGGAAAATTATCTAGAGGCGACCTTTGATGTCATGATCTGGCAGAAGGAGCCGATTGGTCGACTCTATGTGGAGGAATGGCCGACGGAACTGCGAATCATTGATATTGCTCTGCTGCCTCAGTATCGCAAGCAGGGGATAGGCGGTTATTTCATGAAGAAACTTATGCAGCGTGCTCAGGATGGTAAGAAAGGCGTCTCTATCCATGTAGAAAAGAATAACCCGGCTATGAGGCTCTATAAGCGGTTGGGCTTTAAGAAGGTGGATGAACATGGCCTGTATGATCTGATGGGATGGCGCAAAAATGACAAGTAGATTGACCTTTGAAACAATGGAACCGCTGCTCAACGAGCAGTTCGAGCTGCATTTTGATTCAACGAAAACCTTCGACATCGAATTGGTGGAGGTGGCCCAACTGCCCGATCCCAATCGTGCGGTATATAGTTGGCAGAAGCAAGATACGCCATCAAAGTCAAATGCCTTCACCCTAGTCTTCCGCGTACCGCAGGAAGTTGGACCCACCCAAAAGACATACGAAATATCCCACTCATCATGGGGTGCATTGGTACCAATCTTTCTTGTCCCGATTGCTGGGGATGAGAAGGGTCTATACTTTGAAGCTGTTTTTACATAGTCGGTTAACGATTACATAGTCGATAGGAGAAATTGTATGAGTGAACCATTTTTAGGTGAAATCCGCATGGTTGGCTTCAGTTATGCGCCCCGCGGCTGGGCGTTTTGTGACGGTCAGCTCTTAGGTATCGCACAACACGAATCCCTTTATTCATTGCTGGGCACGACGTACGGTGGGGACGGTCGGACGACCTTTGCCGTGCCAGATTTACGAGGTAGAACCCCTATTCATAAGGGGTCATCGCCAGGAGGTAGTAGATACCACCTTGGACAAAAAGGTGGTGACGAGACTCATACCTTGACTGTTGATGAAATGGGGCCGCACCGCCACACATTTAGAGTTTCTTCAAATACCTTTATTGCGCGAAAAGCGATTGGAAGAGTGCTTGCTACGACTGATGGCGCTTTGGCTTATCGCGCTCAGGACGACACTGCAACTCTGAACGCAGATAGCGTTGCCAAAACCGGAGGGGGGCGACCCCACAACAACATTCAGCCATGCACAGCGCTTAATTTTTGCATTGCCCTAATGGGAATATATCCGTCACGCAATTAATTCACTTTGGTTGTACTCTACTTAGTGTCCACATTTTAAATTATTTTCGAGCTGAGAGGATGGACTGCAATTTTAATCACGAAGGAGTCAATTATGTCTGACCCATTTATTGGTGAAATCCGGATGTTTGCGGGAAATTATGCGCCACGTGGCTGGGCGTTTTGCGATGGCCAACTGACAGAAATAGTTCAAAACACTACGCTTTTCGCCCTCTTTGGCACGATCCATGGCGGGGATGGTCGCACTACCTTTGGTCTGCCGGATATGCGCGGACGTATTCCCATTCATGCCGGTGGGGGCGCAGGTCCGGGATTATCTCCCTATACGCTTGGAAGCAAGAAGGGTAGCGAAACAGTAACGCTCGACGTCTACGAACTGCCACCCCACAACCATGCAATTTCAGCATCAACAAGCCCAGGAGATACTACGTCTCCAGTTGGCAAGGTCGTTGGCCACATGAGTGGATCGAATGCTTATGGAACAAGCTCACCCCTTGGTCTTCACGATGATGCCTTTACGAATGCCGGTGGGGGGCAACCGCACTCAAACATGATGCCAACGCTATGCATCAACTTTATTGTGGCCTTAAATGGGCTATTCCCTAGACGCTACTAATAGGTAAGGAGAAAATCATGTCTGATCCATTTATTGCGGAAATACGTATGTTTGGGGGCGATTTCGCGCCGCGCGGCTGGGCATCTTGCGATGGGCGACTGCTTCCTATTTCACAGCATACCTCATTGTGGTCACTGATTGGGAAGATCTATGGTGGGGATGGCCGCTCTACAATGGCTCTTCCCAATTTGCAAGGACGGGCACCGATGCATCCAGGTAATGGGCCTGGTTTGAGCGTCCGTGGATTGGGTGACAGAGTAGGTTCCGAAACGATAGCAGTAACCCAGCCAGAGTTGCCAAGTCACACCCATCCAGTGCAAGGCATGAAAGACGGGAATCTCGACACACCAGCGGGAAACTACATTGAAGACTTTTGGTATGATCCTACGCCAAATGCCGATTATTCAAGCACCGGGGTCGGCACCGCGGGTGGTGGCGTTCCTCACAACAATGTACAGCCCTATCTCGTGCTTAACTTTATCATTGCCTTAGTGGGTCTATTTCCCACTCGCAACTGATGTAACAATTATTGTCTTTCAGGACATCCCCAAAGGCTTGACAGCTTTCCCAAGGCTGTCAAGCCTACTATAAAAAACATTACTTTATGTATTCTTATAAGGCCTATGGCTTACGTTTTGCTTCTGAAATTGAATTGCCAGAATTCGTTCCTGCTAGCGAGAGTATTCAGAGGGATGTAACGATACAACTTGGGGAAGTACCGACCTCGCTTGGGTCAGAAACCTGCAAGGATATACTCTATGAAGCAACACCACATCAGTTTCTTCTCAAACTTGATCGTATTGCCCATTATCTAGTCCAGGATGGTAATTCGATAACAATCCAACTTCGGGAAGCGGCAGTACCAAGTGATATTCGAGTCTTCTTGCTTGGCTCGTGTCTGGGTGCTCTTCTGCACCAGCGAGGGATTCTTGCGCTTCATGCAAGTGCTGTAAAGATTGGGGAAGGTGCGGTTTTGTTTATGGGGCCGTCTGGCAATGGCAAGAGTACACTCCTCAACGCTCTATTAAAGCGCGGCCATAAAATGTTAGCAGATGACATTACGGCCATTGAGCTTGATGACCGACAAGAATCGCACGTCATACCGGGGTTTCCGCGTACCAAGCTTTGGCTAGATGCAGCCCAGACGCTCCAAATTGATGTCACAAAGTTGGAGCCTACCCGACCAAAGCTGAAGAAATACGAGTACCATGTACCCGATCAGTTTGAATCTGCACCCATGGGGATAAATGCTATTTACGAACTCACTGTAAGTAATCATGAATTGTCCATCCAGACGATGCCTCAAATGCGTATCATACAAGCATTGGTACGGAATACCTATCGGCATAAGTTTCTGGACGGTTTGGCAAAGCGGGGCACCCACTTTGAGCTATTGACAAAAATTGCGCAACGTGTCCCTGTAGCCCGAGTAAAACGTCCACGAGAAACATATCATCTGGATGCTTTGGTCGAACTGATTTTGGAGGATCTCGACAATCGGAATCAAGAAGTGAGTGATAGGCACGTTAGCAGCGTATGAGTACGATTTACTGGCTTGCATCCTATCCCAAATCTGGTAATACATGGATGCGTGTATTGCTGACGAACTATCTACGTGATGCTGATACACCGGCAGACATCAATAATTTGCGGGGGGGGCCGATTGCAAGCGGACGCGAGTTCTTTGATGAATTTATTGGGATCGAGGCATCCGACTTAACGCAGGATGAGATAGAGCAATGGCGTCCGCTGGTTTACAAGCGGGCCGCCAGGGACGCAGAACCTCCGCTCTTTTTGAAAGTACATGATGCGTATATCCAGACACCAGATAACCAGCCCTTAATTCCGCCCGAGGCAACAGCAGGCGTACTTTATCTGATTCGGAATCCGCTGGATATCGCTGTTTCATACGCCCATCATGGCAATGTGTCGGTTGAAGAGGCGGTTCGGCGCATGGCGAATCCAAAGTATGTGCTTAGCTTTAATAAGAGACGCCTGCACAACCAGTTGCGCCAAAGAGTGCTAACCTGGGGCGGACATGTAACGAGTTGGGTCGATGCATCAGGGCTGCGTATTCTGATTGTTCGTTATGAGGACTTAAAAAGAGATACCTTCTCGACGTTTGAACGTGTGATTCGATTCTGCGGCCTTCCGATGGAATCGCACAGAATTGAGAAAGCAGTCGAATTCTCAACCTTCGAGCAATTAGCCAATCAGGAGAGAGAGGTTGGTTTCGAGGAAAAGAATGTTCATGCTTCTTCATTTTTTCGCAAGGGTATAGTCGGTTCATGGAAGGAGCAAATGCCATCCCAGCTAATCAAGCAGATCATTGCCGATCATGGTGACGTTATGGCTCGATTTGGCTATTTGGATGTCAATGGGCGGCCAGTTAGCTGAATAGAAGCCAGACATTGACCCACAAGCTGCCGGCATAGTCACTCTTGAAGATGCCTACGTTGCACCTCACGTTGGGCTTGGGCAATGAGTCTGCTGACCTTGACCTCTTCTGGTGCATTATCAGAGACATCAGGAATGTCGCCTGCAAGTTCATTTCTGAGGCTGTGTACATACCATGGATACATAGAGCCTTGTGTTTTTTTTGCCCAGCGAATCGGGTCAGGCAGTAGTCCTGCAGTACAACAGCGAAACAGATAGCGTCCATAACCGTTCCGCCGCTTTTGGTCGGGCGGAACAGACAAAAAGAAACTCAGTAGCTGCACATCAAGCAGAGGATATCGATATTCAATCCCTACAGTGGCTGCTATGAGGGAGGTCGCTTCGAGCCGATTGGTCAATTGTGGGTGAGAGACCGCTCGGGCTTGTGCTTCTCGGAGCGACTTTGGCAGCCTGCGCTCTGTCTCCCACCAGTCTTCCAGACGTTCACGCCAGTCAACGTCAGCAATGTAGGCACATAGTTGTGGAGATGTATGGAGAACTTGTTCAATCGTTTCGATGCGTCTTTTACGCTGACGAGCATTTTGTTTACTGTGATGCAGACCGAATTGTTCAAGCGGCATATATTCGCTCAAAAGCAATTTAAACAGTTGCTTAAGGGGATGTAAGTGACTATGGGCATAGTTAGAATTCAGTTCTTGCCACAATTGCTGCCACAGACCTTCACGTAGGTAATAGCGACTTGTTTGAGGGCGTGAGCTCACCAACTGATCTCCGCCAAAGCCAGAGAGCATTACTTGAACACCCTGTTCGGCAGCCATCTGATGGATGCCGCTGGTCAGCATCGAAAAGTCGCAGCGGGCAACGCCGCCGCCAATCTGAATGGCTTTTTGAACCATGGGCAGGATGGTTGCCTGCTCATTGGTAAAGAAGTAGCTGGCATCAATGCCAATAGAGTCACGAAGCAAGTCAATATGCTCACGTTCGTCTGTTCTGAAAGATTGCTGCCCAGCCATGCCAACAGGAGACGCATGGGAATAGGTTGAGAGCTGAAGAGATGCATGCTCTGCGCGCTCAGCGTACGCAACAGCCGCAATGGATGTTGCGTCTAATCCCCCGCTCAGTTCGAGGCCAATGGGATGGGGTGGGACCAAGCGGCGTTTAATAGCTGAAACAAGCTGTTCGCGTGCAGCCTCGATGTATTCAGCGTCTGATTTAAGGATGGTCTCAGCACCTAGATCGAATTCCCAATACTGCTTGGTGTAGAGACCTTCATTGGAGACTGTCAGCGTATGAGCTGGGGGAAGTCGATAGATCTCATTGTAGAAGGAGTTTTCATTTTCTAGCCAGATGTTACAGAGATGCTCTACAATCCAATGGGGGTTTGGTGTTAACGTGACATTCGGTAGATGCACAATTCTGGCAATGTCATTGGCGAAGGCAAATTTTGCCTCGTGCCAATAATAGTAAAAGGGATAGGTTCCCATGGGATCTCTGGCGCAGAAGAGCTGTTGTTTTCGACTGTCCCAAATGGCGAAGATGAAGGAGCCTTGCAAGTGCTGCACACACGATTCACCCCAATGTTGATGCGCAGCAAAAATTAGTTCTCTGTTGTTGCTTTGTTGATGAATCGACGTGTACGCACTTAAGCTTTCGATAAGAGATGTGCGATTGTCGAGGCGAGCAGCTGCAACAATTGGCCAATTGTTGCAAAGGTCATGGTTGCCCACCGATGAATCAGTTGGCTGAGACGCATGTGAGCTAGACAGTTGGCTAAGGGCAAGATAGTTATCTTGCCAAAGCATAATCTCTTGTCGATGAGGTGCCGTTCCTGCCATTCGCATCATGGACATTTGTTGCGATGGAAGGGCTTGTCCCGATAGATTGTATAGGCCAAAAATTGGATTCATCTGTAGCGGCGTATAATGGTTTATGAGTAAATACTGCGGTTCGTGTCATCGAATTGTTAGAATATATCAACGACCAAAGTATATACTATACATGTGTTGGATATAAAGTTTTCGTAGTAATTCTGGAGCTTAAATTATGTCAAAAAATGACAAAACGATTCATGAATATGTTCAAAAGAATAATGCCTTGCCCGAGACGCAGCGGCTCCCGTGGGATACCCCGCACCTCGTGCGCTTGCCTGTTTTATCGACATTTGATGGCGATATTCCCGGCGGCCCCGAGGGGCAAATGACAGTTGGTGTAGGGACTTCGACTTACAGTGGTTCGTAAATTATTTTGTTGTCCATGGCAGGTAGATTATCCAATAGTTGATTATCGGCTTATATGTACCTGTGGAGCTGCTCTTAACCTCAGCTCTGTCTGAAAACGGGTGTTTAGCTTCTCTGGTAGAGCGCTGGTAAATCATCAGAGTACACCCGTTTTCAAGGCGACCGCAGTATAGGCTATGTTCATTCCTCTATAAATGAGCCAGAATCATTAATAATGGTGCAAAATGCATTTGAATTCAATAATCAGCTACAGCTCCGAAATGCTGACCTCCGATTTGGAGGATGAAGTTGTCATGCTTAACATCGAGAGTAGCCACTACTATGGGCTAGCTTCTGTCGGAAAGTTTATCTGGCAAGAGATCGAAAGCCCGACTACAGTTGCTGATCTGGTAGATAAGATGGTTGCTACATTTGAGGTCGACCGCGAAACCTGTATCAAGGAAACTTATACATTTCTGGAAGATCTTCATCAAGAGGGCATCATTCAAGTTGAATCGCAGAGTGTTGAATAGCTTTTGGCATCTTCCCTGGGCCAGTAAGATATTGCTTCTGCAAACGGCTATTGTGCTGGGATCTGTTTACTTACTCGTCTATCTTGTTTCCTTTCGGCGACTGTCGCCATGGCTGGGAAATTTGAATCAGTTGGGTGAATCTGCATTTTCTCCCATACAGTTACAGCAGGCCCAACGCGTACGTTGGGCAGTGGTCCGAGTGAGCCAATCTCTGCCGTGGCACTCAACCTGCCTTGTCAAAGCCATTGCCGCCAAATTTCTTCTATCCCAACGAAAGATAAACGCAACGCTCTATCTTGGGGCGGCACTTGATCCTGCCAAGGGGCTGGAAGCCCATGCCTGGCTCCGTTGTGGAAAGCTCTTTATCATCGGCGAAAAGAGCCACCGCAATTATCACGCTCTGGCGTCATTTTCATGAGCGTGTACTTAACTAATGTGAGGCAATGAAGATGTCTGATCTGGCTTCAACAAAACGGCTCTTTGATCGTGTTACCAATAGCGGGCCGCTACTCGAACAGAGTAAAGAGCGGCTTAAGCAAGCCATTGAACTGAGCCCGAATGACATATCACTATGGCAACGATTAGGTGAAGTGTATCGTCAACAAGGCCACTTTGAGCGTTTGTTGTCTTGTTGTGAGGAAGTATTGCGTCTTGACCCCAACCATCAAATCAGCAAGAGATTGATGACCATCTTCACAAATCAAGATTTAGTAGCAGACAGTACAAATGATGGCGCTCAGCCAATTCCGTTTGTTCTACAGGACAACTTTCTAACCGATACAGAAGAGAATAAGGTGTGGCAATGCGTGGAAGAGAATCAGCAGCAATTCCTGCAAGCACAGGTAAGCGGCAGTCGGGTAAATCTCGATACGCGTCAATCCCATGTACTCCATAAAAATCAACTCGGTCATATTGGGGAGCGCTTCATCAACAAAATAGAGCAGACCCTTCCCCAAATTTTTTCAAAGCTGGCGGTTGATAACTTTACAGTCGGCCAAACCGAGTTGCAGTTAACCATGCATGTACATGGCGATTTCTTCCGCGTCCATCGAGATAGCTCGGCTAAAGAGGATTCTTTAGCATCTCGCCAGGTTACTTTTGTCTACTATTTTTATCAGCCGCCCAAGCAGTTCGAGGGTGGCGACTTATTGCTCTTCGATACAGACGGTAAGGCTAATGCCTACGCGTCTACCTACACGCGCATCGTGCCGGTTCACAACAGCGTCATCTTCTTTCCAAGTTGCTCCTATCATCAGGTTACGCCTGTGATGCTCCAGTCAGATGATTTTCGAGGTGGACGGTTTACGCTAAATGGATGGTTGCACCCTAAGGATTAAAGTCTGCTCTATATCGAAAGGCTTGAATACGGAGTCAAATGTCCAGCAACGGCAAATCGCCCCTCGTCAAACGCAGTGCTATTCGATGAAACCATCGTCACTTGGTGAAAACAGTTGCTCGGGAAAAAGACAATTGTATTATTGCGGCAGGCAATACGCGTATATCGCTCAGAGATAGCACCATCAGATGTCGTGTTTGTGTCGTAGAGCTGGAAGTCGCCACCTGTAAATGCTTTGGGTTCTTTGAAGAAGTAGTACGCATAGCTAATTTTGTAGTGGCCGTCCAAATCATCGAGATGAGCTACGCTAAACCCGCTATTGTGGGTGACGGCTATGTTCATTGAAATTTTTTTCACACTGAAGGGCTGGATGTGGAGGCGAGCAAATAACATGGGCAACAACTGGCCGATTCGTTCCGTAAACATTGCCTGATGCCCCTTATTCATGTGAAGCGTTTTTTGTTTCCGTAACGTTAGATCTTCATTTGATTCTATTTCACCAGTTTCCTTGTTGAACCGTTGTTTTGTGGCTATTTCAAAGAATGATTGTTGCTGAATTGCTGAAGTGAACAAGGTCGACCGCTGTTCTTCCGTGAGAAAGTTGGGCATCACAATAAAAGGCGATGGGTGAGATTCGATAAGAGGCAGTTCGTCTGTTGGCGTATCTGTCAATAGTCCAATCAAATATGAGGCCGTTGGATGAGCTGGATTTAGATGTAGCAATTGCTGAAACAGATTCGCAGCCTGGAGCAGCTCACCTTCTTGGCGCAAGAGATGGGCAAGCCGTTCAAGTATTGTCGTATTTTGTGGATCAGTAACTAGCTTTTGTTTCAGAGCAACAATTGCTTGTGTTAAAAGGGCTTCGCGCACTGATTGATAGTTTTCATTCGGATTCATGTGTATACTTGCTGCTCATTTGCTATATTGCCTGGCCAGTTCAGTTACAAGTTGCGTCAATTGAGTGGGTGATTGCTTTAGCTTGGGGTGTTTTGCAGCTACTTGTGCAACTATCTCTTGTATCGAACTCTTACCATCAAAACAAGCGAGAATGTCAAAGACATGCTCACCATGAGGTGAGCGAATTGGGTGGGTGCGGTTGTTTGCCAGTGGGCCTGACAAGGTTTGAGAGATAAATGTTGAGTGCATTTGCTTATCCATTGACGAGCCAACCCGCCAGCTCCAATGACCAAATGCAGGGCGACTCAAGTAGAAGTGAAGCGTTTCGCCTTGACACAGGTCTAGAGGTGGATCAAGCGGTAAAAATGCTGGCGTCCAGTGAACCTTTGGCGAATTTGGAGCCGTTGAAAGCCAACTATTCCCAATCTGTATGTTGAACCAGCCCGCCAAACCGTGACAAGCTCCCTCATCGGTCAACGTATACTCAACAGTAGCTTCACAGCTAGCCCCTTGGGCAGTCCGGAAATCAAATTCAGTTAGGGGCAGAGGATTGGCCAAATAAGTGGCTGTTTTCCAGATGTGACGATTGTAATAAATGCTGTTCGCAGCATATTGACGAACTGGGCTGACGTTAAGGTCAAAATATGATTGTGACCAAATATCAATCTGTTCTTCATAAAATTTGGGAAGTGCAATTGGCACGGCGACCATGACTGCTGCGTCAGGAATCAAATAACCACCTGGTTTTAGATAGGTATCACGAGCATAAAAGAGAGACGGTAACAGGTCTTCTTGCAATAGGAAATTACCCGTAAAGACCGAGACAATCACATCGACTTGTTCAGGTAGCTTAATCTCTTCAATGAGGCCCTGTATGCACTCAATTCGATCCGCAAAGCCATTGGCAACAACAAGCTTCTTTGCCACATGAATCACATCCTTTGGTTCGACCATATAAACCTTTTTGGCACCAAGTTTGGCAGCAAGGAGGCCTTGAATGCCCAAACCAGCACCCAAATCTAAGACAACGCTACTGGGTTTAATAACAGACCGCAATGCGTGGAAATAGGCATTATTTCGGGTCCGATCAAAAAACATGGAGTGGTGATTATGGATAAAGTCGTAAGGCATATCTAGCAAAAGTTTAACGGAGGGCTTTTGAATGAATTCATGTAATCTGGCTTCAGTATACGGCAAAATACCATTTTGAGGGGAATTTAGTATTGCAAGCTGCTTACGAATTTGCCCTTCTCTCATATATGTTAGCATTTGGACTAATTGCAGGGATTTTAAGCGAATATTTGGAACTAGATAACAAGGAGCAATGACCGATGAAAGAAGTAATACACTATTCCTTTTTTTGGCGTACCGAAGACAACACGGGCGTTTTTCAATTAGCTCTAGCCGACGGTACAGGTGGCTCGCTTGAGCCTGATTCACCCCAAGAAGCCATGCTCTTGCTAGACGTGTTACGCAATGAAAAACCCATCTACTATGAAGCCGAGCATCAACTCTTGATGACTGGATTGGAGCCGGTGGGCGAAGGCGAAAAAGAGGATTAGACGCTTTGCGATAAGTGCTTTGTAAGCAGAGATCTGCTTTACTGGGTTATTGGATGATTATAACGAGAGGTTCTTACGGAATGCGTGAGGGCTTCTTTTTTACGACGAGATGTTAAGACATCGAAGAGATATGTTCAGGTACCAGCTTCCAATACAATTTGATACCGCAAAGCTGATCGCGGATTTGAACTTAGTGCAGCCGAACGAATGGATCGCCCACTACAGCACCAAGGATTACGAAGGAACATGGACCATTGCACCCCTACGCGCACCAGCGGGTTTATCAACGGCCATCTGGTCGACGCCCATGCCAGAAATCTTTCAGAACACGGAGATTTTAGAACGCTGTGCCTACTTTCAAGAGGTGATTGCAACGATAGAGTGTGTAACGACCTCGGTGCGCTTGATGAAGCTCGATCCTGGAGCCGAGATCAAGGAGCATGAAGATTCGCTCGGTGAGGACGAAGCCCGGCTCCACGTCCCTATTTTAACAAATCCAAATGTTGACTTCTATTTAGAAGGCGAGCGAGTCGAGATGGCGGCCGGAAGCTGTTGGTATCTCGACTTTACCAAGCCCCATCGGGTGGTCAACAATGGGGCTGAGCCGCGCGTTCATATGGTGATTGATTGCATCCGCAATGATTGGCTGAATGGAATTTCGGAGACAAAGAGATAGTCAGTATGCTAGCGTCAATACCTCGACTCATTGAGAGCTAATAGGAATCGATTTAGTCCTGAGGTGGATGCCAACCTGCTTTAACCCATAGATATCGAGATTTGACGATTTGAAAATTATTCATCTGCAGCGCAACAATTGTGGCTCGACCAATCGGCGTAAGACCGAGAATACGTAACCCATCGTTTGACCATTCGAAGTGCTCATCCCATTTTTGCAGGCGGGGATTAAATAGATTGGCTTCTTGGCCTGTTTGCGGATCAAAACCCTTTAGTTTAGCAGATTTGTGCACATTACATGTCGAACAGGCAAGCCAAAGATTGGATTCATCTGATGTGCCTCCCGCTGATTCAGGGATGATATGGTCAATTTGCATGGCAAAACCGCAGACCATGGTCTGGGTGAGGCAATAACCACACCGGTGCAGAGCAACCTCGGCAACGGCAGAGCGAACCGCTGGCGGAATAGAAGTTTTGCTCATTGAACTGGTGCAAGGGGGAGTTGGAGCAAATTGGATAGATCATACCCTCGGCTTCGTAGAATATCAAGGCAATAAGTACGACGGAGAATAGCTTTTTGGTAGAAATCGAGTAGGTACGACTGGCGTTCGAGTTCTTGTGGAGACAGTCCGATTTTCTGTTGAGCCTTGTCGTTAAGCTCAGATAACTCACTTTGATACTCATTTGACATTGCATTCTGTGCCAGTAAGACCAGAACTTCATTTGGAAAGCCAGACAGTGTCATCATCTCTCGCTTTACTTCATCTTCAACCGACGGCAGCGATTCTGCTTGAGCAACCAGCGTATCCACCGTATCTGGAATAGAGCGATCTGTTTGATTCGCTATCCGTTGAAGGCGTTCGAAGATAGGTTGAGGTAGCTGAATGTTGATAGATTCAATCATAATGATATTTTATCCCCGTAATGAAAGTGTGTCAATTCCGCTCTTGATCATAGAGGAAGTGATCTATCAATTTAGGCCAAATTAGCTACTCAATTCTAACCGTCGACATAGAATCTGCACAGTCGAAAAAGGCTATTGCGCTTCTGCAAGACTTTTTGACCGTACGTTCAGGTTTCCCTGAAGGTCCCCATGCCCGACTCAGCACCCCGGAGGATGAAAAGAAACAGGGAGTAGAAGATTGTGCAGATGAGCATCTACTTAGTCTTGAAATCCCTGCTATGCTCAGGACGGGAGTAGAATCGTCGGGCAATGATTGCAATACCGAACTGACAACGGGCACGGCTATTTCTCCAGCCTATGCCGCCCAATGCATGCAGGATACCAAGCGTACGATCCAGTTCATGCGCGGCGTCCATCAGGCTATCTCTGATTTGCTGCAACGATTGCCAGATAGACCCATCCACATTCTCTATGCCGGATGCGGACCCTATGCACCCTTGGTGCTGCCCCTTCTCCCCTTATTCTCTGCCGAGCAAGTCAATGTAACGCTGCTGGACGTTCACCGAGCTTCGCTAGATTCGGTGAGCAGGTTGATTCAGGAACTGTCGCTTGGTGATTACGTGGCAGATGTGATCTGCGCGGATGCCGCTTGTTATCAAAATGATCCAGACAGGCCGATTCATCTTCTCGTTGTCGAAACCATGCTAAGTGCTCTGGAACAAGAACCCCAAGTCGCTATCACCTACAACTTGATGCCCCAACTCGCCCCTGGCGGTATTTTGATTCCCGAACGGATTGGCATCGAAGCCGTTTTGCTGGATCCCGAGCAGGCGTTTTGCGAACCTGATTCTGGAACAGTTCATGATGCGCCTGAGTACAATCCCATTCCATTGGGCCAGGTCTTTGAATTGAGCATGGGGTCGGCTACCTCCAATCCTGCTCGGTTCACGAACCAATCAGAACCGTTGACAAGCTACCAACTCCCTGGCTCAACGATTCAGATGCCTGACACAATGCCAAGCGGACTGGTACCGATGCTCACGACAGAAATCGATATCTACCAGACCCTTCACCTGAGAAACAGCGATAGCGGCTTGACGAGACCACGCGTCTTTCCCCCTGGCCCCCCGATTGAGCCGGGCAGCCAGCTCGCATTTACCTATGAGGTGTGCGAGAGGCCGGGGCTGAGGGTTCATAGAGTTTGATAGCGTCACAAATATTCTCTTCATCAAAAAGAGGCTGGAAAGCTTCCTACTCACCAGCCTCTTTTTGCTTCTGGTATCATATCATTGCTCAATCAACCGCATCCTCATCTGCGTCAGCCCCGTCATCCTGTTCGAGCGCATCAACTTCCTCGAGTTCTGGAATGTAGGCAATGAATGCATCCAGGTCCGGTGCATCAAAGGCAGCAGTTGTCAGGTCGTCGAGTTGGTCCAGGGTACAGTGAGCCAAGGCTTCACTCATCTCATCCGGTACCGCACCAAAACGGTGTGTTAGCAGCTTGATGAGCATCTCGATCTGTTTTGACTTTTTGCCTTGTTCAATGCCTTGTTCAATGCCTTGTTGATGCTTTTTCTGAGCCAACTCCTCAAGCCATTCAAGAATGCCCGGTTCCTCCTCGTCTGGTGGATAATCTCGCAAAAAATCTTCTTTTGTGTACATGTTCTTGAACTCCTTGTCGATGTGCCTCAAGATCTGCTTCCAGTAGATGCTAATCTCATCAACCAAAGTGGGTTCCGTCTGTAAGGTGGTGTAGGCCGTTAAGACCCTCTGCATATCTGTGGAGAAGAGTGCTAAGATCGGATTATCGGTTCGGCTACAGATGATAAAGCGGACTGACTTCATAGAACTAAATCGCAATTCGTATACGTCATCTTCACGAACCATCTGTAGCCACTCCGTCCCCTGAAACGGTCCCAACAAGTCTCTTGGAAAGTGGTTGGTCATCACATAGAGATTGACCTGCTTTCGGTTGACCTTCTGAACCTTACAGTAGTTGGTCAGATGTCCATAGAATTCTTCAAGTGCAGCGCCATTGAACGATTCACTGTACGACTTGAAAGAGAAGAGGTTGTGTTCGTTCAGCTGGCCAAAGACTTCCCAGTAGATGGCTGGCAGAGGGGGAGAGACAACTCGTTCTCTGCGCACGCAAATGATGTCAATGATCTGGCGCTTGAAAGAGACATCTAACTCGACCGTTGTTTTGAAGCCTAAGAGCTCCATCACCGGCGTCATCACTAGCCCTGCTATCCGATGCAGTTCAGTCTTTTCGTCGTTCTTCTCTCCCTCACTTCTTGCCATGTCGCTATTCTACACAGGAACAAATGGGCTGTCAAACAGAGATATCGAATCCATGAGGCCGCTTCAACCCATTTGAAGGCCATACCTTCACCTACGGCAACAGCAGGCCACGTCCATGCCGCCTCCCACGTAGCCACCATCGGCAGCTTCGGCTATTACGCCAAAGCTTGCCCTGAGCGGAGCCGAAGGGGGAACATGACCAGCCGAACCCAGTGCTACTGTTGGCTAATTAAAGTCTGTAATTCACCCCAAGTCGGATCATCCGAAATGATTCCAGCCTTAGCTATCCATGGATTCGTTGATTCATCGTCTGGTATGTCAACATCTACTTGCACCAGCTCTGTTTGTATAAGTAGCTCTCGAATAAGGATTCGTACTTGGGTTAATACATCTTGCTGACTACTTCCATTGACAGCTGAATCTGGCCACAACACAGGACGTGCAATAAAGTCATTCTCGCCTTGTTTTTGTATGATCACATCAAATGTCATATTGCCTCCTATAGTGTGGTCGTTTGGAAAACATCCGTTTTCCAAAGCTCTGCCTGTATGGCCCAACACCCGATTTCAAACGGAGGTGAGTATAAACGAACGATTGGGCATAGAAAACTTCCTCACAGCGACATTTTATCTTTGCAATTAGCGTGTGTCAATTCCGTACCCAACCATCCTTTGGGCATTGCCCTTTCATTCGAAATAGTATCGAATATGTTGTAACGGTGGAACTTATTGAGGTTGGCATTCCATGAGTGTACGTCGGTTCTGAGGCTTAGAGGTTTTAATTAGGCACATTTGATAAAGCTTTGGTGAACCACCAACCAGCTTGCAAAAGAGCTACAGTGAAGAAAACGATCCGTTGATTGGACTCTTTTCTGGGCCTCCTGATCTCGCTTCAAAGTCAAAGAGAATGTTGGCTGACGAGATCACCCCACATTCTGGCTGGACATGGAAGGCGCACTAACTCATTGTGAGTACTTTGTGATTCTTCCATAGTTACTTACTTCCTCGTTATTGAAGCCTTGCTATACTCTATCGATCTAGGAGCCGAAAAGCTGATTGCGGCAGAAAAGCATGGCTCTCATCAAGCACATGAAGGTATACTGCCTACAATCGGGCTATATAGTCTTGGCTGGTCCATTCCGGGATTGCGGTCATCTTATGGACTCTCCACATGAGCGGCAAAAACGGAGTAGCGAATCGGAGCAGGGGGTGCATTTACGTTTGGATGCGAGAATGCGATGCACGTAGCTCAACAAAGTGGCTGGACCAAGAATTGCCAACTGCGTGCGTTGCATTCGGCTTTAACCCGAATGAAACGCACGGTTGAACTGCTCGTTGGACGTGCCATGTGCTTTTTCACGCGTACAACGCATATCAACTCTCGATCATGCAAAGAAAACTTGATTCAATGGTTAAGTTTTCTCTACACAACCGTTCCTAGGGTCTGCTGGGGAAGATACCGTCGACGGCGATACAAACGTTCACGTTTGGGTCACTCCCTTGCAGGTTTGGCAAGGCAAATGTTGTGCGTCCATCGCCACCATATCTTGTCCCCAAGAGAGAGTAGAGAGCTTGGTTTTGTTCAATAGGCAACAATTGACCGTTACATTCTGCCCATCCTCTGGGGGCATAGTTGAAGGCGAAGGCCTGAATCTGTCCGAGATAAGGATCCACTGGAAATCTCCTCTTATTTTGTTAAATCGTTTGAATGTTAAGTCCGGCTGTTTCAGAAAATTATATATATGAGCACTGCCAGGTGCAAATTTCTATACAGTTATACTCAGCTTGGTAACCGCCGTCGTGCAGTGCCGCAATAATAGGTCGACTTTGATTGACATTGGATGAACTCAAGCGGATATTCACTTTACTACGAAATTTTTGAAATTCCTGTTCGTCAGGGAATTTTGACATGGTCCAGCAAGAGGGGCAAAGATGTCCATGTCTGAGCCGTCACTGTCAGAGATGCTTATGCTACGAACCCATTGGTTAACCTCTCCGTGAACCATACCGATTTCTTTCACTACTTGTAGAACCTTGCTATAGATATCCAGAAAAAGATTTTCCATTTGTCCCCTGAGCTTGTCGAAGGGCGGCGGGAAAATCTTTTTCTTAAAGACTATAGATCTAAATTTATGCTCAAACTCCTGCAGCCCGACTCTTCTCTGCAATATAATCTCGCCACCGTATCGGTGGGTATTTGGCTGGATTTTCGTTACTGCAAAATGCTTCTAAACAGCGAATCTCTGCTTCTGGCTTGGGGTTGAGGAAAAAGGCAATAGATTGCCTCTGGCTGCTTCGTCGCACCACCGTCGGTGGGTTGACCACTCGATGAAGCGTCGAAACCCAATGATCATTAGTCCAGCGCATCATCACGTCGCCGATGTTGACAACGAAGGAGCTGGGTATAGTCGGCACGTCTAGCCACTGGCCGTCGCGGTGCTGAACTTGTAGCCCGCCTGGCGAGTCATCTGTCCGCAAAATAGTCAAAAAACCATAGTCGGAATGGGCACCAGCGCGTAGCTGACCAAGTTGGGGTGCAGACGACTGGGCAGGATAGTTGAGGAGTCGGACGGCAGAGGTGCAGTCTACAAACGCTTCTTCGAAGAAGTCTGTGGGCAGCCCAATAGCGGTGGCAAAGATAGCGCGTATGTGGCAGCTTAACTCGGTCATGGCATCGAAGTATTGATGGATGGTCTGCATTAGGTCTGCTGAATCATCTGGCCAAGCTGCGCCGTCAAGCCTCCGCCCAAAGTTGAGCGACTCCTTCAGATCTCCTGGTGTTTCTGCTCCTCTGGTCGCTGCCAGTTTCTCCACAGCAAAAGGAACATAGGTCACGCCACCTTGGATTAAGCCACTGGCTGGGATCTGCTGCTTTTCTTCTTGTGCCAGGTCGAAAAACGTTTGCCCCGCTTCAGCCATCTCAGCCATTAGGGTGGTTGAAACTTGATGACCGGTGATGATGAAGAAGCCGATCTCCTCGCAGGCCTTCCGAATATCATTCACAACAAGTTTACCCTGTTCGGCTGTGCCAAGGAGGTAAGGGCTGATGTCGATAGTTGGAATTGTTGGTTGGGGCATTTTTCTTCTGGATGCTCCATACTGTACTGGAAGTCGCCACAATAGCCACAAAAGAGGAATCATATTTTCATTCCTCGTAGTGCAACTTGTCGCATGGTTAGCTACAACGGATTTTGGATAAGAGTGGATCGAGTTCGTTTATGCTCTGTTACGAACTACTCGTTACTTCCTTAGGGTCTCTGACAGCCTTTGATCATTCTCCTCCAACCACCCAACCAAGTGTTGCAAATCCTCAATCCGCCACAGCTTAATCGGCTTTCCTGCTGCGGCCTCTTTGCCAAACCACCAGACAATCGAGACCGCGCTGCGCAGCTGCATCAACCACGGAAGCGCGGCAATTTCAGCTTCTGTCAGTTGAATCCACCGCCTATATCCGCGGCAAAATGCATCCGCTATCAACCACGGATTGGAATTCTCCCAAGTTCGCATAGTGAAAAAGAGGCCAGCCGCTACATCCATCATTCGAGCATCAAAGAGGGCAAAATCAAAGTCAAGGACAGCCGATACTGTATCACCGACGACTAATGAATTGGCTGGCGTGTAATCGCCGTGGATGACTTGGTGAGGTAGCTTTTTGTAGTTGATGGATTTCCATGCTTGAACTCGGTTGACTTCGGTTCGCCACCAATCAAAGAGGGCATTTTCTGACTGGCTTCCAGACAGGCCCATCTGTTCAGGCGTCATCGCTGCCGGGTCAGGGATATGGGGGTGAACCTGCTCAATGGCACTATAGCTTGCTAACCCTGGGCGAACAACTTGTGGGTAAGTTTCCAACGTCCTGTGCAGCTCGCCCAAAGCCGCGCCAACTGATTCCATCTGCTTTGGATTTGTTCGATCGGGTACCTCACCACGAACAAGCGGAAAGAGCGCCTTGAATTCTCTACTGTTTCTGTAGAGGGTTGCTCCATCAGCCATGGCTATCGGTGCAGGAACGACAAAGGAGGTAGGCTGGACATCCAGCCATGTCAGCAATTTGTGTTCGTAATCAATGGTCTCTGGCTCGGTATGGGTTTGGTAAGTCCGCCACACATATGAACCTGATTGAGATTGGAGTGCAATTGTCTGATTATTGGTGCCGAGGCCAGGAAGGTTTAGGGTGGAAATGGGCGGTTGCAGGCCATAACCGTCAATTGCAGTGAGGATGTCAGCATTGGAGATATAGAGAATTTGGTTGGCCATGAGCTTCATATTGGACGAAATAGCCGCACCTATTATTGTTATGAAACGCTTATAGGCGCAACAAAAAGCGGGAAAGCGTGGGAGTCGAACCCACCGGCGCCTGCTCTGCGCAACCGCCCATTGATGTTGAAGACCAAGGCCGCCACCGGACGACATGCCTCCCCAAACATATTTTAGTCGATGAGGACGAAGGGACCAAATTGACCGTTATTGATTGACGCCAATCAGCAATCATCAATCAATACTCAGTAGTTTTCATGGCGCAAGATGCACCACCGGGTATGAAAAATCCTGCTAATCCATCTGAATCCATACTCTATTTTCAGAACAGACTTGCAATAGGCTACACACCACAGACGATGAAAATCAAAAAAGATTACACAGAATTTGTTCCGTATTCATCTGTGAAATCTTCAAATCCCCGTTATTTACAGGGCCGACATTCATTCACCCAACTGCACTAAGGAACCAAGATCAAATAAAACCCGAAAATTCGGTCCTGTCATCTCGAATACCCGAGAGATCTTCCATTACGTTTTATTCAATTCTCGATCCTAAGGAAGGATGAAAATCAAATAAAGCTTAGAGGATTGTACAGATTCTTAATCTTCCAAATTCTTTCATCTTTGTTATTTTCAAGGCAGACATTCATCGAACCAGCTACACCACGGAAGGATGAAAATCAAACAAAGCTTAGAGGATTGTACAGATTCTTAATCTTCCAAATTCTTTCATCTTTGTTATCTACAGGGCAGACATTCATCGAACTAGCTACACCACGGAAGGATGAAAATCAAACAAAGCTTAGAGGATTGCACAGATTCTTAATCTTCCAAATCTTTTCATCTTTGTTATCTACACGGCAGACATTCATCCTTCCAGCTACACCACGGAAGGATGAAAATCGAACAAAGCGTAGAAGATTGCACAGATTCTTAATCTTCCAAATCTTTTCATCTTTGTTATCTACACGGCAGACCGCACTCGAAATGACATAGACAGAGCCGACTTTTGACTAAACGATCAATCCCCGTATGTACAAGGACAAGCTGGCCGCCGACTACGAATAATTCAACGCGTTCCTCACCCGCTCCAATCCCTGCTCCAAAATTGCCTTCGTACACCCATAATTCAGTCTTACAAACCCCTCTCCGCCTTGGCCAAATGCTGCACCATCACTGAATGCGACCTTGGCTTCCTTCAGAAAGAATTCTTGGGGAGTACCTTCAATACCAGCTTCTCGACAATCTAGCCATGCCAAGTAGGTTGCTTCTGGGCAGGTGGTACGAATCGTGGGTAGATGACTGTCCACATAATGGGTGATAAAGTCACGATTAGCGCTTAAGTAGGCCAACAAGCCGTCATGCCAGTCGTCACATTGGGTATAGGCCGCCATCCCCGCTTCATAGCCGAGTAGATTGACGTGGGGTACGATCCCCTTTGCTGCTTGATCGAACTGCTGGCGCAATTCCATATTTTGAATGATGGCAGCACTGCATCCTAAGCCGGGGATATTGAATGTCTTGCTTGGGGCAATCAGGGTGATGGTACGTTCCGCCATTTGGGGGGACAGACTGGCAATAGAAATATGTTTATTGTCAGCCATTGTTAGATCACAGTGGATCTCATCCGAACAGAGAATCAGATCATGCTTGAGGCAGAGCTCTGCAATATGGGCTAATTCATCCTGGGTGTAGGCACGGCCCACTGGATTGTGGGGATTGCAGAGAATAAAGAGCCGGGTGTGAGGTTGGATGGCTTCCTCTAGTGCATCAAAATCGATCTCATAGTGAAGGCGCTCATGACCGTTCGCATTGATGGTGGTGCAGGCCAGTTCAGCTACATGGGTCTCTTGACCTTGATTGACCGGGGCGCTTAAAAAGGGCATGTAGACGGGTGTGTTCACAAGTACGCCGCCGCCGGGTTTGCCAAAGGCACGGCAGAACAGATTTAGAGCACAGACAAGACCCGGCAGAAATGTTACCTGATCTGGCTCCACAGACCATTGATGGCGGGTTGCCAACCGTTCAGCCAGTACTTCGCGTAGTTCATAAGGCGGTTGCCCATAGCCGAAGACACCATGGTCGATACGCTGTCGCATGGCATCTAAGATCGGTTGAGGGGAGAGGAAATCCATATCGGCAACCCACATGGGGAGCACATCTTCACCATACCTGCCCCATTTACCAGAGTCAGAATCGAGCCGATTGATAGGAAGATCAAAATTCGTTTTCAAAGAAGCCTCCGAAGCTTGAATGTGTACCATCCGCTGTGTAAGTCTACCGGGTATCTTGTTCTTTCCCACGATAGTAGCTGGCCAAAGCATCTTTCTTTAGCACAAAGCGATCTTCAGGTGTTGAGCGGTGCGCTGCTCGGGCCATGGCCGTTGTGGCAATGGGGGCTGTAATAAAGAAGAGGATAATTAGTAGAACCATGCGTAAGAGGAATCCTCCTCCATAAAAGATCCCCGCTGCCAGCAGCAAACAGCTTACACCCAAGGTTGCCGCCTTGCCTGCAGCATGCATACGTGCATAGACATCAGGCAGGCGCATCATGCCAATTGCGCTAATGTTCATAAAGAGTACGCCGATGACAGCCAATAGTAGCGTGACCAATTCCAGAATCGTCATGATTGCCTTCGTTCCAGATAGCGAGCCAACATCAGAGTCCCCAAAAAGCCAAGCACTGCCGTGACAATGGCTCCGTCCAATAGCACCACAGAACGGTTCCTCAATGCAAAGAGTGCAAATAGACCGACCGCATGGGTCGAGATCAGGTCAAATGCGACGGTCCGGTCTGGTACATCTGGACCTCTATAGAGACGGACAAAACAGATAATCAAGGAGATGCTTAGGAGCACAAGCAAAATTTCCATGCCCCACTCAAAGAGCGTCATACTGTGGTTCCTTGGGAAAAACGTAAGATGCGTGCTTCAAAGCCGTCTTTGAGCTCACGCCGAAATGCATCGACATCGCCAAGCTGTAGAGAGTGGACAAAGAGCATTGGCTCCCCATCTTCATTATGGCCGAGATCCACACTAATGGTTCCCGGTGTTAAGGTAATCACTGATGCCAGCAGCAGAATCTCTAAATCTTGGGTCACAGAGAGAGGAACATCCACAATGCCAGGGTTTAGCCGTCTGGCCAATTCGGCTTTAGGCTGGACAATGGTCCAAGCGAGGGTTACATTACTGACGATGATCTGCCAAAGTACGTAGAGCGCAAATGAGGTAATATAGAAAAGACGCCGACTATAGGTTCGATTGACCAGGGTGAGAACCACCAAGCCAAGCAGCAGACCAATCCAAAAATCGAATCCGCCAAAGAGCGGGACAAAGGTTGCCCACAGAAAGGCTATCAGCAGGTTACTGAGGAAGAGCACCAGCATAGTGGGTTGGCCACCCCTGGCTGGGCCATTTGTGGCACGATTCGTGCCATCATTTTGACTCATTCTTTACTCGCCTTCTCCAGTAGTTGTCTCATCAGTACTTGTTGCATCGCTACTATTCTCTTCCACCTGATTCTCTCGATCCTCATCTGAAGCGTGTCCCTCGTCACTAGCATGATCTCCACTGGCATAATCATGGCCCAAGTCTAAAATCTCTTCAGACGGTGCAACGGCAGCAATATATCCATCCCGATCCAGAACCTGTTGAGCTGCCTGCTCTGACCAACGAAAGACAGGTCCGCTAAAGATGCCAATGGCAAGGCTTAAGAGCACAAGGGCTGCAATGGGGCCCAACGTCAACCAGCGCCCCCGCACCAATGTCAAAGGCGCAGTCGGATAGATGGGCGCGTTGACCGTTCCCCAAAATGCTTTCTGCCAAAGCCTGGCCATACTCATCAGGGTAAAGGCACTCACTATCAAGCTGACCGTAGCAATAACCCACAGCTTTCCCTCAAGTGCCAACTGGAGTAGGCTCAACTTGCTAATAAAGCCGCTCGATGGTGGGATGCCTGCCAAAGAGAATGCTGCACCGAAAAAGATCACCGCCAACAGAGGCCGGCGACCCACCAACCCGCTTAGGGCGCGTTTAATCAGGCTCCCACTGCCGATCTCCATTTCAGCCGCACCGCCGGCCATCAGTAGCGCTGTTTTGACGATCATATGGTGAACCAAGTAGAGGATGCCAGCAGCCATACCCGCACCCGCAAAGACTGGGTCAGCACTGGCTGCCAAACCCAGACCCATCACCATATAGCCCACCTGACTAATCACATGAAAGCTCAGAACCCGACGCACGGTTGTTACTGCCATGGCCCCAAAAACCCCAGTCAGCATGGTGAAGCCAGCAATCGTCAGAATCAGCGATTGCCACTCCACAAGATAAGCGGGGAAAAGTAGCGGAAAGATCCGAAAGAGGGTATAGATGCCTACTTTGGTCAGCAGCCCGCCAAAGAACGCCGTCACCGCCGGATGGGGCGTATGATAGCTACTGGGTAGCCAAAAAAAGAGGGGGAAGAGACCCGCTTTGCTGCTATAGGCAACTAGAAGCAGACCCGCCAAGAGTGCCTGAATTGATGTCGGCACGCTATCCATCCGTTGGGCTAGCTGGGCAAAATTGAGGGTTCCCAATGTTCCATAAGCGATCCCGGCGGCCGCCAGAAAGAGGATCGATGCCAGCAGGTTGAGCAGTACATAGCGAATCCCGCCGTTGATCTGCCCCGGCTGTCCCCCTAAGGTTAAGAGGACGAAGCTGGCCATAAGTAGTACTTCAAAGAAGACGTACAGATTGAAGAGATCCCCAGCCAGGTAAGCCCCATTGACCCCCATGAGTAGGAAGAGCAGCAGCGGATAGAAATTCATGCGCGCCCGCTGATCTAGCGTCCCGATGGCATAGGGAACAATTGCCGCAGCCAGGATAGCGGTCAGCGTCAGGAGAATCGCAGTTAAGCCATCGGCCACAACGGAAATCCCAAAGGGAGCGGGCCATCCCCCCATTTGCAGAACTAGCCGATTGCCCTGCAATGTATGAATAAGCAGCAGAATAGCAACGGCAAGATTGACCGAGACCGCTACTACAGCAATCCACCGCTGGAAGCGTACCGCTCTGCGAAAGCCCCACCGGCTCGTTCCAATGCCTATGGCAGCCAGTAATAGGGGGAGGACAATCGGGACCGCCAACCAATTAGGCGACAGATTCATCTAAACATCCCCTCCCCTATCTTCATCCTGGCCGTCTTCATGCTGACCATCGGCATTTGGTTCACTATTCTGTACTCTCTCTTCGTTGGCGCTATTTTGCTCTCCTTGCTCTTGTCCGCTGCTTTCAGCTTTTTCTGCTGCTGCCTGCTTTCGCCGTGCGATCTGCTGTCGATATTCGTCAGCGAGGGCATACTCAAGCCATTCGTAATCGTCAATATCATCAATCTCTGAATCCAACCCAGATACATAGTGCTCCACCGAAGCAAACGGGTCAGTGGCCTTAGAGGATGGCAGATCTGAGCTTTCCGGGGCAATGGTCTCTGCTAGCGCATTGCGCCGATTCACCAACACAACCGTAAACGCCGTGACACCAAAGCTAATCACAATCGCTGTTAGGATAAGGGCTTGGGGAAGTGGGTCCACAAATTGTCCAATTCCATCGGGCGTAAAGGCGTCTTTATCGATTATGGGCGGTTGCCCTCGGCCTAGGCCGCCGCTGCTAAAGAGGAGTAGATTCACGCCATGAGTTAGCAGGGCCAGTCCCAATATCAATCGAATGGCTCGTCGCTGGAGAATTAGGTAGGTTCCTGTGGCGAAGAGGACACCGACAACAACCGCTAACGTAATGATGGTCATTCGTACTGTTATTCCTGCTGGCTTAGACCGAGAAGATAAGAGGTTACAATGGAAAGGACGACCAGGAAAACCCCAATGTCGAAGGTCATGGGCGTACTGAGCTCAAAATGGAGGGGGCCTAAGGAAATCTCCCACCAAAGCCCTGTGAAGAAGGTTCCAGCAAAGACCCCGGCCACCGCTGACAAGGCAGCCACAATCAGGCCAAAACTGGTCATAGGCTGAAGGTATGGACCAATATTTTTCCGTACAACTTCGCTGCCCCGGCTTAAGATTTGGAGTTCGAAGGCAGCAGCCACGACCAATCCGGCGATAAAACCACCACCTGGAAGGTTATGCCCTCTTAGCAGCAAGAAGAGCGCCAAGAGAAGGAGGATGGGTGTCATAATGCGATCTAGTAACCGCAAATAGAGTTCGGTCATCTATTTAGGCTCAGTTCTCTCTTTCTTATTTCTCACGTTCTTCTGTAGGTTGAAGATCTTCGATGGCGCGCAGCCTTGACGCCCGCAAGAGCGCATACCCGCCCAATGCGGCAATCGCCAAAACCGTGATTTCACCCAGGGTATCAAACCCCCGGAAGTCTACAAGAATTACATTGACCACATTGCCTCCATGTGCTGCTGGTACCGAGTTCAGCTTGAAGAAGTCAGTTATACTGCTTGCATGTGGGGTACCACCAGCGATCAGCACGAGCACAAAGCCAAGGCTTCCCACCAGAGATGCAACCAACACATTACGACGAATGGTCATGGGCGTCTTGGGCGGAAGGGTCTCTGGAGGGATCCGGTAAAAGACCAACACCAGCAAGACAACCGTTAGCACCTCGATTAGAAGCTGAGTCAAGGCTAGATCCGGCGCACCAAAGTAGATAAAGAAGAGGGTGACCACAACACCCACCACACCGATACTGATAATGGCATTCAGGCGACTCTCTGAACGAACCGTGACGATGGCTGCAATCACGGCCAGAACAGCCATGCTTAGCTCATGAAAGCGAGGCAGATTGGTGATGTCTATTCGGATAATGTCGCTGAGTGGTGACTGAAAGAGAGCATAGAGCACGAAACCCACGGCGGCCAGTAAAATCACGCTGGCTTGCGAAGCCAATGTACCGCCTTGAACAAGCCGGGTACTCCAGCGCGCCAATGCATAACTTCCATTGTATACTTGATTGAAGCCTGCTACACCACTCAACCATTCCGGTGGTAGCTGAAGGAGCCTACGAAGAGGGGCGCGCAAGAAGTAAATGCCTACCCCACTGCCAATGACCACTAGGCTGGTTTGAAAGACAAAGTTGAAACCGTGCCATAGCTTTAGATGAAGGTGCAGTGTTTCACCCGCTATTGAGGAAGCTGGTGGAGAGAGTAACAACTCTTGAATGGGCCCAATGACCAGAGGGAGCAATAGCCCAAGCGTGGCAAGCAGGAGAGGCGCAAAATAGATGCCAAATGAAGGTGCATGGTGAACGTGAGCGGCTTCTACTGGCTCTCCGTCATGCTCCTTTTCAGCCATGTTCAGAGCAGGAGCTTCTTTGCGAAAGAACGTTTCAATCAGCAGTGTTAAGCTATATGCAACAAAAAAGGCACCGGCTACTGCTGCGCCACCGTAGGCCACCCAGCTCATCATGCCGTCCATCGTGGTGGGATGCGCTTCGGCATGGTGATAGAGGGTCTCAAGTAACGTCTCTTTGGCCAAAAAGCCGAAGAAAGGAGGGAAACCCGCCATAGAGAAGCAGGCGATACTTGCCGCTACAGCTACCCAGGGCATGGAGCGGGCCAAGTCTGCTAAACGCCGAATATCTCGCGTTCCCGTCGCATGATCAACGATCCCCGCAATCATGAAGAGCGGACCTTTGTATAACGCATGGGAAATGATACCTACCACAACAGCGCCATAGGCAATCTCCCCTTCAAAGGCTAGCAGCAGAACCAAAATGCCCAGTTGGCTCACTGTGGCATAGGCCAAAATGCGTTTGAGATCATAGTAGCGTAGAGCACTGATGGCACCTAGCAGCATGGTGATGCCACCGAAGCTAAAGAGTAGCCAAAACCAAAGATCGCTGTGGCTCAGCGCTGGGTGTAACCGAGCCAGCAAATAGATACCAGCCTTGACCATTGTCGCCGAATGTAGATAAGCACTGGCGGGAGTAGGGGCTGCCATAGCTCCTGGTAGCCAAAACTGAAAGGGGAATTGGGCAGATTTGGTGAACGCTCCCACAAGGATCAGAATCAGCGCCGTTGGGTAGAGAGCATGATCGACTAAATGGGGCGTAGTCAAAATGTCACTAAGCGTGTAGCTTCCGGCAGCTTGAGCCAGCAGAATAAAGCCCGCCAACATGGCCAGCCCACCAGAACCTGTCACGATCAAGGCTCGGCGAGCACCATCCTGAGCTTCGGCAGACTCATGTTTGTAGCCAACCAGAAGATAAGATGTGATGCTGGTCCCTTCCCAGAAGACAAAGAGGGTCAGCAAGTTATCGGCCCAAACCAATCCCAGCATACTAGCCATAAAGGCAAAGAGTAAGCCGTAGAAGTAGCCCATTCGCCTATCATTCTCAAGGTAGTAGGCCGTATAGAGAGTGATTCCTGCGCCGATGCCTGCAATAATTAGCCCAAAGAAGAGCGAAAGACCATCCAACCGAAAGGCTAGCTCCAATCCTAGCTCTGATGCCCAAGGGTACCGTTCGGTGAGGGGATGCGCATGAGAGATGGCAGCCATTTGGCTCAATAACCAGCCTGTGATTGCTGTTGGAATCAGCGCCAAATACCAGCCAGCCTTTGGATATTGATGGGGTCGCAGTACCCAAACCAGAGGACTGGCAATTAGGAGCGACAAGAGGCAAGTCAACAACATAGTGAGCGTATGATTGAGTGTTTTTGTGGGAACTGAATTGTATACTTCGCCAGAAAAATTTTGTACCAAATGATCCGGAAAATTCGAAAATGGAGGACAAATTTTATCTGATCATCTATATTGTTCAAAGGTTTAGCCAGAAAATGGATTGGACAGGCTGATGGTGGACAGTAGCCCGTCCTTATAGGGCGGGAAGGTTGGACAACCCATGCATACCGCCCTACAAGGACGGGCTACAAATAAACGTTTTTACCGTTGTCTACCATTAGCCTACCCATTACAGATTTAGCCTACCAAGGCCGAAAAGTACGGCTATTCTATTCTCAGTAGTTAGACATACAACAGGATGCACCATAGGGAATGAAAACCGAACAAAGATGGCACGGATTCTCTATCTTTCTAATCTTCTAATCTTTGTTTATAGGTCAGAGGATGCGTTGCATCTGTAACCAAACAGAATGACGTTGCGGTCTACTGATTCTGCTTCTCCTGCTTCTTTCAGGATACAGGACAAGAGGATACACCAATCTGGTTAAGACCCCAACAAATCGAGTATACCACTTTGTAGGCTGGCTAACCAAGCAGCCCTTTAGGAACGATTTACTATAAATCATTTAAGTGGAATAGAGGCTATGCCAGCAACACCCTGAGATGTGAAGAGGGTCACATCTCAGGGTTTATACACCCTCTACTGGGTCGGCTCTAAATTAATAAACGTCTTCAGCAACTCCCATTGCCACGAGTGAGGGAAACCATACGGGTTGTCCTGATCGGGCCAGCCGGTCCAATATTCGGTTGACATGGGGTAGCGGATCATGAGCTGGGCAAAGTAGATGTCGGGCATTTCGCTAACCCAAATATCCATAGCGTCTAAGAAGAGGGGCATGATGGCTGGGTCGTCCACATCCATGGCCGCAATCTGCTCGACCAAGGCATCATATTCAGCATTCTGCCAGCGGGAGGTTGCCCACCAAATGGGGGCTGGTTCGCCTGTCTCGCGGAAGTACTGAGAGGTGTATATAGCTAGCATGAAGTTGGGATCCATGCCGAGGACGCCACTGGGGCCTTTACAGCCTAGTGCGGCTGGTTGCTCACCTGTCTGTACCAGACTACCCAAACCATCGGAGAAATCGATGGTGACGTTAAATCCAGCATCAAGATACTGCTGCTGTAGGGGTGGCCCCCATGCCTTGAGCCAGCCAGGAACGTAAATATTCATGTCAAAGGTGGCACCGTCTGCATCAGCCCATAGGTCATCGTCATTTAGACTGTACCCTTTGCCTTCCATGATCTCCATCACCTTTTCAGGCCGAGCATTCATGTCATACTCATACTTGGCAAAGACGTCCTGTAGCGCTTCCTCAAAAGGCTGGAACCAACCATACGGGGTAAACTTGTGCAGCGCCCCAACGCCTGCGCCCGACTCAGCCAGTGAAACTAGGCTTTCGCGATCCAGGGCATATGTGAGCGCCCAGCGGATATCCTTGTCATCATATGGGGCTTGACTGGCGTTTAGGTTTAGATCAATGGGGCACCAATCCAGGTAGCCATAGGGTGGCTCCGTACCCGTATAGGTGATGATCTTGTCATTCTGGGCCAGCATAGTTTTGAGGGTTGAAACCTGAACAATGGGCGACATATCAATCTCATTCTGGATCAACAGCTGCGCGGCCTGGCTTTCATCTTGTTGTGGAATATAGATAATTCGCTCAACCTGGGGTAAGGGCTTAAAGCCTGCTTCGACTGCCCACCAATCATCCCGTAAGTCATAGACCTTCTGCTGTGGTGAGGCAAAGACCATTTTATAAGGACCGGTACCAATGGGCAGACCAGCATCGATGTCAAAGTTGGCAAATTCTAGGGGATTTTCGCCTTCCCAAATATGTTTCGGTAGTACATGTATACCGTGATTGGTGGTTAACGTTGTGGCCCAGAATGAGGGATTTGGTTTGTTGAGCTTGAGGACAATGGTCTTGTCATCGATAACCTCCGATTCTTCATAGTACTCAGGTAGATCCGCCAGGTGAACCATTCCTTCGGCGTTATCCCGTGCCATGTCAAAGGTGAATTGAATATCGGCAGTGGTAAACGGCGTACCATCGGCCCAAGTAACACCATCGCGCACGGTCATAGAGATTTCTGTATCGCTGAGATATTCCCAATCTTCCAGGAGCCAATTTTCATACTCACCCGTCAATACGTTGAACATGATCAGCGGCTCTACCACGGCTGGCAGCGTGCCAGAGTGGAAACCGTTGTTGGAGCCAGGAATGTAAGGGTTTTGGTTGTCAAAGAGGGTGTACTGATTCATCTCGCCTGCCATAATGATGAGTGTGCGTTCCCGAGGAACTTCTGGAAGTTCGCCTGGATCGGCAGATGCTGCCGCTTCTCCACCATCACCCCCACCATCCGTCGCAGCTGCATCATCCCCACCATCTGCGGATTCCATTTCAATTACTTCCCCGCCGCACGCGGCAAGCAAGAGCACAACGATGGCCAGCAAAGTAAGCCAGCGTAAGGAGTTAGATCGTGTAGTCATATGTGTTCTCCAGTTTGAAAGGTTGAAAAGATACTACAACCTTATTTTTGATCAAACGCGGTGCATTTTAACTCTTTTGCTTCAAACCGAGCGGGTTTCTATTCATGGTATACAGCTATTTTGAGCTCAAATCCATCTGAATTCTGGTCTTAGCAAAACTTCATTTGACTTAGAAAAGA
>JBCCHB010000117.1:0-54578 GCA_039028975.1 Chloroflexota bacterium
AATGATAGTTTTTTTTGACATAGTACCTCTATTACAACCTATTTCTTGTAATATGGGTAAGTATACAACCTATCCCAGGCTACTATACCGGCGAGCGCCACAGGCCATGATTTGCTTTGGCAACTCTCAGTATTTGCACCCTAATGATATTAGCATATGGCGGCGGCGAAGGCCTTAAATACCCATTGCAGCTTAGAAATCGCCCCTCTATTCATGGAGCAGTTTCATTCAATCACCCGGAGATGACGCAATGGTTTTTGGAACATGGTGCAGATCTAACTGCGCGAGATTACAACGATCAAACGCCCCTGGAAGCTGCGGTGGAATTGGGGCATAATGAACTTGCTGACCTTTTACGTAACCATATTGGTGAACATAATCTGGCGCACTGTTCCAACTGCGGCAAATCTGGTTATAGAATAGTCGCAAAACGAGAAGGAAATCGTTGGACTATGCATACCGCATACTACAAATGCCATTTATGCGGTAATGAAATGGGATCGGAGGAATATGTAAATTGAACTTATAATTTGCTCCACTTCAAGACGGGCGTTTTCTCTCTAGTAGAGCATTCATGAAACAACAAGAAACCACCACTTTGAACGTAATCGTAGTGCAAAAGCATCAAAAAATATGTAATATAATAGTAGAAAATCAGCTAAATTGACGCCCTTCTCCTACTTTCCTCCCATACTCGTCTCCACATTGCGTATTACAATAGGAGTACCCTCGTTTACAGACTTAGCGGGAATCCTATGATTGGGATCTGCCCGCCTTTCTTTGCCAGGTAAGACGTCCGGGGTCCAGTCTGGCGAGACCGTTTCTTACACCGATTAGATTGCTGTTTGGGTATAACTCATTATCAGAAGACCACAGCGGAGTAGGCACTCTCTGAGGCCATCCTATTTCGCATTAGAGAGCGCTGCTGGCGTAGCCCCTCATTGCGGTCTATTGATTATCGTTGTCTATCTGTCGTTATACTGACGTTGTTACACGTATTGGAGATGTAAAGATGCAAGAGGTAATTAGTCGTTTGCAGGGCTGTGCAAACCTGCATAGCCGATCGCGCTCCGGTCCACATCCGAGCCCCCATTCTTATCAAGCTGACTCATGTCAAGCTAACTCATATCAGAATCGATTCCGACCACCAGATCAACAGAACCTATTACAAGATCCTTCTCGCTCTAAAATTAGACATTTTTCACAATCGGTTCTGCGCATAGCGTCCGTGCTCACAATTGTACTTGGCCTATTTGCTACGGTAGGTATACAGACTGCCCTGGCGAATAACGAACCAAGCCCCATTGCAGCTACCCACTATCTGACAGACCCTGTCCTGCCCCCCATTGTAATCACATATGGTTCAATTGGCGACTACGTGTGGGTGGATTCAAACCACGACGGTTGGCAGAATGAACCCACAGATGCAGGTGTCAACGACGTGACAGTGCATTTGCTGGATCAAAGCGATAACGTGATCAGTAGCACGGTCACAGCTGATGATGTGAACGGCAATCCGGGCTACTACATATTCGACCATCTGCTCGCCGGCAATGATTATGGGATAGAAATTGTCAACCCTGAAGGTTATAGCTTTACACAAGCTGGTGTGCTATGTGCGCCCGGAGCCGATCCATGTACAGTAACCGGCAGAGGACCTGGGCTCAATAGCAAGGTCAATCCAGAGACGGGACGCGCTCAGGCACGCATCACAGATCCCGCTGGTGGCATAGCTGGTGGCCAATGTATAGACTGCATGGACATCGATGCCGGCTTGATATCCCTGGATTCACTAGGTTCCATGGGCAACTACGTCTGGCACGACGTCAACGGTGACGGCATCCAAAACGAACCGCCAGATAAAGGCATGAATGGCGTGACCGTCTTCTTACTGGATGATGGTGGCAATATCATTGATGAAGCTATTACCTCAAATAATCCAGAGGGCGAGCCTGGCTACTACCAATTCGAAGAGCTTGTCATTGACGAATCCTACATGGTGGAATTCACAGCGCCTCAGGGATATACATTTACGCTTCCCAACCAGGAGCATCCTGAATTTCAAGTGATCGACAGCGAGGCTTCTTGGGATAGCGATGCCGATCCCGCAACAGGACGCAGCCACTTACAGCCCATTCAACAGATATTTGGCGGTGATTGTATTCATTGTCGCGATGTGGATGCTGGACTTGTACTCGAAGATGGTACAGGTATGGAAGAGACGCTTTTTGTCGCATCATACGATAGTCCCTGCACAGGGTTTGTGCCACAACGATGTCTGCTAACTCGTAGCGATCCTTCTGAAAGCTGGGGATTCTTCTACAACAGTATTCAGGGGTTTAACTATGAGCCGGGATATGAGTATGAGCTACTTGTTTTAAAAGAGGATATTCCCAATCCTCCTATTGATGGTTTCTCAGTCCGTTGGACTTTGCTAGATCTGATTAGCAAGACGGATACGGATACGACTTGGCCTGAAGGCGATAACGACCTCGACCGCGTCAAGAACATGACTGAAGATGTCAACGGGGACGGCGATCTCTATAATGACGACACCGATGGTGACGGGACCCCTGATTTTTTGGATTCAGATGACGACAATGATGGGTTGCGTACAGGGGTCGAGCTACATGGACCAATAGAGGTAATAATCGATCCAAATGGCAATCCCATTCCGCAACATGAGGATCGTAACGACAATGGCGACCCCACGGACGACGACACTGATGGAGACCTGATTCCTGATTACCTCGATGCAGATGATATGGGACCTGGGCCTGGCGATAGCGACAGTGACGGCATTCCTGATAACCAGGAATGTCCAAGCGGTTTCCCTTGCCCTGATAGCGATGGCAACGGCACGCCCGACTACATGCAGAATGATAATGGCTCCGGTTCGGGTGAAGAAGTAACCCTATATGTAGCTTCATATAAATCACTTTGCCAGGGGCTTGTCCTGATGAGCTGTATGTTAACTCGTGAGGATCCCTCTGAGAATTGGGGTAATTTCTTTGGCGGAATCCAGGGGTTCAACTATGAACCAGGGTACGAATATGAATTACTTGTACTGAAAGAGCCTATTCCAAATCCACCCGCCGACGGCTCGTCAATCCGCTGGACCCTCGTGGAAGAGGTAAACAAGACCCTCTTGCTTTCACCCGATGGTGACGGTGACTTTGACGGCGCGAATGATGTGACCGAGGATCTGAATGGTGATGGCGATCCCTACAATGACGACACCGACGGCGACGGGGAGCCTGATTTCTTGGATCGGGATGATGATAATGATGGCACGCCGACTGGACCAAATTTATTGGCCGAACCACCGGAGCCGGTAGCTATCGATCAAAATGGACGAATTGTCACTCACGAAGATCGCAACGGCAACGGTGATCCCACCGATGACGACACAGATGGCGACCTGATTCCTGACTACCTGGATGCGGCTGATTCAGGGATTGACAGCGGCGACAGTGACGAAGATAGTATCTTAGATAGTCAAGAATGTCCCAATGGCATCCCCTGTCCTGATAGCGATCAAAATGGCACGCCCGACTACATGCAGAATGATCATGGCGCTCCTTTAGGCGCAATTGGGAACTATGTCTGGCACGACGCAAACCTGGACGGTCATCAGAATGAACCAGCAGACAAAGGCATGAATGGTGTGACTGTCTATCTGCTCAATAGTGATGGAAACGTCATCGATGAAACTGTTACGGCTAACAATGAGCAGGGTGAGCCAGGCTACTATCGATTCGAAGGGTTAACTGTCAATCCTGATGGATCGCCTATCGAAGTCGGGTACACTATCGAGTTCGTTGCACCGCAAGGATATACCTTTACCGTGCCGGATGCTCTGCCACCAAATGGGGTACCCTACGACCATGAAGGAACTCACGATAGCGATGCCGATCCCTCAACGGGGCGCAGCCATACGGTTTACCTTGAAGATCAGACAAGTGGTGGTTGCATTGACTGCCGGGATGTCGATGCTGGCCTTGTCTCCGAAGACGGCTCAGGTGAAGGGATAATCCTCCATATAGCATCGTACCAGACGATCTGCAGTTTTGCCTTCTTTGATAGACCTTGTCTTCGAGTCAAGGAAGGCTCGGACGGCCAGTGGCGCGGACAGAGCGAGACGATTCAAGGATTCCAGTACATGGCGGGTTATATCTACGAACTGCGTGTACTGAAAGAACCCATTGACTACAGCTCGAATCCCTGTGCTGACGACTGCCCACAGAATCGCTGGACATTGCTCGATGAAATCAGCAAAACGCTTCAACTCTCGCCCGAAGGCGATGGTGATTTTGACGGCGTCGATGATGTGACCGAAGATCTCAACGGTGACGGTGATCCCTACAATGACGATACGGATGGGGATGGAACCGCTGACTTTGTGGATGATGATGATGACAACGATGGTGTTCGCACCGGACCTGATCCGTTTGCCCCGCCGCAACCAGCAGTACAAGTTGCTCAGGTTGTGGATACCGAGGATCGTAACGACAACGGCGATCCCACCGATGATGACAGCGATGGAGACCTGATTCCCGATTATCTAGACGCTGCAGACCTCGGCCCTGATGCAGGCGATAGCGATGGTGACGGTATCACCGATAGCCAGGAATGCCCCAACGGCGTTCCCTGTCCCGACAGTGACGGCGATGGTATGCCAGACTATATGCAAAATGATGATGGTATGCCAGAAGGCGATCTGCATATTGAGAAGATTCGTCTTGCTCCCGAAGTTGTACACAATGGGGAGATGGTTCCTTTCCTCATCGAAGTGACCAACATGAGTGCAACCGAGATGACGACCGTTAAGCTTGATGACGTCTATGACGGTGGTTGTCTAGTTTTCATGCATGCCTCTATGCCTAGACGTGACGGAACCCCTCCCAATCGTCCTGGCTCTATGAGTTCACTGGTTGATGAGGTTGAGATATCCATGGAAGAGCATCTCCAATGGGACAATATCGGTCCATTAGCGCCTGGCGATACAACGACCATCTTTGTCGAATTCATGGCCCACATTCAACTCGATGAACAAGATATGGCTGTTGCCTGTGATCCGGCTATGAACTTTGCCGAGGCCGAGGGCTTTGACGCGAATGGCATGAGTCTAGGTATGGCTGATGATAGTGATCATGTCATTGTCTTGGGCGATCCCACTATGGGGGCCGAACTCGAAGTCGAAAAGGTTCTGTTGACACCAGAAGACATTCAAGAAGGAGACATAGTCGCCTACATGATTCATGTGGTCAATACGGGGGCTGTGGATCTGCCAACTGTTACCTTGGAAGATCAATATCCGGGTCAGTGTCTCGCTCATTTGCATGTATCCATTCCGCCTGACTCAACAACCCTCGTCGGAGCTGGTGCAGGTACAATGACGTGGAATAACATCGGCCCTCTTGCTCCTGGCCAAGGGATTGAACTCTTTGTTGAGTTTGAGGCGGCTATTGCTGCAGATGCAACTGGGCAACTCGCCCGTTGTGGACATGTGGTAAACAAAGCGACCGCTGTAGGAGTTGATCCTGCTGGTGTCAGTACAGTTTCTGTCATGGATGAGGCTGATCCCGTGTCGATTGCCGGCATGGAGACTGGTACCATCGGTGATTACGTTTGGCTTGACCTCGATGAAGATGGCCTGCAGAATGAACCACCAGGTGAGGGTCTCAATGGCATTATCGTCAATATCTATGACGACATGACCGATGGATTAAACCCTCTCGATACGACCGAGACACAAGACGGTCCGGATGGTTTACCGGGATATTATCTCTTCACCGATCTGCCTGTTCCAGGTGTCTATGTCCTTGAGTTTATCTTACCAGATGGGCTGGCATTTACTTTGCCCCATCAAGATCCGGTTCCCTTTATCCTAATGGAAAGCCCGATTGATAGTGATGTGGATCCAGCCACTGGCCGCACCGAGCCTATTTTCCTCGAGCATTACACAGCTTATGCCGATCCTGCACACGACACTATTCATAATCTGTCAATTGATGCTGGCGTGATTGAGACAAACCAAGCCGCTTTGGACGTTACCAAGACTTTGTTCACTCCAGCGTTGGCTGCCAATGGAGATCCAGTCTCCTTTGTGCTAGATGTTGCCAATATCGGCGCAACCGAGTTGACAACTGTGACGGTACGCGATCGCTTCTCGGCCAACTGCCTCACCTTCCAAAATGCGTCCATAACGCCGGATCTGGTACAGATTGGCACCTTTGGGCCAGCCCAAGTGGGCTGGAACAATATTGGTCCTATGGCTATCAATGCGACCAAGACCATTACCGTCAACTTTACGGCTCAAAGCATCATCGGTCCCTTTGGCGAACCGGTCGATTGCAGCAGTGTGGTCAACCATGTCGGTGTCCAAGGCGTGGATGTCAACGGCACAACCGTGAACCGCATCGGCGATCAGGCACAAGTTTCTATCTCCGACGGACAGCTTATTACCCTCTACGTGGGTCCATATCGTGAGCCATGCATGGGTCTTGTACCAAGGCTGTGCCTACAGGTTCGGCGAGATCCAAGCGAAACCTGGCAAAATAGTTTCGCGCACATTGAGGGATTCGAACACCAAAATGGTTATGAGTATGAACTATTGGTGTTGGAAGAGCAACTCGCCAATCCGCCAGCAGATGGTTCCTCGATCCGCTGGACTTTGGTAGATATTGTGAGCCAGACCTATGTGGGTGAAGATGATACCGATCTAGACGGTACGCCAGACATACACGAAGGCATTGGCCCACATGACGGTGATGCCAATGGCGACGGTACGCTCGACTATCGTCAGGACCATGTTGCCACTGAAATTGACGGCACTGGTGAAAACTTTATCACCTTAGAAGCAGAAGGAGGCTGTAAGCAAGTCACTGGTCTGGATACCATCGATGAAGAGACCTTCGGTCAAGGCGCTGGTCGACCAGATGATAGGTTCCGCTTCCCATTTGGTCTGGTCTCCTACACCCTGATTTGTGACAATCCTGGTGATTCGGCCACCGTTGACTATTACCTCCACGGCGCGCAAGATCTACTCAATCTAGTCTTCCGGAAATTTGTTCCGGCTGCAGAATCACTGACCGATCCCAATTCGGCAGATTGGTTTAACTTCCCTGCCACTTTCGAGCAGGTAACGATTACCACACCGAATGGTGAGGAAGTCTCTGTGGTGAAAGCCACCGTAACCTTGACAGACGGTGCCTTTGGTGACGCGGATGGTCTCGAAAATGGTATCATCGTCGATCCGGGCGGTGTGGCCCAAGATGGCTCTTTAACCATCAATACAACCCTGAATACACCTGAATCGGTGGTTTCTGGTCAACCTCTCAGCTTTACAGTAGCCATTACCAATACGGGCAATACGCTAATCACCAGCCTACCCATGACCGATACCTATAACAGCACCTATCTAGCCTTTGATAGTGCTCGGGGGGCTACGCCAGCGACCGATGACAACATCGACGATGGTGTGCTGAATTGGTCCAATCTGCTTGAGGGAACAACCGGATTGGCTCCTGGAGAGAGCATGATGGTTGTTATCCACTTTACGGCCAGGGCAGAGACGTCTGGATTGGCAGCCGCAGCACCTTGTGGTAACGCTGGGCAGACTTGTAACGTGACCGAGCTTCCAGGCGTTTCTGGCTTCGATGATGTGACCATTGATCCATCCGAAGCGAAGTATAAGCTAGGCGACATCGTCTGGCATGACATCAACAATGACGGCGTTCAAGATGCCAACGAGCCAGGTATTGATGGCGTTTTGGTCAACTTGTACGAACTAGATAATGTAGGAACGCCAATTCCTGCATCGATGATTACGGCGACCACAGCGACCACAGGAACCGTTAGTGGATACTATGAATTCGGCGTCCTGAGCAACACCAACTACCAAGTAGAGATTGACGCAAGCAACTTTGCACCGGGTGGCCCGCTAGCTGGGTTTGTTGTGGCCAACAATCAGCCACTCATTACCGAGTTGACAGATGTGACGGGTACCATCGGTGCAACCCGAACAGCGATCATTGGGCAGGATAACGATTGGAACCAAGATTTCGGACTCTACTGTCGCTTTGATCTGGCTTTGATTAAGCAGTTGGCTGCTGGACAACCGGCTACTGTCTCACCAGGTGATGATATTACCTTTACCATCTCTGTCTTTAACCAGGGCATTGTGACGGCAACCAATGTGACTGTAGCCGACTATATTCCAAGTGGGTTTACGCTTAGTGGGGCCAATGGCGCCACATGGCTTGGCGGCCCAACGGGTACGGTTACAACAACCCTCCCTGCAACCTTAACGCCTAGCGGAACAGTCGGATCTTCCACTTCTGTAAACATCGTTCTAACGGTAAGCGCAGGCATTAGTGGTACCTATACCAACACAGCCGAAATTGCCGACTATGAGTCCAGCGTGAAAGATACGAATGGTGAAAATCTGCCAGATGCGGACTCAGACCCTGATACCAACGATGACGAAGATCCAGTCAAGGATGATGTAACTGACGAAGATGGCAAGAACAATCCAGGTATGGATGATGAAGATGATCACGACCCAGCTACCTTTGTCGTCATCCCACTACCCCAATTGGGTGACCGTGTCTGGATTGAGGATGATGGGGATGGTTTAGCCAGCACCGGAGTATCAACTCCCGTAGAAGGCATGGTCATCACCGCCACGCGTACAACCCCGGGTGGCACGGATGTCTACACAGCCACAACTGATGTGAATGGCTATTACTCTTTCACGGTTCCAGCCGGAACCTATACGGTGACCTATGGCACCATGCCAGCCACATACGGTAGCACACAACCTAGCAGTACCCCAGGCGGCAATAGCGAAACCGGAGATGCCGGTACCTACCAAGAAGCAGGTAATCCAGATCAGAGCCACGAAAATGGTACAACCGTAACCTTGGCACCTGGTGAAGAGAACTGGCATGTGGACTTTGCCTTTACTCCCTCCCCATCTCGGTTTGGCGATAGGGTATGGATCGACTCGGATTCAGATGGTCTGGCCAGTACAGGCATCATTACGCCTGTCGTCGGTATTGTCATCATGGCGACCAATGGCACTGATGTGTACTCAACCACGACCGATGTAAATGGCTATTACTCCTTCACTGTTCCAGCGGATACATACACAGTTACTTACGGTATGGTTCCACCAGCCTACGGTGACGTCGTACCCAGTAGCACGCCAGGCGGCAACAGCGAGACCGGTAATGCAGGCACCTACCAAGAAGCAGGCGATCCAGATCGCAGCCACGAAAACGGCACAACCGTAACCTTGGCACCTGGGGAAGAGAACTGGCATGTGGACTTTGCCTTCAGGCCACTAGGCGTACCCGCTTTGGAGGTCAGTAAGGTCCGTCACGGTGCCAATCCCTTTGGCGTTAATGATTTGGTCGACTATACCATTGGTATCACGAATACGGGTGATGTTACCATTACGGTGCTGCCTCTGGAAGATCGTTACAATGACGTCTTCCTACGATTTGAGAATGCGAGCGTTACACCAGATGGCAACAACACTGATGGTGTTCTCATCTGGAACGACCTAACAACCTTCCTCGGCAACTTGGCCCCCGGTGCGAGCTTTAGCATTGACATAACCTTCACGGCTCTAGCCGATACGACGATGCTAACACCCGTACCGCCTTGCACGTCTGATGACGAAGCACCCAACATTGTGCTTATTACAAATGCTAGAGCAGACGAAGATGGCGATGACGGCGACCTGTCCGATGATATGAATGTTCCGTCACAGATAGATTGTGCAGGTGTAACGATTTTTGTCCCGACCGCAGTTTCCCTGGCGACTAGTGGTATGGAACAGACATCGAACGGTGTACGGGTTCATTGGGCCACAGCTAGTGAGAGTGAGGTAATCGGATTCTACATCTGGAAGTCAAGCGGTGTCGATGCAGAAGTTCGCAGCGGTACGATGATTGCTGCCCACAACGCTGGCCAGTCTAGTGGCTCTAGCTATGAGTGGCTCGACGTTGGGGCAACCATTGAATCAGGTGAACTATATATACTAGAAGTCGTGATGAGAGATGGGACGACCCATCGTTCCGTGATCGACGTGGCAACTGGCGGCTCGATCTATATGCCGATTATTACCCAGTAGCATGATAAGATGAAAAGGTGAGGGGTGATAGGGTGACTGGTGCTCTGGTTCACCTCTTCACCCCTTCACCTCTTCACCCCTTCGCCTCTTCATCCCCCTGCCCATTACCCTCTCATTCCCTATCCCTACCCACCACTTTGACAAATAATACCCTATAATTCGCAGCTTATACATAAAATGACAGATGCTTAAACCCCCAATTACCTGTTATTTTATTAGTAGAAGCACGGATGTATCCCTTCTCTCCTGCCCCAATGTGCTACATGGAGCCGTTCTTTTTAGTCACGACGTAGCGCCTCACTAAGATGTAGTGCTCCGCTCAGGTAGTGAATCAAAAGTAGATAGCTTGCCGCATATAAGTACTGTGTAAATGGCCAGTCAAAGCTTGTTCCCATGAAGATGGGGAATATCCCCTTTTGTGGGTTATTCCAAGTCAACTTGGGTAAGATTTTGAGGGGAATTAACTTGGCGGCCCAAATACAGACAGTGTTATTCAGCGACACATGTATGTCGTCACTTCATTTGACCTATTAATTACACAATAACCAACTTTTGTGATCTCAGGCTTATGCCTAGATTAGTACACAGAGAGCAGTACGGAGTATCAAAACCAATATGAGCAGGAAACGCTACTTTTACTACACAATCTATATCTCATTTTCGATAGCTCTGTTTGGCTGGTTGGTCATCTTGGGGATGCAGTCCCATGATGTTTCAGCCATGCAACAGAGCACTCTAGATTCTATACAATCACTCAAAGCCACAGAGGCGACAGAAGAAGACGAGCTATCGGCGCCCAATAGCGAGTTAGAATCTAACCCATCGACGTTGGCTGACTCAGTAGTGATTGACTCAGTATCATCGATTATGCCAAGCTCACCCATTACGCCGACATTCTGGGTACCACCGCTAAATGCCTATCGAATTTATGTAACGGATGATGGCATTCAGGCACTAGACTACTCTGGATTGGCCAATGCCGGGTTGCCAGTTGAGTCCCTTGATCCGCGTACGTTTCGGATGTTCTTCATGGGACAGGAGATGGCCATTCGAGTCACCGGCGAAGCCGATGGACGCTTTGATCCGGAGGACGTCATACTTTTTTACGGACGTAGCGTGGATTCTTACTATTTTGATGATCAGCTGCCCGATCATCGTTACACAGGTGAAAATATCTATTGGCTCAGCTATGGTGACGGAAGTGGACAGCGTATGGCTGAGAAATCGAGCAATATCGCCGGCACACAGGCCGGGCCGTTTCTACGTCATTTGCATTGGGAAGAGCAAAAACGATATGAGAGCAGATACCCCCGTTATCCAGGTAGCACCCGCTTTCAGGCCGACGATGACCGCTGGTTCTGGTATAAGCTGCAGATCATTGGCACGCCTGGTGATAAATCCCAGCGAATCACTATACCCCTAGATGATGTGGCATCAGGCAGCTATACAGCCACAGTGCAAGCCCATCTAGTTGGCGCGCTAGACAACATGCACGGTGCCAGACTAACGATGAATGATACAGTTCTCTTTGAAGATGCCACATCCTGGGAGGATTATGCTCCCTTTACAGCCCAAGCTAATTTCGCTCAAGATATCCTCTTCAGCGGAAACAACAATTTGTCGATTACAGTCTTCAATATTGATGAATTTATCAGCGAGGTCTATATCGATTGGGTCAAAATTAGCTACTACTCAGAACTTGTTGCTCAGGACAATCTACTCACATTTGATGGCAAGACAGAGCCAGGACCTTGGCGATACACAGTGACTGGGTTTGGAGATAATGGGATCGAAATCTACGACGTAACTGACCCACATCAAGTCCACCAGATGGCCGGGATAGCAGTGGCTGGACCAGGGCCCTATGCCGTTGAATTTGGCGATGCAGAGGTCAATCGACGGTACGTGGCTGTGGCATCGAGTGGCTGGCAAAGGCCGCAACGAATTGAAAAAGCCCGCTATCCAAGCACATTTGTTGCGCAAAGGACTAGAACGGATCTGGTACGGCGTTCATTGAGCGTCATGGATGGTAATGCGGATTTATTGGACACATCGAATGGTGCTGACTGGATTGCCATTACTCATCGGGATTTCTGGACGGCCACAGTTCCGCTGGCTGACTATCGGTCAACGACCATGCGGGTGGCTATGGTGGATGTGCAGCGCATTTATGATCAGTTCAATGGCGGATTGATGTCAGCAGAATCGATTCGTGACTTCTTGGCCTATGCCCATGCCAATTGGACCTCCCCGGCTCCCCAATATGTGCTTCTGGTGGGCGGTGGAACAAGCGACGCACGTCCCTATCTCTCCAATAGCAAACCAACCTATGTCCCTGCATTCATGTACCCAGCCGATCCCATTTTGGGGGATACAGCAGCCGACAACCGGTATGTTACATTTATTGGCAATGATATCTTGCCCGATATGGATCTGGGTCGCATTCCTGCCTATTCGGCCAACGAAGTCTCTATTGTAGTGAGCAAGACGATTCACTATGAAACAACGCCCACCTTCAACGACTGGAATACAAACATCTTGCTTATCGCCGATGATCTAGAGGGTGGTGGGGGCGATTTTTATGCCTTCTCAGACACAATTGCTCATGGCCATGCCGACGCAAATGACCCTGAGGGAACGACATTTCTACCCGCACCCTATGAAGCCAACAAAGTCTATCTTGGCCGCACGTGTGATACGAATAACCCGTCTGTAGCCAATGAATGTCGGGATGAGATCTCTGAGGCGATTAATGACCAAGGAGCACTCTTTGTAAGTTATGTTGGTCATGCTCAGACAAAGAACTGGGCTATTGAACGATTGATGGATCTATCTCTAGCCAACAGCTTTACCAATATGGATAAATTGTCGATCTTTTTGGCTATGGCCTGTTTCGAGGGGTTCTACCATACACCAGCCCAAGGAAATCGCTCGCTCGGTGAGACGTACATCTTCAACCCTACAGGTGGTGCAGTGGCAAGCTGGTCGCCAACTGGTTTTGGCGTCGCAACAGGCCATGATTGGCTGGAGCAAGGGCTGTTTTTGTCTGTGTTCCAAGATGGCGAGACCCGTTTAGGGACGGCCATGACTCAAGGAAAAATTTTCATGGACGAGAATGCTCCAGCCGGTAAATATGACGATCTAGTTGATACGTTTAACCTCTTTGGTGACCCGGCTCTCGTTGTGCAAGCTTATCTGGCACCTACGGCCGTTGACGTGAGCGGGTTGACCGCACGGATTCAGAACGATCGAATTGTCGTCGAATGGTCGACAGCCAACGAAAGTCAGATTCTCGGCTTTCACCTCTTACGCAACAGTGGAGCCGTCAGCGCATTTGAACGAATTACTGAAGAGCCTATTGTTGCAGACTTTGTTGGTACGGCTGGCGGCTCCTCTTACCAATTTACGGACACCCAAATGCCTGCCAATTCTTACCAATACCGTCTCGAAATCTTACATACCGATGGCTCATCGAGTCAATATGGTTGGGCAACAGTCAATACCGGGTCTGGTTCGACAACCGTTCCAGAGCCAGAACAAGGGCCAGAACCAATGGAAAATCGAATTTACCTGCCAACTGTTGTTAAGTAAAAGATTTTGAATTAAGTTTCCGTAAAACATGAGTTGAAGGCATGAAAGTGAAAGTCGCTGTAAATGTTCAGTATATGCATTCACTTCATGGAGGAATGTAGTATAAATATGCGTAAATTTCTGTTCGCTCTTTGCATAAGTTTGTTCATAAACGCTATACCGGTTTCCTCGGTGCATGTCTCGGCGATAGAAGTCGCCGGCCATGTGCCAGTAAATCAAAGCCCAATAAATGAAAGTCATGTGGGGCTGCGCCAAGAGATCAGTCCGACAGGCATAGAGATTCTTCATGTTGATAGCCGCCGGATGATTATACAACTATCAACGCCCACTTTTACGAACCTGGATGGTGTTGACGAATTGATTCCCTGTCAGCGGGTGGAAGTAGCTGGGTATCCACTGCGTGGTGTTACTGGTACACCCCACTTACCCGTTCAGGTGGCGATGCTTGGCATACCAGCCCACGGCCAGGTCTCCTGGTCGATTGACAAAAAAGAGAGCCAAACCATCGCCGTCACCAATCCCATCTGTCCCGCTCCCCAAGCTGTAGCCAAAGGGTGGATTGATGAGAACCATTGGGCTGGCGTGCCTGATTCTCTTTATAATAGCGGAACGGCTCAATTTCCCCAAGGGGACGTGGTACGCTATATCGAAGAACCCGCTCTCCCTGATCCTGCCATCTATACCGAAGATCGACTCTTTCCTCAAGAGGTTGCACAGATACAAACGCTGGGTTTTATGCGTAGCCAAAATTTGGCCCAGCTTGAAATCTACCCGTTTCAGTACAACCCGGTTGACGGCGAACTTGTTTACCACCAACATCTGCAAGTAACCATTGACTTTGGTGAAGATGCATTGGACGTCCACGGCACAGCACCAATGGAAAGCAGTAACTTTGAAGAGGCTATGGCGACCCACTTGCTGAACTATGAAGTGGCGCGCAACTGGCGTGAGCAGCCCGTTCATGCCGTATCCTCCCCCTGGCTGCCTCCTGCGGATAGCTACCGCATCGAGACAAGCACACCGGGTATTCACATGGTGACTTACGATGAATTAGCTGCCGCAGGGTTTCCCGTCGATGTTGGCGTGCCTGCCGACTTTCGCCTCTACTATGAGGGCGAAGAAATCGCTATCAGGGTGATTGGCGGGAATGACGGCTCCTTCAATAGGGTTGACTTCCTTCTATTCTATGCTGAAGATATAGACGAGCGCTTTACTGGTTCAGGTTTCTATTGGTTAACGTGCGGTTGTTCTGAGACAAGTTCTACGGCAGGCTCTACGACAACGCCCCAGGCAGAGAACAGTCCTCCCAAGCGGATGGACGTGCGTAGTGGATCTGTGCGAACTGATTCATCCATGGTAACCACCTATCAAGAACGGCTCATTCTAGAAGAGAATCTGAACTACATCTCATCCCTTCCTATGGAATCTGGTTACGACCATTGGTATGGCCCCCGGCTCATTGCATCTGGCACGGGAAATAGTGCCGAAAGTGGATTCGCTTTTCAACTCAATGAACCTATCTCTGAGCAACTCACCGAAATGGAGCTCATGGCTCAACTCCAAATCGCCGTGGCGAGTAATTTACGTGGTCAACATCATCTTAAAGTGTTGGTAAACGAAGAAGAGGTCAGCGAGTATACTTGGGATGCCCAAGGATATCATATCTTCACGGCAGAATTTGAGCAGCTTCTCCTAAATCCTGGTAAAAATTCGATCACTCTCCAACTGATTAATGATACACCTGGCCAAGTAATTGATATTCTCTTTGTCGATTGGGTCCAGCTTGATTACTTTCGAGAATTAACTGCCCAATCGAACCATTTGGCATTCGATAGTACAGCTCCTGGCCGATGGACCTATCAACTTTCTGGTTTTTCCACTACCGCAGGAGATGTCAACACCGAATCGCGTGATGTGGAGCTATATGACATTACGGATCTGCACAACGTAACCTTCATGCAATACACGTCGTCCAGTAACACAATTCAATTTTCTGATGATCAAACAACCGTCCGACGTTACTTAGCCATATCTCCATCAGAGTGGCAGTCGCCAGCCGCCATCACTCAATCGAACACAGCCAATCTTCTCTCATCGGCAGACGGTGCTGACTACATTGTGATCGCTCATCCAGACTTTTTACAGGCTATCAAGCCTCTAGTCGATTATCGTACAAAACAAGATTTGCGTACGCAGTTGGTCAACGTTCAAGATATTTATGATTCCTTCAATTACGGCAAACCATCCCCTGAGGCTATCCAACAGTTTCTGGCTTATGCTTACGCTAACTGGCCTGCTCCTGCTCCTGCCTATGTCTTGCTGGTTGGGGATGGTAATTACGATCCCAGGGGCTATCTAAGCACCAGCGAACCGAACTTTATTCTCCCTTATCTAGAAGTGGTGGATAAGGATTTAGGCGAGACAGCCACCGATAACCGATTTGTTACCGTCGCTGGCGAGGACATTCTGCCAGATATGCACGTCGGGCGTTTCGCAGCCAAGAGCGCTGCCCATGTAGCAGCAATGGTTGAAAAGACGATCGCCTATGAAAGGGGGACAATTACCGATGGTTGGAATGAACGTGTCCTCTTTGTGACAGATGATCTGCAAGGCGGCGGTGGTGCATTTTATAACTATTCCGATGCCATTGCCGATGGTCATGCCAATGAAGTTCATGGAGCCAATACACCGCTTCTTCCCGAAAGCTATGAGCGTTTGAAGTACTATCTGGGCTATCAGCAATGTTCCATAGAATCCACAAGCACATGTCGTCAGGATATCGTCGATGAGATGAACCTGGGCTCTCTCTTCGTTAGTTATGTAGGCCATGGGGCCAAGCAGTATTGGGCTGAAGAGCGGTTGCTTACCCTGAATTCCGTTGAACAGTTGCAGAATGCAGACCGATTACCGATTATGCTGCCCATGACCTGCTTAGAGGGCTTCTTTCACGAAGCGCAGGCAGACTCAGACTCTTTTGGTGAATCAATTGTGCGAATGTCAGATATCGGTGCCGTCGCTAGCTGGTCCCCAACGGGGTTTGGCCTAGCCAGTGGGCATGATTATCTGGAACGAGGGCTATTCCTTGCAGTTTTCCATCAAGATATTTATCAACTGGGGGCTGCAACCACATTCGGTAAGATGTACCTTGTTGCCAATGCCCCTCCTGGGAAATATGAGGATCTGATCGATACATTTGTGCTCTTTGGCGATCCTGCCTTGGGAATAAGGGTGGCCAATAGCCAGCCTGTGAATACAACGCAGGAGCTATTTTTACCCATTATTCGCTAAAACACTGTACTAGCTGATGGCTCATCAAATTAATCAGCCCCGGCCAAAATTGACCGAAAGTCTAGTCGTTACAAGCAACTGAGTATCACTTTTGCCTAATAATCCGGCACATGAAAGTGCCGGATTCCCCAATCCCTCTCCTGCCCCAAATAGAATGCAATACCCTCCAGTATCAGTCGTACGCGATGTAAGGCAAAAACCCTATGAAACAGAAAGTATGTAAAGCATTTATCTTATTCATGGCGATCGTTCTGTGTCAACTATCTGTTGCCAAGGCAGAACAGAACCCATCACTTCGAATTGGACCGGCTTCAGAGGTTCAGTTAAGCATTCCGCGTCGTGCCATAGAGGCCTCGACAGAGCAAGAGGATTCATCAGTTCGACTAGGGGCATCGACCGCAGGCGACTTCGTTTGGCGCGATCTCAACTTTAATGGACAAATTGACCCAGATGAACCGGGCATCGATGGCATACTGGTTCAGATTTACCTGGATGATGGGGACGCAATTTTTGAATCCACTGGTGAAGAGGCTGATACTTTACTTGCCGAAATGGTAACCGGTGACAATGAAGAGACACCTGATATTGAGGCTGGTTGGTATGACTTTGACATCGATTTTGGGTTACCTGTTCCCTATTGGATCCATATCCCCGATGCAAATTTTGAAGCAGGCAATCCACTAGAGAGATTTGGCCTGACCAGTGGGAACACCATCTATCCTATCCCTGCCCTGTTGATAGAGACCCAACCCATTGCTGACCGCAACGATTTTGATTTTGGCTTTGCCTTGGTGAGCCTGGATCTAACCACCACCCTTTACCAAGGGCATGATGGGGGAACCTCATGCGAAGGTGAGGCTCTAGTTGAATCTGTCATCTCCGGCGCTCCCTTAACCTACTGCTTTAAGGTAACCAATACGGGAGAATCTCACCTAATCGATCTGGAGATCAGCGATTCGGATCTGGGCATAAGCCTAGAGGATATGTCGCTACCTGACGGGTCAAATCCTTTGGAATCCAATGCCTTGGCACCAAGTGAGACTGTGCTTTACTACTATGAAGCTACCACCGCAGGCAGCTTACTCAACACAACCACGGCTACAGCCACTGCTTCTGAACCCAACGGCAATGAATTTTCCAGAATTCCTAGACCAACGGACGAGGATACAGCTCAGGTAACAATTCAAGAGCCCGGGATTCGCTTAGAAAAGACCGTCTATCTTGGTCATAATAGCGGTGCCAATTGTGCTGGTGAAGAGCTCATTGTGAATGCAACGGATGCCCAGGTTACCTACTGTTTTCAAATCTACAATACAGGTGGTACCTATCTAGATACCATCATCATTGATGACCCCACATTAGGCATTAATCAGACAGAGATGGTGCTCTTGAGTGGGGAAACCCCGGTGGCCCCCGCCGCTACACTTACTTACTATTATCAAACAACTATCCAAGGCGATGCGACCAATACTGCTACTGTCACAGCCAATCCTACTGATGCCACAGGGAATGATTTGCCCAATCTATCCGAGCAACAAGATTCAGATACGGCCCAGGTCGACGAGATCTCGCCAGATATCGAGATACAAAAAACAGTCTATTTGGGACACAATAGCGGTAGCACCTGTCAAGGCGGCGAATCAGTTATCGGCGAAAATGGCGCAGCCATAACCTACTGTTTTGCTATTACCAACCAGGGGGATACCTTTCTCAATGAAATATCCATTGACGATGTAGAACTGGAAGTTACCCAAGCCGACATAACCTTACTTAGTGGGGCTCAGCCACTCGCACCTAATGATACCCTTGTCTATTACTATGAAAGCATCATTGTTGGTGATTTGAACAGCCCAGCTATAGCATCTGGAAAGCCTACAGATGAAAGTGGGATACTTTTACCTGGAGTTGCCAGCCCAATGGATCAAGATAGTGCAAGCATAGATTCATTTGGTCCAGGCATCCGATTGGATAAGACGGTCTATATTGGCCACGATAGCGGTTCATCTTGTGATGGTGCGTCTGCTATTACAGCACCCAGCGGCTCTGACCTGACTTACTGCTTCCGAGTAACCAATGTTGGTGATAGTTATCTCACCAAAATCATCGTGGCTGACCCTCAGCTCAATCTAGATCAACAAACCATGACGTTCCTAACTGGAACGATCAGTGCAACTTCGACAGTGCCGCTAACCCCTGATGGTATGTTACTCTATTATTACGAGACAACGCTCAACAGTGCCATTGAAAACCGAGCCATCACCACGGGTAACCCGACCGACTCGGACGGGACTGTCCTACTGGGTATCGGCAAACCTGTGGATGATGATACAGCAACGGTATCGCTCACTCTCGGCTCAATTAGTGGAATCGTTTGGGCTGATTTGGATAGAGATGGCACCATTGGCCCCAATGAAGCAGGCATCCCCGGTGTGACCATCCGACTAAACACAGGGGTCTCCACGCTAACGGACGAGGATGGCCGCTATCTCTTCGAGAACCTACCTGACGGGACCTATTCGATCATTGAGTTTGATCCCGAAGGGTATGTCAGTTCCAGTGACGCAGATGGCGGGATTGATAACTTAATTTCGGGTGTACAAGTGACCAACGGTGGCCACGTCACAGAACAGGATTTCTTTGATGCGCTTCCCAATGGCAGCATCGCTGGAACCGTGTGGAATGACTCAGATTACAGCGGAAGTCTTGGTGCTGACGAGGTAGGTATCCCTGGCGTGGCTGTCACGCTAAGCAGTGGGACACTCAGTGCTCCAGTGACAATGATGACTGATGCCAAGGGCGAATATCTTTTCAGTGATGTACCTGCTGGCGTTTATACGGTTACCACAACTAATTTGCCTACCTATAAATCGACCGGTGACGTGGATGGCGCCAATGACGACCTCATTATGCTAAGCGTTGGGTATGGGGAGAATGTGGCTGAACAGGATTTCTTCGATGGGATCGTGGGCTCTATCAGCGGAGCGATATTTACCGATTTAGATAACAATGGCGTACAAGATGCAAATGAACCCGGTATTCCCAATGCAATCGTCACTCTCAATGGCGCCATTTCTGCAACCACCGACGAAGAGGGACACTACACCTTTGAAGGAGTAGAGCCGGGGCAATACACGCTGGCTGTAGAGACAGGCCAAGGAGGCACACAAACCACAGTAAATACCCTGATTATCATCGTGGGTCCTGGTCAAGTTGTAACCAATGCAAACAGTGGATTCGGTAACCCCATGAGTATTGGAAACCGCATCTGGCTTGATGATGGAGCCAGCATAGGAATTGCCGACAATGGCTTGTTTGATGGCGACGAACAGGGAATTTCTGGTGTGGTTATCCATCTTTTGGATGAAATGCGCAGCCCGATATTGGGGATAGATGGCGAGCCTCTGACGACAAGTTCTGATGCTGATGGGTACTACCTCTTTGATAACCTTGACCCTGGTAATTATCTTGTCTGGATTCATCCCGAAAATTTCCAAGAGGGAGGTGCATTGAGCCATCTGCGTAGTAGTGTAACCACGGAGGCCGATTCCAATAGCGACATAGACAGTGACGATAATGGTTTAGACGAGGTGACATTGACAAGTCTGGGGATTAGCAGCAATCTAGTAACGTTGGTCTCCCAAAATGAGCCAGCAACTGAATCTGATCTGGGAACAGGAGCCAATGGCTCTGCAGCAGATACAGATAGCAATCTAACCATAGATTTTGGATTTGCCACATACCTAAGCTTGGGCAACCGCGTTTGGCTTGATAATGGTGTTGGTGCTGGCCAAGCAGAGAATGGTCAATTGGATGGTGCTGAGGAAGGGATTTTCGGCGTACTTCTCACGCTACTAAGCCCGGTTGGCGCAGTGGTTCGGGACCAAAATGATCTACCCAAGCAGACTACAACGGATGCCACTGGGTATTACCTATTTGATGATCTCTTTCCTGGTGACTATATCATCCGCATCGATCCACTCAATTTCCAAGACAACAACGCCTTGGCCGGGTTGACCAGCTCTGTATCTACTGAAGTTGATCCCAATGTGGACGGCGATAGCAATGACAACGGATTACCCGAAACCTTACCCCTCATCAATGGCATCCGTAGCGGCATTATCAACTTAAGTTTGGGGCAGGAAGTTCTTCGCGAGCAGGATGCGGATGGTGGCTCCGGTAATGCCAGCGATGAGAATTCGAATTTGACAGTTGACTTTGGTTTCTTTGTGGTCGTCGGCAGCCCAGAAGACCCAAAAGCCGTTACCCTGATAAGTTTCACAACTACCCGGGAAGAGGATTCAATTCTCATCCAGTGGGAAACGTCATCAGAAGTAGATACCTATGGCTTCCACCTTTATCGTACCGAAGATCAAAGCGTACCAACTGAGCCAAATGGTACAAGTGACGCTCAATTCGAGCCAGTACGCATTACTCAGGAGTATATTCTGGGCCAAGGCCCTAACGGGGGCGTCTACCGCTTTCGTGATTATGATATAGAAAAGGGGGTGGAATACATCTACCACCTGTCAGAAACGGAAGTCAATGGACGAGTAAACTCAGTAGATAGCGTGGCAACCTTCATCCGAGATACAACAAATGCCATCTTCTTACCCTTGATTCAGAACTAGTGCAGCTCCACTTGAGTATAGAAATTGTCTCTCCATGGATGGAAAGGCTCAAGGAAAAGTAGTTTGTTCCATGGGCTTCTCTATTTGTGGGGAATTTTTTTCATCGGTTTGAGGCATAGCTTCGCTAGTACATGATGACATAAATAGGTTCACAGATATAGTCTTTCAGAAAAAGATTTTCATCAACAGATTAGAGGGAAAAATCTGACAAATCTATTCAATCTGTTGATAAGAATTATCTGAACATCTATAGGTCTGGCAATTGTAGCCCGTCCTTGTAGGCTTAGCTTTACCCACATCTTTTTGGGTATAGGTTGGCTCGAAATGACACTGCACATTCTGTACGGTTGGCTACATTTTTTCCCACTCTGGACTATGGGTAAAGCTAAGCCTTGTAGGGCGGGATATTTGGATAACCCGCCAATCCCGCCCTACAAGGACGGGCTACGATAACCATGCAATCATTTACGCCACGCTGTACTAGTACAATTGTCCTATTTACGCTGGCCATATACATTGATAGACTAAGCACAGATAAATGAACTATGATTTTCAAATAGACTGTACTATATAGCTGACTGTAGTATAAATAAGGGGCGTCATGACACTAAGCGATGATACAAACTGGCTCAGCCTATCTACTCACTTACAGCTTTTCTGCATACCCATTCTTATCGCTGGCCTGCTAAGTGGTTGCGTTAATGAAGCCACCACGGATATGGGCATCCCGAAAGTTGTGGTGGATCCATCTCTATTGACGGACTCTTCTGCTCAAACTACTATGAATGGCCCAGGTCGATTGGCTGCTCCACCGTCCACAGGCAATGGAGGGAAAGCCGCGTCTGCTTCGGCTGAGCTATCTTTGGCAGACCATTCCCTGACAAAAAGGGCGGGCCGTTTTCAAGATGCTTTGTCACGCAATCAACCGATTCTTCTCCTGGAACCGACAAGCTTGACGGCTACAGAGGCTATTGCCCAAGAAGTAGCCGTTCGGAATCCTCAGTTTTCACGTTTTGTCTATCAGGGGCGAGAAGCGATTCCGCTACACAATGAGATTATGGGCGTGCGACCTGCCTTACCCAGTGACCTGGACCAGGAGATCCTGTCACAGTGTACCCCAGAGCGCTGCTACCGGGTAGAAATGTACAACTACGCCTATAATCTAACGACAGTTGCGCTAGTGGATGTTGTTGAGGCTGTGGTGCTAAATGTTTCGCCATTTCTCAATACCCAGCCAGATATTCCCCAGCACCTGATTGACTTAGCGATTGAGATTGCTATCAATGCTCCGGAAGTAATTGAAGAGCTAGGTTTTCAGCCCGAGGAGTCGGAAGCCACAATGCCTAACATCAAAACGGCGCTCAACAGCACGCGATGCGAACGCTCGCGCCACTTGTGTGTGGCTCCAACGTTTTTGGTTGAGGATAGAGCGCTTTGGGCCATTGTTGATCTCACCGACGAGCGGTTGGTTGGCGTACGTTGGACAGATTTAGGGACAAACAGCACAGAGCCCGCTATTACCGAAGAGAGTCTACAGAACGAGGTGGTCTCAACGCTCTTTTGTGAACAGAGCACGGAGCTGACTCAGGATGGTTGGCAGATGGAGTATATGCTGACTAGCTCAGATGGACTCCGTATCAGCAATGTGCGCTTTAACGGCAAGCAGGTCATGGCCAACGCCAAGCTGGTAGACTGGCATGTAAGCTATTCACAGAGTGATGGGTTTGGCTACAGTGATGCAGTCGGTTGCCCCATCTTTAGTTCAGCCGCAGTCATCGCCTATAACGGACCCCAGATCATCGAACTCTTGACGGATGTTTCAGAAGGTGCTTCGGAATACGCTTCGGAAGATACCTCAGAGGGAGGGGAGATCGTGGGCTTTGCGCTGGTTCAAGATTTTGTAGGGGACGGCTGGCCTATGCCTTGCCACTATCGCTATGAGCAGCGTTACGAGTTTTACCGAGATGGTCGCTTCCGTATTGGTGGGGCCAACCACGGACGTGGCTGTGGCACCGATGGCGTCTATCGTCCCGTGCTGCGTATCGATATTACGGCTGAAGGTAATGGTAGGGCAGATAGCATCGCCGAGTGGCAAAATGGTGGCTGGTCTACCTGGGAGACAGAGCAATGGGCACTTCAAAATGAACAGACCCTCTACACGCCAGATGGCTACCAATATAGAATTACTGGAGAGACAGGTCTCGGGTACTTGGTTGAACCAAGCAACGGCCAATTTGGTGATGGTAGCCGGGGAGATAATGCCTATCTCTACGCCACTCGGCGACACCCCGACCAGGATGAAGGTGAAGCCGATCTCGTTACCATCGGGTCATGTTGTAATACAGATCATGAGCAGGGGCCAGAGCAATTTATGCAGCCAGCTGAACCGATTGCCTCTACGGATCTCATCCTCTGGTACGTAGCCCAACTGCCTAATGACGATACTCTTGGCCAGGAGTACTGCTGGGCAGACGCCATCATTGAGGCGGGAAAGACCGTCAATCGATCCTATCCTTGCTACTTCGGCCCCATGTTTACACCCATTACACTCAGCTCTGATTCAAAATCATAGTTTGGTCTCTCTGCTGGAACTAACGCAGACTACCGTTTTGAAAACGACTACCGCATAGCAAATAAGATTATGCCAAAACAGACTAGCAAGCGGAAAAAGAAACAGCGAACCAAGGGAAGGCACGCCAACGATCGAAGCACCCAACAGGCGAGCATGTTACCTCTAATTGGATTGGGCGTAATTGGGATCATTCTGCTCATCATTGTTGGGGCATTCTTCAGTATCAACTTGGCAGGTACCTGGAGGGAAGAAGCAGAAATTGCAGACAGTGGTCAGTCAGATAGCCGTCAAGCAGAGAGTCTATCCGTGGCTGCTGATGCCGTTGACCCTGCCAGCGATCTGCCCATTGGGTATGTAACCAACTGCCAGCAGAACCCTGCCTTTAGCACAGAGTTAGGGTTTGCAAGCGTCGCTATTGACACCAGCCGTAGCCGCGGTGCAGGGCTTGTTCTCTTTGACTTTGAGGCGGCTGACACTTACGCTAAAGAAAATACCTACCAGCATGAGACGTGGGACGAAATAGGCGATATTGGCTCTTACACCCTCGACGGTGATGGTAATATCTATGTCGCCCCGTTCCCGCATATTGATCTGCTAGAAAATCCGCCTGAAGCGCAGAATACCATTCACCGTATTGACACAAAATCTGGCGAGATGAGCAAGTTTATTGCGTTGCCTGCCGCCCAGCCACCGTCAACCCAGAGTCCTTTCGGCATCGTTGCTTTAACGTATGACTGCGAGGCAGAAAGCCTATACGCGGCTTCACTAGCTGGTTCAACACGTTATAAAGAGGTAGGGCGCATCTTCCAGATCAATATTGTGGAATCAGATGGCAGGCCAGCCAAAGGCGACGTGGTTTCCCAGTTGGAGGGAATCGATCCCTATGGGATTGGCGTCTTTAACGGAAAACACGGGAAGCGACTCTACTTTGGGCATGGTCGTAGTGGTGCTATCTACTCAGTGCCGTTGGATTCAACGGGTGCATTTCAAGATCAGCCGCGCCAGGAGCTGTCATTAGCTCCTCTCTATGAGGCTGATGCGTTGGTCGCTCGGCGTATCACATTCCGCGAAACCAACATGAAAATCGATGGCTTCAAATTTCAGTACAACTTAGTTCCTATGGCCGAGCAAGGCCCGCGTCCAAGCTTCAGGTTCGTTTATGATGCCGACGCCGACTCATGGCATTTCATAGAAATGAATCGGGATGATCTCTAAGACAGTGTGGCATAAATGATTGCACGGTTATCATAGACCGTCCATGTGGGATACCACTGGCTAAATATCGATTGCTTCATAGGGTGAGCAGACAATCGAAACTGTCGTGCATTGGCAGTGTATCCGAGTCTACCATGCCCGCTCGGGGTTAAAAGCACCGAACTGGTAAACAGCATCCCATAAATCGGGCTGGTCTGTCGACGAGCCAGCCCTGTTCACAGGGCGTTGTTTTGCAGCCCGATCCATTACTGGCCGGTTGGGCATCACCCGCCCATCGATTTTGCCACCTCCTACGATATTATGCATGATTTTTTTGTTGATAGGATTCTCTGAATTCATCAATTATTTGACCAGCCGTATTTTGTAGGGTAGGACTGGAAAATTATCCAACCATCCCGCCCTACAAGGACGGGCTACATTTGCCAAACCTATCTCTGCATCTATTTATGCCTTCAGGTACTAGATTTTTGAGACTCTCTAAACGCTATTGACAATTGGTACCCACAGCCTAGACATAAGAGAACGCCTTCTCCGCGACATCAATTTCGCCAACAGTCACGTTCATGTGGCTGTTATTTTTTTACCCACCACCGAATGATTCATAAATAGATTATACGCTTCATTCAGATGCAGTTCCTTCAAATGATTATGTTATTTCATCCTCTAAAATACCGTTCTGTACTCGATTTCAAAATGGAGCTGAGCATAACAAAACCTAACTTTATCCCTCCGCCCATCAAATAAATGTAATATAATTTGTTATTAATACATAAAATGTCGGATGTGCCATCCCACTACTACCTGTTATTCTGTTGTCAATAATCTTTCATTAGATAATATGCCCATTGCTTCTCCTTTGCACCCCTGGACCAAAGCTTAGCTACCGTTTATATAACGTACCGTCCATCTATCCCGCCTAATGCCGTAAGTTAGCCCAAGCGAGAACGTCTGTCTTTTCAAATAGGCTCATCCTAGTGGGCGAGCTTGCCATAGCGCAGGTTGTCTATCCTGATTACTGTCGGGTCAGATACCTGTCCGACGAAATACACCCATTTGAACTGTGTAGCTAAAAGGGCATTTCGGATGAAGTATTCTGCTCATAGACGTGTTCTACTCATATTGTGCCCCAAATTATGCTCAGTTCCTTTGAAAATAGGAGTTTGCTCTAGATAGGGTCAGATTTCCATAGAGCACTTGCTACTCTTTAGTTTCAGTAAGGATTTATTTCATGCTACAAAACCAACAAATTCAACATATTCGTACGATATTCTGCGCCTTTCTAATTGCCGCATTGCTTGCTGGCCTTCTTCCGCCTGCCCTGAATCAGTTGGCGAACTATATATACTCAGCTATGCTTGAAAACCAGAATTCCGCCTCCCCGGTGGAGGTGGTAGAAAACTCTGGCATTCAACATGACCAAAGCATACCATCTAATACCGTTACGCCATTTGTAGAAGTGGTAACAGAGTGGCTGCCCGAAGGAACTGCGGCAAAAGCAGCATCAATTCAAGCAGTGCCAGCAGAAAGCGTAAAGCAAGGGACGCCTCAAATTGAGTTGACCAAACTCGTCAATACACCACTTCCGGTTATTGCAGGTACCCCCATCAGCTTTACCATCCGGATTGTCAATACCGGCGGAACCAGTATCGTCAGCCTGCCTCTCATTGACGATTACAACCCTACATATATGAGTTATAACACCAATGCCGATCTGAACGGACCAAACCCAGCTAGCCAGCCAAACAATGATGGCAGCATTCTGTGGGACAACGTCATTGATTTTGATGCCAATAATCAATTGGATCCCAATGAAACGCTGGAGTTAACTGTCTGGTTTATTGCTATTGAAGAGACCACGAATGTCAGCTCAGCCGAATGTGCAAGCGCAGGCAATACCTACAATAAGGTCAGTGCGGGCGGGCAGATCTCCTGTATTCAGTTCGCCATCTCGCCCTTCGAACCCAAGTCAATTATCGGTGACTGGATTTGGCATGACATTAGTAACAATGGTATCAAAGACATCAATGAGCCAGGAATCAACGGCGTGCAGGTCAACCTTTATAAAGATGGAGCCAATGGCGGTCTTCTAGACGGTACAATTCAACTGAGCGAATTTGTCACATCCACCGTCACAGCGGACGATACCAATAACCAAGGCGACGACACTGGGGGAACAGGCGGTCCTGGTTTCTATCAGTTTATTGTGGATGCTTCAGCGAATGACAGATATATCGTCGAAGTAGATGCCAGCAACTTTAATCCCGGTGGCCCACTAGAGGGCTTTACCTACAGTGGAAATCAAGGCGGGCAGCCCTATAGCGGTGTTCATCCCCGTGCTGTAGTATTTAGCAATGCACCGGCCAACATGCGGAATGAAGACTTCGGCTTCTACTGCCCCTTTGACTTGGCACTGATCAAACAGGTAGCCAATGGGCAAAACCTCCCCGCTATTCCAGGCGACCCTGTAAACTTTGCGATTACCGTCTACAACCAGGGCGCAATCCAAGCCTACGACATCGACATCATCGATTATATTCCACCAGGAATGGCCTACACATTTGCCAATGTAGGATCGATCATTACCACCAACGGTGGCAACCCGGTTGTCATTACAGCCGATGGCGCAGGATCCTTTGAGGTCAATACCCTGGCTCCCGATGACAGCGTCACATTTGAAGTGACTCTGACCATAAATGCGGCTTATTTGGGAACGGCTCTTCGCAATTGGGCTGAAATTGCAGATGCCTCTCTTACAGATGGAGGCCCTACGGCCACGGATAAGGATAGTACGCCCAACACCGACAACTTTAGCGAACCAGGTGAGACCGACGACCTAACTGACGACAACGTCATCAATGAGGATGGCAAGAATGGTGGCGATGAAGACGACCATGATGTATCTGCTATTACCGTCGATCCACCGGACCCGCCCGAAGCCAAATCATCCATTGGGGACTGGATTTGGCACGACATCAATAACAATGGCATGAAAGATGCCAACGAGCCTGGTATCAATGGGGTTCGAGTCAACCTTTACAAAGATGGCTCCAACGGCGGTGCAGCCGATGGGCAGATTCAAAGTGGCGAACTGGTCACATCTACGGTTACGGCCAATGACGCAGATGGACTCGGTGACGACACCGGCGCAACAAATGGCGCTGGCTTCTACCGTTTTCCGGTCGATGCTGCTGTGAACGATACCTACATTGTTGCAGTGGATGCCAGCAATTTTGCCCCAGGCGGTCCACTAGAGGGTTTTGTCTACAGCGGGAATCAGGGGGGGCAACCGTATAGTGGAACCCATCCCCGCCCAGTTGTATTCAACAGCACGCCAGATAACAATCAGAACGAAGACTTTGGCTTCTACTGTCCTTTCGATCTCGCGCTCACCAAGCAACTGGCTGCTGGCCCAGGTGCTACGGCAGATCCTGGCGACCCGATAACGTATATCATCACCATCTACAACCAAGGCGCAATAGATGCTTATGACATTGATGTGATTGACTACGTACCAACGGGGATGACCTATACCTCCAGCAACGCGGCCGCCGTCACGACGAGTAATGGTGGCAATCCTGTGGCCGTTACTGCCAATGGGGGCGGTTCCTTTGAAGTAAGTCAGTTAGCGCCACAAGATAGCGTCAATTTCCAACTTACCCTGACCATCAATGCCAACTTCCAAGGCGCATCTATTCGCAACTTTGTCGAAATTGCTGATGCCTCTGCTAGCGATGGTGGCCCTACCGCAACAGATATTGACAGTACGCCCAACAGCAACAACTTCAGCGAACCGGGTGAGACGGATGACCTGAATGACGATGACGTGATCAACGAAGATGGCAAGAATGGTGGAGATGAAGATGACCATGATGTCTCCGAAATTACTGTCGAAACCTACACCCTGGGTGACCGTGTCTGGTATGATCAGGATAAGGACGGCATCCAGGATTTCAACGAACTAGGCGTTCCGAATGTTACTGTGACCCTTTATACAGACGGCACCTGTAGCAATCTGGCCAACATGCCCAGCCAAACTACCGATAGCAATGGGAACTACACATTCTCAGAGCTACTGGCGGGGACTTATTCAGTCGGCTTCAGCAATCTACCGGTCAATACCCAAGCTACAAGCCCCAATGCAGGCAGTAATGATACGGTCAATAGCGATGCCAATCCAGGTACCCTCTGTATTGAGAATATCAACCTGACTGCCGATGACCCAGATGAAGATCTTGGCATCTTGGCCAGCGGTTCTATCGGCGACACAGTCTGGTGCGAGGCATCAAATCCAAATAATACCACATACGAAGTAGGCATTGATACGCCTCTCGACAATGTTCGTGTCAGCCTCTTTGAGGACACAGATTGTAATGGCACCGCCGATGGATTCTCCCTTGCCTCTGTCGATACATCCAATGGAGGCCAGTATCTATTTACCAATCTTGAGGTCATGTTTGCCGGCGACAGCAACCCAAACAACCGTACCTGCTATGCAACCCAAGTAGATGTCAATGATGCCGATCTCAATAGCTGCGATCAACCCATTACGCCAACAACACAAACAAGCGAACTAACCAGCCAGCAGCCGACTGATGAAGATAACGACTTCGGCTTTGAAGACGTACCAACGTACAACTTAGGAGATTTAGTCTGGTATGACCAAGACCAGGACGGCATCCAAGACGGAAACGAACCAGGCGTCCCCAATGCCACAGTGACCCTCTATACTGATGGCACTTGTAGCAACGCGGCCAACATGCCCAGCCAGACCACTGACGGCAATGGCAACTATACCTTCACCGATCTCCAGGCGGGGACTTATTCAGTCAGGTTCAGCAATCTGCCCATCAATACCCAAGCTACAACCCAGAATGTAGGCGGCAACGATGCCGTCGACAGTGATGCCAACCCAGGTACGCTCTGTATCGAAAATATCAACCTGACGGCTGATGATCCAGATGAGGACTTGGGCATCTACACCGCAGGCTCTATCGGTGACACAGTCTGGTGTGAGGCATCCAACCCGACAAATAATACCTACCAAGCGGGTATTGATCAGCCACTGAACAACGTTGGTGTCAACCTCTTTGAGGATACCAACTGTGACGGCACAGCCGATGGCTTGGCCATCGCCTCCATGGATACGGCCAACGGTGGCCAATACCTTTTTAGCAACTTGGAAGTGATGTTCGCCGGAGATAGCAACGCGGCCAACCGTACCTGTTACGTAACCCAAGTCGACGTGAATGATGCCGATCTCAATAGCTGTAACCAACCTGTTACGCTAACCGAACAAACAACTGAGCTAAGGAGCAATACACCAAACGATACCGATGTAGACTTCGGCTTTGATGAAGAACCCACCTATACCCTCGGTGACTTGGTCTGGTACGATCAGGATCAGGACGGCATTCAAGACCCCAATGAACCAGGCGTGGACAATGTGACGGTAAACCTCTATACCGATGGTACCTGTAGCAATCTGGCTAATATGCCCAGCCAGATTACCGACGGCAATGGGAATTACAACTTTACTGGTCTGTTGGCCGGAACCTATTCGGTGGGCTTCAGCAACTTGCCCGTTAATACCCAAGCCACTACCCAGAATTCGGGTGGCGACGATACAGTGAACAGTGATGCCAACCCAGGCACCCTCTGCATCGAGAATATCAATCTGACAGCCAACGACCCTGACGAGGATTTAGGCATCTTTGCCCAAGGCTCGATTGGCGATACCGTCTGGTGTGAAGAATCGAACCCGGCCAATAGTAGCTACCAGGCCGGTGTGGATACGCTTCTGGATAACATTGGTGTTAGCCTCTTTGAGGATACCAACTGTGACAACGTAGCCGACGGTGCGGCCCTGGCAACGATGGATACGGCCAACGGAGGGCAGTACCTCTTCACGAATCTGGAAGTGATGCTGGTGGGAGACATTACCGCGGCCAATCGCACCTGCTATGTCACGCAAGTCGATGCGAATGATCCTGATTTGGCGAGCTGCAATCAGCCTGTCACATTGACGGAGCAGCCGAGCGAGCTAACCAGCAACAACCCGAATGACTCTGACGTTGACTTTGGCTTTGATGATGTGCCAACTTACACCTTGGGCGATAAGGTCTGGTACGATCAGGATATGGATGGTATGCAGGATCCTGTTGAGTCTGGTGTGGGCAATGTGACGGTGACCCTCTATACCGATGGCTTTTGTAGCAATCTGGCCAATATGCCCAGCCAAATCACCGATGGCAACGGCTCCTATGCTTTTACCGGCTTAACGGCCGGAACCTATTCCATCCGCTTCTCTAACCTGCCAGCCAACACCCAAGCAACTGCGTCCAACGTGGGGGGAAGTGACGCGCTCAATAGTGATGCCAATACGACTACGCTCTGTATCGAAAATATCAACTTAACTGCCGACGATCCAGATGAGGACTTAGGCATCTTTGCAACGGGTACCTTAGGCGATCAGGTCTGGTGTGAGAGCGACACCAACGAGAATACAACTTTCGATACAATTGATGGTGACACGCCTCTTTCAGGAATCGGCATCAGCTTATATAGCGATCCAAATTGTGACGGTAGCCGGGATGATGGTTCACTGTTTGTATTCAATGGCTTAATCAACCCCGCAGAGACCAATGCAAGTGGCATCTATACCTTCACCGGCCTCCCGGTACGCTACGGGCCAGATGGCAGTTCGTCCAACCGCGCCTGTTACGTCACCGAAGTAGATACAAGCGATCCAGATTTGAATAGCTGTACCCAGCAGCTTGTCACTGACTCCTATTCAGACAGCCTGACCAATGACGACAATGTTGACGACACCAACGACTTTGTCTTCAAAGTACCTCTCCAACCATCTATGGTGCTCAAAAAGTATGTGCAAGACCAAGCCAACGCACCAGTCTACAATGTCAATGATGATTTGACTCTAGGCGAAGATGCTCAAGCCGTGCCAGAGGCTATCTCCATCACATACGGAGGGACTGCACTCTACCGCATTACGGTGTTCAATGATGGGACTAGCTACCTCTCCTCTGTGGCCATCAATGATAACATGTGTAGCAACAACTTAACCCGCATCGATGATGGGGACAACGACGCCAACAATGTACTGGCCCCTCAAGAACGGTGGGTCTATGAATGTACAGTGAGCAATGTGATTACTGGCACAACCAATATTGCCTCGGTCACAGGTGTTCCATCGGATGCTGCCGGAACGCCAACTGGCGAACCCTCCATCAACAGCGAGGATCCGGCTATCATCACCACCACACCGCCTGATACGTACAACCTAGGCGATAGGGTTTGGTTTGATACCAATCAGAACGGCGTCCAGGATGTGGATGAACCAGGTGTTAATGGTGTGACTGTCACACTCTATCAGAGCAGTGATTGTAGTGGCACTGGCTTAGAGGTTACCACAACGGCCAATGGTGGTACACCCCCTGTAGACGGCTTCTATCAGTTTAGCGATCTGGGGTTGGGTACCTACTCCATTGGGTTTAGTAACTTACCTGTCAATACCCAGGCAACCTTGCAAAATGTCGGCAACGATGACGCGGTCAACAGCGATGCCAATCCGGCTACTCTCTGTATTGAAAATATCAATCTGCAGGCGGATAACACGGATGAAGATTTAGGTATCTATTCACCTGGCTCCATTGGTGACCAGGTTTGGTGCGAGGCGTCCACGCCAGCCAACACAACCTATGAAGCAGGTGTCGACAGCCCTCTCGATAACATTAGCGTCATGCTCTTTAACGATACAGACTGTGATGGCACTGCTGATGGTACGGCCATTAATATGATCAATACGGACAGCGGTGGTCTCTATACGTTCAGCACTTTAGATGTGGCGTTAGCTGGCTCTAGTAACCGTACCTGCTACGTTACAAAAGTGGATGGGACGGATCCGGACTTGGCCACCTGTAACCAACCTGTAACGCTGACAGAGCAGCCAGTCGAATTGACCAACGAGAATCCTGAAGACTTGGATCGAGACTTTGGTTTTGGTGAACAACCAACCTATGTGATTGGTGACAAAGTCTTCTATGATACAGATCAGGATGGCGTGCAGGACCCGAACGAGCCGGGTGTCCCCAATATCACCGCCATTCTCTATACGGACGCCAACTGTACGTCGGTATCCCCTCTGCCATTCCAGGTGACTGATGCCAACGGGAACTATGCCTTCACAGGTTTATTGGCTGGAACTTATTCAATTCGCTTCAATGATCCGCCAAATGGCTGGGGGGTTAGCCCACAGAATGCAGGAACAGGTAGCGAACAGACTGATAGTGATGCTAACCCTGATACCCTCTGTATCGGAAATATTGTCCTAACAGCAGATGACCTGGACGAGGATTTGGGGCTTTACACCAGTGGTTCCATTGGTGATACGATTTGGTGCGAGCTATCCGACCCTGCCAACGGAACCTATAATGCAGGGATTGATCGGCCGCTTAGCAACATTGGCGTTTCCCTTTTTGAGGACATTGGCTGTAATGGTGTAGCCGATGGAGATGCCTTACAGACCCTGGAAAGTACCAGCGCCGGTCAGTACCTCTTCACCGATCTAAACGTTGCCTTGGCAGGTTCTACCCAGCAGACATGCTATGTGACTGAAGTCGATGCTACCGATACGGATCTGAACGGTTGTACCCTACCACCTGGGCAAACCAACCTGCCTAGCGAGCTGACAACCGATCAGCCAGACGATCTAGACGTAGATTTCCCCTTTGCTGAACCAGCCATCGACACGTTTACTTTGGGTGATCGAGTCTGGTACGATACAGACTTAGATGGTGTACAAGATGCTGGCGAGCCAGGAATGCCCAACATCACAGTAACACTCTTTGATGCCCCCGACTGCAGCGGCAACGTGGTTGGTGCACCTCAGACAACCAATGGTGATGGGGCCTACCAGTTTGGTAACCTACCAGCAGGTGACTATAGCATCAAATTTACCAATTTGCCCGACGGTTGGCAGATTAGCCCCAAAGAGGTGGTGGCTGGCATCGAACTGAATGACTCTGACGCAGATGTAACCACAGCTTGCATCGATACCATCAATCTCACCGAGGATGATCCCAACCAGGATGTAGGTGTCTACACCGTCGGTTCTATTAGCGCCCAAGTTTGGTGTGAGAGCGATACCAACGCCAATGCAACCTATGATCCAACGGATGGTGACGAAGTGCTTCCGAATATTACGGTGGAGCTCTTCAACGACACAGATTGTGATGAAGCACCCGATGGAGCCGCGCGACAGTCTGTAGATAGTGGGACCTTTGGTGGCTTTGTCTTCCAGAATCTTCCCGTTGCTCTGGAAGGCTCTAGCCAGCGAATCTGTTACGTTACTCAGATCGATACCAACGATCCGGATCTACAGAGCTGTAACAACCCCATCACACCTTCCGGAATCTCCAGTGAGTTGACAACCAACAAACCTAATGTAGACGACGTGGACGTTGGCCTTGCTCCCGAACAGACCTACATGGTGGGTGATACGGTCTTCTATGACACCAATCAGAACGGGCTTCAGGATCTGGATGAACCAGGGGTTCCTAACATTACAGTGGAGCTCTTTACTACTAATAACTGTAGCGGTACACCCAGCGAAACCATGACCACCGAGGCTGATGGCCTTTACGACTTTATGGGATTGCAGACGGGAACCTACAGTGTGAAGTTTAGTGGTTTCCCCGCAGGCGGTGTGATTAGCCCGTCCAATCAGGGTGACAATGAAGGGCTGGACAGTGATGCGAATATTGCAGGGTGTATTGAGAATATCAATCTGACTGAAGATGATCCAAATCAAGATGTGGGCGTATACGTTCCTGGCAGCATTGGGGATCGGGTTTGGTGTGAGATCGACGGCAATGAAACCTTTAATCCAGAAACTGATACTCCCCTTTCTGATATCAGCATCAGTCTCTTCTCGGATACAGACTGTAACGGCACACCCGATGGCAGCACGTTGGAGACTTTAGAGACGGACGAAAATGGGACCTTCCTCTTTGACAACCTAGAGACGGCCTTGGTCGGCACCACACCCCAGCGCTGCTATGTCCCCCAGATTGACGCCAGCGACGCAGATTTGGGTACGTGTAATGTGCCGGTACGTCCTATTGGTCAGCCCACACAAATTGATAGTGACAATCCGAATAACACGATTACCGACTGGATCTTTGAGGAGCAGGTGCCAGATAGATTTACGCTGGGTGATACCATTTGGTACGACCAGAACCAAAACGGTATCCAAGATGCTGGTGAGGTAGGTGTACCTGGTATTGTTGTCACCCTATATCAGGGCAGCAATTGTGCTGCGGATCAATCCATACGGACCTTTACCAGCGGCAGCCGCGGGGAATATAGTTTTGTTAATCTACCAGGTGGAAGCTATAGCGTCAGCTTTAGCAACATCCCCAGTAGCTGGACTGTTAGCCCCTCTAATCAGAGCAGTGATGACGCCAGAGACTCGGATGCCAATCCAGCCACGGCCTGTATCGAAACCATTAACCTGATCCAAGATGACACAACCCAGGACATCGGCATCTATACAGTTGGCTCCATCGGCAACCAAGTTTGGTGTGAATTAAATGACAACACCACTTATCAACCAGGTATCGACGAAGTCCTACCTGACATTAGCGTTATGCTATACGACGATACGGATTGTAACGACACGCCCGATGGCGATGCCCGTGAAACCGTCAGTACAAACATCTTTGGGCGTTATCTCTTCGAGAATCTGCCCATAGCCTATCCTGGGGCAACCCCGCGTACCTGTTACGTAACCCGAGTCGATACCAATGATCCCGATTTGGGTACCTGTAATCACTCCATTCCTCCTACCGAGATACCAGTTGTTGTGGATACCAACGATCCCGATGTGGATGACCACAACTTCGGTTTCCAACCTTTACTAAGCTTGGGCAACCGGATTTGGGATGATAATGGTGCTGGTAGTGGTGAGCAGAACAACGGTATTACGGATGGTGATGAGCCTGGCATTAGTGGCGTGATTGTCAACCTGCTCAATGCGGATCTGACGCCTGTGCGGGATGAGAGTGGCCAAGCCATCAGTACCCAGACTGATGCTAATGGCTACTATCTCTTCGACAATTTGTCTCCTGGTTACTACGTTATCAAAATTGATCCCAGTAACTTTAGTGACAACGGTGTATTGAATGGCAAGATCAGCTCAGGACCGACCGAGGAAAATCCCAATGCCGATGGTGACCTCAACGACAATGGGTTGGCTGAAGACGAACAGGCAATCAATGGCATTGTCTCGGGTATCATCGAGCTACTCTACAATAGCGAAGTCCTCCGCGAGGTGGATCAAGGGAATGGTCCTGGCAACGCAACCGATGGTAACTCAAACCTGACCATTGACTTTGGCTTCTTCACCGGAGAGATAGTGGATCCCAAAGCTGTCACGTTGGTCAGCTTTACCGTCATTAAAGAACAGGACTCGAATCTCATCCAATGGGAGACTTCCGCAGAAGTGGATACGTATGGCTTCCATGTCTACCGCAGCGTAGACAACAGCGCCAGCCTACCAGAGGTCACGGCCAGCAGTGTGAACGAGCGGGTGCGTGTTACCAGCGAGTACATCCTGGGACAGGGGGCGACCGGTGGTCTCTATCGCTTCCGCGACTACAATATTGAGAAGGGGGTTGAGTACATCTACTATCTCGAAGAGACTGAACTCGATGGTAAGATTAACGAGGTAGAAACTGTCTCCACAGCAACCAATAGTGGCGGAAATGGGGACGACGATTCGATTTTCTTACCCATTATGCGGCATTAGGTCGCTCCATTTTACTGGAGCTTCTGTAGAGTTGGCACGTCTCGTATCGGTGGCTGCAATACGAAGGCCATACGTAGGCGTGCTAGCTTCTTTAGCATAAGTAATCTTTTTTCTGGATTAGTCTTTACACGCCCCCTCCACTTTAGAGACTGTTATTCTCTAAGTGGTGGGGCGTTTATGATCTACATGGTTGATAAAAGCGAAAAGTGAACGTGGCGACAGTTTGCAACCACGAACGCCAAATACTTAATCTGAATTGATTGCAATCTCCATGACAGAAACAAAAGACTTGTATTGTATAGTATTTGCACACATATTGTATGGATTTGGCACAGATGCGCTATATGCTAAGGCCGTTCCAAGAAAATAAGTACCGCGGAGCAGGTATTCTCTAACGCCTGCGTCAGTCAAGTAGAGCCGCATTAGAGAATGCTTCCTCCACCGAATTTATAGGGATTCTATTTCTTGGAACAGCCTAACATCTCCTACTATCCCAGCAATGAATTCTTCCAAAGTGCAAAACTTAAAAGAGGTGGAACCAGTGAAACAAAGGAATCTAATCTTACTACTCTGTAGTCTTCTCATGCTCGTCGTTCTTCCACAGAGTTCTGCGTTGGCACACCAGCCCTACTGTGAGCAGGCAGATCTGACGGCCGATAACCCTTGGCAAGTACCCGATGCAACTATCTCCTATGCATACTTTGGGAATCTCTATCCAACGACCGATGTAGATCACTTTACGTTTCAAGCATCTTCTGGGCAATCGGTATTGCTTAGTTTGAGTATTCCGGCCTTTGATGGACAAGAAGACTTTGCTCCCGTAATGGTTCTTATGGGGCCTGGCATTGATGGCAGTATACCAGCTGGTTTACCAGCAAGTGTAAGCGTTGCAGATGGGCATGGTGCAATGATGATCCCCTTGGGTGATGAGCCACTTTATTGGTTTGAGCCATTTGGCAGGCGTTATTACTGGAATTGGGATAACTACTACTTTTCAGCACCAGAATCGGCGACGTACACGGTTGCCTTATGGCATCCGGAGGGGCGGTTAGGGCGCTACTCATTTGTGATCGGAGAGAAAGAGGTTCGCGGGGGAGAGGAAGCATGCCGAGCTCTAATGGATGACTTCTGGACGCCGCTAATTGATGGCGAAAGTCCTTATCCTGAGGCTGAAACAGAAGGGCAAACTAAGACAGAAATTGAGACCGAAACAGAGACTGAAATGGCCGCCAGCATCCATGTTCACCAGGATGGAACCAGACACGACCACAGCCAACCATTGAACGTAACGAGTGAGTTGGCACCGTTCGTCGATTTGCAGGTGATGCCATTGCGCGATGGCGGGTACAATGCTCGCATTCAAACATTGAACTTTACGTTTGCTCCACAGCGTGTTGGTATGGAGCCAGTTGGCGGGGAAGGACATGCACATCTGTATATCAACGAGATCAAGGTTGCCCGCCTTTATGGAGAATGGTACTACTTAGACTCGCTACCAAATGAGGCAGAGATGATTTCAGTTGGCTTGTACGCAAACAATTTCCAACCTCTTGCCATAGATGGTGAAAGGATTACTGATAGTGTGATGGTGGCCGATATCATGCCGATGGGAGAAGTTGCTGTTACAGAGTAAATATTCAACACATCATCGTAAAATTCTTCGCTTAAAAGTCTATAGTGCCATGCACTCTGAGGCTGAACCTCATTAGTCTTTATTTGCTGGATGAGATAGCGTACAGACTTCAAGATGACCAACACCAGACCATATGCTCCAAGCATTCAACTGAGTAACTTGGTTCTGCTCACTTCGAAAAGTGTAGTCGCGGGCCAAGCGAACTTCTTCTCCATCTGGCAGTGTTACATAAACAGTGTAGGATTTTTGAGGAATATCTATGGCTACACGGAAATTATATCTCTCGCCGCTCTGGTATGCTACTCGCTTTTCAGCCATATAATTCGGGCCATTACGGATATCAAGATAACCATTCTCCGCAAAGCGAATGATAACGGCCATATCGGTGAAAGCTCGGCTCTCACCTCGGCTCAACCCGACGAGAGCATCAATCTTATTGGCGGTTGGTATGGCAGAAAATGTGGCTTGGAACGTTTCTTGCTGTTTATGAATGGAACGGCTCTGCCACTCTTTTCCTGTGTGAAGACACGCCTCCTCAGGATAGACGGAGAGTGTCACCACGTTGCTAAACACTTCCCCAAATTCATTGCCAATTTTAATGCGGTACTGATTGCCATGATTATAATGCCTGAGTGGCCATGTTATGTATGACGGCTCTGTGGCTTTATAGATATTGTACCACTCGCCGCTTCGCCAACGACGCTGCCACTGATACGTTAAGATCCCACTGCCTTCGGCCTTGACAGTTAATGTTGTCCTTGTGCCCTCTATAATGTCCTGATTGGTTGGCTGGTTGCGAATAACGGGCGGCTGCTCATTCAGGTTAGCCGATAGGGTAGAGCGATTCAGCGCACACGGATCAAACTCACCCATACCTGAATCGGGCAGAGAGATCAGTCGGGATTCGATTTGAATCAGATCACCCGTTAAGATAGCATCTGTGGAGTCTGCGCAACGATAGACATTGGAGCCTTGGGAGATAGGGATCTGATGAGAGACATTTCCATAGATATTTCCCCCAAAGTAGATTTCGGTTGCCCCGTCCCGAATGGTGAAGGGACGAACGCCTCCGGTATCAACAAAATTGGCATAATAAATGAGACCGACTGGCTTCACATTGTCCTGCTCGTCAACAGCCGTCCATACGCCTCGATAGAGGGGATTGGTGGATGAGGCACCGATAATGGTATTGTGGTGAAATAGTGTGTAGCGCGCTCCCATCAACTTTACGCCACTATCTGTCTCCTCTACATAATTACCGGCAATTTCAGCTTTGGCTGCGTGGGAGTTGATGCCATAACCAATGTGCTCTTCGCTTTGACCCACATTAGTTATATAGTTGGAATAGTAGGCAATATCCACGAAGTGTCTGTCTGCATTGAGTCCGTGATTCTCCCAGATATCCTCGATCCAACTGTATCGAACCGTTACCCTGGAGGCGGTACGAAACCCAACGGCCTTGCCCAACGCGTTACGTAAGCGGAGCCGTTCTACCAGCACATTGTCTGCACCCCGATCAATAAATACAAGGGTGCCACAACCTCTATTCTCACGTTGGTTATTCAACCCGTCAACGGTGAGATTTCGTACGATGACATTGGATACATCATGGATACGAAACGCTGTTGTTCCCGTGCAAGTGAAGAGAGAACGATCGACGCCTGCCCCTTCGATAATTGTATTGCTACTAAGGGATAAATCTCTTCTTCCCAATTCATAGGTACAACCATCTGGCAGAAAGATCTTGCGATTGCCTACGGAAACAGCTTCTAGCAGTTCCTCTAGCGCGCAACTTTGCAGGCGTATTTCATTTGCGGGTTCCGGAAAGTTATCAAAGCCATAGGTCGTATGTAACGGTATGCAACGATCCGATTGAATATGGAGGAAGTCTCCTTCATTGCATGTAGCGGTAAGTGGGTTAACAGGTGGCATATCCAGAGGCGCAGCCACTACATTTTTTGAATGAACAGATGGATTCTCTCCCGTCACCCCTGATGTCATTCCCAATATCCCAGCAATGACGTAGATGCAAAATATCATAGATAGATGGCCAGGAAAGTTCTGTCCTCTCTTTTCGGAAATTCCCAAAGAGGATTGATCGAGAGTCGGGACAAGACTTTCTGGCGAAGTATATTGTGTAGCAGGATGCACAAACGCAGGAGACGTATGAAAGGCGGTTATGCCGTTTTTCTTTAGTGGTTTTCGCTCTAACAGATTGGTCATGGTTATTTCTGTATGTACTTCAACTTCTATACAAACACGACCATGATACCCTTCAGATGCCCAGATATCACCCGTGCGAAGTATAACGATAGTTTACCATAAAAAGATACGGTCCTATCAATGGCAGCCATCGCGAATGGATCATTTCCGTTGCCTACTTTAGATACTGATCGAAAAAGGCCACGGATCGATTGAGCGCTATCCTTAGATTGGCCGATAGGTTATGGTCATCGCCAGGATATTGATAATATTCGACGGTGCCATCCACCGCCTGGATTTGAGCTGATAGTGTATCTGAGTATGCAACAGGAACGCTAGAATCCGCCGAGCCGTGTTGAAGTTGAATAGGGCCGGATAAGTCGGCCACGTAGGTGTTCGGTGTAATGGCGGCCCAAAAGTCCGGATTCTCTTCCGGCGTGCCATACTCTGCTACAAGTTCTTCACGCCAACGTCGCGTCCGCTCCCCCCAATTGGGGTTGGTTCGCGCCCGTTCTTGCCAGCGATCATACATTACAGGGAAAGCCCCCACTGTACCTGCCCAAATACTACCCGCCTTAACCTCCTCTGAGACAACCATGGCCCGTAACGTGATTTGTCCACCCATAGAGTGGCCCCACATGCCTACTCGCTCTGAATCAGCATCCGGCAACTGCTGGATGGATGCCATTGCATTTAGCACATCTGCCGTATAGGCCACATAGCGATTGCCGTCTGGGTTTTCGCCCTCGGACGAGCCATGCGCCCGATAGTCAGGCTTAAAGGTAATGTATCCACTGCGAGCAAAGGCATCTTGGTAGGCCACATATCGTTCGGTTGTGCGATAAACTTCCGGCGGAATATAGCCGTGATTAAAGATGATAATAGGCCAACCCTCTGCTGGCTTTTCTCCATTTGGAACAGTGAGTAGACCAAAAATTTTTAACCCCTCTGATTGATACGACGCCACGTATCGATCATAGTTGGCTCCAGGGGCTAGGGTTTCCTCAAAGACCAGCGTACTACCAGGGTAGCTTTGCTGCCGCATAGATTCGATAGTTAGAGGATGTAGCTCGCCATCAGTTCGCGTTGTTTGCTGAGGTGGGGTGACTGGCGTAGGTGTAGGTGCAGTCGTTGGAGCTGGAGATGGAACAGCCGGCGAAATAGGCGTCGATGTATTGGCAATTTGGCTGGAACGTGTAGACGCCCCCAGCGTGGTGGCATCATCTGCAGTGGCATCACCTTCAATGGCTACGCACAGCTTCCAACCGACCCGTATTAGGCTCGCACTCTCAATCGTTGCATAAGTTGGATCAGAGACAGCCACGACATTGCTCATCTCTATAATCGACGCATACGCACCGAAACTTCCCAAGTGCTCATAGGCCAGAGCTGATAACGTGTCCCCAGATTGAACCACAATGTTCCTGGTGCAGACATCTTGGGACGGAGGGCTAGACTGCGCTATTCCTTTCGCCGTCACACCCTCTATCGATGGACTAGCCAGGATACCCACACCCACTACAATCAGACTTAGCAGAACAAATAAGCCTCTTATCATCATCATTTATCCCCTCCATATCGTGCAACAATACTCAGTAGTTAAGGAATGAGGTGTAAATAACTTGCGCGTTTCAATCGGGTGTAGCCCCTTCAAGTGCTCAAATTATTTAATTCCCGTTCCTATACTGCGGTCGTTTTGAAAACAGGAGTTTTCCAATACTCTACCAGAGTGACCAAACTCGTGTTTTCAAACGGAGCTGAGTATAAATATGTAACAAGCTCCACCACAGGGAATGAAAATTGAACATAGATGAGAAGATTGCGCAGATTCTTAATCTGTCTAATCTTTTCGTCTTTGTTATTTACAGGGCAAACAGCAATCTATAGGATACACTATATTTTGGGAAAAGGTATGTAGAATTTACTAGGTTTTCAATGCCATTAAGTTAATGGAGACTGCGATGCACGGTCTCTTGGATTACCACTTCCAACCAGCGTCTTCACCGTGCGTTGCAGGCCGATGGACTTTACTAAATGACCTTGATTAAGCTCTTGAGGATTTATATGGAGACCAATATGGCGAGAACCATCCTACTATTTTCTAGGCGACAACCTGCATCCGGTCCACATTCTGTACCTTGGCGGGACCAAGCATTCGCTCTACCTTGGCACATAGTTGCTCAACAGTGTAGGGTTTTTGAATAAAGTCGGTTCGTTCATTCCAATCGATGGTAGCTGAAACAGAGGTTCTGCTGTAGCCGGAGGTAAGCAAGATGGGGATTTCGCTATCAATTGCCCGAATCTTTTCCAAAGCGATCAAACCATTCATAATCGGCATTTGAACATCGAGAAAGATTAGATCGATCTTGCCCCGATGTTGGGTAAATTGCTCAACCGCTTGTTGCCCGTTTGATGCTTTGTAGATTTGGAATTCCATCTCTTCAAAAATCATAGACATGGCTTCCATAATCGCTTCTTCATCATCGACAATTAATATAGATCCATGCTGAACAGCATCTGGGAAATTGGTTTCAGATGATACAGGTGAAAGACCAGAGGGTTCGGGTATAGATTCGTTGACAGCAGGAAAGATTGTATAGAAAGTTGTGCCGTGTCCTACCCGGCTATGAACTCGAACGGCACCTTGGCAAGCATGGATAACACCAAGCAATGCGGATAAGCCCAGCCCACGGCCACTGACTTTTGTTGTAAAGAAGGGGTCAAAAATATGCGTCAATACATCTGCACTCATCCCGACACCACTATCTTCTACTGTTAGGAGAACATACTTGCCTGGATTCGCTTTTTCCTTCCATATATATCGTGCAACTTCAGCAGTATCTAGATGGACTATATCAGTACGGAGCTGAACCCGGCCACGTCCAGACGAAATGGCCTCCACCGCATTGAATAGTAGATTCATAATCACCTGTTGGAGTTGACCACGATCTGCCTTTACCGTTAACTGATGGGAAGTTAGCTCAAAATTTAGCTCGATCCCTACTGGAACGGCTGTTCCCATGATCGCCTCATTCTCCCAAATCAATTGATTGATATTGAGTACCTCAACTTTGAAGTTGCCCTTTCCCGTATAGGCCAGAATTTGTCGTGTAAGATCCGCGGCTCGTTCAACCGTTCGGTCGGCAACTTCAACATGATTGCTAGCCACCGAACCCTCTGGCAAATTCATCAAAGCCAATTGGTGTCGCAAAGTAATACTGGCCAACAAATTATTGAAATCATGAGCCACACCACCAGCCAGCAGGCCAATGCTTTCCACTCGTTGGGCTTGTTTCAATGCCTCTTGGGTTCTCTTGCGTTGGGTGATATCACGTAGAACACAGAGCATACCTGTTAAGCGTTGGCGCCTGTCATAGAGGTAAGAGGCAGAGAGATCGATAATGAGTTGAGCCTCGAATTCTTCACTATCAAATAGATGAACTTCTTTTGTAACCTGGTTTACTTCATTATAGCTTGCTACTTTCTGCCGTGGCTGCTCAAATGAAATAAGCGATTCGAGTTGAAAATGTAGTTCAGGCAATGCGGTTGCTAACTCTTTACCAACTAGAACATCCCCATTGTGGTGAAGCATCCGTTGTGCAGATTGATTCGCGCTGGCTACCCGACCGGATAGATCGATGACAAGCACGCCATCACGCATACTTTCAAGTAGCATATTTCTGGCCAGAGAGAGCAAATCCATTAGGCCAAATCGAAAAATAAACCAGCCCGCAGTAGATCCAGTTGTGGTCAAAGCAATTGGTGTCAAATCATAAGGATGAAATGGATCAATTTGAAATACGATGCGTAATACATTCAGCAGAATGGGCAAAGCTGCTGCGCCAGAGAGGAAAAAGAAGCTTTGCCAATTTAAGGTGGGAGAGCGCCAAAGTAGACGTAGGTATAAGGCTGTGCCTATGATCAAGAGTAGATAGGAATACCCTACAAAAACAAAAAAATCTGGCGTACGTTCTAGTACCAAATAGGTGACGCCACGGGAACCCCCAATCGTAAAGTCACCCCACATTAACTTGTGATATTCCGCAGTCCATGTCAAAAGGCACGTTAGTGAAGGTACAATCGAAAGAGCAAGCAACCAGAGCGGTTTGGCCACAAAGCGAAAACCTGTAATCTGTACATTGAGAACGAACCAGGAAAGTGGGACAAAAGAGATGCCGACGTATGCCATCTTATGCCAGAAGATCTTCTCTTGTAGCTCTGGGGTAAATTGCTCCAAAGCATATGAGAATGACCAAATGGCCACAGAGAACATGAATGCAATAAAGGTGTATGCGCTAGCTTCATGGCGACGCAACCATCCTAAATACGTAAAAATACAGGAAACGGCGGTTCCCAAGATAAGAGCAAATGAAATAAAGGCTAGTATCCAATGCATTTAACACTCTTTATTCGCAGCAAGTATCTATCTGAGGGCTAGGCACGCCATCCTCGCACGTCAATTCAAGATTTAGAATAGTGGGTAAGGTAATGGGGTCAGGTTTGCGGGCGAATGGAATAATTGTAAGCCTAAAGAGGGTATATGAAGGTTACATGTAGCTGACAAAGCGTCTGGAAAAGGGACATTCAAGTATACATTTAGGAATCACGAGCAAATAAAACTCAAAACGTCGGTCCTGTCCATCTCGGGTACCCGAGGAGATCCGCTCTGTACGGATTTGTGTGTAAATGGATGTGGTTCTCTGACTGAACGATGCCGATTTACACACTTTTTCGGACAGAGTGAAGAGAACCATTACGCGTTATTAAATTTTCGATCGGTATGGTTCCAAACGGTTAGGGCTACTCCTTCCCTTTCTTCCATGCTTCATACTCAGCTTGAGCTTCCTCGGAAAGTGGATAGTACTTGCGTAGATCGCCACCTTGAGCTAGCTTCATGCGAGAAAACTCCTCCCACTCTACATGTTCGCTGGCCTTGTCCAAAAGCTGAGGGGCCAAGTCAACGGGAACCACAACAACCCCATCATCATCCGCAACAATGATATCGCCGGGCATGACAAGTGTGTTGCCACAAGAGACGGGCACATTGACGGCAAAGGGAAAGATTCCCGTTTGGGTATGAAAATTGGGGGTCACACCACGGAGCCAAAGGCCAATGCCAAGTTCCTTAGCTGCCGGGTAGTCGCGTATGCAGCCGTCGATCACAACCCCAGCACCGCCACGCCCCATAAAGTAGGTCAGCATCATTTCACCAAAGACCCCGCTGGACATATCTGCCCGAGCATCCACGACCACAATGTCGCCCGGTTGGGTATGGTAAAGCACATGACGATGTAATTGTAGCTCTGGCTCTGCATACTCATCAATACTGTACTGGTCTTCCCGAATTGGCATAAACTGGAGGGTAAGGGCTGGACCAACAACAGACTGACCAGGTGTCCAGGCCGTAGGACCCACGATCTGTGGATCTCGGAGCCCCAGACGATATAGCTCTCCAGTGGCTGTCGCGCTACCAATATTGGCTAGGCCATCGATTAGTTCCTGCGAAGGGCGTTGGATATCTTGGGTTTGAATCATTTCAATTATTCCTTTGTTGTGTATCCTACATAGTATGGAGGATCTTATGATCCACAGCCTTTGATCCTAGTCGGTCACAATACTATCAGTCCGTGTATCCCGACGTATATAGACCCAGCGCCGACAGCCATAAGAATGGAACCACGCTTCGGTCTGTATGCCTTCCGGATTGGTTAACATAAACCCGCGATCAATATCCCTCTCGTCAGCGTCAGTGATCGAATCGGGGACCGTAGGAACTTCGCCATAGACAAACTCGCGAACAGCACGTGGGCCACAGTGAGGACAAGGGATCTGTAAACTCATAAGTTATACTCAGGCTCGCATAAATTTCAGGTTTTTCTCGAATAAAAGTGCTATTTTACCACGACCGTCACTGTAATTTATTCCCATACTAAAAAATTGATGACTCAGGCGAACTGCTGATCTCGCCACCTTGGGTGCGCCCCGAACTTGGTGAATCCATGTGAGGATCGTCTATTTGAGCAAAGATGGCATTGTAAGAACGACACGCTTCAACCAGATTCGTCGCCGAAAAGTGGCCCCGGCTCCAAAAAGTGATGCGCGGCTCTTCCTTGAATAGAGTAGCCACGATCTCTGACACAGTTAGCCCCTGTGCTTCCAATTTACCCACTTCCTGAGTAAGTTGGATAAGTTGACGAATTTTTTGATGAATCTCAGGCAAGGGAGTTCGTCGCACATTGCCGCTGCCGGGGAAGAGACGCTCAGGTTTCAGGCTAGCTAAGGTGCGCAAGGAGCTGACAATCCCAAACATCTCAGGTTCAGGACTCCACGCTTCATCTTTCCCACCAATAAAGGCATCACCGCAAAAGAGCCAGCGTTGATTTGGCTCAAATAAACTAACGTGTTCCCGAGTGTGACCCGGCGTTTCAACTACCCTCAGCGTATATTTGGATGTGCGGACTAGATCACTCAGGTCATCCAGCGAGCGTACACCAGTGATGGCTTCCGGGGTACCCCAAACCAACCGCCGATAGAGCTGTAGTTCCAATTGGTCTGGTTCGGCCAGTGTTAGCAGCGAGCGATTGGGTGCATAGATAGGCGCATCGGGAAAGCTCTTTTGCAACGCAGCCAGTCCTCCAACGTGATCCTCATGACCGTGGGTAATCACAATTTGAGAGACAGGAAGCTGTTTTAACAAGCGCATTAACTCATCAGAAACGCAGATAGGTCCTGCATCGATCAATAGCCCATCCACCCAGTATGCAGCCGTCCAGTAAAGAGGGCGCCCAAAGAGCGAACGCGCCATTCGAATGGCAACAACCGGACCATGTCGCTCTACGTGAATCATAACGAATTACTCTACCTTATTCCATCTTATTCTGTAAGGTGATCGCTTCTGCACCTTGCTTCAATCGAGCTAGTAATGGCTGGGGGATCCGGCTCATCTGCCCTGCTAAATCTACACAAATATGTTCACTGGAGCCAGAAACCAACAACCCCTTCTGTTCTGCATGATAAATTTCATATTGGAAGGAAACTTTTCGGCTGCGCAACGTATCCAGCATGGTTGCCACAACAACACTGTCGCCAAAGGTCGCCGATGTTCGATAGGAAGCCTGAATACCCGTCACCGCAAAGTGATGCCCCGTCGCCGAGATCTCTGTATAGGGTACACCAGCCGCGGCCATCCACGCAATCCGCCCCATCTCAAACCAAACAATATAGGCGCTGTGATGAACCACTCCCATTAGATCAGTTTCAGCAAAGCGGACGGGAATGAGGTCTGAGAAAATTGCAGCAGCATGATTGAATTGGGTAGAGTTACTCATGGGATAAAACCTGGTTCACGCACCACGCTCTACAGATGTATCGGATGCCCCTCAACTCCATGAGCGGCTTCCATGATGATTTCCGAAAGAGTTGGGTGAGCGTGAACGGTGCGAGCGATCTCGGCAGGCGTAATTTCCATAAACTGAGCCAAGCTTATCTCTGGCAGCAGCTCTGTTGCCTGCGGGCCGACGATGTGGGCGCCCAAAATTTCACCATATTTAGCATCGGCAATTAACTTCACAAAGCCGCTCTTGGCATTCAATGCCTGAGATTTCCCATTGGGCAGATACGGGAATTTGCCGATATTTAGCTCGTAACCAGCCTCTTTGGCTTGTGCTTCGGTCATGCCCAGGCTGGCCACCTCTGGTTTACAGTAGGTACAACGAGGCATAAACTTATACTTTTCATCGGGAATTGGAATCGTCTCCACGCCCCCAATGGTCTCAGCAGCCACTATGGCCATTGCGCTGGCGACGTGGGCTAAGGCCAGCTTGCCTGTACAGTCACCAATGGCATAGATGTGAGGAACATTGGTTCGCATGACCTCATCTACCTGAACAAAGCCCCTTGCATCAGCCTCAACGCCAGCCTCCACTAATCCAACGGTCTCTGTATTGGGAACAATGTTGATGGCAATCAGTACTTTCTCAGCATTGATGCTTTGGGTACTCCCGTCTGCCACATTCTTGACACTCAGGGTCACGCCCTCATCTGTTACCTCTACCTTCTCGGTCATTGTCCCCGTCAGAATGTTGATCCCCTTCTTCTTGAAGGACTTTTGCACCTCATCCGAAACCTCTGGTTCTTCGTTGGGTAGCACTCGATCCATCATTTCGATGACCGTCAGTTCGGTTCCGTAAGTGCTGTAGAAGTAGCCCAATTCCATCCCTATTGCACCTGCGCCGATGACTGCCATGGATTTCGGTTGTTCCTCTGGGCGGATAGCATGTCGGTAGTGAAGCACTCGTTCGCCATCAAACTCAACGCCGGGCAGGCCTCGCGCTCGTCCCCCCGTGGCAATGATAATGTTGGCCGCGCTGACGCTCTTCTCTGGCGCCTCTGGGTTGATCTCGGAGGGGGTTACCTTCAACGTATGAGCATCCACAAAAGAACCGTGTCCCTCGAGCACGTCAATTTTATTCTTGCGCATCAAGAATGAGACACCCTTGGTCTGCTTTTGCACGATTCCTAAACTGCGCTTGGTGGCACTGCTAAAGTCAACCTGGAGGTTATCGAAAGTGATACCAAACTCCTTGGCTTCGTCTCTTACCGTCTCTAGTACTTCTGCATTATGCAAGAGGGCTTTCTTGGGAATGCAGCCCCAATTGAGACAGACGCCACCCATATTTTCCCGTTCAACAATCGCAGTCTTCAATCCAAGTTGGGCGGCTCGAATCGCCGCAACATATCCGCCAGGTCCACTACCGAGAACAATGACATCATAATCGTAGGTATGTTCTGCCATATTTAAAAGAATCCTTATGGGTTAGACAATATCAGAATTGGGTTTGGAACACGGATTTTAATAATGAGTACAGATCGTCTCTTCGCTGCATAGATCCTGAAAATCCTCTTTAATCTGCGTGCCATATTGTGTCTCTTAGGAACGAGAACTTTATTAAACCAAATAAAAGATCTCCCGGGCACTCGAAATGACAGCGTCGAAGTTTCGGGTTTTATTTGATCCTGATTCCTTCGCTATCTTATTCTAACGGCCATATTTCTAGCCGCTCTTTGACCCTTGCAACAAATCGGTCGGCCACTGCACCATCCAAGATCCGGTGATCGAAGGTGAAATTTAAGTAACACATGGGTCGAATCACGATTGCGTCATCCGCATGAGGCAACAGCGTGGAGACCGTGCTACGTACTACCGGCCGTTTGACGATAGCCCCTACGCCCAAAATTCCTGCTTGCGGCTGATTGATAATCGGCGTCCCAATCAGACTGCCACTGGTGCCATGATTGGTAATGGTAAAGGTGCCGCCACGAGTCTCTTCTGGACCCAATTGCAGGCTACGAGCCGAAATCGAAAGATCCTGGATCGCCCGGGCAATTCCCTGCAAGTTCTTCTCGTCGGCATCACGGATCACGGGCACAATCAGGCCACCGTCGGTTATACTCTCAGGCGCATCCGGCAAGGCTACAGCAATGCCAACGTGAATCCGTGCATGGGTCACAATGCCCGCTTCACTGAAGCGGCTGTTGACCATCGGCTCTTCCCGCAGGGCCGCCGCAGCCGAGGCGACAAAATAAGCTGTGTAGTTGAGCTTCACGCCACGTTTGGCAAAATCCGCTTTGTGGGATTCTCGATGACGAACCACTTCGGTCATATCCGCCTCGAAAATGGTGGTCACATGGGGGCTGGTAGCTTTACTTTGCACCATATGTTGGGCAATGGCCCGACGCATCGTTGTTAGCGGTTGAAGTGTTTCATACTCATCGAGTGTGGATGATGTGGTTGCAGCGGATGGCTGCCGCTCCTCGTGTTGTAAGTTAACAGCAGGCGATTTGGCACTGAATTTTGCCTGGGCAGATGGGGAGGGTTGCGCTGTCCGATTTGCCAAATGGGCCAGCAGATCTTTCTTTGTTACCCGGCCGCCCAATCCGCTTCCTTGGACTTGACTCAGATTGATCTCATGCTCCGAAACCATGCGGGCCACAACGGGGCTGATGAAGTCACGCCCACTAGGCTTTTTATTCGTTGAATCACTCTGTGTATCGGTGGGAGATGAGGCAGAATCTTGTTGGTGGTTGACATCAGGCAGTACATCTTCTTGTAAACTGGCATTTGTCTGAGCCGCATCTGAAGCCATGACTGTAGCCACAGGAGCCAGAGCAGCCGCATCAGCCACTTTTTCCCCTGGTGTACCAATCATGCCGATGACGGTACCCGCAGCGACCGTTTCGCCTTCTGCGGCCGCTATCTGCAATAAAATACCGCTAATGGGTGCAGGGATTTCAGTATCGATCTTGTCGGTACTTACCTCTAGAAGCGGCTCCATCTTCTCAACAGCATCACCAGGCTGCTTTAGCCATCGAGCCACCGTCCCTTCCACCACACTTTCGCCAAACTGGGGCATCTTTATCGGGGTAGACATGTCCGCTCGCTTAGTTCCGGTTCATTCATGGAATCAGTAAAGTACAAGTATAGCTTGCCTGGAACGCTGGTAAAGCCCTCATGGTTCCCATCGGAGCTTAGGGCCACAATATTCATGTAGTTGGTTAACTCTTCCTCATCAGCTTGCTTCAAGGCTGTCAGGTCACGCAGACACTCTAGCCCAGCATTTTGGATCGACATGCCCATCTTTAGGTAAAGCACCAAGCTACGGGCTGTGGAAACGCGAATGGCCAACTCGCCACTGCCAGTACAGGCCGCTGCACCATAGCGATTGTCGCAGTAGTTGCCCGCTCCTATGATGGGGCTATCCCCAACACGGCTAGGATACTTCCAGCCCAAGCCACTTGTACTAACAGCAGAAGCCATATCGCCACGGTCATCAATGGCTAGAAAGTTGACCGTTCCTTGGGTGTCATCTTTACCGTTCGCTTCAGGATTTTTGGCGGTATGACTGGTTTGTTCTGAAATCGAGTCACCGGTCTGAACATGAGCCTGATCACTCAGATTCAATGGTTTAGATAGCTGAGTGGCAAGACCGCGCAAAGGCACATTCGGTCGAGTCACGGGTTCCAAGCCCGCTTCCACATATCGTTCCCGCCAGCGGCCCATAGAGTCATCGGTTCTTTGGTTGGCAGGTGATTCACCCATTTCGGCAGCAAACTGTTCGGCCCCTCGACCTACCAGCAGAACATGGGGCAGTTGGTCCATCACGTGCCGTGCAATGGAAATTACGTTGCCATAATGACGAACCGCAGCCACGGCACCTGTACGCAGATCACGACCATCCATGATGCTGGCATCAAGCTCCACATCACCCAGTAGATTGGGTAGGCCACCATAGCCTACGCTCTGTTCCGCGGGATCATCCTCCACAACGCGGCAGGCCAGTTCAACAGCATCAAGGGCGCTTCCGCCTTGCTTCATCAGAGCCATTGCAGCCACAGCGCCCTTGCGTCCATTTTCACTTGCAACGATTATCATGCATCCTCATTCGGTACAGTATGTGCTCGTGTGGTCCCAGATTTAGGATTCTGCATAAATTGGGTTTGTGGATGACGTTCAATTAGTTTCTGTTTACCAAACTGGGCTGCCTTTCGATGAAGACGTTTCCGGTGACATTGCTCATTTATATTCAGCTCTGTTTCAAAACCGGAGTTCGCTCTCTGGATTAGATGCTACGGACAACTCCAGTTTTGAAAACGACCGCTGTATAGCTTTTGTTTGTTATTTCTCTTTGACTTATTTGGGCCGTTATACGTTAAGAATCCACTTGAAGATATTGACGAATCGCTTCGACAATATGCTCTTCAATCTCGCTCCATTCCACATCGGGCAACTTATTGACCGTAACAAAATCCTGAACCATAAACACGTTATATATAGAACCCAGTTGAAATAACGCTACGGCCAATGGATGAACTTGAGCTGCCTCCTGGTTTGGAAAGCTCAGTGGCTTCTCAAAAATCTTCTGAGGCAAGATAAATTTCAACGCATTGGGATTCGGCGTTTGCTGAGAAACAACATCCATATTTCAAGTATACATTGTTCGGTTAAATAGTCAAAGTGTTGGTATGATTTCGGGAGCATCTCAGTTGAGAGGCAAGATTGTTCGATGAGGAGAGAAATGAGGGATACGAAGGGAAAGGCACCAATCTGAAGAGGCAAAAGGAGGAAACCGATGAGAAACCGAGCAGAACGCAAAGCAAACCTGATGGCAATGGCAGAAGTCGAGATTGAGCAAATGCTCGAGTGGATGGAAGCCAAAGATGCGCCCGACCTAGGGGCAGTATGCATCGAGGCGGAGGTTCTGCAGATACGGAAAAGAATCGGCGAGGGCATGAGGAAGGAAGTGATAGAGAATTTCGGCTTTGGTTTGACTGAGCCTTCAAAGATGGGGCTCCTTGGCCACTGTCGCCGATGGCGCAACCCCAAAGTGGCGCTTGTACTCCCGGCTGAATTGGGTAGAGCTGTTGTAACCAACTAGATTTCCCGCTTCGTTGACGCTTCTGCCAGCTTTAAGCAGCCGTTGTGCCTCGAACAGCTTCACCGACTTAGCATACTGTAAGGGCGATACCTGCATCACATTCTTGAAGTTCTGATAGAAAGCGGTCCGACTCATCTGAACGATGCTTGCCAGTTCCTCCACTGACACCTGCTGATCTAGGTTCTGATGGATATGGTCAACGGCTTTTGATATCCTCTGGACTTCGCCCCGCTTTTGCAATTGGCTCCTAAATTCATGACCTCTCCCCCCTGAGAACAGCCGATAGTAGATCTCGTCCACAATTGGTTCCCCTAACATGGCCGCATCGTTAGGGTCGTTTAGCGCGTCGAACAATCGTACAAACGGATCCAGCAATCGATCCGTTAAGGGGATTGAGAAGGTGCTAGATGGCTCAACCGCCACTGGCTTTGTTGCCGTATGATCAATACGCTCCATACGTAGCAACACATCGGCCACGCGCTCCATGTTGATTTGGACGCCTGCCACCAAAAAGGGGTTTTCTGGGCTGGCTTCCGTAATCGCCATCTTTACGGGAATTGGATAGAAACCAACCAATAAATTCCCTGCACTGTAATCGTGTACCGTCTCTCCCTGGGAACAGAGTTTTTGGCCTTGGCCCACGATCACGATGGCCGGGATCTCAACTACTGGTGTCCATGGTTGAGTCTTAGAGAGTTTATAGGTAGCGACACCTTCGATACGGGTGAAGTTGAATTCCTCTTCGGGGGAGTGCTGTTCGATGAGACGGACAAGGGTATTGAATTTTTCGATTTGATAGCGCATGCTCAATCTCCATGGTTTTACCCTCAAGGCTACAGACCATACCGTAGAAGAGGAAGATTGCTTCCTTATGAATAATTATGCACATTTTCTCTAAAGAAATCAGGTTGTTTGAGCTTTTGTGGGGTGAACCTGGAACATGGCGATGTTGTAGCCCGTCCTTTTAGGGCGGTGACTCAGGCACACCAGATGCCTCCCGCCCTAAAAGGACGGGCTACACTCAATCCACCCCACATTTCCTCAGAG
>JBCCHB010000118.1:0-53945 GCA_039028975.1 Chloroflexota bacterium
CAAAAAGTACGTTCGGTGGCAAAACAAGAGAGACCAAGACTCTGATGCCACCCAAGGCAAGTTGTTCGATTAGATAAGTAAAAGAGCACCTTCTAGGTGCATTAACTCAAGCCACCGGTTTTACCGGTGGTGCTTGACTTGTGAATTTGTGAATGGTTAATGACGCGGTCAGTGGCGCATTCTTGTTTTGTGGAACGAGCGCCAACGTCCAAGTGCATTTTGAGCCTTGACAAATTTCATCGTTTTCTCTACACTTCTTATACAAAAATATAGCCCGCTTGGCAAAAATAGAGCCGACCAATCGTAGGCGCGGCTTGTAGCCGCATGAGCATGGTATATCCCGTCACATCCCTTGCAAAATGAGCGGTCGGCTATGTTGGTGCAGTGCTGGCAATATCTGACAGCCGTAGCCCGTCCTTTTAGGATTCGCTTTTCTCGCATATTTTAGGGTGGAATATGGATATTTTGCAATGAAAAAAAGAGATACTTCGTTGTCATTTCGAGCCACCTGCTCACTATCTGGCCGCTTGGGCGGAGAAAACAAGGGGTTCCAGCCCAATCGATGGGTCCCTAGCGAGAAATCTTGCGCTTGTGGCACCCAGATTTCTCGCTAGGGGCGAAACGAACTTGTGGAATTCACTTTGTTCTGCTGTATAACCCTCTTTTTGGCTATAGGTTGGCTCGAAATGACACTGCACATTCTGTACGGTTGGCTACATTTTTTCCCCAATCTGGACTTATGGGTAAAGCTAAGCCATTTAGGGCGGGAAGCACTGGCTGTACCAACATCCCCGTCCTTGTGGGATACCGCTGGCTAAATATCTTCTGCCGTTCAAACTGATTTAGACACTCAACCGGCCATAAATGGATCGGTCTATCAAATAACGCCCGATTCATCGGGCGCCTGCTTTGTAGCCCAGTGGGTTGGGTATCCTTTGGGGGCCAGAGCGGACATCAGGAATCTTAATCTGGAGTTGAATATGAAGTTGTCGGGTGAGCAGTTCCAGCGCATTCATCGAATCGTACTCAATGCCTATCGAAACCGTGAAGAGTTAAGCATCATGGTGCGCTTTGAATTGAGCGAAATCTTGAATGAGATTGCCGCTGGTTCCACCATGTATGTAACCGTCTATTCACTGATCGAGTGGGCAGAGACGAATGGCCGCGTGGAAGAATTGGTGACGGGCGCGCTCAATCAGAAGCAGAACAATGCTGAACTTCAGAACTTGGTTGATGAGCTGAAAAGTTGGTCCGCTGCAGAACAAGGAGGGCCCGAGCAAGCGGGCGTGGAGAGCCAAGGAACAGAGATAGACGTACCGGAGCCAGAAGGCGCGGGAAATGAGGAGCTGGAAAAGGCTAGCGTGGAGCCAGCCCTTGAATCGCAGCATCCACCAACCGTAGAACCGCTTACGGCCGCTAGTTCCCCCATCGATATTTTTCTGAGCTATAGCCGTAAGGATCAGGCCGTGATGCAGCCCATTCGTCAGATTTTGCAGACGGCTGGCTTCAGCACCTGGACCGATGATATTGGCTTGGTTCCGGGAACCCGGGCCTGGCAGCGTGCCGTAGAAGCGGCCATTCGCAACGCCCGCTCTCTGGTGGTTCTGCTCTCGCCTTCCGCCAAAGCCTCCCAATGGGTTGACCGAGAGTTGGCCATGGCCGAGGCGCTCAACCTGCCCATCTTTCCGGTTTTGATTGCTGGCGATGTGCAGACAGCCATTCCCATCAACCTGATTACCCACCAGTGGATTGATAGTCGTAGCAACCCTCAGGCGGCTGTCCAAGCCCAACTGCTCCCTGTGCTGACTCGTCATCTCAATCTAAAACCCTCATTGGATCGGCCAACAGAACAGACCCCAGAACAAGCTTCAGAGCAGAAACCCGTTATCCCTGTACCAATCATCTCCGCCTCCGTCATCTCTGAACCCAGCGAAGCCCGGCCCATTCAAGACGCCTTTCCAATTGCCTTTGAGTGGATTCCCATTCCGGCTGGACCATTTGAAATGGGGAGCAAAGATATTTATAACGCAATGCCACTTCATCCCGTCCTTGTTGCTGATTTTCGCATGGCCAAAACGCCTGTCACCAATCGGGAGTACCAATACTTTGTGGAAGTCACAGAACACAGAACGCCCAAACATTGGGAGAATGGTCAATTCCCCGAGGGTCAAGCAGAGCATCCGGTGACCTATGTGAGCTGACATGATGCTTTAGCTTTTTGCCAATGGGTGGGTGTACGGCTTCCTACAGAAGCCGAATGGGAAAAGGCTGCGTCCTGGGACGCAGCTAACCAAACCAAGCGAATCTTTCCATGGGGCAGTCAGGAGCCAGATGAGAATCGATGTAATTTCAATAACTGGATCGGAGGAACAACACCTGTTGATGCTTATTCGACTGGCGCAAGCGCCTATGGCTGTTTGGATGTGGCTGGCAACGTGTGGGAGTGGTGCAGCAGCGAAAGACGTGGTTATCCATATATAGCCGATGACGGGCGGGAAGAGTTGACTGCGCGTAGTAATCGTATGTTGCGTGGCGGCGCTTTCTCCGACCTTCGCAATAGATTGCGTTGTGCGAATCGCGTATCGCTCGTACCTGGCTATATATACGCTGGCGTCGGTTTTCGTGTTGCGTCTCCTGGTTGTTGATCGCATAGCGGTTGCTTGCAACCATTCTCTGTTATCTCTGTCGGGCGCTCCCTGAGCTTGTCGAAGGGCAGCGCCTGCACTCTGGCCTCTGGTTGGTGATGCGTAGAAGGGAGATTGTCCAACCGATGAGATAGCGCGTGGCGCGTTGCCGGGAAAGAATCCACTTATCATTGTCATTCCTTCGAGTACTCAGGACAGGCTCTGAGCCATAGACTGTTCCGTAAGGCTGTGCGCTGTCACATCTTAGCCAACTGAAAGCGTTACAAACGCGGTAACGATTCACCTTGGTATAAAGAAATGTAGATAGTGCAACTTTGCACTATTTAAGATAGTGCAACTTTGCACTATTTAAGATTCTGACCGAAGGGGTGACCAACGCCGGTATACCTAACAAAGACAAACATGGCCTTGCCGAGGATTATCGAGGTAGAAAAAGCTGGCAATGAAACCGTGGCAGCCCAGATCGGTCAGATCCTTGACCAGACTGCAGACTTTAGGGCGTCGGTACGTTCTCGTGGACGCAAAGTGGCCGACGATTATGCTGTTCCGAACATCGCTATTGCGGCTGTGGCATGGCCTCTACTCGGGATCAACAGTGCCGTTGCTGCGCTGGTTGCGGGATTTGGATATAGCTTACGCATTATTTCACCGATTAGCGTCCTAAATTTTCTCCAGGTCACCTCTCAGCGCGGTATCTTGATCAAGGATGGCCGTTCATTGGAAATGCTTCAACAGGTGGATGCTGTTGTGTTTGACAAGACGGGTACGCTCACGATTGATGGATATGGTTGCCATCGCGTTGGGGATGAAGCCTAGAGACATTACAGCCAAGACACTACCCGAAATCTGGGAAAAGCTCTTTGAGTTGAAGGATAATGCTGGTCTTGTAGGGGATATTGTTCAGGTTCAAACCGCGTTGGCCACTGGTGATGTCGATATTATTGCTGGAGGTGGCGAATTTACTGTATCTGTACTCAACGCGGAAAATCCCGCGCTGGATTGGGTGCTACCCGTTGAAGGGGGCGTACGTTGGATGCAGGCGATTGGTGTCTTCGCCGACAGCCAGCGGCAGGAACTAGCAACCGAATTTGTCAAGTACATTGTCTCGCCTGATGGTCAGGCGCGTCTTGCCACATCGTCCTGCTATTGGGCCATGCCAGCGAATTCACAAGCCTCTCTCACAGATGAAGAAAAGACGCTGTTACGTTGGGATGAACAACCAGGATTCCTGGCCAATTCTTTCCCCTACTATATTCCCGATGCGGAGCTAGATGCCCAGATGTTGGACATTTGGACGGAGTTTTTAGGGCGGTAGCGGCTTGTAGCTGGTACTGCAAGAAATTCGGGCTCTTTGGGACTCCATGCGGTTGACATGAGAAGAGCACCGACTTCCTGGAAGAGGTGAATGACGTTTGAGTGAATTGAACGGCCATCGAACAGGAGCAGATTGATGAGAGGGTGAAGTCACCCCTTCACCCTCTCATCTCCATCATCCACTCATCTTTCTCATCCTCATCATCCCTTAATTCCCGTAATGGAAATCCCTTCCACAAAGGTCCGTTGTACAAAGAAGAAGAGAACGATGATCGGTGCGATCATGGTGGTACTAGCGGCCATCATCTTGGGCCACATGAGCTCCTCTTGGAATGCCCCTCGAAATTGGGAGAGACCCAAGGCGATGGGATAGAGTGGTTCCTCGCTCAGATAGATTACAGGGCGCAGGTAATCATCCCAGGCACCCATGAACTGAAAGAGTGCAATCACGGCAAGTGAGGACTTGGCCAGCGGTAGAATAATGCGAAAGAGAATGCCTAATTCGCTGCAGCCATCTACCCGTGCCGCATCGGACAGCTCCTCTGGAATGGTGAGGAAGAACTGACGTAGCAGAAAGACAAAGTAGGCATTGACGGCAAAGTAGGCTGGCACCACCATAGGTAAGTAGCTGTTGAGCCACTGCAAATCCCGGAAGATCAGGTAGAGGGGAATCATGCGAACTTGAAAGGGCAACATCATGGTGGCAATGCAGAGAATAAAGAAGAAATCGCGCCCAGCCCAGCGAATGCGGGAGAAGCCATAAGCGACCAATGTTGTTGAGATGAGGACGCCAACCAAACTCGTCAAAGCATAGCGAATGGTGTTCCATGTATAAAGGCCAAAGGGACGCGCCGTTAAAGCTTCTGGGTAGGTCAGAAAACGGGGCGTGGTCGGTATCCAGACAGGGGGGACGCTGTAGACTTGGGGATCTGTTTTGAGAGAGGTCGAGATCATCCACAAAAGAGGCAGGGCAAACAAAAAACTGAGGACAATCATCAGAACATAGAAAAAGCTGCGCTGAACGACCCTGCCCACTGTAAGCGGCTTGCTTGATTGAAGCGTTGATGCACTCATTATCGACCCTCCCCAGCATAGTAGACCCATCTATCCGAACTGCGGAAAATTATCAAGGTAAAGATCAAGATCACCATAAAGAGGATCCAGGCCAGTGCAGAGGCATAGCCCATCTTAAAGTACTGAAATGCATTGCGATAGAGGTAGATTGAGTAAAACTCGGTTGCCTCATTGGGGCCACCCGCTGTGAGTAGCCAGCCCAATGTGAAGTACTGGAACATGCCAATCATGCCAGTCAGCCCGATGAAAAGGATCGCCGGTGTACACATGGGCACCGTAATATTCCAGAAGCGCTGCCAGCCATTGGCCCCATCCACAAGCGCCGCGTCATAAAGCGAGCGGGGGACATCCTGCAATGCTGCTAGAAAGATAACAATGGCAGTCCCCTGTGCCCAGATGTGAATCAGCACCAGCGAGGGCTTGGCTAGGGCCATGGAGGAGATGAAGGGAATCACGGGCAACTCCATGCCCTTCAAAAACGAATTGATCACCCCATAGTTGGTATTGTAGACCCAGCGCCATACTTCCGCTGACGCGACCGCTGGCACCAGGACAGGAATAAAGAAGATGGTGCGAAAGAAGGGCCGCCCTTGCATATCATTATTGAGCAGATTGGCCATTAAAAATGCGACCACAAGCCCTAACGGAACCCCAACCAACACTAGATAGAGGGTATTCCAGACTACCGTCCAGAAGATTTCATCACCCACAAACAATTCAACGTAATTCTCCACCCCTATGAAACGAGCTGGCCGAATCACATCGTAGCGAGTCAGGCTGTAATAAGCCGATGCAAAGAGGGGGTATAGGGTAAAGGCAATAAAGCCAATGATCCACGGCGAGATGAAGGCCATCCCCTTGAAGATATTACGATAGTAGGCACGCTGCCACCAGGCGCGTTTTGTTGATTGCATTGCTTCGGCCCTGTGTAGTGGTCGGTAATCGGTAATCGGTAATCGGTAATCGGTAATCGGTAATCGGTAATCGGTGGTCGGTAGTTGTGTCGTCCTGAATATAATTGATAAACGTGAGCTGGTTAGGATGGTGATGGGTTGTGACAAAATTGAGCTGATTTGTTGATCATGCTGCCGATCATTCGACCAAGCGATTCATATTGGTTTAGTAAATCTGTGCATTTATCTTGGGTAATATAACCGCAGTCTAAAGCTGTTTCAATCCAGTGTTGCGTTTCCTGTTGTTCACCATCGGCATCGGTTAACTTTGCAATGAAGTGGCGTTCATATCTTCGCTTGGCCCAAGCTTCTGCGATCTGGCCACCCGTTGATCGTGAAGAACGCCGTACTTGGTCTGTCAGTGAATACGTTTCCTCTTTTGGAAACTTTTTCGTCAAATCAAAAATTTCGTGAGAGAGCTGCCGGGCTAATTTGTATACGTTCAGATCGCGGAAACTTCGAGCATGGTTAGTCATAACAATTGGTCCTTTGTCATTTTTCGGTGAAATAGCTGCATACTACATTGCAAAATGCAATCATTGTAAACAGCCACGTCCATCGAATCTACCGTCCAATGATTCTCGGTACCTCTTACAAATGACTGATTTCTCTTCCAACACTCGACCGTCCACCGGCTACCGTCCACCGGCTACCGTCCACCGGCTACTGGTCACCGAACACCTGACTAACCGACCAATTCCGGAAACTGCTTCTCCAACTCCTCGGTCAACGCAGCCTGCATGTCTGCTGCGGCTTGTTCCGGCGTCTTATCACCAAAGACAACAGCATCGAATGTACGGTTGCGCTCCTGATTGGCAAAGGCATCAATGGGAATAATTGGACCGGCCCACATTTCGTCGGCTTCCTGAACAGACTGGAGGTACCAGGGCAGGCCGGCAAATTTGTCAGCGCCAGGACGTTCTGGATCGTAGAATGCCTTGCGTCCAGGCAGCCAGCCGGTAGAATTAAACATAATCTCGGCGGTCTCGTCACTGGTGGCAAATTCGATAAATTTAAAGGCCGATGCCACGTCCTCCGTGCCAACGGGGATGTAGATGGGATGACCACCCACCGACTGGAACTTCACGCCACGTCGCTCTTCAGGGACAGGTGCCCAAGTGACCGAATAATCCATCTCTGGCGATGTAGTGGACAGCTCACCAGGGCCATAGTAGCCGGTGACGATGCTCGACTGAACGCCGCTGGGGAAGCTGGCCGTTGGGTTGCTGGTCCAGCCACCAAAGCTGTCGCGGAAGGCCTGCATCTGCTCCACACCCACATGATCGTAGAATTGCTTGATATAAGTGAGGGCTTGGACAAATTTCTCATCCTCAAAGTGGAAAGTGAGGGTATCCTGGTCGAAAATTTCCAGCCCCATGGTCACACCCCAGAAGAAGGGGATGTTGGTGCGGGGGCCATTGCCAGCCGTCGCATCGCGCGGATCGAAGCCAACCTGCTCAATATTCCCTGCACCGTCAAACTTGGTCAGTGCCACATGCCACTCGTACATCTCATCCCAGGTGACTGGCGGATTCTCTTTATCCAGACCCGCTTCCTCTAAGGCTGCATTGTTGTACATGAAGCCGTAGCGAGGACCATTCTCAAAGGCTGGCACGCCGTAGGTTGTCCCCTGCCAGGTCATGGATTCAAATAAGCCCGGAACAAAATCATCTTTGCTAATGGCGCTGCTGGCTTCGATCAGATCATCTAAGCCAGTAAAGGTGCCGCGCACAAAGAGTTCGGCATAGGAGACACAGCAGACGCCCAGATCCGGGGGCGTGCCCCCAGCAATTGAGGTGAGCAATTTATCGTGCATCTCCGAGACCTGAGTACGCACCACTTTGACATCTTCGCTTTGGGCGTTGAAGGCTTCTTCGACCTGGGTGAGTGCATCCATGCCGGTACCACCCCAGGCATGCCACCAGGTCAACTCAGCCACCTCACCACTGGCCCCAGAATCGGCTGCTGTGTCTCCACTGGGTGCGGCTGGCGCTGTGCATGAAGCTAGCAGAGCAGCCCCAAAAGAAGCGCCACTCAACTGCAAAAAGGTACGTCTGCTAATTGACTGTTTCGTCAAGTCACTCATCGGTTTGGTTCCTCCGTTGCTGAATGAAATAGTAAATCGTAGTACGTGGTGCGTGTACCGGTAGAGATCTATGTTCTACTGATATTATGTTTGCTCGAGGGGGAGTGAAGAATACGAGAAGTATATAGCATCTATAGAGAATCTGCAACGAGGCACCCTATCTCGAGTGTATTTCAGTTAGGGACAAGAGTAGAAGAATGCAATGCATGGTTGAAGAATTACATGGACTCCCTCACCAGACCCTCAATCGTGTGGTGCATTCGGCACTATCTCAAATGCAACGCACCCAGTTGACGATTTCGGCTTCAAAAAGTGGGTTCAGCTGGGTGCAATGCATTCTCACCCCTAAAGTAAGATACCTCTTTATCTCTTATAATAACCAGGACCACTCATTACTCATGAAAAACCAAGAAATGCCCCTCTTTACCAAAACTTTCGACTTGCTGGATTGGCTTATTCCTCGGACAAATGCTTTTCCTAAACGACATCGCCATACAGTAACCCGCCGTTTGCTTGATGCTGCGCTCGATTTTCAGGAGGCAATTTTAGAGGCCAACAGCCACCGAGACAAGGCGCGTCTCCATCTGCTAGAGATTGCCGACGGCCACTTGAGCAAGGTACGCCTCTACCTGCGCCTTGCCCACCGTCGGAATTGGCTTCACCTGAGCCAGTACAAGCACGTCAGCGAAATGGTCAGCGAAATGGTCAACGAAATTGGTAAATTGCTAGGTGGGTGGCAAAATAATACGAAAGAATGCATATAGTGGAAAGGGCCTGCGCCCCACCCGATCCCAGGTGACTGGCCGGGCCGGCGTAGGCCCAACCTAGCTTTTCAATCTCAGGCAAATAAGGTAGCTATGATTCTCGAAACCCTTCTCACTGCATCCCTTGAAACGTGTATCAGCCTTTTGGCTGAAGCTGGCATAGGCGAGGAATTGACCAATCTAATGGCCAATTGGCGCAATGCTGACGAACGTAAACGGCAAGCAGCACTGAACGATGCTGTGGAGAAAGCCTATCAGGGAATACGTAACCCGGAACATGCAGAAACTTTGCGTTCAACGGCAGCTATCGGCCAGGGGAGTACGTCAACTTTATTGTATCGAGGGACTTTCAGTGCGCTTCAAGAGTATGACCACTCCTACGCCAATCGAGAAGGCAAAGGCACCCATAGGGCCATCGACCAGGGTCAGCGCTAGATGCAGCAGTACGCCTACATGCTGCCCCTGGACATGCGCCAATTCTTCCCCAGCATCGATCATGCCATTCTGCGCAAAACCCTCTGGCGCAAAATTCAGGATGGGCGCCCCCGTGGCCTCATCGATCGGATTCTGGCCAGCGGCGTTGGTGTCCTCACCGAAGCGTATGACATGGTCTACTTTGCGGGCGATAATCTTTTGGCACCTCTGCGACCGCGGGGGCTGCCCATCGGCAACCTCACCAGCCAGTTTTGGGCCAACTGCTACATGCACCCCTTCGACCTCTTTGTAACCCGCGAATTGGGCTGTGGGGCCTACCTACGCTATGTTGACGATCTGCTCCTCTTTGGCAACGACAAGCAGGAGCTTTGGCAATGGAAGCAGGCCATCATCGAGCGGCTGGCCACCATGCGGCTGACCATCCACTATGCCAGCGCCGAAGTCAAGCCAACGAACCACGGAGTGCGCTTCCTCGGCTTTGTTGTCTATCCAGACTATCGGCTGTTGCTACGGCGCAAGGGCATCAACTATCAGCGCCACCTCAAGCGGCTGCTCAACGATTATCGCGCCCAAAAGTTAGACCGGGCCAGGGTTCAAGCATCTATCGAAGGATGGCTCAACCATACCCGTTATGGTGATACGTGGGGATTGAGGCGGGCCATGTTGAGGGAGGTGCGGCTGTAGAGCGGGCTGGACCGCATCAACTATGGCGATTTTTTCAGATGGCGCTCAACCTGGCCCGGCAGGGGCTGCTGCCCCAAGGATTTTTGCAGGATCGCCCCAGGCATACCTCTACCGCAACCAGCGACCCACCTTACCCCAAGCCCTGGTGGTCCACCAAGCCCTGGCGCGGGCCGAGCAGGTAGAGGAGCGGGACCGCTTTGCTCTGGCTCGCATTGTGGGATGGCTTAACCGGGCCGGACTTTATCAAACCCTCTTAACCGAGTGGTTACCGCCCATCTGCCAATCTACCGACCCCCAAACCAAGGCAGAGGCCCTGGGCCAAACCGGCAAACAATATCTTCACATTGGCGGCTACGATATAGCGCTAAAGTATCTGGAGCAGTCGCTGAAAATCAGTCAGGATATCGGGGACAAATCGGGGGAAGGGACCACCCTCAACAATATATCGCAAATCTATGATGCGAGAGGGGATTACGAGACGGCGCTAAAGTACCTGGAGCAGTCGCTGAAAATCCGTCAGGATATCGGGGACGTGGCTGGATTGTGTGCCACGCTCTTTAATATGGGGCATATTCATTGGCAGAATGAGGAGCCGCAGCAGGCGCTCTCGGCCTGGATCACGGTCTATCGGCTGGCCAGCCAGATCAATCTGGCCCAGGCGCTGAAGGCGTTGGCCGGGCTGGCGGATAGTTTGGGCTTGGAAGGGGGGCTGGCTGGCTGGGCTAGGCTGGCGGAGCAGGCAGGGCAATCGCCAGGGGATTCGGAGAAGCCCGTTTAATCGACCATTCATTTTTTTCACGTTTTTCAATTTTTGGCCTGGTACAGTGTTACCGAAATATTGACAGATAAGGGTAGCCCGTCCATTTTGGGCGGGAAAGGTAGCCTGACTGACCGATTTCAAGTTACACCCACGGGACAATCGGCGTCCACCGCCCTGCAAGGCACGTCCTGAGCGGAGCCGAAGGGACGGTCTACGTTGCATCTCTCCAAACTATCACAACTTACGTAACACTGCACTAGTACATCGTTCGACAAGTTATGATAGTTTAGAGACAGCCCAATCGTAGGTCACATTTGCAATGTGACAGGCATCGAAAGCCCAACAATTCCAAGTGATGACACATAATTTTCCATGATTGTCCGGTTGCAAACCGGACCTACTGTTAAGGGATTATGCCTCGCTGTACTAGTTGCACAAAACGTACCTTCAATCAGTCGATTTTCGAAATTCATGTATTTTTCTTCAACCGACCTAGCTCTTTTGATGCGACACCCTTTGCTAATTCAGCAACTTACAGCGGAGCAAATAGACCGAGATACCGCTTGTTGCAGTTTGCTGAAGCAGAGTGATTGTCGTTCAAATGCGTTTCGATCTGTATAGCGCAAATAACAAACATGGACTGTATATATTTTCGAGGAGTAGACGTATGTTTAAAAAGATTGTGATGATGTTGATGCTGGCCCTGCTGTGGACCGCATCTAGTATGCTGACAGCCACCGCGGTACAGGCTATAGGTCATCTCCAGGAGGAGCCGATTGATGACCCAGCTGAGTGTAGAGAGACTACAGAACCAGCCGATTGGTTCGCTATTGCTGCAGAGAAGCTGGGTATGGATGAGGAAGCTCTGTGGGCAGAAGTAGAGCAAGGCAAGTCCATCGCTGAGATTGCCCAATCCTCAAGCATAGACCTTCAGACCATCATCGACGCCATCATTGCCGGTGAAGAGGCATTTATTGATGCATTGGTCGAAGCGGAATGTATCGGCTCAGAGGATGCAGATGCGTGGCGGCAAAAAGTATCTGCCGACGTAGAACAATTCGTTAACGAGATGGGCGGCTCTGAACCTGGCGAACCCGGTGACGACTACGACCGAGAGTGCTCACCGGATGAGGAAGTACAAGAGTGGACTACGCTGGCGGCAGAAGCAATGAACCTAGATGAGGAAGCTTTCTGGGCCGAATTTAATCAGGGGAAATCGATCGCTGAGATTGCCCAAGGTGCGGGTGTCGAAGTCCAAACCGTCATAGACGCTATTGTGGCTGCTGAACGAGCTTTGATCGAGAGACTTGTTGAATCAGAATGTGTTACACAGGAGGAGGCCGACGAATGGCTCGCTCGCTTATCGGCTGACGTCGAGCAGTTTGTCAATCAGATTCCTCTTACTGAACCCATGCCAGAACCTTGTACTGACGATGGCACTAACGATGATGCTGACGATGGTACTGAGGCTGATGATGAGGCTGATGATGAAGCCGATGATGAGGCCGATGATGAGGCTGACGATAGTTGCGATCCAGAACCCGTTGATTGGTATGCGATTGTGGCTCAAGAGCTTGGGCTATCGGAAGATGAGCTATTTACCCAGCTTGATGAAGGAATTTCAGTTGCTGAACTCCTCAACCGCAATGGTATCGACGTGAATCAAGTTCGGGATGCTATCGTCAATGCCGAGACGGAAATGATTGAGAAGTTTGTTACCGATGGCTACCTGACCCGAGAGGAAGCCGATGAATGGTTGGCTGAACTGCCGGAGGTTGTAACAGAGTTTCTGGAGAGTGACGACACCATTATCGATACAGAGGAAATTCAGGCGGTTGACTGGTTTGCCCAAGCTGCTTCTGCCTTAGGCATGGATACGACAGCACTCTTCCAAGAGCTGATCCAAGGGAAATCGATTGCAGATTTGGCTTCAGAGAAGGGCGTTGACAGCGAGGCAATCGTCACAGCCATTGTCGATGCTGAACGTGCTGTGATACAGATGGCGGTGGAAGAGGGTAAACTCTCCGAATCCGATGCAACTGAGTGGATTGAAGAACTGGAGCAATTTGTTTCCGAGTTTATCCAAATTCGCGTTGGGGCTGTTGAGGATGAATCGGATGACCAAGAGAGTGACGGTGAGACGGAGGAGGCTGGTACCCAAGAGCGTTTCTCGCGAACGGTCAGTGTTACCGCACTGGGGATTAAGAAAGATATTCAAGCCAAAGGTGCCGTTGTTGCCCAAGCCGGAACAGCTATGCAGATTTTCATGCCTTTAGCTATGCAATAAGGCTCCTGTTCAATCGTTCGGGCTTTGGCATCGTTTCTCCATGTCGGCCCGTCAACGAAGCCATGTCAGATACTATAGATATCCAGAAAAAGATTTTCCAGCCGCCCCCTGAGCTTGTCGAAGGGCGGCTGGAAAATCTTTTTCTTAAAGACTATACGTTGAATACTCGCGCGAAAGGTAGCTCCGGCGTTGCGAATTGTGGGTTCGAGACATGTCAAGTTGGATGGTCGGTCTAAGAAAATTCAAGTACAAATGGAAATCGAGGGTTCTTACCCAACTTGACATGTCGGTCGGTGCTGTTTGATGGTTCTTGGAGCCTTGCGCGTCTCGAAATCTGTCACATTGCAAGCTTTTTCCCAGGAAGCTGGGGATGTGGCCTACCATTCGCTTCACCCATTTTCCCTGATGAGCCCCAGGAGTCCCTATAGGGCAAATAGGATTGAAGGTTTCGCACCGTAGGGCTACCTGATTTTAGAGAGAACCCCCCTCTAATACGTCAAGAGGCGTGAAATCTCGTTCAGCTAAAAACCACGGACGGGGGTTTTCAACTTCCAAAAGCTGATTTTTTACACTATTGTATGAAACGAGGGCAAGGCCGCGATCAAATGGCGACATGTTTGGCGCAGAACCATGAAAGATACTGGGCGCAAAAAATAGGACTGAACCCGCATCACCTTTCGGACTAACAATGCCATGCTGATTCACATAACGGGCAAGAGTCTGCTGTTCCAGTGAGTATTTGAGTTCAACGGTCATGTGAGACATCCACTCTGGATCATCGTCTTGCAACGCAACCTCTTTCTCATCCGTATCATGAAGACCAGCCTTGTGAGTCTGCGGAATCACTAGAATGGGGCCGTTGAATTCGGTGACATCGTCCAAGAAGACAGCTGCATTGAGGGTCCGTGGCGTCGGCATGCCATCTTCCTCTTTCCAGAATATGTAATCTTGATGCCAAGCCCACACATCACCAGCAAAGGCGGCCTTTGCATTCACTTTAAACTGATGGACATACACTTGATCATCTAGGAGCTGCATCGCCGGCGTAAGCAGTTTGGGATGTCTGACCAAGCGCCCAAAGACAGGATTGCTTTTGTGGCCTCCATGGACCATGCGTACAACGTCCGTTCCTTCTTCAAAGACCGTACCCGGGCTATCTTCAGCATAAGTCATGGGCAACTGGGCCCTTAATAATTCTACCTCTGGCTGAGAGAAGAGATTTTGAATAAGCAAATATCCTTCTTCATGGTAGAATTCAATCTGCTCTTTACTTAACTTCATTGAACATATCCTCACAAAATGTACTGAGAAATGGACCGTAAATTGCGTGCACGTTTGATGCGAGTGTGAACGTGTCAAATAACCAAGTTATCTGATGCTTGTCCTAAACCTTCCACTCCTAATGCATCAAATTACTAATGACCGATTTGCCTTTACCATAATCATAGCGCTTCGTTTAAAAAAGGACCGTAAACCATCTTCCGTACATTTTGTGTCTTTGGGCTGTTGCGAATCAGGCCTTCGGCGATTGCTGCCTACTCTCCCTCGTTCTTCCACTGCACCAGATTATCATAAACCCGATTATTGATCCGTACGGCCGAGTTCCCAGAAACGTGACCGTTCGTATGAATCCCCACGCCAAAGTGAAGGCCCTTGGACAGCACCCAAACCGGCGCACCGCTTTGACCTCCGGCCGTATCGATTTCGTATGTCAGTACCGGTTTGGAGATCTTCTTCAACTCTCGCGAATGGAACCACTGAGTGCCAGTCGGCTTATCTCCTGGATAACCTGAAAGATTGATCTTGAAGCGAGAGAGGGTAGCATCATCATAATTGGCAAATCCAAGCCAGCCTAGCTGATCACCATATCGACAATCGTCCGGCAGGATAATTGCCGCATAGTCGTAATTTCTCTCACGGTTCTCTGTCCAACCTCGTACGCTATGCAGATCTTTGGAGACGCAGGAATTAAATGGGCGTTTGGTGCCATCTCGACCAGGAATCACCTCCACAGAGCGTGCCCATCCGCCCCGTTTGTGAATGTAGACGCAGTGGCCAGCCGTAAGCACCGTCCTCGGCCCAACCAGCCAGCCAGTACCTATCCAGTTACTCCCATCGTTGGCCGTGATTTTGAGCGAACAGATGCAGCGCCACGGATAGGCGTTGGTCTTTCCCGTGATCTGCTCTCGGTCGTCTTTGCCGATGAGCACCTCAAGGGCACCACCAACCGCATCGGGCTGGCGCAAGATCGTTCGCGTAATCGCATCGCTATACTCAGCGTGCCAAGCGTCAAGCAAAAACTCCTCGTCAATGGTGGCGGGTTCTGTTAAGAGTGCGCTCTCGGCTGCACCAGGCCCCGCAGCCTCGGTTTCGTCTTCGCCGCCCGTCCCTGGCCCACCCAATTCACCAAACTCGGGCGTCTCAGCTTCGATAAATTCGGTACGGGCTTCAATGTTCGACACGCGCTCGTGTTTGTCCTGGGCAAACCCCTCCAGCGTACCACCAGCGGACTCAAACGCACCACCCTCCATGCTCGACGCCTCGGCCGTCTCCTGTCCTTGATTTTCGAGTTCTACCTCCTGCTGGTGTAGGTTGCGCAAAGCTTCTAGTTGCTTCTTGGTAACTGCATTTTTACTTGCCATATAAAATTCTCCATAGCGTAATGAAAACAGTTCTCTGAAAAAGATTCGTATGCCCTTACAGTAGAGTTATAATGACATTACTCTACTATTGACGACCTGTCCCTCTACTTTCTGTCACATAACCCCACAAGACACCTACCACCCACCATTCACCATTCACCATTCACCATTCCCTATTCCCCATTTACAGCACCGGCGGATTCTGCACTTGTAAGACATGTTGAGCCACCCGCTTATTGACCCGTGTCAATTGATCTACATCCACCTCGCTTTGAGGAAGCAATGGGTCCTGTGGGCTATCCAGCAAAACCAAAAGACAGACCCCATCCGATACGGTCCCGGGCAACACCCAATCCCAACCAACCACATGAGGCGTGGCTGGGAGAAGATTCGATACGGTCTCGGTTCCAATGACCTGCCAGTGAGTTGTATCAAATGTGCCCTCCGGGAATGCACTCCAAAAGTCGTCAGGCAATGGCGGGAGGCCTTCTCGGAGATCCGCGTAAAGCAGCATCACCGTCACGCTATTTGCTTGATTCCAACCTCGGTTGTGAACCTGTACGTAGACGCGATTGCCTTGGCCCCGGTAGGGCTGATTGTGTTGAATGCCATCAATTTCTTCTATTTTGACGCCAAATCCAGTGTAGGGATGTACCGGATCATCGAATTCAACGCCATCAATCAGAGCATCTGCTGGACGCAGGGGGGGCGAATCGACCTTGATATCAATGCTTTGGTGGTGATCGATCATATTGCCAGGCTGAATTGGGTTGATAATGGCTGATGGAGAACCTCCACCTCCACCTGTATCCAATAAATGATCTCGAATGTAAATATCAACTTCCGCACCTGGATTTGCTAAATTTACTTGGTACATCCCACGTCCATGGGTGGCGGCCCGCAGTAGGCGGCGCTCTGCATCCAGGGCTAGGTCCACAACTGGTACATTGGGCAATCCATTCTCAAAGGGTTGCCAATTTTCCCCATCATTATCAGAGAGAAAGACCCCAATATCCGTGGCAATGTAGAGCACCTGCTGATTGGAGTCGACAACAATGGCACCTACAGGCACATCGGGCAAATCGTTTGCAATTAACTGCCAGGTCCACTCATCCGTCGCTCCATCCAATGTGCCTCGCCATACATGATCGGATTGATTCTCTGCCGAGCCATTGAACCCCAAAAAGGTTACATAAATCGTATTGGCATTAGTGGGGTGGACAGCAATGCCCGCCAACCACCGTCGAGGCCAAGCTGGATCTGTGGGAGTAATGTCGGCAAAACTAGAGGCGGTAACTCCGCCATCGTCTGCTCGATAAAGTTTTCCACCAAGCGTTCCCACATAGATAAGTTGGGAAGTAGATGGCGCAATCACGAGTTCCGTGATTGCGCCTATCGGTTCGCTTACCGCTGACCACGCATTGGGAAAGAAAAATGGATGCAACCCGCCATTGGTCGTTCGATAGACTTGATCGGTCCCAGCAAAGAGTATCTGGGGATTACGGGGATCGATGGCAAATACTGTGGCCGGAAAGACGCCCTTACCGCCGATGCCTCGATTGGCTGGTAGAAAGAGATTGCCCCCGTCTGTGCTGCGCACAATGTTAGCATTCTGTGATTGCACATAGACAGTGTGGGAATTGGATGGATGAAAGGCTACATACCCACCATCACCGCCGTAGACGCTTCGCCACGAGAGACCACCTGTAGAGATGAGTGACCCATTATCCTGGGCACCACCACCTACCATACTGGGTACGGTCGGAGAGATATGCAGATCATAAAATTGGGTAATCGTTAGTCCGTAGCTGGCCTTTTCCCACTCAATCAGTGGATCCCCGCCTGCTATGCTTCCCCGAAACACGCCGCCGTCATTGGCAATATAGATTTGACTGTTGTTTTCTGGGTTGAAGACCAGCGCGTGCTGATCCGCGTGGGTAGCTGGTTGGGTGCCCTTGTAAGCATCCGTGACTAGGCTCCACGTCTGGCCGCCATCCTGGCTCAGCGCCACATTGAGTCCCCCTGCGAAGACGCGGTTGCCACTGGGATCCTCTGGATCGGCAGCAATGTAGGAGCACCACCAGACAAAACCATTATCGACGCCCGGATCGCTTACCGATAGCCACCCAACAGCTCCTTCAGCCCCGGAAGTGGTTCGGAAAAGACCCAGAAGATGGCCATTCCGGTCATTCTCTATCTTGGCATAGAGCACGTTTGAATTGGCATGGGCAATGGTGAGGCTGATTCGTCCCATACGGGATGGCGCAGGCAATCCTTGGTTACGCATAGCCCATTGCGTGCCACCATTGGTTGTTTTGAGGATACCACCATTGTGTTGGGCTGCATACGCTACACCACGTTGAGCGGGATCGAAGAGCACATCTGTAAAGACGCCTTGACGTATGGTTGTCCAGCTCTGACCGCTATCAATCGAGCGGCATAGCCCGCCAGAGTCTGTGGCAGAGGCAAACCCAGCACAGAGAAGATGATTGGAGTCAAATGGATCCACGGCAATTTGGTAGATAAAACTGTTTTCGATGGGACCCATCAGCGTCCAGCTCTCGCCGCCATTGGTCGATCGATAGACCCCGACCCCTTCATAGAACCAGCCGAGACGGGCTGAACCAGGGGGCAAAGGTCCACTGCTAGTCAGATAGTAGACTGGTTCACCGGTTCCCGCGTAGATGATCTCAGGCTCATTTGGATCGATGGCAAGAGCGCCTATGGCTAAGGACTCCTCATCATGCATCGTCGGTTGCCAGCTCTGACCGCGATTGGTGCTCTTCCACACGCCACCATTGGCCGCACCTGCATAGAGTATGCTGCCATTGGTTGGGTGAATGGCAAGGCATTTGATGCGCCCATTGATGTTGCGCGGCCCAATGGATATCCAGTTAAAGCCAGAGGGTGCCACTGCCGCCTCCAGCCCTTCAAATGCGCTAGATGTCTCTTGCAACTGCTCTCGAGCATCGGCAAGTCCATCGGTCAATAGTTCACCCTCAGCTGTAACTCGGCGTTGGATTAAGAATCCCAACTTTCCAGCAAATTTCGAGTTATGGAAGACATCCTGCTCTTTCTCACTCAGACCTCGGGCACCTGCCGGTGTTGGCTGGGGTGTCGCAGCAGGGGCAGATTCCAGCGTATCGTCAGTTTCGGTATGCTCTTGGAAGAGAAGTGCGGTAAGGGATGGTGTAAATCGTTCAGCAGGTTTTTTTGGCATGGTTTTCTCCTTTGTTCTGGCATACGTCTTAGTACATTTTGCGTTAGAACATGTCGCATCACAAAAGGCGCAGGTATACAGAGCCACCAGGTCTTTGAAACCCGTTCTTGGACACTCTGTCTACCCACATTATAATGCATGAATAGGTATAGCGCATGGACAAAAAAATCAGAAAGTAAAAAGTATAGTCTGCAGGCTAGTTTCTTCCCAACTTATGTCCCAATCAGCCTGAAGCAGTCGTAAATGGATGATTCCTTCAACGTAGTTTTGCCAACTACAGTTCTGCTAAGCGAAGCTCGAGTATGGATTCCGAATAAATTGATTCACCTTGTTTGGTGTACTTCAATTATCTGGATGAGCTGTTACAAATAGAAAGACAGTCGGAAATCCCGACTGTCTTTCTAGGGGTACAAGGGCGCCCATTTGAGAACGAATCGATATTACAGAATCGGAAGTCGAGTTGCTGTAATGGATGTAGTCGATGAGTTGATGACCGGTCCACCTAATGGGAAAAGAACTTCAATTAGCATTTTCGCTGTGAAGGCTTACTTGCCTCTATCTCCTTGTAGGTAAACAGCGGCAACAGACCATTCCCCATACCCACAAACAGAATTGTCCCGGAGAGGAGTACGCCAATGGTTACCCCCCAGTGGAGAAAGAGAACGCCACCGATACAAATAGCGCTGGGAATCGTCGAAATCGATAAATTGGTTTGCATATTCTTCTCAAAGTGTTTGCCGATTTCGAGAAGCGACATAAACTGTCCTAATGTGCCATCCATCATCACAACTTGGGCTGTATCCTGGGCTACAGTCGTAGCGCCTCGTAGCGAGATTGAAAGATCTGCTTTTTTCAGCGCAATTGAATCGTTGATGCCATCACCAATAAAGCAGACGGTTCGACCCCCTTGTTGTAAATCTTCAATAATTTCAGCCTTTTGTTCAGGCAAAGTACTAGCAAAATACTGCTCAATTCCCAGTGTATTGGCAAGCGCATTTGTTGGGTGTTCATGATCGCCTGAGATAATGCACATTGGTAAACCTCGATGACGCAACTCGTCAACAATTTGCTTAGCCTCTGGTCGGATAGTGGCATGGAGTTCTATAGCCCCTACCAATGTTCGGTTGTGCGCAACCATCACAAGAGAGTGCCCTTGCTTGTGACATTGCTTTTGAATATCGGCCAAATCTGCATCAATGGCGATATCCTCCAATGTCATAAATTGATGACTTCCAACATGGATGATGTCATCGGCCAACGTAACCTGAATACCATAGCCAATCCTGTAATTTGCACTTTCCATGCGAGGCCAACTTAAGTCACGTTCACTTGCGCATTGCAAAATTGCTTTCGCAATCGGGTGGACTTGTCCATGTTCTGCTGTAGCTGCATATTGTAGCAACTCATTCTCAGTAACACCGTTGAATGTATGAATGACGGCTACTGTTGGAGTTTCTATAGTCAGTGTTCCTGTTTTATCAAAGACGATCATATCGATCTGGTCGAGTACCTCTAGTGAACGACCATCTTTAATCAGGATTCCTTGTTGTGATGCAATATTCAAAAATGAAAGCATAGACAACGGTGAATAGATACGCATCTTGTACCCAAACATATTGGTCAATATAGCGAGCGCGCTACTCAAACCTAACGTAGGCAGGGCCAGTGCACTTAAACCAAGCGTCGGTAAGGTGAGCTGATCTGCAATCTTTTCACCACGAGATTGCAAGGTGCTTTGAAAATCGGCTGTCTGTTCGAGGACTTTACCAATTTGCATGGCAACCGTTTCCTGGCCCGTCTTTTGGGTTTGTATGTGGATTTGACCCGCTAAAACGACAGTTGAAGCAAAAACTGTGTCGCCCATGCACTTTTCAACAGGTTGTGCCTCTCCGGTCAACATATGTTGATCAACAGAAGCAACCCCACTAGTGATGAGGCCATCCACAGGGATCATCTGGCCTGCGGTGACGATAATGAGATCTTGAAACTGTAACTGGTCAAACGGGATTTCAACCTCTTGATCATCTACAACTACCCAAACGGTGCGTGGTAACTCGCCAAATAGATTTGTTAAACTTTGCCTGGAATTATTTTGGCTCTTAACTAACAAATACTGACCTAAAGTAAACATCCAAAGACCCGCTACATTGGTGTAAAGATACCCACCAAGTATCGCACCTGTCGCCAATATTGTATCGAGAACGTAAGAAGATATGCGGCGTTCCTTGAAGCTCTGATAGGTCAGGCGGTATGCCGGAATCAACGAGTAGATTGAACCGGGCAGTGTTAGTAGAATCAGAGGCGAATAGAGCAGGCTCAATCCAGCAATACCAATGTTGAGCCATTGAATTCTTAGCAAGCGCAGCACGGCTCGTTCTTCAACGCTGGGTGCCGTTGAACCTGCAATTGTCGCCATCTGCTGGCGGCGTTTATGGCCTGTAAGTGTGGTCAACTGCGCCTGTAACTCACTTACCCAACTATTGGTTGGAGTTGGGGTATGTACAGTAGTGATATGTTTAGTAAGAGCATTAACCAAAGTGCTTTTGTTCACTCTTTGATCTTGATACACCCTCCTGCCAACTAAAATAGCACCGCCGATAATCGCAGTTATTTCAAAGAACATTGTTTATATTAGGCCCTTGTAAAAATTATCAACAGTTTTGTGGCGATGTTGATGAAGCCATTTCACTGTTGCTTCCGCAGGTCCTTTTTGCCGTTTTGCTAAGGGTTGTCATCCTGAACCCCCAGTGAAGGCGAAAAAGTAGTAGACCTGGCACTGATTAGTTTGATGATTAAGTTTATTTTTGCCCAACTGTAATGAATCGCAATGAGGTGCGGTTAAAATCAGATATTTCATTGCTACACGCTTGCGCCCACAGTCGTTCGGGAATTAATTGTTGATTCCGAAAAACGTCGATTATGTTTTCAGCATAACTTAAGTCGGACCTGGTTTTTGTGAAGTTTGCCTGTAATTCGATGGTTTCCGCTTGAACATTCTTAAGATTTAGTTCAGCAAAAAGCTGAGTGGCCATACTACCAATGCGAGGATTATTTCCACAACGTGCCATATAATCACATACCCGGTTCAAGATCAAGTTAAATTCATGACTTGAGGGTGTAATGTAGTCTTTGAACCTGTCTGTATCATGGATAACCAAATAGCCGCCATCATTCAATAGATCTTTGCATTTTTCTAGCAGCTTGAGGATAGATAGAGCTGGTATATGTTGGAGAACCAGGCGCAAATAAATGAAGTCAAAACCAGGTATATCTATAGGCGCGTCTCCGTGGACCAAATCAACTTGACGAAAGATAAGTTGACTATGGCCATAACATTGGGTGGCTTTCTGAACGGCTTTGGCTGATGTGTCCCAGCCCTCGACATGCGGTGCATAGCCTTCTTGAAATAATGTCGCTGCATCAACACCAACGCCGCACCCATAGGACAAAATCCGCATCCGTTCAGGAGCATTGATATGAAGGCCCATGTTTTCTAATGTGGTTTTCTCCCATGCCCAATCATCATTAAATTGGTTCGTCAACCGCTCTGACTCAGCCGTTGGGTGTACGTGGGTATATGAAGGTACACGATGCATTTATGGCTCCTGTAAAACCAGCTTGTACATTCCAAAGCAGCTGATAAGCTGAGTTGGAATGTATTTGGAATTCTATTGATGAATTTCAGGCGACTCATCTTTTCGAGATGTTAGTCTTCTTATAGGAATGGTCTAGGAACTACGTCTATTTCACTATCTGGTTTGACATTGGCAACAACCCCGTTCCACGCCTGAGGAGGGCACTCCAGTTTCGTTACAACACCCACCAGCAGTCCCTGGCTGACGACAGGTAAGTAACTCACATTATGTTGTTGCATGAGCTGGATTGCTTCCAATTGGGTTGAACTAGGGTCAACAATGGCTGGTATAGGGGTCATCATATCCCCAATCGTTTCACGCTTCTCGTCTTCTTCAAAGTAATGCTTGTTTAAATCGTATTTCTCAATTTGGCACTTGTATATGACGCCAACCAGATAGCCTTGATTATCTTCTACCAGCACATAGTCTGTCTGCTCCCAAGCCATGATCGCTTGTGCCAGGTCGACGATGTCGTCCGCCTGTACAGTCGTTGGTTTCGTACACATTGCCCCTTCAACCTTAACGTCTAAGGAGTTTTGATCTTCGAACTGGCTCGTTTTCGGTGTTACCCAAGTATGGACAGGTTGATGTTGCCATTGCTGGGTAAGCAAACTCGCTGTCAGCGCTGTGAGGGCATTTGGCTGGTTTGTCGTTTCAAGCAATGCTGAGTAGGACTCTGCCATCCAGGAAGCCCCAGTGCGTTTTGCGCTGGCTCTTTGTTCAATGATGCCCAAGTATCTCTCAACATCCTTGGCATCTATATATCGGCTTTTCAATCCAGCTTCGGCAATCGGCAATAGCTCCTGTAATATTAGTGCTTGGGCTTGCATGCTTTGCCCATTGAGCCAAGCCAACTCTGATTTCAAACCATATCTGGCCGCTTTGACAAAATTATCCTTGGTATCTGCAAAGGAGATCTGTTGTTTCACATCAGGATACTCATGTGCAATGCCAATCATCAAGCCGAACCAGAATGCCGCATTGGCCATTTCATCCACGAGGGTAGGCCCCGATGGCATGAGCCGATTTTCAATGCGCAGATGAGGCTGCCCGTTTGAACTGATACCGTAACAGGGGCGATTCCAACGGTATATGGTTGAGTTATGGATTTGCAAGGCTTCTAGCAAAGGTGTCTTCCCTGCCCGAATCATCTCTACCGCATCTTCCCTCGTGGCAGCACCGAGCAAGACTCGATGCCGACAGATATCCTCTCTGTATATCTCCAAGACTGAACTGTGCAGCCAATCATCGCCAAAATAGGCACGTGGACTCTTTTGGCGGAGGAATTCGGTGGGAAGCCGTGTATCTGTTGATTGTTGGAAGAGGGCCATTCGGGATTCATGCCATAGCCGTTTGCCAAAGAGAAGAGGAGAATTGGCGGATATTGCCAAAATAGGCCCGGCCAGGAGTTGGGCAATATTGTAGTATTGAACAAAACTTCTGGCTGGCACCTGTAAATGGACCTGAAAGCTTGTTCCACATGCAGGCAAAAGCGTTGAGTGATGTCGCAATCGAAGTTCATCAATCCCTTGGATATAACAGTAAAAGCCCTCGCCATTTAATGCTTCTTTTGTTATATCCTGAAGCTTCTTATACCTGTCCTTCGGTGTTAAGTTATGCATCTCTACATCGTGCTTATGTAAAGATGGTAGGATACCCGTCAATGCCACCTCGGCATTATGCGTGTGTGCAATCGTTCTAATCTGCTCCAAATAGCCTAGCCCTTCATCTTCCATCAAGCTCAAACAATCTCTAGAAAAATCTCTCGGCAATAAATTTGTCTCTAAGTTGAACTTGGCTAGTTCCGGCTTGAGCCAAGGCGTTTGCGGTATTTCGGATAAAATGTCTGGGCCAACTGGTGACGGGGTCATGGTTGTTTGATCCACGAGAATGATCTCCTGCTCAGCGCCAATCCGCAGGACCTCCTCTTCAAACCAGTTATGGTCCAACATATACTCAAGAGCCTGCACATCTTTCAACAAGGCACGCATGAACTTTTGCATCACTCTGTCACTCTGAATGCCCGAACCCTTTGTTCTATCCATAATTGAAGATACATCTATTGATCGACGCTGAGCGAGCAATCGAGTTTTTTTAATAGTCTTAGGCTCATATGGGGTTCCAAAGATCTGGCCATGTATTGATATGATCTTACTCAGGTAAATTGATATAGCTAGTGTGTAGATCCTAGGAATGCCATATGAGCGTAGTCTTATATTTGACGGCACTGCTTCAGGCGCAACGCACGGATAGGAACTCCTCTAGGCAACTCCTCATCACATTACTCCGTGCATCGCACTTTTCGCTTAAGTTTGCAGCCATGAGCGTAGCTGCAACTACATCATTCGCTCTGACAATAGTCTCTGCGCCAGCATATGCTCAATCCAGTAGTGACAGGTCTTGGCCGTTACGGTGACAATGCTCTTGACCTCATTTTTTAGTGTGTAGTGAGGCCCAACAGGTAGGTATAGAGTCTCGCCCTCACGGCGGACCATGACATTTTCGACGATGATGGCACGCACCAACCAGATGGCCATCTCTTCACTGTCGCACTGTATGCCGATCCAGCCCGAGGTTGTGCTTTCTACGACTGGTAGCCCTGTGATCATGCTGATGCCTCGTTCGATCTCGGTTAGGGCCGCCGCATATTTTCCCGGTTCGGCGAGGCAATCTTCAGCAGCAACCGCCTCCAGCAATTCGCCCCTGTGGGCCGGACCACCAGCCAACGCCAGCTCGCAGAAGGGATTATCTGGATCATCAACGCCAAATACCTGATCCCAAGCAACCTCGCCCTGCTCATCGAAGACTAGCTCGGCTGACGTCATAGGGGCGGCGCTGACTTTATCTAGCCGCCCCTGGTACCGCGGTGGCAAGATGGCGCTGATCTTCTCATTCAGTTGCTGGAACTCATCTTCGTCCGGCGCAGGCTGACCTGGCATACTTCTTTCGTGGCTATTGAGTTCGCTCTGCAGCTGAACCATTACCTGATCCCAGCTAACGGGGAGTAGGCTGCGATCGGCCAAGGCTACTTCATGACGGGCTAGCAGCACGTCAACGAGCGTAGGGTGGGGAGAGAGGCAGGGCGCAACCGTCACTGGTACCTGCTGCTTCTCTTTGGCCGTTGCTACGCTGGCCTGCAGTTGCTGATGGACTGTACCATCTGTCAACAAATAGGGTAGGACAATAATTTGCTTGGCCCCCAACATCTCTTGGCGTGCCATCATCTCTGGAACCGATGGTGTTGTCTCCTCAACATAAGCAACATCGACCCATCCGAAGCCATAAGACTCATAGAACAAGCGGGCGAGTTTGGCCAGATCGCTGTTGACATCTGGGTTGACATCACCGTGACCCGCCAGCACAATGGCCGTTTCCTGACGCTCGACTGGCTCTGGTAGTTCCGCCTGTGCCTCGATGACCCGGGCGCCTACAACCCGCAACCACTCCTGCCAATTCAACGCCGGGCTGACGTGAAATTGCACAAAGGGCCAACGCCGGCTGGCATAGGTAATCGCTTCGGCTACAGCATTATCCTGATAGTCAGCCGGACTGAGGAAGAGGGGTAAGACAACCAGCTTGACTGCCCCCTTGGTTAAAGCACTGCTAATAGTTGTCAGCAGCGGACGGCCAGGTTGGTCCAATAGGCAGGGCAGAACGGGATGTTTAAGATGCTCAGACAGAAGTTGCGTTAGAGCGTCAATACCGGTAATCGTTTCTGTATCTTTTGCCCCATAGCTAACTAAAAGCGTGGCAGTAGGAATATTGTTCATCCGAGCCTCTTCCTAGATTTTGGGTGCGTATTCGCCTATTTTGGCGGCCCACGGATCTAAATAGTGCGGGTCTGTAAGCCCGAGTTTACGCATAGCAATACCTGTGATGGCTTCGAGAATGATGCGGAAGCCGTTGAGTGCCGTGGTATAGCCCGGATCCCAGCCAGGTGCAACTTCCACCAGCTCAATCCCCATGATGTTACGCTCGGCACAGAGGCGGCGAACCAACGGCAGGATCTCACGTGTCGTCAGCCCACCTGGCTCAGGCGTACCGGTACCGGGTGCAAATGCAGGATCCAGGACATCGATATCGATGGAGAGAAAGAGATACTCTTTGTCTGCTGCAACGTTATTCACTGCTCGATGCATGACTTTATCAAAGCCATATCGCTCAATTTCTGCCATATAATGCGACTGGATCTGGTCGTCGTCGCGTAGCATATTGACATCATCGATGCTCATTGCATAGCCCCGCAGCCCGACCTGCACAATATCAGAGCCTTTGACATATCCTTCGTTGATGAGGTTGCGGATAGGTGTGCCGTGGGTGATGTGATGGCCAAATTTAGCTGTGCCAGCATCATAGTGAGCATCCAGATGAATCACACCAACTTTATCCTTGAGGGGGTGGTCGGGACAATTCTCATAATCAGGCGGACCGCATTCCTCGTTACCGATGTTGTCAACCTCGTAATCACAATCGCCAGGTTGATCGTGCAGGTAGATGCCCTCCATCATGCCCTTAACATCTGGCCGCATCAGCGAATGATCGCCGCCCAAAATAATGGGGATGGCCCCAGCTCTGGAAATTTCACAGACGCGCTTTTGAACTTCTGCATGGGAAAGCTCAACATCCAGCGGATCAATGTTGGCATCGCCATAGTCGACACAGTTAAGTTCCTTAAACGGCTCCACCATTACGAAGGGATTGTTGGCAGCCTGGCGGATGGCAGGTCCGCCCGGAAAATAGCGTTCGGCTGTGCGCAACGTGCGCGGTCCCCAGGCTGTGCCACGCTGCCCAAAGGACATATCCAACGGTGCACCCAGAATCGCAACATCGACTGCGCCATTTTTAAGCGCCTCTGGTGTCAAACAGATGGGCAAATTCATGAAGGTACCAATACCAGCCGCGGCACTCGTATTCAGTTCGTAGCGACTCAACTCAATGGGACCCTGCCGGGCGTAATCGTACTCTGGACCACTGCGGTCAAACTCACGATTCCATCCGCCACGCTGTTTCATAGGATTGTCTTCTTTTGCATTGGTCACGGTGATTTCTCCTGTTGCTACATACTCCAATAAAAGAAGGCAGTCGGGGTAACTGCCTTTCTCTACATATTTTATGATGTTATGGTCATGATGTTATGGTTATGATGTTATGGATGGTATCCTGAATCACAGACGGGGTACCATCATGCTCTCATAGACGGCACTTGCAGATAGATGAGAATCCGTCACCGTGGGAAGCAGCACCAAGTCCTTCTCATCTATGGCAGTACTCAGTATAGAATCTTCAACAAACTACAAAATTGGAATCCGAGCCGCCGTGACTGAGGCGGGTGCACTATTGATAACCGTCGTACCGGTGGAGTCTAACACATCAATGGTCAGATTTGCTGTGAAGGTATCCGTGCCAGGATCGTATGTGATGTCCCAGGTGATGCGTTGAATAAACGCAACAGCACTTGTGGCTGGGTCAAAGAGGAATGCTTGATCGGTTCCTCGATAGGTATTCGTCCCTGTCTCTTGCCAGTTGCCGTGGCTTATACTAATACTACCACCACCAGCGGGTAGTGTCAGGGCCATTGTGCCGCCAGCGTGAAGAGATAAGTAGTAATTGTCACCGGTCGTGTTTTCGGTGAGTACCCATGCACCAGCAATAGCGGGGGCTGCAACGCCAGCCGGACCTTGCGGGCCGACTGCACCTTGAGGACCAGCAGGACCGACGGGGCCAGCAGGGCCAGCAGGGCCAACGGGGCCTTGTGCGCCAGGAGTCCCATCATTGCCAGCGGGGCCAGCAGGACCAACGGGGCCAACGGGACCTTGTGCGCCAGGAGCGCCATCATTACCAGCAGGACCGACAGGACCTACAGGACCAGCAGGGCCAGCAGGGCCAACGGGACCTTGGGCACCAGGAGCCCCATCATTATCATTGCCAGAAGGACCAGCAGGACCAGCAGGACCTGGCTGCCCCATTGCATTCCAATCCAGGGGTACCCATCGGTTATTGCGATTTCGATGTTCTGCGCTGTCACCATCTGCATCGTTACGCATCCGTTGACAGGTGTTGTTCGCTTCGACGATGCGGATTCTGCCCGTATTTTGGTTGACACAAGAATGAATAATGTTCGGTCCGGGACCATCGGGGTGAGCAAAGACTTGGGTCGGCACGTCGGCAAACAAGATCGCAAGCAAAGTCAGGATCATGGGCAATCTTTTTACATACTTCATGTAAGTCATACGATTTCCTTGTGGTTGTGGGATATTTTCACCTGTGTGACGAGGTAGTTTCATTGTCCATGTCGACTTCTCACACCGATGGCATACACCCTTTGTTTTGGTTACTCCTCTGTAGACGCCTTTTCTAACCACTCGACACCAATTAGCGGTAAGCCAAGCCCATATAGATGATTCAAAACACCCAGCAGTGCCGCCTGATCAGCCAATCGGCCTGTAAGCACAGTGACACCGGAAGTAGGGGTGGAGGTCTGGGCAATGGCTAGACCCCCGAAATAGTCGGCCCACTGGTTGCCCAGAGTACCCTGAACATAGATGCGATAGGTAGCCTGCTGATGTAGAGTTAATCTGGATAAGCTGACGCTCATGCGAATCCACCTTGCCTTATGATAGAAATGCGTCTACAGAAAGGGGGGAATTTGATAAGAGATTGATTAAACTCAGCTGAGATAGCAACAGTTTAGCGTTTCTGTGGGTGGGATGCATGGGCCAAAAGGTAGCAAAAGGTAGTAGAGGAGGTAGCAATTTGGGGGATTTGGGAATGAGGATTGGGGAATGGGGATTAGGGACTTACGCAGAGGACTATAAAGATTCCGCTGAGGATCGCTAAGTCATTTATATCTTTGTGCAGATCATCGCAAGCCTCCGCGCAACTCAGCGATTATATCTTTGTGCAGATCATCGCAAGCCTCCGCGCAACTCAGCGATCCCCTTTGATTACGGCTATGCCACGCTGTGTACTGTAAGCGGCAATAATTCACTGCCTGATAGGCAGAATGCCGAGACGCTCAGCTTCGACCACTGCCTGCCTGCGACCCTTAACGCCTAATTTACCGTAGATATTGGTTGTGTGACGTTTGACCGTTAGTGGCGATATGTCCAAGGCCAAGGCAATCTCTTTGTTAGAGAGGCGTTGGGCTAAGAGCCCAAGAGTTTCAAGTTCTCGTTCTGTGAGTGGCTCTACTAGCACGGAGGCACTTTGTAGCGATTCCATCGGTTCGATCTTAGGAGCTGGTGGAGTCGATTTGGCTGGTTGGATAGGACGGGCAACCGTTGAATCATCTGCAAATGCCTTCAACACCATGCGCAGGTAATTGCTTTCGTAGCCTTCGTCCAGAAGTTCTTTAAGCAGTTGAGCCATGGGCGGGCCAAAGTCGACAAAAGTACGAATAAAGCCTCCTGGTTCAGCCAGTGCGACTGCTTCTTTGATTGTTTCAATGGCTTTTCTCTGCCACTCAAATCCTTTATAGTCAAATCCTTTACGGCCAAACGTTTGCTCAAGCAGTGCTTGCGTAGATAAGACCTGCAGCTTCTGCCAGATGTTATTATTTTTGTTGGCTATCTGGTGTTGTTCTCGTAGAATCTGTCTTGCCTTAGTGAGGCCATCTGGGCTGGACTGAACGATTAAAAACCTGGCATAAACCAGTGGCGGTATGATGAAGACATCCGTTGGCGTATACGAATCATCTATATTTAGTGCGGTGATTTGGTGTTCTGCATCGCTTAACTTATCTTCTTGTAAAGAAAGCCAAATTTGTAATGCTCTGCCTTCATTGATCAGTGTCCCATTTTTAAACTCGCGTAGAGAATCGAATAACTGCTCAACTGTTTCTTGAATTTTTTCAAACTGGCCAAGCGCTAAATAGGTCATCGCCAGATCACGCAAACAGATAAAAGCCGTCTTTCTGTGAATGAGATGTACATTCTCCATACAGGCCAGATAGTAAGTCAATGCTTCATCGAACATATTCCATTCATAATGGATTGCCCCCAGCCGGATATATGTCCAACCATCGCCGATGCCCGGCTGATTCTCTGATGCAATAGATAGGTTGTGCTTTAGCGTGAAGACGGACTGGTGTAAGGAACCAGTTAAAAACTGGAGATTCCCTAATTCACTTTCTATGGCCACACTGAACCTATTGTATGAATCTGCTGCCCGGTTCAAAGCCTCCTGTAATACATGCAAGCCTGATTCAGTATCATGGTTGAAATGGTGTCCTAGCGCAACCCCAACGGTGGCAATCATGCGGACGTATTCATGGGAGCCTGGTAGCTTTGCTAATGCTCTCTGCTCCCAATGTAGCAGATTAGATGTATCACCTTGCCAAAATGCAATCGCCCCTTTCAGTGCGTCCAATTCGCCGCGTATGCTCAGCCAAGTATCATCTTCTCTATATTGTGTGTTCTCCAGAGTTTCTTCGGCTTGTTGGACAAAGCGTATAACATCCTTAAGCTGATAATCACCATAAGCCGTCCATGCCTTGGCGACCAACAACCTTGGTCGCTTTTGAATCAATTCAAATGATAGATGGCTGAGCCATCGCTTTAATGTGTGAAAATCTTCTTGGTTTAGCATGGCTTGGCGGTGCCGCTCAACCAGCTTCGCGGCAGCTAGATGATCTCCCCCTGATAAGTAATGGTTCAATGCTTCATCGATTAGGCCTTGTTCAGCTAGCCACATACCAGCTCGTTGATGTAGAACGGCAATCTCTGCCGTACTGAGCTGAATATGGAGGCTATGGCGTAAGAGGTCACCAAACAGATGATGATAGCGATACCACTGGCCTTCGTGATCTAACCGGATCAGGAAGAGGTTGATCTGGGTTAACTTTTTTAGCAGCGCGTGGATAGCTGCGCCTGTCGTCCCCATCGAAAGTGGACTATTTTGTTCAGATGTAGACATCAGTGCAACCATTCTGTTAACCCACTCATTTCCCAATATCGCTTCACATAGGGGGGCACAGAATCGATCCAGAATCGAAGTGTAAAGGAGAAAATCTCGAACGATTGGTGGCTGGTGCGTTAGAACCTCATCCAATAGATACTCCATAATATAGCGATTGCCACTACTCAGGGTTTGAACAAACAGGGTCTCATCAGCAAGATCTCGTAATGAGAGAACGGCCAACTGCAAGCCGGCTATCCAACCTTCGGTACGCTCTTGCAAAATACGAATCGTTTCTTGACCAAGACAAACATCTAACGATTGACTGAAGAGGGAGTGAGCCTCATCTATAGAAAAACTCAAGTCAGTAGCCCGCACTTCGACCATGTGCTGCCGTACGCGGAGCCGCGAAAGAGGTAGGGGTGGTTCGGTACGGCTGATGAGAATCAAATGGACGTGCTGAGGCAGTTGGTCAATGAGGCGATTAACCAATTGATGGATTGACTGCTCGACAATAACGTGATAATCATCGAGAACCAAAACTAGGTTGCCGTCCAACTCTACCAAATCATTGAGTAGGGTCATTGCCTGGTAGGTCAGTGGCGGTAATTCGTTCCCTTGCAGAAGGCCTGCTGTCTTGCTGCAAGCATCGGCATACACAGTTCGAATGGTCGCCACAACGTAACTGAGGAAAAGCACGGGATCGCTATCATACTCATCCAGAGATAGCCAAGCAGATGGAATCGAGCTCTCCTCCAGCCAGCGGCTAACCAAAGTCGATTTCCCGAACCCAGCAGGTGCTGCCACCAGCGTAAGTTTATGAGCTGCAGCAGTTTCGTGCGATACACCGAGTAATTTCTGTAAACGAGGGCGCTGAACCCACTGTTGAGGAACAGGTGGACGGTACAGTTTAGTCTGTAAAAGAGTATTAAGCATCGGCTTACATCAAAAAATGTGGGGAGTTTATTGCATAGATCACAACGTGGATCTGCTATGCCAACAACACCTTCAGATGTGCTGCAGGCTGTAGTTGACAACATCGCTTACCGACAATGATCTATTGACTATGAATGCATGACCAATACATGTGAGCACATCCCACAGATTATACAACGCTTTCCAGAACATCAACAATCTATGAGTCTGCAACCCGTTACTGGTAAAGGGTCAGTGTCTTTGAAATCCCGTTCTTTGACACTCTGTCTAACCCCATTATAATGCATGAATAGATATAGCGCATGGACAAAAAAATCAGTAGGTGAAGAGTAGAGACAATTCAATCATGACACATACAATCACGCTTGCTTTTCCTCATCATGACCCGGAAGGGCTCTCCTTGCATCAGTGGCAGCAGTTCCTCCCTCAAATTCAACGTCTAGTTACCCATATTGTGGCTGATGTCAGCCCTGAAACCCATCCAGATGTTGTGGGACTTCTTCGGGTTCACTGCACGGAAATGGAACAGAATGAGCGAGATTGGTCACCTGAGCGAATTGTGTTGGCTGGAAAGTTTCGCCGCAACTTGATGGCGCTAGGGCTGCGTACCGACTCTAGTTTCCTCATGTATTGTGATGGTGACCGCTTCTTACACTGGTTAGAACATTACCCCGACGAGTTGGCTGCTGTAATCAAGCGGATTCCAGAGCACGATTTCACTGTGCTGGGGCGAACGGAGCGCGCTTTCCAAACCCATCCTGATGTACAGTACGATACAGAGCGCATTATCAACAAGGTCTTTGGGCGCATCAGTGGCCATGCATGGGATGTTACAGCCGCAGCCCGAGGAATGTCACGAGCAGCAGCAAAGTTACTTGTTGACGAGAGCGAAGATGACACATTTGGCAATGATGCATCTTGGCCGCTCTTGATTCAACAGGCGGGCAACTTTACCATGACTGAGATCAAGACCGAGGGTTTAGAGTTTGAAACAGCCGAAAAGTTTGCTGATGCTTCGGCAATGGCTGGTGGCGCGGTTCAGTGGAAGGCTCGTTTGGACAATGATCCCCGCCACTGGATTCATCGACTCAATATCGCCCGAGTGGAAGTGGAGTCCATGCTGCCATATGATAAAGATGGCAATGAATGATGGCCGCCTGAAGTACCCACTTCCCGAGATTCTAATCTTACTTGTGGCTACGGTAAGCCGCTTCTGGCGTCTTGACTACCACAGCTTTTGGTTTGATGAGGCTGTAAGCTTGAAGTGGGCTGGTGCCTACCCCTTTAACACAGGGCTAGATTACACTATTCCTACAACATTTCAACTGGTGGAAGAAAAACACCCGCCGGTCTACTATACATTGCTCTACTTCTGGCGGGAAGGTCTATCATTAGTTGGCTGGGAGCAAAGTGATATTGCATTGCGTTCTCTTGGCGCATTATTGGGCGTGGTGACGGTTCTAGGCGTCATATTGCTGACTAAGCAGATATGTGGACGACCAGTAGCATTGCTTACCGGACTACTGGTTGCGCTAAGCCCTGTTCTGATTTGGTACAGCCAAGAGCTACGCATGTTCCAGCCGGCAGTAACGTTTATCGTTTGGGCCTTTTATGGACTTGTAATGGCCTGGCAGGCTCGTTCAATTTGGCCACGCTGGCTCTGGTGGCTGCTCACTCTGCTCTGCTTTGAATTGGCGCTCTATTCGTACCTATTTAGTGCCTTTATGCTACCGGGTGCTGGGTTAGCTCTTCTGCTCTGGTTTCTGTGGGGTGAGCGGAGGCCTAGAGCATGGCAGAAATTTGCGGAAGGCGTGTTAACGTTCTTATTGATTGGTCTACTTTTTCTTCCTTTAGCGCGAAATGCTTGGTTAGTTAATGGAAATGAATCTACCCCTGGCTACCTCTTTGGTCACTTCTGGGAGACGATTCGGCATCAATTTAAAATAGCCACCATCTGGCGTGAAAAGTGGCCAGACCCTCTTGATGACGTTGCGCTTTGCATTCTCGCATTCCTTTTTCTTATGGGGCTTTTGTGGCCCTTTATCCGCTTGTTCAACCAGTGGCTCTTGAGCAACAAGATAGGCGATTCGGCTTTCAGCAACCACCAACATGGCCATCACCACCTATCCAATACAGCTAACGACCAGAGAGATGTCTTCATTGACTGGCTCAACAATCGGCAGCGTGCCATTCTATTGGTTGTATGGATTGGCGTGCCACTGCTTCTGGGAAATCTGCTTCTAGCGAGTAACGATGCTGTCTTTAAGGAAGATCGCTATCATATTTACTTGGTGCCCTTCGTTCTCTGGGCCATTGCGTTCGGTTGCCATCACCTTACCAGAATACGCCTGTGGCTTGGCTGGACCGCTGGAACTGTCAGCATTCTAGCCCTACTTCTGGTGCTTCCGCGTTTCTGGACGCCATCTCTACTTCGAGAGGATTGGCGCTCTGCAGCTCAGTACATCCACCACTATCAGCAGTTGAGCCCTGAACTTCCCAGCGCCAGCGTCACCCACATCAACTATACTCATCTGGCCATGGATTGGTATCTACAGCCCCATTACGCCTTTGAGGACTTCCCCATCTTTGGGCTTTTTGGCGATCCGCTGACCTCTAACATGATAGATGACGTGATTGCTCCACCTCTAATGGGCATTGTTGAATACGGATCCCACACGCTTTGGCTGACACAGAGTCATCTAGAGGGTGTCGACGATGATCGCATTGTGGAAGGGTGGTTGCGCCATACATTCCCGGTAGTGACGGAGCAGTATCCCACAGGTGTCAAAGTAACGGGGTTCGCTCTTCAAAGTTTCTATAATGAAGTGCCTCAACTCTCTGGCAACATAGAGTATCCCCAAGTCGAGCTTGCGCCTGGTCTCACCTTGGCTGCGTGTGAAGTCATGACACCCAACGTTCGCTCTCTGGATGAGCGGCTGCATCCGCCCAATGGCTGGGTCCATCTTCGGCTTTGGTGGCACGTAACGGGCAAGATACCGAGCAATTATGAAGCCACAGCCCACGTAATCAATGCCACTGGCATCTGGGGAAAACGTCTGGAGAGGGAGGGAGAAATGGTTTCTCACTTGCCCACTAGCGGTTGGCCACTTGACCAGATTGTACGAGATGAGTTCGATGTCAACTTAAACCCCTTAATCCCATCTGGTGAGTATTTGGTTGTTGTGGGCATGAAAAATGTAGATAAGCAAACGCCAAGTACTGAAACCCAGAGCAGCGAAACCCAGAGCAGCGAAACCCCTTGTGGAACAGTCCTCGTCACGCAATGATGTAGTACTGAGGTATTTTGAATACCTGAGTGTAAACTGACAGTCACTATCCACCTATAGAAAATCCTCGTAACTCTTGCTATAATGGTAACCATGTAAGTCATGCACCTTAAGTTATGTATGTCATACACTTATTAGGGTGAGGTAAATCTTTCCAAGATCACTAACGTAGAAGATAGTTTTTAGTGCTGCTGATACATTCTCAGTAGATTGCAACGTCAGTGAGAGATTCTTCGGTTCCTCAGAATGGCGCTGCGATCTACTGATTCTCTAAAAGCTGTCCTAGAAGACCCTCTACGAGATCCAAAAAGTTACCTCGAAAGTAATCGAGATCTTATGAATATAGGGCAAGTGTCCAATACCTCTCAGAAGAATGAGCTGGCCAACCCGAAATCGGCAACAGCATGCTTGGCTCACCTCAACGAAATTAGCCAAGCACTGATTCTCGCGTCAAGCAAAGAAGAGCTTTACCAAATTGTAATCGATTCCGTTCCTCAACTTATCTGCGCAGAGCGGATTGAGTTAGTTGTGAGACGCTCAGCCACAGATGATATGGAGCGAATCGTGGCTGATGTTCTGATGGATGACGCTGCGGTAGAGAAACAATGGTCATATCACATGACCGAAATTCCTGCCCTTGCTGCTGGTGGAACGGGTCCTAATGAGACGAACCTGAGGAATCGTGACCATGTTATCAATCAAAACCTGGCTACCAATGAGGAGATGAGTGTTCTTAGTATGCCCTTGATTGCGGGAAACGCTGACTTGGGGCGGCTTACTGTTACGTCAACCCAGAGTAACCAATATACCGACTTAGATACACTGTTGCTCACTCAAGTGTCGTCTGTTCTTGCGCCCATGGTGATGAATCATCAGCTTCTGGATGAACAACATCAAGCCAACCTAATTGTAGAAAAAAGCCCGGCTGTTCTATTGCGATGGAGGGCAGAACCCAGTCAGCCAATCGAATATGTCTCTGAAAATATTAGTCAGTTTGGGTTTAGCGCAGAGGCATTTTTAAATGGGCAGTTAATGTTGTCTGAAGTGATTCACCCAAATGATTATGAGCGACTGGACGAGGAAATACGCCAAGGCATCCGAAGTGGAACTCAGGAATTTCTTCAAACATTCCGCTTTCGCACGATATCAAATGAGTATCGCTGGATCGAAAATCGAGTCTATGTAGACTACGATGAGAAGCAAAGAGCAAACTTCTTCCAAGGCATTGCGATTGATATCACCGAACAGAAACATGCCCAGGAGATGTTGCGACAGCAGAGTGAACTACAGCATATGATTGAATTTTCCATCAATAGCGCGCCGCAGGCTATATTTTGGCTTAGTCGATATGGCGATATCTTAAACGCAAATGATGGTGCTTGCAGGATGTTAGGCTATACGCGAGAAGAATTTCTGGCGATGAATGTGGTTACTATCGATCCCACATATTACCCAAGCAATTCAGACGTATGGCGCGGGTTTCAACAGGAGGGCATGCGCATCCGTGAATCAATTCTAAGAGCCAGTAATGGTTCAATGATTCCGGCTGAAGTTCACTTAAGCTACTTGGCATACAATGGCCAAGAATATCAGTTCGCTTTTGTACAAGACATCACAGAGCGCCAGAAAATGGAAGCACAAGCACGCCGTCAGTTGCAAGAGGACGAATTGCTCCGTGAAATTCTCATCCTAACGACTGGGCCAGATGACTTTGCCTCAACAATGGGGAAGATCTGCCAGGCCATGGCTCATTTCTACGACATTCCTCGCTCTGGCTTTGCGTTGCTAAATGATGATGCTACTAGCGCAGAAGTCATTGCCGAATATGTTGAAGGCGGGAGAGTTAGTTCAGTCGGACGCACAATCCCTATAAAGGGTAATCCATCTGCAGAGTATGTTCTTGCCAGTAGGGATGTATTTGTTGTGCGAAACGCACAAAAAGATTCGGGCGTGTCTCCCATTCATGCCATGATGCAGGAGCTGGGGACTGTGTCTATGTTCATTGTTCCTATTTTCATTCTCGATGAGATTGTGGGTACCATTGCCTTTGATGCTGGCAAGTCGTGGACCTTTATGGATGATGATATTGAGCTGGCGAAAAAAGTCTCTGGACAAATCGGCCAGGCACTGCATCGCATCAGGATGATGGAGGAGTTAGTGGCAACAGGGGAAGCGTTGCGGAAGAGCGAGGAGCAATTAAAAGAAGTGCTTGGATCTCTGCCATCGCCTATCTCTATTGCGCGGAAAGATGGCTCTTTCCTTTACGTAAATGATTCATTTGGTCAGATGCTCGGCACAACGGCAAAGTACGTTATTCAGCAGTTGTGCGTACAGGATTTGTATATACGCACCAACGATCGCCTAGACCTTTTGCAAGAGTTAGTCCGTGACGATCAACTTGCTGACTATAAAGTCCATTTACAGAAGATTGATGGAACGCCATTCTGGGCCTCAACCTCGGTTTATTCGCTAAAGTATGATGGTGAGCCAGCTTTACTTTCGAGCGTCTATGACTTGAGCGAACAGATGCGAACAGAACAGATCTTGCGAGATGCCAAAGAAGCTGCCGAAACCGCCAATCAGACCAAAAGCCTTTTCCTTTCCAACATGACCCATGAGCTTCGCACACCTATGAACGGCGTATTAGGGATGACGAGTTTGCTCCTGGAAACTGAGTTGGAAGATGAACAGCGAGAGATTGTCGATACCATACGCTCGAGCGGGGATACCCTACTTACAGTCATCAATGATATCTTAGATTTTTCGAAGATCGAGGCCAATAAACTGGAGCTAGAATTGGTTTCATTTGAACTATCTAGTGCAATTGAGGAGACGACGCAATTGGTTAAACCAACCGTCGATGCCAAAGATCTATCACTGCACTGCATGATCGACACTCAAGTACCTGCTTGGATTCTGCAAGATGTAACTCGTTTGCGTCAAATTTTAACTAATCTGCTCTCCAATGCAGTCAAATTTACAGCAGAAGGTGAAGTCCGCATCCATGTTACAATCTACGACTTGGGATGTAATACATCTGAGCAAATTCCAAATAAAAGTGGAGTCAGGGCAGACCCTGCTACTCGCTTTCCTAGCCAAAGTCAAAGCATTAGCCAGAAGGGCCTAGAGACGATCATTCTCCACTTTGCCATCGCTGATACAGGAATCGGAATTCCCGAAGAACGTCTTTTTCGCCTGTTCCAACCGTTTAGCCAGATTGATGCTACTACCACCCGCCGATACGGGGGGACAGGCCTCGGATTGGTCATTAGTAAGCAGCTTTGTGAATTGATGGGTGGTGAAATGTGGGTGGAGAGTGAGGTAGGCGTCGGTACCACATTTCATTTTACCATTCGCACCATGCCGGCTCATTCCCCATATGAGGATCAATCTAGAAATGAATCTACGCGAAACAATAAAACCAAGGAATTTGAGCCGGATATGGCCGCTTTGTATCCACTCACGATCCTCTTAGCAGAGGATAACGTTGTAAACCAGAAAGTGGCTCTCGGTATCCTAAGCCGCCTGGGGTACCGTGCTGATGTTGCAGCAAATGGCATGGAAGTACTTGATGCACTCAGAAGACAACGATATGATGCTGTGCTAATGGATATCCAAATGCCTGAGATGGATGGACTCACGGCCACAAAACGAATTCGAGTAGAATGGCCTAGCACCGAGCAACCGGCTATCATTGCCGTTACAGCCCATGCCACGAAACAGGATCAGGACGAATACCTAGCGGCAGGTATGGATGACTATGTGAGTAAACCCATTCGAATCCCAGATCTCTCAAACGCCTTGAAGCGTATTGCTATGACAACAGAGGGCTGAATTGTTGTAACCATTCCACCTCCCCCGCGTAGGCTGAGCTTGTCGAAGCCGGTCCCCCTTCGACAGGCTCAGGGGGCGTGAACGGTTACGAATTGTATACCTTATTTTCTCTTGTGTGGACAGTAGCCTGGCCGTGGGCCTACTTCAGGGTGATTGCGGCAAATGGCTGGACGTTTGCCATAAATTGTGCATCGCCTGCTCTGCGGATCAAGAAATACGCAGTCCGAATTGGGGCGTCGGGCTAAGGTGAATACAGAGCGGCTGGGGGTATAGTGGTCAATTACGCCCGCCTTTTTGAGCTTTTTAGCGATCTTTTTCAGCCGCTCAGCTGCCTCAAATGGAGTAATGACCTCCATACGAATGAGATCATCAACGGTTGCTTCAACAGGCATGCGACAACAATACGCCAAACAATCATCGCACAGTCCTGGCTTGTAGCGAATCCAACTATTGGTATCGTTGATATCGACTATGGGGATCTGACGTTTTTTCAATTTTAAATTGAAACCATGTAAAGTCTACTTCTATGAAACAAGTCACACTCGTTTCCCTGTATGGTCAAAAGACCGGGCTCGTGGCCCAGCTCATTCGCGATTGTTGCCATATGATCGAGAAGTCACCGTTGCGACGCGTTTTTCGAGCGTATCACCCAAGCCAGATGCACGGAACAATTGTCGGCATGGAAAAACTGATCGGATATTCAGCTCCGTTCAATACGAACATCTGGTCTGCTATTGGCGAGAAGGTTATGATGGGCTTTGACCAAGTTCTGCCAACGCTCCAGCAACACTTTCCAATGACCATTCAATTCGGCGGCTTCTCACCGTTCTTCAATCAATTTGATAGCTTTGGCAATCTGCCATACGAGAGGTCATTTCAGGTGCAGTGGCCGACCAATCGCTTTACCCTGATCGGTTGGCCCCACGCCAATGGAAACTTTACAACCACTAGATTACTTAACTGTCTACGGGACGACCTCAATGTACAATGCAACGTCGCCCACAAATACTCAGGCGATAATGATCTGTTTATTGTGCTCGGCAAAATTGTTCATCTTGAACGCTTTACAGATGCAGAAATCGAGCAGCTTCAGGAAGCAGCGAAAACGCTCGAAGTGCAGATACGAAATCATCTTGCTGCTACGAAGACCGGCGTCACTATCGAGCTAGATGACATCTCACTGGTGCAATACGAAATGGAGACGCTCCCTTTGCATTCGACCATATCCCACCGGGTAACTGACCCTGGCGTTACGCCTGAGTTCATCTCAAACCTTTATGGGTGATAAATCTACACCAATAAGGGCTTCAAAAATTGTCCTGTAAAGCTCTTTGCTACCTTGATGACTTTCTCTGGCGTTCCTTGGGCTACTACAGTACCACCGTTGTCTCCACCTTCTGGCCCCATGTCGATAATCCAATCAGAAGTCTTAATTACGTCCATATTATGTTCAATGACCACTACACTATTGCCCTGTTCCACCAGACGGTGAAGCACATCTATGAGTTTTTGGACATCGGCAAAATGTAGACCCGTGGTTGGCTCATCTAGCAGGTAGATGGTACGACCCGTCGCTACACGGCTTAACTCCTTGGCCAACTTGACTCGCTGGGCTTCTCCCCCTGAAAGAGTTAACGCGCTTTGGCCTAATTTAATGTAGTCAAGACCAACATCAACTAAGGTTTGTAGTATACGGTTAATCTTCTTGTGGTTTTGAAAGAATTCATGGGCTTCCCGAATGTCCATATCCAATACATCAGCAATAGTCTTCCCACGATATTGAATATCCAGCGTCGCCCGATTAAAGCGTTTGCCGTTACACTCCCGACAGGTGACCCAAACATCCGCTAGGAAGTGCATCTCCACCCGTTTTTGCCCATGCCCTGCACACTCTTCACAACGTCCTCCCTTGACATTAAAGCTAAAGCGACCTGGCTGGTACCCTTGAGCTTTGGCCTCTGGCACCGCCGCGAAGACCTGCCGAATGCTATCCCATACGCCAACGTATGTGGCCGGGTTGGAGCGAGGCGTGCGCCCGATCGGATCCTGGGTAATGTTGATAATCTTATCGACCTGTTCGAGACCCTCAATTATTTTGTGAGGACCAGGAACGGTTTGCGCATTATGGAGCGTACGTGCGAGTGCCGGGTAAAGGGTTTTGGAGATGAGGCTGCTTTTTCCTGAACCCGATACACCGGTGACACTAACCAGCACACCCAATGGAATCTTGGCCGTTACATTTTTGAGGTTATGGAGCTTTGCGCCACTGACCTTAATCGTACCCTGCGCTTTACGCCGCTTCCCTTGATTGGGTGACGTAATGGATTTTTCACCACTTAGATACTTCCCTGTGAGTGAACCCTCGTGGGTCATTACTTCCGATGGTGTACCGGATACAACCACCTCTCCACCAAGCACACCTGCACCTGGTCCCAAATCGATAATCCAATCTGAGGTATACATGGTTTCTGCATCATGCTCGACGACCAGAACCGTATTCCCCATATCGCGGAGTTGGGTCAAGGTCTCCAATAGCGCATGATGATCGCGTGAGTGGAGTCCGATAGATGGCTCATCCAATATATAGAGAACCCCTACCAAGCCACAACCCAATTGGCTGGCCAGACGTATTCGCTGCCCTTCGCCGCCAGAAAGCGTTGGCGCGGGCCGATCCAGGGTCAAATAGTGGAGGCCTACGTTGAGCAAAAACTGAAGACGGTCACGAATCTCTTTGAGTACTTCTGCTGCCACCTCGACTTGCTCTTCATCCAGTGTCTCATGGACTTGGGCCATCCACGTTCTGGCATCCTCGATCGTCATAGCCGTGACCTCTTGCATGCCCAAGTCATTGATTTTGACTGAACGGGATTCAGGCCGTAAGCGAGCGCCTTTGCAGACAGGGCATGGCTGCTTGCTTAGAAAGCCGCCATACCATCGACGCGCACCCTCAGAATCAGTCTGATGAAAACGACGATTGATCTCATTGACTACACCTTCATAGCCATTGCGACCTCGCTTGACTTTCCCACCAAAGAGCCACATCTGCCGAAAGCTCTTTGGCAGCTCTTTCCAGGGTAGGTCCAGATCAACTTTTTCATCACAGGCTGCTGCTAAGCGCTGCAATCGCTGCATCTCCCACTTGCGAGATTTTTTCTTGCGCATTTCACCATAGTAAGGGGATGCGCCATCCAGCAATGAGAGATCCTCATTCGTTACAATCAGCTCCGGATCTGGCATAGGCTCGGTGCCCAACCCGTTGCAATGATTACACATTCCCATGGGTGAGTTGAAGCTGAACAGATTAGGATGGAGTTCAGGAAAACTCAGGTCACAGTGAGCGCAGGCGTTATGTTCACTTAATAGCCGTTCCTCTCCATCAATGACATCGGCCACCAACATACCGCTACCTGCTTTGAGCGCTGTTTCGACTGAATCAAGTAGTCGGGTGTAGTATTCATCCTTCTCAGAAGAGGGCGACTCTAGTTGACCTACCGACTCCTTCGGCATGGCCAATCGATCGATGACCAATTCAATATTGTGGCGTTTATTTTTGTCTAATTTGGGCAGAGATTTTAGCTCCAATTCCACCACATCGCCATTTACGCGGGCACGAGTGTAGCCGTCTTGAATGGCTTGCTTAAAGAGATCGACATGGGTTCCCTTGCGGTTACGAGCGATGGGAGCAAGAAGCTGAAAGCGAGTCCCTGGTGATAGAGTTAGCAAGTTTCCAGCAATCTGCTGTGCACTTTGGGGAGCCACAATTCGATCACAATTATGGCAGTGGGGCGTACCAAGGCGGGCAAAGAGCACCCGCAGATAATCGACGATTTCGGTAACGGTACCCACAGTTGAGCGTGGATTTTTTGAAACAGTCTTCTGCTCAATAGCGATGGCTGGACTGAGACCGCCAATATAGTCAACCTGGGGCTTCTCCATCTGCCCCAAAAATTGCCGCGCATAGGAGGAGAGGCTTTCCACATAGCGCCGCTGCCCTTCGGCATAGAGGGTATCAAATGCTAGTGACGATTTTCCGCTGCCGCTTACGCCAGTAATGACGACGAAGCAGCCTCGGGGAATGGTTACATCAATGCTTTGAAGATTATGCTGGGTAGCGCCTTGAACAACAATATCGCCAATATCGCTAAAGCGAGGGGGGGGCTGGCTCGAGCCACTATCAGATCCGTTGCCAGAATGCTTCAGAGCTGTACCGTTTTTGCTCTGCTCCGTTTTAACCTGCTTTTTCTGACTCTGGCCGTTCTTTGCGCGACCATTTGGGGCTTGACCATTGGCTCCAGCAGGTGCCACAGTTTTCTGATTCGAATTTTTCATTTGGTGCTTCTCAAATGTTGGTAGACTGCGGTTGGACATAGACGAGAATAAGCGAAGCCTCGCTACGTATTGTCAATAGATCGCAATGTCAGCGAAAGAATCTTCGGTGTTGTCGCAAACGACTGTAACCAGACAGAGTGATATTGCGATCTACTAAGCGTGTGCGTGGAATTTGTCTGAACAGATGTTCTTTACGAGTATACCACGTGATTCGGTATTGATAAAAATCAAACCAGCACGCGCAGCGCCAATAAGTTACGAAACGATCTTCACCAAATGATAGCTTTTTTTCCCTTTGCGAATTACCATGAATTGGCCATCAATGCTCTGATCCAGGGTTACGCCCTGGGTTGGATCGTTTACCTGAATATTGTTTAGGTAGATACCGCCATTCCCCAGTAGGCGTCTTGCTTCACCTCGCGATTTTGCTACGCCCACATCTGCAAGAAGATTAGCCAATGGAACCCCTTCTCCCGACAGGGTTTCTTTTTCTACTGTACCAGAGGGTACATCAGCAAAGATGTCTTCCACCTCACCGGCACCCAGGCCAACCAACTCACCGCCAAAGAAGACATCTGTAGCCGTCGTCGCCTTCTTGAGTCCCTCTTCTCCATGAAGTAGACTCGTTACCTCATGGGCCAATCGTTTTTGGGCCTCACGCAGGTGTGGGCGCTCTTGAACAGCCACCTCATATTCACCGATCTCCTCTTGAAGTAAGAAGGTGTAGAAACGTAACATCTCTAATACCTTGTCGTCTTCTGTATTCAGAAAAAATTGGTAGAAGCGGTAGGGGGATGTGCGGTTGGGATCCAGCCAGACCGAGTCGCCATCTGCTGTTTTGCCAAACTTGCTCCCGTCCGAGCGGGTAATCAGCGGGTAGACAACAGCTTGGACCGGCACTCCTTCTACTTTGCGCACCAACGTGGTTCCTGCAGTAATGTTACCCCACTGATCACTACCTCCAGCTTGTAACTTACAACCAAAGGTTCTGTAGAGATGTAAAAAGTCGTAGGCTTGCAGAAGCATGTAACTGAATTCTGTGTAGGAAAGACCGCTCTCTCGATCTAATCGACTCTTTACAGAATCCTTGCTCGTCATATAATTGACCGAAAAGTGCTTTCCCGTATCGCGTAGGAACTCAATCATTGACAATTCAGAAAGCCAGTCCATATTGTTGACAATGCGGGCTGGGTTCGTCTTGCTATCGAAGTCAAGCACCATGCCAAGCTGAATCTTGATCTGCTCGACATTGTGGACGATTTCGTCGGGGGTGAGCAGGTTGCGCTCGGTGGAACGACCGCTGGGATCCCCAATCATGCCTGTTCCGCCACCCGCTAAGGCAATGGGCTGATGTCCGTATCGCTGAAGGCGAGCCAACCCAATCATTGGCAGAAGATTGCCTACATGCAGACTGTCAGCAGTTGGATCAAAGCCATTGTAAGCGACGACTTTTTCGCTAGAAAGTAATTTCTCTGCTTCCTCTGTATTATCAAAAAGGAGGCCCCGCCATTTCCACTCATCAAAGATATTGCTCATGTTTCGCTTCCTATGTTTTAGTTGTTATTGGATCTATTAGCGCAAAAAAAAAGAGCGTTAAGGTGTTTATCACCTCACGCTCTTTTTGGTTAAAACCTTGGACCGGAACTATCTCCGGTTGGTCCTCCTACCATCTGTGGCTCGAACGCGTACGGGGACTAACACTCTGTTTGAGTCGTTATTGATAGAATAATAGGAGGTATAATAAAAGAATCCATGCCAGAGTTGGCGTAGATTCTCAAGTTGGATAGTTGACCATGCGGTGAAAGCACCTATGTTGGTATGAAATTGACGAATGAACTGGGAAATATTATTCGATTTGGATTTCATGGTTCGTTATCCTCAATAGTATGTAAATTTATACGTCTGAAAACTATCTTACGTATAAAGGTAATCAACCAAGCGGAGGGCAATGGTAAAATTCGTGGTCCAAATATATCACGGTCGAATCCGGTTGTCAACCCCCTAATAAGTCATTTGGCCATCTCCGGATGAGGTAGCTTGGTCAAGATTACTGAAAATTGTTATATAGCATTTATTGGATGACCACATCCCCCAAAAGCGGGTGAGAGCGAAGCCGAATCGCTGATTCTTCACTTTCCACATAGACTTGTTGGGCATATGCCACCGCGTCGGCTACGTGGCGATCTTCTTTGAGTAGCTGACGACTTTGAGTTGATTCAAATAACCAAAGCTGGGTCGGCAAGTTGAATGCACGTGCTGCATGAATCAGTTTCCAGCACTCAATTGAGTAGAGTATGAGACCATCAAATCCTAACTGGCCGTCATGGTTGAAGAGCCATGTGGCGATTCGTCCATCGTTAAGTAGCCCTGGCACTAGATGAATCTCTAATTCTGCCTGACCAACCTGTTTAGAGAAGGCATTCGGCATTCCATTGCTTGTTATGTCAACCCCAGATGCCCTAGTGCTGGATGGGTCGGTGAGCGGGAAGTCAGTGTTGGTTGAACCAATCGTCGGAGATGGATCAGGTTCTGCACTAAGAATGTCGTCTAAGCAGACCACCACCTCTATCCCCAGCTCTATGAGTGATTGGGCATGGCTCATTGCGGCTTTCCCCACATCACTATCTGCTGAACAAGGCATGACTAGCAAGAGGCGACTCTCTGGTATCGTAATCTCATCCCAGCTTTTGATGGATGGTGTTCCAGGGTGGAATTCATGCCAAAGGGGAGGCCGTGGAAGGTTCCCATGTGAATCATGAAATGGATTTTGGGTGATCGCCTCCGGAGAAAGATCGGATGGAATCAACTGAAACATCTGCCAAATCTCCAGCATGTGTTGGGCCTTAGACGGTTCATTCGGGGAAGCAAAGACAGGCACCTTGCTAAAGTAGGAAAGATTAGCATTAAAATGGGGATCTCCATCACGGATAATTGGCCACATCTGCAAGGTCGCTCGAATGAGATCTGCCAAGGGAAAATAGACACCCCGACTCATGCCCTCATGGTGAAGGAGATGGGCAAAGGGCGTGCATACGTTTCTGTATCCATTTTGGGCTGCCCGTAGGCACAAATCGATGTCATTGAAGACCATCTCATATAGCTCATCAAATCCCAGTAGATCATCAAAGAGCGTTTTGCGCATCATAAGGCAGGCGCCAGTTACAGCATAGTAATTGCGTAGCCAATTGCTTAGACCAAAGCTTCCGTAGGTATTTTCAGGGCAACCATCGTAAATGTGATCGGCATGGCCGCCCAGTCCCATAATCACACCAACATGCTGCAATGTCTCATCTGGCCGACTGAGCATGGCCCCCACAGCACCAATCTCAGAGCGCCGCGCCCAGCCAACCATCTCCTCCAACCAATCAGAATGTAAGACTTCGGTATCGTTATTGAGAAAGAGTAGTATCCCTCCTGTCGCGTAGCTAGCGCCAAAATTGTTCGCGGCAGAGAAATTGAATCTACCACCTCGCTCTACAATGCGGACCCGATTCTCATTGGCCAGTGACCGATAGAAGTCGTGGGTCTTGGTCTCTTTGCTGCCTGTATCAACAAGAATAATTTCAAAATTTGGATAGCTAGTTTTCTGTAGAATGGACTGGACACAGGCACTAACGAGCGGATACTTGTCCTTGGTTAAGATTATGATTGAGACGCGCTCACCATGATTTGGCCATCTTACTCGAATTTGGCCGAGCTTGGGCAAGGTCACTTTGGCATCGGGTGAGCCAATTCTTGCCAAATGGGCCGCAATACAGCGCTCTTGTGCCTCGAAAGCCCAGGGCTTTGCATTGATATCACGGGCCGCTGAACCTTCAATCTGGCGCCAATGATAGAGAATTTTGGGAATGTGAGCAATCCTTTTGGTTCTTTCTGAGCAGCGTAGCGCAACGTCCCAATCTTGGGCACCATCCATCTCCGAATTAAAGCCACCAATATCAACGAGAAGCGAGCGGCGGATGACCGAGTGCATCAAAATATTGTTGGCCAGCAGGGTCTCAGGACCAAAATCTGGTTTCAGCCACGGATCTCGACGAATTTCGCCATCATCAGAAATTTTGTCCTCATCAAAGAAGACAATATCGACGGGAACATTGTCTACCTCTGTCGTGCCAGCTTGGTCCCCATAGTCTTGCAAGCAGCTTGCTACTTCAAAGAGCATGTTGGGGGCAATGAGATCATCATGGTCCAGTAGGGAAATAAAATCGCCGTCTGCCTGGTTCAACGCTACGTTCGAGTTTCCCGAGATCCCTAGATTTTTTTCCAATCGGATAGCCTGAATGCGCGAATCAAGCTGGCTATAGTGCTCGATTGCGTCTAACACTTGAGGATCATCCGAACCACCATCTGTGAGGTAGAGCTTCCAGTGGGGATAGGTTTGGGCTAATACAGATTCGATGGTTTCGATAAAGACGTCGGCTGGTGGGTTATAGACTGGGGTAACGATGCTGAATGTAGGGTGCAGCGATAGGCTCGCTGCTAACTTGGATTGCTCTGCCAATGCCTGCGCATCTGGCTCATGATCTGCTATCCAGTCTTCATACGTGTAGATCGATGGAGGAGGGACAAAGATACGGGGGCGCACAAGACCGAAGCCCAAAAGAAGGCCATACCCATGCTCTTGAATTGTGTGGTAGATGTTACGCAAGGCCGCTTGCATGCCTTCTTTCCGCCATACGCGGATAACCTGGCGGCATAGATCGGGTAACTGTCTGCGCGTTGTTCCTGGCGGTGCAATGATGTCCAGTATTCGCTGAAAATAGCTCATAGACCTATCGATTCTTTATGGGATTGGTTGCTTGTGGGCTTGTACGCTAGGGCATAACATTCAAATGGTCCATTGAGACTGCTTAGTGCCGATCTGAGCTGGGTTACTTGATGGCCTAACATGCGCATATTTTGCCTCTGCTCTTCCTGCCTACGAGCATTTTCTAATTCAATTTTCTCTAGAACCTGGGCCATAGTCTCTTGAGTTGCTTTGGCCAATCTATCTACGTAAGGCCGTACAAACAGATAGGCAATGGCATCTTTGAAAGAGCGAATAAACTTGCGCAGTGGACCAACTTTACCCGCTAGATCATCTCGATGATAGGTTCCTAAATTTTCTAAAAGTTTATCGGGTATCGGTACGGGGGAAGGGCTGATCGGGAAGCTGAGATCTGGCTGATCTATCCCAAGATTCATGTTGTTTAGCTCCGCCATCAAGGGTGAGGCCGTAGCGGGGTTGACGCCTTCTTCAGCGTCCACAAAATCTTCATGCTCTAAGAAAAAACAGAGTAGCTTGGGGTGATAAAAGTTGACGTGATCGTAATGCATATAGAACATCTCTAGATGTGAAATAAGTGCTCTTGCATTGGGCGTAGCCAGCACAATGATCCCACCAGGTTCAAGAACGCGATATGCTTCCTGAACAAGCTGAATCACAAGCGGATAAGGAAGATGTTCGACGAGATGCGCACAAAAAATACCGTCAAAGCTACTGTCATCACACTCTTTGAGATACTCAAAGACATCCGATTCAAATACCGGCAACCCTTTTTTTTGTCCCTCGGCAACAGCCTTGGGATCCGAATCAACCCCAGTAACATCTATGTTTTTTTCGTGTAGCAATGCGACAAAGTCAGCATCACCGCATGCCAAATCTAATACCTTGCGGCGCTCTTCAAAGTAGGGTAGGTAGTGGCTCTGTATCTGGCGCTGAACTTCTGATTTAACGCCCATATAGCGCAAAAAATCATAGTCTAGGCCAGGAAATTCTGATGATTCAGTCATGAGCAGTTGGTTGATTGGTTAAGTAGTCGGTATGTCAGCGAGTCAGCGAGTCAGCAAGTCTGGTTAGCTAAAGTACTGAATTGCTGAAAGGCCGAAGTGCTATTCCTAGTCAGTTATAGATATCCAGAAAAAGATTTTCCAGTTGTCCCCTGAGCTTGTCGAAGGGCGGCTGGAAAATCTTTTTCTTAAAGACCATAGGTATGAATCGTCTATGATTGATGAACATGCCAGTCGCCGTTTAGTGAGACGAGACCGTAGCGTTCCCGAGCAGAGCCTTCGTCAATGTGAAATTCATACATGCGATCATGCATGTCATAGATCTCTTGCGTCACACCGTGAATGGCAGCCACCGATACGTAGTAGTGACCAGGTAGCAGCGGCAACGATGGGATACAATAGCTCAGAATACCTTCGTGTTGATCTGGAAGCTCTATTTCATCAAAGGCTGTGTTGGGACCTGTTACATGGGAACCATTCTGATGGTGGATTCCAATACCGATGACTGGAACCTCCACTTTATCTAATACGCGATAATGCATCTGAATTTCCATTGACTCACCATGCTGAAAGAGCATGGTCGGTGTGCCAGTTTGGTCACAGAGTCTTATGTCAGTGAACTCGACTTTTCTATTGCCAATTCGATGGGTATTTTCTGCGGATTCGTCTCCATCTGTGGTACTTCCATCTTCTGATTCTCTTTTTTCTGTTTTTTCTTGTTCTGCTTTCTCGGTGATAGCTCGAGATGTTGCACTCAAGTACTCCAGAACCACGTCTTTCGGTGTACCGCTCTGGCGTACCACCCCTTTATCCATCCAAACAGCTCTATTACAGAGCATTTCCACTGCACCCAAATCATGAGTAACAAGTACAAGCGTTCCTCCCGCGCGGGAGAAATCGTGTATCGTTGTCATGCACTTTTTCTGAAATTCGGCATCACCCACTGCCAGTACTTCGTCTACAATGAGGAGGTCTGGATCGGTATGAATAGCAACAGAGAAGCCCAACCGCATGTACATACCAGACGAGTAATGTTTGACTGGGGTATCAATAAATTCCTTTAGACCAGCAAAGTCTACGATGGTAGACAAGCGCTCTTCAATAGTCTTTCTCTTTAAACCGTGAAGGGTTGCATTCAATATAATGTTTTCACGACCAGTTAAATCGGGGTGAAATCCGGCCCCAAGTTCGAGCAGTGCAGAGACGCGACCATTGACTCTGACCTCTCCTTCTGTTGGTTCCAAAATGCCAGTCATCAATTTTAACAGCGTGCTCTTGCCTGAGCCATTATGACCGACTATGCCAATGCGTTCCCCGCGGCTGACGGTGAGTGAGACATCCTTAAGCGACCAAAAGTCATCTTCATCGTTTGTCTCATGCTTACCCCTCAACTTATCAATAAACCATTGCTGAATTGATCGCTGGGAATGGTAGCGACGGAAGCGCTTAGAGACGTGCTCAAGTTCAATGAGAAACTCTTGCTCGAACGTCGAATGTTGCTGACTGTCCTCACTCATTTAGACCTCTTCGCCAAAACGAGCGCTATATCGATTAAAGATCCAATACCCGATGCCAAAGACAATCAAACTGGTGATACATGTGCGAATAAAAAAATCTAAATCCGTGCGGTAACCCCAGTAGAGAATGTCTCGGTACGTATTGATTAGGGAGGCCATAGGATTCAGAATGTACATTAATCGATGAATGTTCAAGGAGATGCCAAACAGCTCATAGCTAGCTGGCAGGATATCCATGGGATAAAAGACAGGGGTTAAGAAGAACCAAGCCAGCACGAAAACGTCCAAGATCATAGTAACATCTCGGTAGAAGACGTTGATGGTCGTAAGAATAAAGGTCAAACCCAAAATAAAAAAGGTCTGCATAAGAATAACAACGGGCAGCAACCAAAGCCAAGCACTAAAGGGGGCTTGAAAAAAAACAATCGCTACAAATAGAACAACGAGTGCTAACAAAAAACTAACCAGTTGGGCAAAAACAGATGAAATGGGCAAAATTTCCCGCGGAAAGTGGACTTTCTTAATCAACACACCATTGCCAACAATGCTCCCTGTGCCCGTAAGCAGGCCATTGGCTAGGTAATTCCAGGGCAGTAAACCGCATAAGATGTAGAGTGGATAGTTAGGAATCTCATTGGTGGGAACCATGAATGTAAAGACCGCACTGAAGACAAGCATCATGGCCAAAGGATTAAGCAGGGTCCATACAAAGCCAAGTATGCTACCTTTATAGCGAATCTTTACATCGCGAACGACCATCAGAGATATCAGTTCGCGATAGGTAAAAAGTTGTATCAAGCGACTAAGCAGAGGAAAATGGGCACGGGGCAGGCCTGATCTTGAACGACGTGATATGGTAGCGATTTCAGCGAATCCTTCTTCTTATACTTCACCAGAAAAGTCTGGTCCCGACTTTTGTCCAATCTATCCTGTATAATTCCAAGACACTGTTGGCGAATTCAAAAATGCCCATACGATGTGGAGGAAGGCACGCCTCGTGCCGATTTCTGGCGCGTAGCCGCACGGGGCGTGCTCACTCCACAGACAATTCACCAAAAGTATCTTCCAAAAAGGGAGGACATACCCATCTTCATGGGTACAAACTTTTTTGGCCGTCTATACATGAAAGAGCCAAGCACTATTCCCGGATGAAGATAGACGTAATAGGCATCAAGCTCTACCTATCTGAACAAGGTAGGAGAGATGACCTGGGTGACCGTAATAGTTCGACTAAAGATATTATTAGATAGGTTGCTTTCGGTATAGGCATGAACTTGTTCATCACCAACCTGACCGACTTTAACATAAATATCATACGTCCCGCTTGGCACGTCAGTCCAGGTTATATCAACATTGGCCCTTGTACCACATCCTATTAGCGCAACCGTTTGGTCTTCACCTATCTGTTGACCACCTGTCTGCGGATCTCCCTGGAAAAAGGAGACAGTCGTCTCATGATCCTCACTAAGGTTCCCACTATTGGCCACCTGGGCACTTAGCGAAACAGTAAACAAACTTGATGAATCGGGCAGTGGTGTCGTAATCGGTACTGTGAGACCCGTTGTTACTGACACCGTAGTGGGTGCCACACGGCCTTCAAGCGAAAATGTATGAAAATCAATATCGTGCGACAACCGGTTGGTGTACAAGGCATAATTATCACCCATCTCCGAACGCTCGAAGGTTATTGGATTGAAGAGGTAGCCATTATATTGATAAGGATAGGTTATGGGTGGATTTGACCGTACCGTATAATCATCGTTCACACTATACCAAGAAAGCCTTTGAATGAGACGATAGTCATCAGCCGGATCGCCCAATAGCTCATCCCGCTCATTAAGAATATAATCAAACGACTCATTCATAAACTCGTTGATCCTTGACGGACTGAAGTCAACGGTTGGCCGATACCAATCCGGCAGCAATACGCCATATTCGGACAGGTAGACTGGCTTGCCCTGATATCCATTCTCATTCATCCATCCACGAAAGCGTACAATCTGCTCTTTGAATAACTCGATATCGTGGTGTTGATCAATGCCGATGCGAAGACCATCCACTGCGTCAACTCCCGGTGGCATATCGGCTCCCCAACAGATATTTAGATTGTTTTCATAGTGCTCACAGCTTGCTTCATTCAGGATGAAGTTATGAATGCTCCACCCGTCAACTGGCATGGCAGTTCCATAGGTGTTCTCATAACTTTCGACCACCATATCCAAATACTCTATCCGCACCTCAGTTGGCTGTACAATGGAACCTGCATAGATTTGGGCCGTTGGATCAGCAGATTTCAAAAGTGTATAGATCTCATGGTATGCATTTGCATAGATTTCTGGAAGGACACCATCCTGAAATTTGATGCGATCCGGCTCGTTACTAACAAACCAGATACGACCGGGATTTGATGTGGCAAGAGAGAGTAGGGCATTTTCCCCAGGGAAAAAAGAATAGCTAGTACCATCTTCTGAACCCACCAATCGAATCACTGGTGCGTGTTCAATGTCCTCGGGGATTTCTGCTGACGGGTAGGAACTATAGTTAATGTACCAGCCAACGCCCAGAGATGATATATCGTAACTGCTCAAAGCTGTGTGAGGGCCGATTCCTAGCGTGTTGAAATTTACACCGAAACGGCAGAAGGCATCCTCTTCTACTACTAATGCACGCTCATCGCCATTAACCATTAGGGGAAGGAAGGTATCTACAGGAATTTGCCCTGCATTCAACAAGTCAACACCGTTCACTTCACCTTGTCCTGGCCTTGGCAAAATTACTGCTTGTGTTGATTGTGAACCCGTAGCCGGCAGCCTCTGCCAGGGTGCAAAAGCAAACGATGCCAATGTTGATAGCATGAGCAACGTCGCTAGTGCTGCAAG
>JBCCHB010000119.1:0-53429 GCA_039028975.1 Chloroflexota bacterium
AATCGCATCCCATCAAATTCCTGAAAGTCAATCCATATAGTTTTGCCACCTGCATTTCTGGCATGGTGGATTCCACGGGCTAATAGCGAGGTTTTACCAGTTTGTCTGGCACCGCGAATCGTCGTCGTACTACCCAATTTAAGAACTAGCTCAGTAAGTTGGCTATCCGCATCTCGTTGAACATAAAATTGATCACGAAGTTGGACTGCCCCGCCAGGCGCATCTAGCCCTGACAAAAACGCCGCGTTAAACGAAGGATGAGGTTGTTGAATGGAATCCAGATTGGCTACTCTCTGACCATCTTCGGAATAAACTCTCTCAACATTAGTTGCCACACCATTTTCTACAAGTTCAACAAGCCTACGTAACTCCGGATTCCCAGGATTTTGTTTGGCAGCACCTTCGACTAACTCCATCAATCGACCCTCTGCTCTTGCCCAGCGAATTAACGCAAACACAATATCAGTCAGATTGTTTCCACCCGCAACCGCTTCAAGATTCGTATTGAGCTGGATCTGAAGCATCCGTTTCAATATTGAATGCTCTGGGAATGCATCAAGAAATGCTTCAATGATTTCATTGTCCGATAAGGAAGAGATACTCATTTGATTGCTCTTGCACATATTTCGGGAATAATTTTATTCATCCGTCAAGCCTACGGACATTCTACGCGGATTACACCGCATTCGCTAATCCTGACCTGATGCAGCCAGAACCAAGCGGAAACACGAATAGGGAACGAACGCAAATCAAATCAAAATTTACCTGATTCGCGTTCAATCCCTATTCGTGTTTGGTTTCAAAGTTCGTTCGTCATCATTCCTTACACGCCAAAATCCTCCATAGGCTATCCGCCTCAGCCCATCGCTTACCTTCCCGTTCACGATTCTCTTTAGCCGTAAAAACATACTGCCCCAACGCACCACAAGCCCTCTCCCTCTCCCCCACCTTCTCATAAGCCAATGCACTATAAAAGAAAGCCTCAGCCAATGCCCCACCCGACAGACTGATAGCCATCTCCAGCGCCCTAATTGCCTCTTCAAACTTCTCCTGCTCGTAGTAGGCTCGTCCTAAATTCTTATGCAGGTAGGCGTTCTCTGGCTCCAATTCAAGACCTCGAATAAAGTGTTCAGCGGCCTGTTCAAGCTCACCTTGCAGCAGATAGGCGTATCCCAATCCGTTGATGGCGATCACGTAGTCTGGTTTACGTCTCAGCGCTTCTTCAAAGGCGGCGATGGCGGCGAGGTAGTTCTTTTGGTCGATGTAGGCGTTGCCTAGGTTGAAAGAAAAGAGGGCATTGCAGGGCAACAGGTCGACAGCTTGCTTGTAGTGATCAATGGCACCGTCTAGATCACCCTGTTCACGGAGGGCGCGACCCAAATTGTTATGGGCGCTGGCGTAGGTGGGGTCAAGGGCGATGGCCTGTTCCAATAGACTTTTAGCCTGGTCATACTCTTGGAATCCTTGGAGGAAGACCGCTGCCTGATTGTTAAGCTGGCGAGCCTGCTCATTCAAGGTCGGGATGCGGCTGATGCGTTTGACTTCGGCTGCGTCCATTTGGCGATAGATGGCTGTGAGGAGCTGTTCGGTCAGATCTTGGTGCGCTGCCAATAGGTTGTAGTGGGTGCCGCTCTCGGTCTGCTGAATGGGCTGAAGGGCTGATGCGTAACTGCCCAATATTTCCCATTTCTTTGGATTAATCAGGATGACGGACGTTTGCGTTGTCTGGTTCGCAATAAGTGTCTGACCGCGAATCAGTAAATCGAGCTTCTGGCTGTCGGTATCGGAGAGGTCGTTTGTCACATTGTGTATATGGAGGCCCTCTACGCACGCCAACTTCTCCAACAGGAGCGAGCGGCTGTCGAAGTCGACAAGCTGATCAAATTGCTCATCCCATTCATCAATGGCAATCTGAAGCGTACCCGAGGGGGGACAGCCAAGAACGCCACAGTGGATGCGCTCTATTTGTGTCCAGCCAACCGTGAACCACAGGAAGGTGCTGAGGCCCAACAGCAGGACTAAGCAGAACCAACCGCTACGTCTTCCGCTTAAATACTGGGCAACTTTTTTCGTCCCGTCGGGTCCAATGACCAAGGGCGAATAATCAACGAGAAAAGTTACAGCTAAACCTAGAAGAACGGCCAAAAGGGTTGATTCTGTAGCCAAAATCCCGCCCAAAGCAGCAAATGAGAAGAGGAGCAGTGAGAGTAGAGCAAACCACCAGCGGCTACGTTGATTCCAGGAGGCTATATCAACTTTGAGCGATTGCATCAACTTTTCGTATCCAAGCTATCTAGCCGAATATCCGCTCCTGTTAAAGAGAATGCTGCCCAGTAATAGGGTGATGCCCACTTCTCTTCCGTCATGACCGTTTGTTGAGCAATCTGAAGGGCTTTGGTTGCACTTGTGCCGTTCTGTAATTGTTCATGAAAGGTTTGCATAAAGACGCTGGTCGCCTCATCATCAACGGGCCACAGGCTGGTGACGACAGCCGGCGCGCCAGCAGCGAGGAAGGCCCGGTTGAGGCTGAGGACTTCGTCTCCTCCTGTCAATTCACCCTGTGATGTATCGCAGGCCGAAAGCACAACCAACTTGGCATCGGATAGATTCAATCCATGAATTTCATGTACTTCCAAATAGCCATCATGCTTATCATCGGAGGTCAGCTCCAGATGACTATACATTGGGTTAATATCGTTGTAAACACCGTGGGCCGCAACGTGAATAATATGTGTCTCTGTCGAGAGCGATCGTGCTGCACTTTCAGTTGCGTAGTTATGCAGAAGTGGCTCAACTTCATAGAGTTTAGCTACAGTCGTGGCTTCGTTGCTTGCAAAAGCAAGATCAGATCCGGGATTGCCAATCACAAGGGGAAGAGAATATAATTTATCCCCTTTAGCGTGAAGAAACTGGAGGACTGACGCGCTAGGAGCATAACGAATTGAATAACGTTGCGTCAAATAGGTCTCTTGTACGCTATCCCAGAGCGCACCAAATGGCAAGTAATGCAGCGAACCATTAGGAATGATAATCAGCTTCTCATGCTCGATGTAAGGCAGAATTGGTGCAATGAGATCTGAATAGAGCGGGGCTAGGATCTTCTGATTAATATCAGTAAGATCATCGAGTGCATCTTCGCTGTCTTTGACCTTAGACGTATCTGAAATTTGTAAGCGTAGGTTCTCGATCCGACTCTGTAATTCATCTGCTTCAAGGGCGAGACTGACGTGTTGTGAATTCTTTTTGTCAACGACCCAAACTTGTACACTCTTCTCAAGGATATAATATGCAATCAGCGTTGTTGTATTATCCAATAGCCCATCCTGTACGTCGGCCGTCGATAACGGTTGAGGCGTCACCAATGAACTGTAAATGGGGTTGGATATTTTCAGTTCGGTCTGAATCTGCTGTAATTGTTTGTCAGCTTCTTCTAAATCCTTCTTTAATCGCGTAATTCGTTCTTGGTTCTGGTTTTTTAGCTCCCTTACATTCTCTTCAGCAATGGAATTGCGTAATCGTCTGCGCTCTAGATGCAACTCTTGTTCATTAGAAAGCTGAATAGAATTGTCCGAATCATGAAAGTTAATCCATTGATTGGCTAGCTGATCCAGTAAGGCACGCGCTCGAGCCTGTTCCGTTAATGCAAACGCCTTTTCTGTGTCTTCTTCCAGTAGAGCAAGTGTCACTGCCAGCTTATAGATGTCTGCAAATCGTCCCAAAACTGATGACTTTAGTTCCGCTACAGTCAATGTCCCTTGTAAAGCTTCGAATCGATCCATCGCTTTATCCATTTCCTGACTGGCGTTTTTCAAATCACCAGTAGACATATGGAACGTAGTAATAAGCATGCGACTAAATATTTTAAGCAGGTCGTTGTCAAAATCCTCTGCAACGGTAAGCGCTTCTAGGGCGTATTCATATCCAGTTTGAAAATCTCCATGGGCTATATAAATCGTCGCAAGTGAGACCAAAGCGCGTCCCTTCTCAATCTGAAGGTCGGCTTCCCGTATTTGGGCTAGAGCCTCTTCACCCAACTGGATGGCTTGGTTATACTCTTTATCCGCGACCGCAATAAGGGCGAGATTTATGTTGACGTTAACTATAGCACTTTGGTTCCCTACCTGTTCCCATAGCTCTTTGGCTTTCTCATAATGTGATAATGCTTGGTCAAATCGTTCAAGTGTAAAAAACAAATTTCCTAGATTGCCGTCCACTACTGCTACACTCGCCAAATTCTCCATCTCTACAAAGAATTCTCTTGCTTCGAGAAGAGATTCTTCTGCTAATCCATAATTCCCAATTTTGATATAAACCGCGCTCAGATTTTGAAGGAGGGTTGCCTCAAAGAGTGGCAGTTGGCCACTTTGGAATAGCTTTTTGGCCTTTAAATATTGGAACAAGCCTCTTTGGAGATTATCCTGTTGAATATAGATTGTGCCGATATTTGCCTCAAGTTGTGCCTCGAGCAACGCAATTGGATGATCATCCAAAATTCGGCGCATTCGTTCATATGTCTCAAGCGAGTCATCGAACCGCCCATGGGTCGATTGAATTGCGGCAATGTTCCCTAACGACTCTGCTTCTTTGACAATACCTTGTGGTCCCTGAATCTCTCGCCGGATTGTAAGCGCTTGCTCAAAAAAGCTAAGTGCCTCGTTATACTCACCCAACGAATTATGGAGTACGCCACGATTATTCAGCAGGTCGCCAGCCGTACTCGGGTTAGGGGTTACTAATGCGTATTGCTCGTCGGCTTGATCTAACGCTTCAAACGCGGCCTTGTACTGACCCTGCCCATTGTATGCTAATGCCAGCCCACTAAGGGAGTGAACGCGATGAAGCGGCTCGCCGATAACCCACCACAATTCGATAGCCTGTTGGTACTCGCTGATGGCAACGTCGAATTCCCCCTCTGTTGACACGAAATTAGCCAGGTTGTGGCGTACCACTGCCTCATTGTACTCATCATAATCATCCTCCAATTCAATAAAGATGGGTAATGCTGTCTCAAACAGCTTTTTTGCTTCAGCGAACTGCCCTAATTCCGCATAGGCCACCCCCATATCAATCATCACTTGAGCTGCAACATCCTTGCGACCCTTTTTCTGGTAAGATTCCAGCACTTCGGCAAAGATCTCAACAGAACCGGCAAGATCACCACTCTGGTAGGCGCGCTTGCCATCCAGAAACCGTTCAGTCTCCGATGAGCCAAGAGGCAAACTTTGTACAATGAAGAGTGCATCGAGCAGCGTCGTCAAGCTCTCAAAGAAGTTCCCAGCATCAATTTGGCAGACAGCCTTGAATGCCAGCGAACGAGCTTCGCCACTGCCAAAATCGATTTGGGCAAAGAGCCGACGGGCTTCATTGAATTTTGGGACGGCTTGAGTGCAGTTGCCCGCTTTACGTAGACGCTCTCCTTCGTTGTATGCCTCATTGGCTTGTTCAAGTATGTCCGTGTCAAAGCCCAATTCATTGACGATGAGCGACTCATAGGTGTCGGTGGCGGCTGTGATGGCTAGCAGGTAGTAACCGAGCGCCTCTTGCAGTTTCTTTGTGTTGAAGATGGCTTCGCTTTGAAGCGAGTCGGCAATGCGCAAAAAGGCATCGGCCCGGCCTAGCGAATCTTCGGCCTCTTTGAATTTCTCGGTGGCTTCCTCCCATTTGGCGCGTGCATCGTCCATACGCCTATTTTTTTGGAGGGTATCTCCCTCATTCAGAAGCACTCTAGCCGCTTCAAGTGCCTCAACCTGTGGGCTTTGGGCGGGTAGCTGCTGAAGAAAGAGTAAGCTGGTTTGAGATAGTGAGTCAAAGTCAGATAGCACAGGTTGGTCATTGTCTTGATTGGCCGATGCTTCCTGTTCGGGTGTGGTCTCTTGCCTAGTCGATCCTTCTTGTTCTGCTGGAGATGCCAAGGCAACACAGGCGGTTAAGAGAAGCATCAGGCTGACCAATAGGCAACTGAGTAAGGATCTGAGCAGGGATCTGAGCAGCACTTTAAACGAATAATACGTTCTAGTCATCATTACCTCCTAAACTGGCGAAAAGCCAGAACTACAAAGCTCACGCAAAGGCACACAATCGCAAAGAATAAGGAGTTGGCGGCTTGGCATGAGAAAAAAGTTGCTCAATTCATGGTGTCCACCCGAGGCTGATCGCCTTGCGGATGCAAAGCACCGTGACGTCGGGCTATCAAACAACGCCCACTAAACCGAGCTTGTTGTTCAACGATCCAGCCCCAATGATGGGGCGTCGTTTGGTAGCCTAGTGGATTTAACCCTGGGCAGGCATTACGGAACCCGCTTCGCCGCTTCTTCCTCACCTATTTCGGCCATCTCAGCCTTCTCCTCTGCCCCAGCTTGCCGATAGAGTTCGGCTGCCTTAGCAAAATGCTCTTTGGCCTCGGCGAAGTTATCTCGACTGTAGTAAGCTAGAGCTTGTCCGTGGGCCGCGGCGGCCTGCACGAACACGGTTTCCGGATCATTGGCATCGATCATCTCCAGCGCGGCTTGGTATCGGGCAAAGGCGTAGCGTTCTAGCTCGATGCGGCGGTAGAGGTCGCCGACGGTAATGTACAGCTCTGGCGCAGGCTGGATGGCTAGTACCTCTTCATATAATGGAATAATGTCATTGATGAGCTGATAGCTTGCATATGCTCCGGCCTGCAGCAGTTTGGGCGTGAGCGGATCCAGGTCTAGTTCAGCAATAGCGTCTAGCTCGGCTTGAAGGGCGGTGCTATCCTCCTGCGAAAGAGTACGGAGTGAACTACGTTCTGACGGGCGAAGGGGACCGGCAAAGTCGATGCGGGCACTTACGGTGAGAAAGTAGCGCTCATCTGGAGCCAAGGGCCATTCTGCTGTTGGCCATTCAACTTGGCAGACTGTCTCATCATCAAATTGGGGGGCCAGCTCACAGGTCAGTTCCTCGGCGTCGATGATGATTTCGGGCAGCGGCTCTAGCGCGCTGAGGGAGAGCTCATATTCTATGGCGTCCGCGACGGCAGTCCAGCGAATAGCAGGGGCGAGATCGGCTAGACGTGTATTGCGCGGCGCCAGAATGACGGGAATGCGGCCGTAGTCGCTCTCCCGATCTCGCGCGCCTTCCTCCAACTCCAGACTGCCATTGTTCTCTCGGATGCGTCCTTCATCTGGCGCAGTCCGCTCTTGCCCGCTGTTGGGGAGCGTCTGACCACCACTTTCACACCGTTCGTTGGTAACAATCACTGTCTGGCCATCCTGCACTCGATAGACGTAGCCGTTTTGGCAGATAAAGGTTACGGTACTGCCTTCTGGGGCCTGGACCTCTTGGCCTTCGCGCAAGGCTTGATACGCGCTATAGAGGTTGCTGGCCGCGCCATCAGCGTAGGTGATGAAAGCGATGGCTTCGCCTAAGGATTCGGAATCGGGAGATGAAGTTGGCGCTGGCGTATTTGGCATCGTGCCATTACAGGCGGTTAACAGCAAGGCCAGCACCAAAAAGAGCATAGACGTAAAACCTCGGTGATTCCAATTTTGATAAGGTACAAAACGATTCTGCATTATAAGAACTCCTTTACTATGATATGATGCAGTGCCAGATGCACCGCTCTGAAAATAAGCTAGTCAGCTGGTCAGCACTTCAGCGCATCACACACCACCTTCACAAGTATACTTTCTCTCAATCTCCCCAGCTTGCTCTTGCCTTTCGGGCAAATCCTTAACAGCCACTTCTTGGTAGCGCTGCCAGACTTCACAGAATTTTTCCGCTGCGTTCTGCTCGTCGTAAGCCACCAGCAGATAGTACAGGGCTTCGACGTATGGTTGGAAGAGGTCAATGGCCTGGTTGAGCGCGGCGATTGCTTCTTCTGTACGCTCCTGTTCCAGGTAAATACGGCCAAGATTTTTATGCAGATAAGCCGCCTGGCCATTTACTTTCAGACCGGCCTGAATCTGCTCTTCGGCTTTTGTCAACTCGCCCATGAGCAGATAGGTGAAACCGAGATTGTTCAGCGCCTTAACGTAAGTTGGATCCAGGTTGGTGGCTCTGTTGTAAGCGGCAACGGCATCATCTAGCTTGCCCACATCTTCGTAGGACAGACCGAGGTTGAACCAGTAGAGCGGATGAGCTGGCTGTAGTTCCGTAGCAGTTTTGTATGCCTGGACCGCTTCCTCTTTCTCTTGTTGGCGTCGTAGAACCCAGCCAAGGTTGCTGTAGGCATCGGCGTAGTTGGGATCATGCTCAAGAGCCTGATGCAATTTGACACGAGCGATCTGGTGGTTGCCTTGATATGCTAAAAGCACGGCATCGTTGTTAAGATTAAGCGCCTGACAGCTTGCAGTTGGCGTCTTTTGAATCTGTTCGGTTTCCTCCGCGTCTGCTGCGACACCAAGAGCCGCCAAAATCTCCTCGGCCAGCTGGGTCTGCACAGCCAGGATGCAGATGTCAACGCCCGACCGTCGTTCATCTACCTGGGCCTGGGCAGAGACAGATTGCACAAAGATCTTCTCTGGCCCTTCAAAGATAGAGGCCGATAGCTCAACTTTATTCAGCTGCTTGTAGGCCCCTTCAATCCACAAATCCAGCAGATTACGCGCTTCTGGCGTGGCGGGCGACCTATCCCAGAAGATTCCTTCCAAGCCGTCTACCACGCTCAATTTTTGGTAGAGGATGCGGCGTGTGTCTTGAACTAACACTTCCTCTACCGGCGATGTGCCAGGAGATAGATTCTGTAATTCACCAATGGCAAATTTACGAGTCGTTGGCAATGGCGTCTCGTGAAAGATGTTAAAGGTCACCACAATGATGGCTATCAGTATGATGACTATGCTCAGAAGCAAAAGCAGTAGATTACGTTGAGAGAGCCGGCTGATAGAAAAGGGTTGTGCTTCTACATCAACGTCTCGTCGGACATCAGTATCTTCTTGAATTGGGTGAGGACCATTAGGCTGAATTTGCGGCTCGCCAGTATCAGCAGGTGGTAACCGTTTGGATGGTTGCAGGATATCGGTGGGGCTAATCTGCTCTGGGGCATTGGTACGTCCTTGCCTCGTATCGTTTCTCTTCTGTTTACTCTTATGAGCATTCTTTGATTCACTCTCCTGCTTACTATTCTGTTCGCTTTCTTGAGCATCTTCATGCTGCTTTCCCCCCTCGTCTTTTTTAGCATAAAGATAGCCAGCAGCATCAAAAAAAGTTTCCCTCTCCTCCGGCGGGATCGAAAGGATATCGGCAATTCGTCCAACCATTTCGGCATTTTTTGGACGTGTGGAGCCATTCCGCCAGCGTGTGACGGTAGCAGCATTGATGTCCAGCCGCTGGGACAACCATCGCCCAGAACGATCCTCTTTGGTCAAATATTTATCTAAAAGCTCACCGAAATCCAATTTAGGGTCCATTTGCACCATTTTTGTGCATGCAACAGGTCATGTTGCGCATGAAATTCACTAGAGTGACGTCTCCCTTGCACCATGAACCTGTCACAATGAGGGCGTCATGACAATCAGGCAGTATCGCTAAGGCCGAAGCAAGTTAACAATCTACATGTGCTCGTTGAGACGGATCATGCATGGGCTAGCACGTTAAGTCTAGCCGAGATTCCACCATCTGAATGAGCCTCCTATTTCTCTAGTGAGGTTAAAGATGAATAACGTAAAGAGACGAGTATTGATCCTTGTAAGCGGTCTGACATTAGCCCTGATGATGAGTGCTGTGAGTGATGGATCTGAGCATGATACAGAGTCAGCCACTGACAGAAGCAATTTACAGATAGAGTTTCTCCTTCTTGCTGCTCCCCAAGAAAGCCTTGGAGATGGCCCTGGCTCTGGCTAGGCTAGCTCTTTGACCAGTTCTTTGACCAGTTGTAGAGTCCACGGCAAAAACTCCATTTGATCCACGAAGCACACGAAGTTCACGAAGGTTTACTCGGAGAAACTTCGTGTGCTTCGTGAAAACTTGCCCTCCGCGGAGCCGAAGGGTAGAGCGCTTGACCTTTTTGCAGTAGAGTCATATCTCAGCCTCAAACAGGTCGACAATCTCTACGGGTAAAGGAGGTAGCTCATTCTGAACCCACAGGCCCTCCAACCATTGATTGGTGCTTTTTGTAAGTATGCGTGCCTTGCGCTGGCCCATGAGCTTTGGGGCATTCTCCACAAACTCTGTAAGTACATTTGCCAATCCCTGTTTGTGGCCACTTTCTTGCCAATAGTCTATGCTGGTCATATACGCCTCCTTTGCTTCTCTCCACTCTTCCATTTGGCAGTAAGCACTCCCTTGACCATGGGTGAGCGTGGCTAGATGAAATAGATCATAAGATTCTTCAAAAATGGGACCTGCTGCCTGAAAATGGCCCATGGCTTTATAGGGATCGTCGAGCCTCAGATAGAGGATGCCTAAGTTCAGTTGTACAACTGCTTTCTGGACCCTATCTCCCACCGCCTCAAATAACCCAATTGCTTCCAAGTAACAGTCGATTGCCTGCATGTAGTCTTGGGCCAGCCGCAATGCAACGCCAAGATCCCGCAAACGGCGCGCAATCATGCGTTGATGCCCCTGCTCCCTCCATATCTGCAATGCCCGTTGAAAATAGTCCATAGCTGGACCAGCTTCTTTGCGATCTAGGAAAACAGCTCCCAAAACCGAATAGGAAGATGCTCGCTCTGGTGCTTCAGCATCCAATAAGGTTAACGCCTTTTGGGCCAGGGATGTAGCCTCTTCATGATTGTTCTGGAGCCGCGCCAGAAACGCCAGTTGATTGAGGGTTTTTGCCTGACTATGAGGCTCCGCGACCTGTTCGAAGAGCTGGCTGCTTGTTTGAAGATGGTCTTGTGCAGGAGGATACTTATTCAGAAGCTGATAAATAATGCCGGTGTAGTAATGTAACTCTGCTTCTGAACGGTACTCCTTACGCTGGTTACATTCGGCAATCCCTTTCTCAAGATAGGGCAGCCATTCGTTTCGGTGCCCGGCCTGCTCCATCTTCGGGGCCACTGTAAGCATTAATTCAATGGTAATCCCCCATTGGTCTGAAGAGTGTAATCCATCATCTAGGACGCGCATCACAAGCTGGCGATCTAGCTCTGGTGGCGGAGCGGGATCGTACTCTTTCACCTGACCTATCAGATAGCCGATGGCGCGCTCTATACATCTGCTTAAGTATTTGGTATAGAGGTGGCCCTCTGCTTCTTCCTCGGCGCTTGCTCTTTCTGAGTGCAACGCCTCTTGCCGTACAAAGAGATGGGTAAGTGGATGCAGATAGTAAAAATAGACTGGGGACACCTGAACCTCTTGAGGGCCTGCCGTGGCAAATTTGCTTGAAACAGATGATTCGAATGTGTCGTTTTCAACCGCACTCTGACTGCCTGCCACCTCGCGTCGCTCTATCAGAGAGAAGTGCCATAGTTCATCAAGCCCTAGAAGCAGCTGATCCTCTCCCAAATCACAAACTGTTTGAATGAGTTCCAAATGACTGCCGCTGCCGGGCTGGAAGAGCGTTAACGCCACCAGCAGCTTACGACTGGCGGAAGAAAGATTCCTCCATATTGATTCGTATGACGCCTGATAGAATCTAAACCAGCGGGGCAGCATTGAGCTATTTGGGGTTTGCTGTAACCGCTGCGTTACCTGGTTAATAGACAGATAATCGAGCTGTCCTACAACCAGCTTCATAGCCAAAGGTGTTGCGCCTGTTGCATCAATAATTTTAGTTAGATCCAATTCGGAAATGGATGAAAGGGACTGCCGCTGGCGAACTCGGCCTTCCTGGGTGAGAAAGCAGAACGCTGATTGTTGAGGTAGCCCACCGAGCCGAATAGAGTAGACACCATGCAAGAGCCGTTGTCGGCTTGTGCAGAGTACTTTGCTTGGATTCATAAGGGGCAGCAGTTGAGCTACCATAGTCTCTGGCCCTTCGGACGTCTCCAGACTATCCAATATAAGGAGGATGCGACGTCGACGTAGCACTGCCTGTACACGGGCCAGCTTGCCCGGCGGATCCAGTTGCATAAAGTCTGGCAAAGCCAACTGAGATGCAATGGTATGGAGAATCATCTCAAATGTCATATGAATTGGTTGCTTATCCATGTGGATTCGTGATTCTGATATACCCTGCGGTTGGATTGTCACATTGACCCAAACAATGTTCTCAAAGAGCTGCAGCTCTGAACAACGGTAAGCGGCTTCTAGTGCAAGCGCGGTTTTGCCGATGCCGCCAATTCCTTCAACCACAAGGATCCAACGCCCTTCTGGGTCCCTTAGACCCTCCAAAATTTCACCCTGTTCTTTTTCCCGATTGATGAGTGAGCGATACGTGCGATTGGGCAGCGATGCCGAAGCGATATTGGTATCTCCATCATCTATGGCACGGAGCGGTGACGAATCAGCGCGAGAGGAATCTCCATCATCAGAGGCCGCATGGGCGGTGGATCCCCCACGATAAACATATCCTGCGGCAAAAAATAGAGCTTCTCTCTCATGACTCGAAACGGAAAAAATATCAGCGACACGCCCAACCGTCTCCGCGTCTTGTGGAAAAGTCACACCATTGCGCCAGCGATTGATTGTTGTGCGACTCATACCCAAACGTTCTGCCAACCAGGACCCGGAACGCCCTTGTTCATTCAAATATTTCTCTAAAAGCTGTCCAAAATCCGGTTTTGGGTCCATTTGCATCACTTTGGTGCATGAAATAGAGCAGATGATGCACGCTCTGTTTCAGGTTGACACGGCCCTTGCATCACAAACCTGTCACAATAAGGGCGTCATGACAAAGATGCAGTAGCGCTTAGCAATTTAACAACTACATTTGTGCTCGTTGAGGGAAACGCATGCGTACCGCATTAGTGGTTGGGATCCCTCTAACTCAATGAGCCTCTAGCACTTGGAGGTGCATTGAGATGAGTATAAGTAAAATGCAAACAAAGATCCGCAAAAATGCCATTGTTAGCATCTTAACATTAGTGTTGCTTACAGCAGCAGCCATATCTTATCCGATATGGACAACAGGCGATGCAAGTGAGATGCAATCGAGCATCTATAATGATGCTATCGCCGAACCATGTGTTGGCTCTGGCAGCGGCAGCGGTAGCGGTTGTTAAAATGAAATGGGTAGATTTGAAGTTCAAATCTACCCATTTCATTTTAAGAGATCCATTTTCGGTAACGATTCCAACTCAAAACGTATATTCTTAGCGTGGAAATTTTTAGTGTTATCATCAACAATTTGTGGAAGTAGCTCGAGCGCATCGGATAATACATAGTGTCCCTCAGAAATCCGATTATTTCTTATCATTGTAGTACCCAGTTCATACATTGCATTTATTAAGTTAGGGGGATTACACATTTCTTTCCAGTACGATATACTAGATTTAATAGCCGATTCTGCAGAATCCCATTCATGCATATCTCTGTAAGCAATACCCTTATTGAGAAATAGCATTGCTAAGTGATGAATATCCTGACATTCTTGTAGGGTTCTCTCGGCACTTTGAAAGTATTCAACAGCGCGGTGAGGTTGTTTAAGCAACAAATATACTACACCTAGATTCATTCTAACTACAGCAAGCTGAACTAGATTATTAGTTTGTTGTAAGAATCCGATGGACTGTTCATAAAGATTTGCTGCTTCAACATATTTGTTTTGACGTAACAGGGCATTACCTATATCGCGTAAACTGTAAGCAATACTTTGAATATCATTATGAACTTGTCGGCCCTTAAGCGACTCCGTAAAGAATTCTTCGGCTTTTGCAAATTTACGCTCTGCCATAGCTAGTTCACCAAGAACCTGGTAAGATGCTGAACATTCCTTTTCTTGTCTATCTAATAATGATAGCGCTTTGTTGACATGTTGGTAGGCTTTTTGATACATCTGTTGTAAACATGCAACATATGCTTCTCGATTGAGAGATCTGGCTTCCAATACACTATTTGAGATCTCACAATATATTTCGCTGCTTGTATGGAAAAGACAACCGGCTCTAGAATAATCTCCCGCTTGCTGATAATATATGCCAAGATGAAGAGCCAATTCGGCAGTAGAATTGTCTCTATTTTTTTTGTACAATTCAAACCCTTTTTTTAGAACTAAGATCCAGTCTCGCGTATAACCGGATCGTTCCAGCCTAGGGGCCATTAATAGCAGTAGTTTTCTAGTATATTCACTCAATTGAGGCTTATTCACTGCGTAAATTAATACATAAAGCGCCCTCTCCCGATCTTCATCGCTCTGTGGCACATTCGGATCTGGATCAATCCGTTCTAGTGCTTCCTGAACGCCATTTTCGATATAGTCTAGAAAGAGATCTGAAAAATCAGGTAGATTATCTTTTGCCGTCATATAGGATTACCTTACTTGTTGTAAGAGATAAGCTTATTCGATACCTTTGGCTAAATTACTACCTCAATGTATAATCGAAACTGATTTAGCAAATGCGTTTAGTTATCTAAGGTAGATACATCAAGAAATGTTTCGTAAATCTGGAACAATCGAATACGCTTCCTTGATACATCTACCATAGTTCACGAAGGGACAATTGAAATGAGTAATCTCAAGAAACGAGTATTGGTCATTGTAAGTGGTTTGGCATTGGCGCTGATTATGGGTGCGGTTAGCGATGCCGCAAATATCAATCGTTCATCAACAGATGATTCGGCAACTACCACTTCTAACTCTTTACCTAAAATTGCTGGCCATGAGCATGGTCATGGGGGTGGTTAAAGAATTACAAGGTTCAAGGTTTCCTTGTCAGTTTAATTGAACCCTTGTGCTTCTAATAGATGCCTAGTTTCGGATTGATTTAAGATAATGTGTTCTCCGAGACTAGGTATTCGTCAATATCATCAAGTATTTTTTTTCGCGAATGTAGAAGTATCGTTATTTTGCATCAGAGGCTTTAATCTCTCGGTTAGGCATGTCATCAGCTCATTAGCCTTAGCGAAACTCTTTGACTCGTGATAGGTCAAACATAATTCGAACATGGAATTGCAAATAGCTCTTTCATTTTGAAGCGTCTCTAGCAGATGAATACTTTCCTTTAGTACTTTCTCAGATTTTTTGAATTTCCCAAGAAGGCGAAGCTCAATCCCCATATTGACATGTGATTTGGCTATATGTTCTTTATCAGATAATTCGTTAAAGATCCTAAGAGCATCTTCATATAGCTTAAGTGCTGCACCATACTCACCTAAACCTGATTTTACAACACCTAAATTTAGCTGAATAATAGCTTGGCTTAATGGATCATTAATCTGTTGTAGTATCGTGATAGCATCTTGGTAGCAATAGATTGCTGCATCAGTTTGACCATCCAACATATATGCCGGCCCCAAATTTCGCAACCCCCAAACAATTTGCCTCTTGCTACCTAGTTGACGCCATATCCCTAGCGATTTTTCCAGATAGGGCAAAGCTTCTTTGGCATTTCCAATCTCATATTTAGTTGTACCAATTACATAATAGCTATTAGCACGGTCAACATTATTGGTATTAAGATAAGTTAGCGCCCTTTCAGCTAGCTCTCTGGTAGTAGCATACTTGCCTTGCCGCAGTGCAACCATTGCCAATCTATTCAAGGCTCTCCCCTGACCAGAATTGTCATTAAGTTGTTCAAAAAGGGATTTACAGCGTCTAAATTTCTCACCTGCATTATCGTATTGATGGAGCAACAGATATAGATAGCCAATATGAAGCGATATCTCCGCTTCTGCGCGTTCATCATGCTGATTCTGACAAAGAGCAATACCCTCATTTAAATACACTAGCCATTCACCCCGAGCACCAGCTTGCTCCATCTTAGGTGCCAGTCTATCTAACAAATACCATGTATGAGGCCATGCAATGCCATCACTTAGCCCATAACTCAAGACATGAAGCGCCCTCTCCCGTTCTTCATCACGGAGCAGCACATTCGGATCTGGATCAATCCGCTCTAATGCTTCCTAAACGCCATTTTCGACATACTCTAAAAAGAGTTGCGGGAATTCGTCTATATTCATTCGTATTGCAATAATCGTTCACTGAGGATGACAACTCTGAATCCGATAGTAGAGCTTGCATGATCTGGGGGAATCGGATCCCGCCTAGTAATCACTAATTTGTCTCTTCTGCCTGCTCGTTTACTTCCACTTCGCCACCTGCTCCTGCAAAAACGTCCGCGTCAATCCATGAATGCTATACCGCCGCTCGTGCAATCCACCCCGCGCGTCCACTAAGTTTAGCGTTACCAGTCGATTCAGGGCCAGCCGCACATCATCAACCTCTAACTTACTCACTGCACTCAAAAATTCGATATCGTCCCCTCCTGGCTTAACCAATACCATGCCCAAAAAGATCCGTTGACACAGCTCATCCAAGCTATCCCAGGCTTTGCGATAGATAAAGGTGTAAAAGGTATCGACCGTTTCGCCGCGTGCCTCTTTCAGATCGCTCAACACATCCCCAATCGGGTGAATATGGGTTTGGCCGACCACAAGGCGTAGGGCCAATGGGTTCCCCCCCACCGTCTTATAGATCGGGAGTAGCGCTTCATTGTGGCTGGCGGCCAGTTCGGGCAAGTTCCGTTTGGTGGCTTCCTGGCGGATCAGGGCCAGGGCGTACGCTTCGTTTAACTCGGGGATACTATAGTGGAAGATGTTCGGCTCGCCATAAAAGCTTTCTCGAGAGGTGAGGATAAACTTGCTCGGCTCAGTCAACGTCTCGATGGTGGGCAGAAGGCTCTCGACATCTTTCAGGGTCTCCAGATTATCGACCACAATCAGGTGCGGTACGTCCCGCAAGCGGCGGCGCAGCGTTTGCAGCATCTGCTCGGTGTCGCCCTGGATGGATAGGGAGAGGTGGGGCAGAAGCTGCTGGCAGAGTTTTTCCAGAAGCTGTTCGCCCGTTAGGACTGGATTCTCTATAAAGCTGACCACGCCCCCCAGATTAAACCGCTCCTGGCGCGCGCTGACCCAGCCGATCTCGTCATAGGTACCTTGATGAATCATGGTGCGCATGAGGATATCGGCCAGGGAGGTCTTGCCGATACCACCCATGCCTTCGATGGCGATGATCCAGGGTGACTCAACTGACTGGATTTGCGGCATCAGCGTATCGATGTGCTGCTCTGCACCAATGAGTTCGCCATAGGTAGGGGATTCCAACCGCTGCTCCAGCTTGCCCATCTGTTGAGCGCGGGCCTCGGCCTCCATAGAACGGACGGTATCTGCTAAGCGTTTGACGGCATTGCGTTGTGATGCATAAGCCGTACTTTCTGCCACATTGAGTTTATTGGCCACTGAGCTAATTTGCTTCAGATCGAGAAAACGCATATTGAGTAACTCAGCGTCCTTGGGATGGTTTTGGGTCAATGTATCTAAGCTGTCATTAATCACTTGATTGGTTGCTTGGCGCGGTGATGTGCAATTCTTAAAAGCCTGACGATATAGGTATAAGGACGATAGGGGGCTTTGGGCAAAACTATCACCGTGATATTGTTTTAAGGCATTTTGAACAGCATCGCTTAGCTTCTTTTCTGGTTTAGGCATCGTAGGTTTTACCTCGCTCACTCCGTGTGTTTGTCTTTATTTGCAGATCTTGTCGTCAGAACATACTTGAATTTTGCCTACTTTTAGTATACACAGGATATCACAGAATGTGCTGCGTATTCAATAGAACCTATAGGTTCTGAATAGGTTTGCCACAATTTCAAAAAAAGAATATTCGATAAAAAAGTATAGAAGTTCAGTAGGTTCAAAAGAGTTGAAGCGGGCTATACTGATTGTTAAGGAACAAGGTGTAAATAATTTGCGCGTTTCAATCGGGTGAGTCCCATCAAATGGCCAAATTATTTCATTCCCGTTCCCAAATTCTGACTTTGTATACTTCGCTAGAAAATCTTGTTCCTACTTGTATCAAATCTACTCTGAGAGTTTCTGAAAAGGGAGGGCAGAACTTTTCTGGCCATATGCAATCCTTTTTCCCTCTATACACCAAATGGAGACATTGGCAAACATGCAAACAGAAAGGAATCGCAATGACTACAGACAACTCACTTCCGCATCTAAAGAGTAATTGTACATTTATTCTATGGGGCGATGATTTTGATGAAGAAAGCGCGTCCATTTTCGCTACAGAATTTCGTCGCATTGGCTTACGTGTCAAAATAGTGGGCGTAAATGGACCGAGTGCGTCTGGTGCACACGGTTTGACGATACGGCCCGATATGACATTGGGAGACGCTTTACCCCTGGCGCCTTCTTCATCTTGCATCATTCTGCCTTGTGGTTTGGGAACAATAAGACGGATTCAAGAAGATCCACGAGTCCTTCATTTTCTGCAAACTGCGGCGGAAAATTGCGCCCAATTTATCGGTAGTCAGGAGCAGCTATTGAAGCAATCAGCACTTGAACAACTCAATAATGGAACTTCCCGATGGGATTTCTATCAGCATGAAGAAAATTTGATTGAATTTGCCATCAAAAAAGCGAGCAAACTTATGAATCATTTAATCGGTTAGTTATCAGTCTAATTGCGGAGGACAAGCATCGTCTGGGTATGATATCCTACGATATGTCTTTAGAACTTACCAATAGCCTACCCGCTATATGATTATGGATTGCCAGGAATATTTTGTACTTTATTTGGGGAGCAACCCAAAGTCAATTGGACAGAGACTAGTATAAAACTTTTCTGGTCAAGTATAAGAGTAAAAAGTAGTACAAATGAATATTTTTCCCCTCTCTTTTAGTACCCGTAACCCACTAACAGCGTTTCTACTCATCATTACTTTGGTGATATGCTTTTGCGTTCCTGTACCAGCCCAAGCCGCCAGAACAACCGGGCAGTTAGCTGAGCCAGTGTCTACCCCTAGCCTGATATTGGCATTTAATGAACCTGAAGAGCTGCCGTCAAAGTGGGTCGAAGATTTGTTGCAACCTTTCTTCATCAAAGATCCCAAAGCGGCGGCATTTCGGAACGGGATGTTTCTGCTGGGCGAAGGTGATCGGTTAGAGGCTAGCGGCAAATTGAATGAAGCTTATACAAAGTGGGAAGATGCTCTTGAGGCTTTCATAACAGCCGAGGATCATCAATGGATGGCGCATAGCTATCTTGAGCTGGGAGAAGCCTATATGTTAGAAGCCTACAGCAGCTTCAATATGCAGAAAGCTCAGTTGGGTATTCACTATGCTGTACAGGGAGCAGCCTCCGCTGTAAAGGCTTATACAACTTTGCAAAGGCGTTACGTGTTCTTAAATGTGGATCAGATTGACCGAGCAACAGATATTTTGGATGAAGGCATAGCACTTTGCCAAAGCGGAGTTGCGAGCGAAGGACTCTCCTTGATCAGAAAAGCGCAAAGTATCTATGAACAAGCTGACTTTGAAGCTGGTACCGTACAGACCAAATTACATGATGGTCTTTGTAAATTTTACGATCGTGGATTGTTTCAGAGTCTGTTGCCATTGACGAATGCTTTGATAACTTCCGAGAATCTCCCTTTGGGTGACTCGCTAAGCGAATGGTATCTACAAGGCTCTGCTCAATACGACCGCGAAAACTGGCAACGCGCCATCAATATATTGCAACAGGTGAGAGATGAACGTAAGTCAACACCAATCGGTCAATTGGGAAGAACAGTAGGGCTTGCAAATACGAATCATGCCTTAGGCGAGGTCTGGGAATCTATTGGTTACTTTAATGAAGCAAGTAGCTCCTATGAAACAGCTATTCATCACTATTCCCAGCTAGACAATTCGTACGATCGATACAATGAAGCTGATGCACGAACTAGCTTGTTCGTGCTAAGATCGTCTTTTACTCATCAGTCAGATTCGAAAGAAGAATATATTGAATTGATTGACTTATGGCGGGAACTTGGCCGCCCACAAGAAGAAGCGATGGTGTTGAATCACCTAGCATTGACGCTGATCGAACAAGGACAAACTACGGACGCAATGCTCATTCTCAATCATGTTGTAGAGATGCAGAATGGATTGTCGCCTGACTCAAAGTTCGAAAGCCTCATTTTGTATAATTTCGGTCGCATTGCCCTAATACAAGGAAATAGCGAAGATGCTTACAAGCACGCAGCAGCAGCGCTGAATCGTCTAATAGATACGCATGATTCAATGCAAAAAGCCAGCCTCTATAAGCTCATGGCTCAAGCCCAGTGGAAGATGGCTGATCAAGCTGAAGCCGCCGAATCTATACGCAGAGCAGTTGAGTTTGTTGGCAATTTACAAGGGGACCTGTCTATCCCTGAATTTAAAACAGCCTTCTTTAAACAGTCAATTGAGATTTATCATCTCGCTGCGTCGATTGCACTTGCAAGAGGCCAAATAGATGAAGCCTTTCGTTATATGGAACAGGCAAGGGCCCAAGCATTTCTTCAGCAGATTGGTGGTCGCCGGATTCGAACAACGGATAACAAACAGCCAACACTTACTGAGCAAGAACACGATCTAAGACTGCAGATTTCTCGCCTCGCCACTTTGATATCAGAGAAAGAGCGAGAACGCCCTAATGAACAGCGAAGCCAGCAGCTTAGCAAATGGAATCGGCAACTTGAAGAGGCACAGACCAGCTACGCAAAGCTTTTAACCCGATTAAAGCTCACTAACCCTGAATATGAGTCGCTCATTACAGTCGATACAACTTTGCCCAATGAACTGCAAAAGAGTGTGCTTGATAATGAGACGACCCTGATTATTTATCATGTACTACAAAACGCTATTTCAAATGAAGAGCAACTTTGGGCCTGGGTCATTGACAAGCAAACGGTCAAACCGATCAAGCTTGATATGACACCTGACCAGATGGCTACCTATATAGAGTTTTTGAGAAACACTATCGATGATGAGGAATATGACCAGGATAGTGCTGGCAGTTTATATGAGGGGCTGATTACACCGTTGAAACGATACATATCTCGTCAGAATTTAATCATTATTCCACATGAAGCTCTGCACTATTTACCTTTTGCCGCTCTCTGGAATGTCAAAGATGAAAAATATCTCCTTGAAGAGTACACCGTCAGCTATGCGCCAAGTGCAAGTTCCCTCCGATTTCTTCAGGATAAACGTACATCTGACGAAGGACGTATGCTTGTCTTGGGGAATCCAGACACTAGCTTAATCGGTGCGGAGATAGAGGCAAAAGCAATAGCCAATCTGTATGGTGTTGCTGCATACGTTGGTAAGGAGGCTACAGAACGCCTCATACATGAGCAGGCAGGCCATTTTGATATTTTGCATTTGGCAGCCCACGGTATCTACAAGCAGACAAACCCGCTCTTTACGCGGATAGAACTAGCGCCCGATGAGGGAACTGAACATGATGGGCGTTTGGAGGTTCATGAACTCTACGAGCTTGATCTGAAAGGTACAAACATTGTTGTTTTGTCCGCGTGTCAAACAGATCTTGGTGAGCAGAGCGTAGGTGATGAAATTACGGGATTGACGCGTGCGTTTTTGTACGCAGGAACGCCCTCAATCATTACAACTTTATGGAATATTGACGATGACGCTTCAACCGATGTTATGACAAGATTTCATCAATATTGGCTTGAGGGTGCCCCGGTTGCAGAGGCACTACGCTTATCTCAACTCGACGTAATACGAAGTCAGAATAGGTTGCCACATGATTGGGCTGCCTTTCGTTTGTCGGGAGATCATCTAGGGTACTCTGAGCCTTAGTCACTGATCCTAGCAAACATCTACATTTTAGTTCGTAATCGTTTATTCCCCTTTCGATAAGCTTAGGAATGAGCATTAAATAAGTTGGGCATGTCATCTCGAAGGATTGAGAGATCTTATGCACAAGTTATTTAATTCCGATTCCTTAGGGGGTAAACGATTACTCCCTCTTTCTACTGCTGTTCTAGTATCTTCCACAACCGAGACAGGAGCGCTTCCAAATCCATCAATTCACCAGACGTAGAGGTAGACGTTGTTCCAGATATCCTCATAACTTCTCTCCCATCCCCATTCAACACAAACGCCCCCCAATAATAGGGATGAGGGTTAGTTTTGAGGGTGTCAAGCTGTGCCTGACGCAGTGCCTCTGCTGTAGACAGTCCCCCATGCCAGTGTTGATAGAATGCCTTCATCAACTCGGCCGATGCTTCATCCGCAATATTCCATAGGGTAGCAATGATGGCGGGCGTTCCTGCATATTGGAATGCCCGAGTCAGACCGATAATCTCATCACCCGCGCTCTGTTGGCCCAAAGCGGTTTGGCAGGCAGACAAAACCACCAGATTGGCATCGGTCAACTGGAGACCAAAGATCTCCCGTACGGACAGCGAACCATCGCAGCCCCCTTGCTGGCAGATTGGTTCGCTAGAGGCTCCGCCCGATGCCAGGACAATGTGGGAGGCCAACGGGTCGTCTGCTGTCAAATCCCCGTGGGCAGCTAAGTGCAGCACGTCCACCGAGGACGAGTTTTGGTGAACCATTGACTCGGTTGCAGCGCTGTTGAGGAACGGGCTTGTTCCAAATAGCTGGGTGATGGCATTCGCTTCTCCTTCTGCGAAGTGCAAGTCAGATTCAGGGTTGCCCAATGCCAAAAGTCGCTGCTGGTTCTCATTTTGATTCTCCATCAAGATGCCCAGAGTGCTGGCACTGGGGGCATAGCTGATGGTGTACTCTTGAACCAAATGCTGTCCCGAATCAGGATCATACAAGGCGGCAAAGGGCAGATAGTGGAGTACACCGTGGGGGACGATTATGAGGTTTTCGTGTTGGATATGGGGTTTGAGTGGGGCGAATAATGCGTTGAATATTTTAGATGCCTCATCTCTTACTTCTTCATCAGCCACCTGCTCTTCGATGAAGCCGCGGAAACGCTCAATCTGATTATAAAGAGCCGAACTCTTGATATTCAGTGAAACAACCTCTGCCTGGTTTTTATCAATCACCAGCGCCGAAACGTAACTTTCAACATCTCCGATTAAGTATTGATCGGGAACAAAGTATTGAATCAGCGTAGTGTTGTCATCCAGAAGACTTTGTTGTACGTCAGGTAGATCAATGGTTGGATCCACGTTGGCATTATTGCCAGGTGCAAGTGCCGCGAGCGTAGGAAGGCGAGTCTCTATTTCAGTATGGATTCTTTGGAGGGTAGCTTCTGCATCGGCGACGTTTTCTTCAAACTGTTTTGTCTGCTTTTGCAAGTCGACCATTTGTTCTTCTGTGATCTGGTTGCCGGAGGCTGCGGCTTCCTCATTGAGGCGTAGGAGAGTCTCCATCTGGCAGAGCGACTTTTTGGCTATCTGAAAGGATGCAAAGGCTTCTTGAGCTTCTACCAGCAGTTGGGCATCCTCGGTGGGCAACTGAGGTGCACCGGTTACCATCAGATCCAGAAAGAAGCGTGCTCGCCCCTTTTCGCTCGTTTTGAACAGTTCGGCAGCTTTTCCTTGCTGACGGTAGATGTCAACAGCCAGTGCATAAGCGGCTGTACGCTGGACCAGGGTTCCCGACAGCGGCACAAACTCAATGGGGTTATTCCCTTCTTCTTGATTAAGTTGTGCTGCGCCGCTTTCGGAAACAAGGCGCATGGACTCCAAGCGTTCTACTGCAGCCATGTAGAGATCGAGGGCTTCATTCAAGCGACCGGTCCGGTGGTGGATATATCCCAAGCTAACCCGACTGCTAGCACCAGCGGCGCTATCGCATAGCTCTCCTTCTAAGATTCGCAGCGACTCTACAATATGGGCTTGGGCTTCTTCGTCTCTGCCTTGCTTCATGTAGACCATTGCCGTATTGTTATTAAGGATGCCAAGGGAAGTTAAGTTCTGCAATTGAGTTAGGGGAGACGCCCCTTCATGAGTCAACTGTTCCATCAGATTTAGAGCTTGTTGGTAGTAGTCGAGGGCTTTCTGGTTATTTTGTTCTGGATTGGCTGTTAGAGCCTTGAGTCGATAGAACTCGCCGATATTATTGAGGATAATAGGCGCAAAGCCAGGTATCGAATCAAACGACTGCGCTATCTCTGCTAACATAGCGGCTTCTAGCTCAGCTTGGCTCTCGATCGTAGACAGATCTGCGATGGGTGTAGACTTTGCTTTTGTGCTTGCAAGGCGATTCTGCTGTTGAATAATCTCCAACGCGCTTTCGAAGTCAGTCAAAATCTGTGCCTGTCGTGACTCTGATATGCTCTCGCCGCCTGAAAGACGTAGCAGATCAATCAATCCTCGGCTGTGGTAAGTGGAGGCCGCAGCCAATGCCCTGAAGTTGGCCGGTTGCCAAATATTATCAGAAGAGCTCTTTTCTATCACTGCTAACCCTTTATCTAACATAGTTCGAGCTAACCCCAAGCGTCCCTGCTGTTGATAGGCATTGCTCATACCCATATATACACCCCAGAGAGTCTGCGAATCATTGGTGGCTTCTGCATGGGGAATGACGGCGTCGTAGGTCTCTAGCGCAGACGCCAATTCACTGGCATCTTGATAGAGCAAAGCCAAGTTCAGCCCGCAGTTGACAATGACACTCCGCTCTGCGGCCGGGTTCGTTACCAATGCGTCAAAGGCGGCTGGCAGCACTTGACGTGCGTCGGCAGTTTGCCCACCCATCATGAGCACGATACCAAGACCGCATTGGTGCGCGGCTTCAGAGCCGTCCGCAGACTCTTCTGCCGTCGGAGTAGAAGGCAAAGTGGATGTGGGAGGTGGAGTGAAGGTAGGAAGTGGTGTTGGCGTAGTTGGCGGGATGCCACCTTCCTTCCATGCATAAAAGGCCCCCACCATGGCCCGTTCCAAATTGATGTCCAGTAGTTCATTTTGGCCGACCAGCAACAGGCGATCTTCAACAAGCAACGGTCTAACAAGCTGAAAATCATTGGGCAGATCTACCAGATAGGGTTGCCACGCGCCAGCCCAGTGCGCATTGATCTCATTGAGACCAAATGCCAGCTCAATCCACGGGGCTGGATTGTTCCAGGCGACTCGGTGCTGGTTAAATTTGTCAAAGCTAGATACGTTGATGGAAAGCTGATTCTGAACCAGCGTGTTGGATTCCGAAAGACTCAGCAGATTCCAGCTTGGTCCCTCATTTTCCTTCCAACCAACGTTGACCCGGCCATAGGCACCGAGAGATGCCTCTACTGGCAAATGACCTTCTGGACTGGCCAAGGTTGATTCCCCATACTGGGCTTGCTGCCCCTCTAGCTCGTAGATAGCCGTTGTTCCGGCGTACAGCGACGTGCTATGGTCGAGCAAGAGTAGCGCGCTGGGCGCAACACCACTTGGCAAGCCAAGGAAATTCGGTCCGTAGATCTTCTGTAACGCCAGATCCGTGCCCATGCGAAAGACGCCTGAGTGGGTAGGCCAGAGATAAAAGATACCTTGCTCATCTTGGCCCGTGGCGGGTGGGCCAATCATGGTGTCATCTCCAAAGCGTCCGTTCTGCAGAGGACGGTGAGCAACGCCGCTGGTGCTGGCTAGAGCAGTGATGGAAACGCTTTCGCTATCCCTCTCATAGTGCCAAATCGCGTCCTCATCCAGGTGCTCTAGACAATTCTCTAATTCCTCTGGTGAGTCGGTCGGCGAAAGGCGCATATAGCTGCCCTCATCCGTGCGCAAACAGAGCATCCGCTGCCCACTCGACCGATGAATATGGACCTGGTTATATTTTTCCGGATCTAGCGTAACCAGCTCGTGTCGCTTTAGTTCCCGTGGATGCAGGCTATGACGCGGTGCCCGAAACCAGCCCCCTATATCCGTACCGGTCTCAACCAGGCCATCTTCGTAGAGGGCTAGCGAGTTGACCGTATCAAAGTCAAAGCGGCCATTAAATAACTGTAGCTTATTATCATAAAGCCGAAAGTTGAGTGTGCCAGCGCTACCGCCCGCACGACCTGTGAGATCCCACTGCCAATACCCCGTATCCGCTTCACTGACCAGCGTGCGCTCGGCAAATGGGTCAACGCCGCTCAGCCTGTCAAAGACAGCAGTATCGACTCGCTTGTTGAGCTTGCCTTGAAAGAGAAGATTGCTGTTGGCGTGGCAGCGGACCTGCACATTCTCGGCCTTCATTTCCATATCGGTCATGATGCAGCCTTCATCAGATTCGTGTAGCTCGCGGATGATATGCAGATCGTCGCCATGAAGCCGGACGGATTGGCCTGGCTGGTAGGTAAAGGAGACCAGGCCAGCCGGCGTGGCCACCCACAGCGTACTGTTTTGTAAAAGCACTTCCTGCCACTCATCGAGTACAACCCGGCCTTCGGCCCACGGCAGGCTGTGCCACTCGCCATCCACGGCGCGCTGTTCAAAGAGGAAGGGTTCACCGCTGCCAGGCGTGCGCAGTCGGAAGCGAGCATCATCTACCATAGGCGGGTGATCCGCATGATCAATTAGACCCGAGACAATTTCGCTATTGGTGATCTGAGTCCACTGGTTGCCGCTTAACTGCCAAATATTTCTCCCTTGACCCTGCAGATAGAGCCCACGACGTATGGTCGACTGCACCAATGGAATCTCTTGGCGAATACAGATAAAGCGGCTTGGTTGGAAGTCTGTGAGCAGATGGTTTTGTAACCCATTTTGGAGCTGTACACTGTCATCGTCATAGGTCGTCACCCAGTCATCAGCCCACGCGGTGTACGCCTTGCTGTTGCAGAGTAACGCATCGTCCAATTGATCATGAGGGAAGCGTCCGCTAGCAATGACGATGGGAGACAGTTCGAAGTTGCCGTTGCTCAATTGGTACTGACCAACCGTCTGCCCTTTTGCGTCCGTCTTCCAGCGCCAGAGATCATCTTGAACCCGCTGCCGATTGTCGAGCAGCGATTCATCCTGACAGGGTCTAAATTGGCCCCGCCCCTGACGTTCAAAGCAGGTCTCCTCTGCGCGAACCATGACCTTGCGTGGCGCGTCTTGAGGAACGCCAACTCGGCTGACGCTGGCCAGAGGCGCATCATCTTTGGCCCGCATATCATACAAAGATACCAGGTTAGCCAGTTCCGTCTTAAGGTCAGATTGGTAGAGCTGAAGCCCCGCTTCTGTCCCCACATAGAGGATCTCATTGTGGTTGGCAATGGATGTGACCACGTCAAAGGGGAAATGACCATCCACAAAATCGAAGGCGACCCAGTTCCCCGAGAAATTGGCGCTTTTTTCATCAAACGGGTCAACTCGCAGCTCTTTTATTAGGCTTCCATCTTCCAAGAAAAAGCGCAGCCGATCTGAGGTAGCCAACGACCGATCTTCATAGGGATCTTGCGTTTCCGCGAGTGGGGTAAAGCGGTTACGACCGACCGCCCAACGTGATAAGTCGCTGCCATGATGGCGATAGAGTGTTGTCTGGCCGCGGGCCGAGTGGACGTTGTCGAAGCGGGTTGTCTCGACTGGTGCGCGGCGGTTTGCCCTAGTGAAATTGGATAACGTCTGCGGATCGTTGGTGATTTCAAAGAATCCCTGGCTAGCGATGTAGAGCTGATTGCGGTGAGCCGCGGCAGCCCGCAGCCGGTCTGCGCTAAATGAGAAGCCGCGGTTGTGGCGGGACAGTTCAAATTCATAGGCGTCATCAGCCAGTTCAATCTCAAGTTGATCATCCTGGAAGCGCCAGATCCACGTGCTGTTATTGACCAACAGACGGTCGGCCTCAGGCTCGGTTACATCTTCAACCCAGCCGCTTGGGTCACGGCGGTAGAGCGAGGAGCCACGTTCAAAGTGCAAGGCTTGGCCATTTTCCGCGCGAATGGAGCCAGACGTGAGTGCCTGATCATCCGGACCAGGATCAAAGTCAGCCAGTTGATCAATTGGATGAATACCGGCTTGGCTCTGCAGGTAGAGTCGGCCGTTGCTGTAGGCCAGGCCGCGCCGATCAATGTCCCACACAAAGTGACCATTGTCGAGGGCAGATTTCCAGCGTTCACCGATCCTCATCTCCAATTCCACCGCACGCGCGTCAACCGCCTCTTCAATGGCCACGTCGCCTAACGTTATTTTGAATATGGGTTCAACCGACGCTAGGGCGCGGTCATCCAAGGAAAGCTGCTGCTCTTCCATCACAAAGTGCCTGCGTACAGCGGCAATCGGTGTTGATAACGCTACTGGCTGGAAGGAAATGGCCCGATTGAGCAGGTTCAGATCCGGCCCAATGTGGCTCCAGATGCCGTGCTGATTGGCCGCGTGCAGGCGATTGGTCGATGGGGCCAAGACGGCCTCCACAGACTCAAAGAGGAGATGCTTATCGATGATAAATTCGTCTTTGGGCAAGGTGATTGAAGTGGATCGATTGCCTGCCACAATGAAGCTCTCTGTAGCTCGGTCCCACTGGAGCCAATCCACATTGAGGGCTGCTGGCTGATCAAATTCAGAGACAGCTTTGGTGGCGAGCCTCTTTTCTTTGGTTGGCCGAACCGCCATCAGCTGGCCTTCATTCTCACTTTGGGTGGAAATCTCAATCGCTGTAACTGGATCATAGGCCCACCTGCCGTTTTCCATCTGCTTCAGATTGGCTTGAAGGCGAGACCAGCGATTGGTCTGTAAATTGACCGGACGGCGGGGCCTCTCGCTAGAGAGACTAACCGTATATACATCATCCCCATCTTTCTCAATCCGCAGCGAGATCGCATCATCGACCACAATGGTCAGCTCTCCATCCTCCTCAACAGCGGCGGCTTGGACGGCATCAAATGGGATGGCATCCAAGGAAGAAGGTAGCTCCAATTCAGCGACATTGTCCCCAACTGCAAAAGTAAATGCCAACTCCAAACAAGGATACGGCACCGGGGTTGGCGTGGGCGTCGGCGTGAAGGTAGGCGTCGATGTGGGCGTCGGTGTTGAGGTCGGTGTCGGCGAGAACGTTGGCGTGGCCGTCGGCGTAATGGTAGGGGTGGCGGATACAATCAGGGTTGTGGTCAGCTCGGTTGTGTCTGTAATTGTAGTGGTCGGCGTTGCCGGTGCTAGGGTCGTCGCAGTCGCAGTAGGGACTGATGTCGCCTGCTCGGTTGTAACGGTTCTGTTGTTGTTGAATGCAAAACGATTCGACAAAGCCGTTGACGCCTCTTTTGGGAGTTCAAAGGGTCTGTAACAAGTTGTTGGTGTATAGCGCTGAATGCTATCTGAAGTCATGGCCCACCAGTCATCATCTGCTCCCCGCAGCAGAGAAATGAATTCTTGGGGATCGGTCTCTTCAGGGAAAGGCCTATCGACACGTTTCAAGCGATTATCCCAGTAGTAGGGCTGCTTGGTCTCGCCGATGGCGGTGGTGCCTGCTCCCTCAGCAACAAAGAGCTGAAGAGCACCCTCTCCCTGGGGTAACGCCCCCGTCGTGAGCGGATCGCTGAATTTGCCGCTGTCCCATACCTGCCAGCGTCCTTGGGTGCGAATCCACGGCTGATTCTCGTCGTCGAAGATAAAAGCTTGCAGATTTCTGATGCGTTTGGCTTCCAGTTGGCCCGAAGATCGCTTGCGGATGGTCAGCAGGCTATCGGCGTTGCTTAAAAAGAGATGATTGTCGTGGGTTTGTGCTATCTCGACGTTGGTGTAGGTTCGTGCCTCAGCAGGCAGGGTTATCTCTTCATTGGCTGTGGGATTTAAGCCCCGCAGCCCACTATTCGTCTCAAACAGAATCAGATCCTGCCAGCGGAATGCCTTCTGAACGCTCTCTCTGTCCAGCCAGTAAGGAGATGGACCTTCCGTACGACACGTATAAATAAGGCGGGTGTTGACCGTACACTTCTGCAATCGTCCGTTGCCGTCCAGCCGCCAGATGGTGCCAGAATCATCCAAGTAAGTCGTTTCGTCCATTGGGACCGAAAATTGAGCAAAGCTTTCCGGACGCGGCCCCTTCTCTCGGGCGACCCACCAGGTGGTCTCATCTTGCCCAACGGCTACTTTGCGCTCTAAATCGGTGGCCACTTGGTAGAGGAGTGACTCATCTGACTCACCGAACTTTGCCTCAGAGAGCCAGATGCGCTTCACCGGATCATAGTGCTTAATACGATCCTGTAGCACAAAGGTCCACGTCTGATCCGATTGGGCCTGAATATCGAGCAGCGAATCGGCATCCGCGTCAAACATTACCGCTGGTTTGTCAAAGACCGGCTCCAAAGAGATCTCCTTACGGCTACCCGCCAGGAGGCTAGGGTTAAAGCTGCCTACAAAGAAATCACCCGCCCTTGTCTCGGCCGTCACCACTTCTGATGAACCATCTTTTTCAATATTTAGGGTTTTAAAATTATTCACCGACGTGCCGATCTTTAACGCCACATTTGTCCAGCGGCGCTGTCGCAAATTGTAGTGCCAGATGTCCGAATCGGTTGTAAAGAGCCAGTAGGTTGGACTGCGGTCATAGGCACGACGGATTTGACTCTGCCTAGGTCCTCGTCCAGGTGGTGAAAGGAGGGTATCCGTTTCTTCATTATGCCATTCGGTCACTGTGCCATCATCGTCAAGCCATGCCGCCCGGTCATCATCCTCATGTACGGTGACCGATTGGACAGAATGGGTAGACTCTTGCAAAGTTGCGCTTTCAGTCGAACAGCTATGGGGGATTTGGATGGTGCTGAAAGGTGCCAGCGAAATCTTGGCGTTGCCGATGCTCCCTTCGGTAAGGACCAGATAATCACCGAGTAGATAGACGCGACCGCCGCTTTGAGCCGTAGTCGAATCCCCAACATACCAGGAGCGGGCCGCCGGATGATAAAACCTCATCCCATCGTTGGTGGTAACGGCAATGGCCCCTTGTGGCAACTCGCGAGCATCGTCTATGCGCCGGACATCGGAACCTGCGCTGGGGTTGCGAAAGAAGCACTGGGCATTGTTCAACGAGAAGCTCTGGCCGATGGGATGTCCCATGAGGAAGTGGGTACTGCCTTGTTTGCGATGGGTCCAGATCGCGCGTTCGGTGCTGGAAAGGCTCAAAACGTCTCCTGCATCGGAAAGAATCGGCGTTTTGCCCAGGGTGGCTATGTCGCCGCTCAGCGCCAGGGGGGTATTGTTGATTAATCCCTTGAGGGCAACAGATCGGCTGCCAGGCAGATCCCAGCGTCTGGTAATTTGGCGCTTATCCATATCGTAATGAACCACAGTTCCTGAACCAGCCAGGTAGAGCTGCTGCTCATGAATCTGGGCATCACTTAGGCGATTGTCGCGGATCCCAAACTCTTCCGCACTCCCAATGCGGACAGAATTGCTGCCCTTGGACTGGAGCAAGCGCCGTTGGTCGGTCTGCATGACCAACTGGTTGTCAATGGTGACGATCTCTGTGGCAACGTTATCTGTGGGCGGTGCTTGAAAGTTGCTCCAGGCACGGGTTTCCAGATTGTAATAACGCAAACCATCTTTGGTGGAGACGACAAAATCGTCGCCCAACATCGCCACGTCCAGCAGACGTAGGTTGTCCAGGTCGGTGACGCTGGCACCGGTCAAGCGCTGTCTCTGGTTGGTTGGCGCGTTTGTACCTGTTTGAGATGCTCCCGATACAAACTGATAGAGGCTGCCGTCGCCAGCAATGAGACCAATGCCTTGCCGGTCCCAAGTGCGTACCCGCTGTACTGGTCCAGGCACCGACTGAGGTTCAACCAGCCGCCCCTCATCCGTGATATATTTGGCCGTAGCCGCTTTGGAAACAGGATGCGCGTACACGTTGACAAACCTCTGTTCCCCTGGCAGAACCGCGTAGAGCGAATTTCCGGAAACGAAGAGACGCACCTCTTCATCGCGCAACCAGTCCGGTAGCTGAGTGATGGGAATATCCTCATAGGTGCGTTTTTCAATGTCGTGCAGCAGCGTGCCTTCAGCACCCGCCAGTAGAACTGTATTGTTGAGCTGGGCAGCCGCGGTAAAGGATTCCGGCTCGAAACCCGTTGCTCGTTTGGCAAAGACGGTACGCGCTTTGCCGGCGCTGGCTAGCGCAAAGAGGTTACCATTTTGGGTCAGGGCCAATACTTCACCATTGCCCCCATAGAGTAATTTGGTAATCTCTTTGTCTGCAATCTCCCAAGTACTTAGATTCTCTTGCTCTAGTAGCCCAACGCCGTTGGGAAAGCCGAAGTAGAAACCCTGTCCGTTGGCAAGGGGCAGCGTAGTGGAGACCCTTTCATCAAAGCGTCGCTGCCAGTTATGGAACCGAGTATCGTAAGTAAAGATGCCTGTTTGGCCAGCCACCGTCAGCGCCTCACCCCAATCTTGGGCAAAGTTGACCTCATCCAGGCTCAGATCCGCGTACCGATTGCGCTCATGGATGAGAACCAAAGGTGCCCGATTGGGAGCATCAAATTTGCCCAACCAGAGACAATCATCAGCTCCAACCTCACACGGATAGTTGACCAATACCCATAATGCGCCTTTGGGATCGGCGTCCAGATCGACAATATTGCCAGGCTGGGCATCGACCTCAACCAGGGCTAGTTGCCCCTCATTCAACGCTATCGACGTTAGACCAGCCGGCGTGCCAATCCAGAAGCGACCCTGCCACCAGAGCAGGTGGCGAATTGACAATGAAGGAAGCTGTTGGGAGAACGCAATGGTTTCCGGCAGCCACATACGGCGCTGGCTGTCGTAGAGTCCAATGCCGTCGTTTGCCGTTCCCACAACTAGCCAACGTTTGTCTGGGGTCACAGCCGCGGCAGTCAACTGCTCATCGGCGACAATGGAACCATTTGCCCCCACAAAAGCCGTATCCGGGATCAGGATCTCCCAGTCATTCCCCTGGCGACGAACAAGCCCCCCTTCTCGGCTGATGCCCCAGAGAGATTCGTCGTCTGGGCAGGTTTCCACCTCTGTGGAGAGGGGATCGACCCCACATCCTGAGCGCAATACCGTTAGATCGCGGTGGATCGGATCCGCGTCCGTAAAGGGAACATCCATGGACCAGAGCCGGGTACGCGGATTGTAGCGGTGGATGGTCCCACCCTGCTGGGCAAGATAGATATGACGATCCGGTGGATGTATCACCGCATCGAGCATAGCAGCCGTCTCGATCTGATCCCGCACATTAACCAGAATCCGGTCATCTTTGAGCGGTTGGACCAGCGGTGCGGCAAATAGATCAAAGCGCTCTCCAATCAGCACATACGCGGACCAACCGCCCCAAATCGCAAGCAGGGTCAACACCAGCCCAATGATGAGGATGAGATCGGTCCTTCTCTTTAGCGGGAGCTGCCAAGCCCGATGACGGAGATAGGAGCGTGCCTGTTCTTCTGGTGAGCGGGTGCCGTTTGACCAGTTGGTTTTCATGGTAAATAGGTAACTCTTAAATAATTAAGCGCATACAATCACGCTGCCACAAACTCATGACTACAATGCCGACAGACCTTTGCATCTATATTTACACGTTCCGCACAGCGTGGGCATTTCTTTGTATTCGCCATCACTTGCTGCATGTTAGAAGCATTGATGCGGTTGGCAACGGCGTACGCATCATACACGCTCCAGATAAAGACGATGGGGCCTGTGATAAAGCCAATAATGATAGACGTGAGGAGCCAGTTAATTATCTGAACCCCTATAATAAAGAGTCCTTTGCCAACTTGACCGTTATAGACTTGGCCAAGCCCATTGATTAGGAAACTTAGAATGGCTGCCAGTGTTGGATTCTTCTCCTGTTGCATTTGATTCATCTCTCTAATCCTTTCAAATAAAAGTGTTAAAACCTTTTCCGGAGATCGTTAATGATCCTACGGATAAGTTCCCATAGCTTCATACAGAAATTCTTCACTTTACCAGAGGGAATATATTCTTGGTGTTGGGCTTGGGCCCATTGCCTAGCTCCTTTCCACCCATCTGTCACCCACTCTGTAATGACCGTCAGCCATTCAGATAGCTCTCTTTTTCTGGCAGCTGTTACGAGACTGCTGTATTGGGTGGTGGTCCACTGGGCAGCGACCTTCACCCCGCGCGAAACCCTTTCGCCTATGGATGAGAAGGCGTCGGGCAGGTTTTCTGATTTGAAAAACTCTGATTCAAGGAGTGTGGTATAGAGGCGTCTACCTTGAACTGGTAACGATCCAATTGTGTTAATTAAGTAGCTGCCAGCTTTCGCCACATACCCCGGCGTATGTTTGCGCATGGTGGCCAGAAAAGGACCTGTTTTCTGCACCTGTATGATGACGGTCTCCACCCACTGGGCTTCTCTGCTGGTATACTCTTCTCCTACAGGGGGTGGTCCAGATGCGTGGATCAACGTTGCCGCTTGGTCGTAGGCCAGGTCAAAGTGAATGGGTAGAACGAGTTCGTCGTGATCTAAGGGAGAAGCAAGCCAGGTTGTATGCCGCTGATCAACGTACGTATGTTGAAGGGCGGCACAGAGTCGATACTGCAAGCTGTTGGGGAGGGTAGAGACTAAGCCATGAATTCGCTCAGCTATGCTCCGATCCTCGTCATACCTCTGTGGCACAGACGCTTGCGTAAAGCGGACCATCTCAACTGCATCCAGATAGCCAAGCGCGCCATCTGGTGACTGTCCCAAATAGGCTGTGTAGAGGGCCTCATAGGTGGCTAGATTCCCTAAATGCCCTAACTCTTCGTCGGTCAATTTTTCGTCTTTCGGGATATCCCAGAACGATTCATTCAGCACCAGCGGATTGCTGCTTGGCCTCTGCTGTTGATAGAGTGCATCTTGCAGTCTCTCTAAACCCGTTCGTCGGCTGCTGACAGATTGGGCCAGTCTGCTCTGGATCCAGAATTGGTCTATCTGAGAGACTTCATCTTCGGTGAGTAGGTGACTGGCCAGCTCTGGTTGGCTGCAGCAGGTGAGATACAAGTCATCGGCAAAAGCGGCCAGGGTATAACTGTTCTTCAAGTCAGGAAGCTGATGATGCTCCTCTTTTCCTTGTGCGCTTAATCCATCCCAAATGGCTTTGGCACATTCGCCTAACTCGTTTAAGAGCGCGGATTTGGTGTCGCTGAAGGCTGTTTCGTCTACTTCGCGCGGCTCTACCTGGTTGTCCTGTGGCTGGATATTGAGAATAGAGATCAGCAACAGCGCCTCGTACCAAAGAACCGCCGCATGCAGAACGTCCGCACGCTGGGGCGCAACGCCCAATGGTGCGTCGCTACCTGACCCTTCTTCAAGCTGACCGCTGACAGGCTGAGTATAGAGCTGAACGAGCAATTTCGTCAATCCAACGGCAGAATGCAAGGCAAGCCGATCCCCATCCTCACTCGGTACATTCCCCAAATGGCTACAGGCCACGCTCCGTTCATGTTCGATGACGCGCTTCAGCAGTTCGGATTCCAGACTATATTGCTGGAGCCTGCTGGCACTGGAGAGCAGAAGTGGGTATAGCCCCGGCTGGTGAACGGCAAATTGCAGCAGCCAGATATGAGGCTGGAGAATAAATGAGCGATCGGTCAGATAAGAGGCCAGCCAGAACACAAAGAGGGTAGCGGCAATGCCCCACCAGATGAGACTGCCCGGGAAAAAGAGGGTGTAGGTATATGCCTTGAAGGGCAAAAACCAGTGGTCATGGATCCAGTAGAGCAGATAAATAGGGCCGCTTTTGTTTTAAGGCTGCAAGATACGTAACAAGAGCAAGAATATGATGAAGCCAGCCACACCAGCCAGCACCAGCCGCACGGACTGGCGCTGAAGCCTTCCCTCGATCTTTATCTGGGGCTGATGAGCTAACCAAGGCGAGTGAAAATCATTCATGAACCAATCAAAGACTCCCAAAGAGATACAATAGACTCAAATATATACCGCCAGATAATGAACGTAAGCCAAATGCTAACAATGAGCGCCGAAACCAGAGCCAAGAGGGTCAGACTCATCAATATAAGGCGGCGGTGGCGGGCGAACCAGGTAAGGAAGATGCGCTGTAGCCTTCGCAGCCAGTTACGCAGCTGATAGTAGAGGATTTTGGGCCGAGTCAGGGCATTTTGATAGCGAAGCCGCAGTGCATTGGGATGCCGCCATGTAACGCCGAAAAAGATCTTTAGCCCGTGTCGCCGCAGATCAACGGGGAAGAGGTAGATGGGCTTTTTGGCCTGCCGCAAATGGAACCTCCACCGCCTAAGCTGGGGGATCAACCTGCCTACCAAGGTTGCACGCGTCTCAGACCAATGGATTGTCTCCGCTTCACCAGCATCCATTGTGGTCTGGGAATGGCTTAACGCCTCTTCGATCAGCTGCTCCTGGTGAGTGAAGCGGTCGCGAAACTCAGCCATCGCTCCTCCTGCTTTCGCTCACGTTGTGGTCACGACCTGTATGCTCATACTCCTTGGCCCCGTTTGTCTGAATTTCAGGTCTCTGGACCTCTACGCTCGGCATATCTGTTTGTCGAGTCTCTGCGCTCTGTATATCCACAAGCTTAACGTCATCTCCTCGAACAGTGGCCAACATTGCTTGCAGAGTGGCGTGGGTCTGTCGGATAGCATCTAGCTCGGCCGTAACCCGCTCCTGGGCCTCTTGCCGGGCCTGTTGTGAATCGGCCAGTACGCTTTCGACTCTTTGGCGCAGATTACCGGTGAACTGAACCAGCTCATCAATTGCTTGCTCGTCCTTGGCAATCAGCCTTTCAGTCTCCTTGGCCGTTGTTTGCATCTCATCGTGTAGCTTTTGTAGGGCTGCTAATCGCTCATTCAAAACCCGGATCTCTTCAGTGGTCGCCAGCGTCTTCTGCAAGATACGCTCCAGCCCTTGGGTGACATCTGCCGCAAGCACATCTGTTTTGTCCGCAACTTGGCGGCTCGTCGCCTCTGCCGCGGCTTGAAAGCGAGCTACAGCGCTTTCGGCTTCCTGCTCTACTCGGGCGGCCAGATCACGCTTGGCCATATCATCTGCCAGGGTTCGAATATATTCATCCACCCCGTTCAACTCATCCATAATGGCCAGATTGTCATTGAACCAGCCCAGCTGCGTTTTGAGTGGCCGAAAGTTGTCTTGGTTGAGCACCGAGATGTGAATCTTATCCTCGGCATAGGGCGATGGTTCAAAGAGGTAGATGGGGTTCTCTGGAATAGTGGCAACGCCATAGTGACCGTGATACCATTGGGACATGACGTCCCGCATATAGGCGTCCATCTCTGTTGGGTCCCAGCTATGCATGGAGGGGAAGAGGGTCATGCCTTTGGGCACAAAGACTAGACAATTGTTGCCCCGCCCTCGGTAGTAGCGAGACCAGAGGGGATCCAGCCAGAAGTGCATGGCCATGGCATCTAGATCTTGCCAGAGCGGCAGCGGATCCATCTCCTTTAAGGTGGCATAAGGTGGCTTTAAGAGATAGTGCCGACCTTCTTGATGGTAGGTTTCAACGGCCTGAAAGCCATAGAGCAGCTCCTCGCTCTGCAGATCTTTCATCGGCATGCTGCGAATCAAATCGGCCAGCGCCGGAAGCTGAGTGGGTGTAAAGCAGAGCAGCGTGGGTCTATCTGCGGCAATGCTGCTTAGATAGGCCAGGTGCTGTTCAATATCCAACTGCTGCTGAGACAAGCGTTCATACTCATTCTGCTTAAATTCTCGGTATTTGCCCTTGGTGAGCTTGAGGCGATAGGCAACAAATGGCTCGGCATCGGCAATTTTGTCACGCAACTGCTGGAGATGCTCTTGGCTATCGGTTAGCTCATGAACCTCGATATCGATGTGCTGGGGCGTTGTGGGGGCAAATTCGATCTGGTTGAGGAATGATAGGCCACCCAGGAAGTAGAAGGTATACTGAATCTTCTGATCCACACCATCACCATTACCATCACCATTACCATCACCATCGGTTTGGGCCACTGTTTCGGCATCAACTGCCGCCAGAAGCCCACCCGTAGAAGCCAGACGCTCTTCGTCGTTAAAGAGATTGGGCGCGGTGCGCACCAAACGACAGAAGTAGTGCAAGCTGGCCTTCTCTGGCCGGCTCTCTTTGGGCAGAAAGATCGATGACTCATTGTCTGTAAACCCGATCAGCAAAGTACAGTCAGCAAATTTTGCCCCAGCCATCGCGCTCTGAAAGGCCGACCGTCGCTTCTGGTCATCCAAGACGTGAAAGATGTAGAGCGGCTCGCTGTTGTCCGTCTCGGTTCGGGCAATGGTGATCTCTGTATTGGTGGCCTGAAAGCGCAGCTCCTCGACAATGGTTGCCGCTCGGTCCACGTCGATGTTACGAGCAAGGAGCAGATACTCATCCTCTTGGGGGGAGGCCGTATTGGCAGAGACGCCGGCGGATGAGAGACTCGGCGTAGCAAAGCTATTCACCAGGAGCCAGCCAATGCCTTGGGCTATCGGTTGGGCCTCTAAATCCAGTTCCCCGTGGCGTGGCTCGCGTTCGGCTATTCCGCGGTAGGTCTCCAACAGGGTGCTCAGCGCGTTCAACGCGTTCTGGTCTTTCTTTTTGCTCCTTGTCTGAGCATAGAGATCGGGGACAAAGAGCGTTGTGGATGTGCCGTAAAATTCCGAGCTAAATGTGCGCACGCGGATATCCATCAGCCCCAAGCCATCTCCTTCCTCTGTCTCCTCTGCGGCTTCGGCTAGCACGTGAAGTGCCTGGCTGGGTGTTAGTTCATCTAATAAGAAGTACTTATCAGTCACGCCACATCTCCTTCAATAGCTGCTCGAACCAAGCGTTTTCAATGACTTGGGCAATCTCTTTCCCATCCATATCATTCAGTTCACCAGGAAATAGGGCTCCGGTTCCCCGACCGCGAGTCTCAAAGGCCCACTGGTTTGGATCTTCTGAAAAACCGTCTGTCTCTGCGAATGGGTCTAGATCAGGAACCTCTGCCTCGCCAGCGTACGAATTTTTATCTACAGTGGCCCTGTTAGCGGCCCGGTTTGGCGCAATGTGTTCAGGCACCCAAGTAATGCTGACGTGCTGAGCCGCGCTGTTCCCCAAGCGCAGTAATTTCTTCAGCAGAGTGGAGCGGGCGGTAAAGCGACGAAACTCGCTGTAGCGCAATGTGGCTGGCAGAAAGAGCATCACATGGACAAAGGCAAATTCATCAACGGCTAGCACTTTCACCTGCTGATCGCTTGCGCGAGACGATATGGGCTGTTGTGTACGCCATGCCGCACTCTCCTCTTGTTGGCTCCAGGCCGCGGTTACCCAGCGTTCGATCTGTTCATGACGAGAGCGCCCGCGGCTTGATTCCAGCGGAACCAATTGCTCTTCAGATGCCGCCATGATTGGTTCGGGGAGCGGACGGAAAGGGCTACGTCGGTCGAGATAGGTGGGGAGCCACTGTAGGGCGTTGAGAAATTGCTGGCGGTACCCTTCGGTTGCTTCCTCTTCGGTATCAACGTCAAAGATGGGCAGATTGCCCAGGTGATAGACGCTGGAGCGTACCCGGTCAAAGGAATCGCCCTCGATCCAGCGGAATTCGCTCTGGTGAAGCTTATGTTGGCGTAGCAGCACGCTCAGATGCATCAGACAGTCAAACCAGCAGGCTTTTAGAAAATCCGCGCTCATTCCCTGCTGTACGTCGGCTGGCATAAGGGCCGCAATCAGCACGTCTCGCAGCTTGACCCGCTCGGGCGGTCGCTCGATGGCCAGGAAACCTGTATTCAGAATTCGATCCGCCAGCACCGGGGTTGGATTGAGTAATTCGCTGATTAAGATGTTATTGATGTCCTCTATGCGGCGGGTCATATGTACGCCATCGACACCACCTTCTTTGCGGGTAAGGCTACGCTGGCGGTTGAGTGGCGTCACCAGGCGCGGCAGCTTTTTGGCCGTCTGAGCGGTGGAAAGGGATGGATTAAGGGTGAGCAACAGACGCAAGGCCACCGGATCCATCTCGGGTAGTGGGTTGCTCTGGGCATGGTTGCGTTCGCTGGGTCTAGTGAGGCTGGAGAGGGTAATGGCTCGCTCTTTCCAGAAGATCTGGTATTGATCGTCTTCACTTGCGGCAACCGTTTGCACTGCGTCCGCTAGCGTTTGAGCATAGGCTAAGTAGTCCCCTTTAGAAATCCCATCGTCAACTTCATCGGCACAGAAAAGATAGCTCTCGCCTACCTGTCGGCATATGGTCAGCAGTAGAGGCATAAAGATGCGTAGCGCGCTGTATGTGGGGTTGGTAAAAAAAGCGAAGCCAAAGCTTGCCGAGGATAGGCCTTGCTCAGACCGTTCGGGTCTATCATCTTGGAACCCCAGCTCGGTTTTCAATCGCTTTAGCACCGCGCCCCAAGGTTCCGGTGGATTCATCATTTTAGATGGGTCAAGCAATAGCTGAGCCAACCCGGCAGCCAAATCCGGCGAGACCCCAACGTGACGGTTGTGGAACGAGGTGACGATTGTCTGGGCCAGCAGGCGTTCATGGTCGCCAAGCCCCGTGAGTGATTGCGCTGTTAATGGCCGCCACACGCTTGGTGAGACCAACGCCATATTCAACCCAATTGTTTCATTCTCAAAGCCTTCTCGGTTACTCGCCACGTATATCCACCCTCTTCATGCGCTCTACTACATCTAGCTCGGTCCGATCTAAGAAGAATTGGGGGATCAAGATCAACTCTGGTCGCCCCAACTGGGGTGCTTCTTTGGTTTGGCCATTGGAAGAAGTTGCTCTGTAGATGGCGTGAATCAGCATAATGTGGACCACCTTGATCAGGCGGCGGTTCGACATCTCCGAAAGGTCAAAGTCTCGTGCATGCTCAACCAACTGGGCGAGGCTGTTGTAGAATGGATCTTCGCGTTGGGGGGTAAGCTGACCCTGGGCTGTGCGTTCTTTGATAGCGTATCGCAAATGCTCCATTTCATCGAGCAAGCTGCTAAATTTGTTTTGCTCTGGTTGACCGCCATAGGTCTCTTTCCATCCGGCAGAGACCAAACCATCTATCTCATTGGGCGATGCCTCAACATTGTCTACATTGCAGCGTAAGACAAAGCGATCATAGACGGCCCGTAGTTCGCCCGTCTCGGGTACCTGATTGGTGGCCGCAAAGAGATACTTCATCTTCACCTTTTTGCGCTGCCCCCGGTCGTGGAAGATGCCTTCATTCAAAAACGCCAGTAGCGAATTCAAAATGGCGCTTGAGCCGTTAAAGACCTCGTCCAGATAGACCACCGTGGCATTTTGCATCATGCCATCGTCCATACGACGCAGCGTCTGCTTCTCTGCACCCTTATTCAGCATTTGGCTAATGTCATAGAAGCCAAACAACTCGCCCGGTTCGGTAAAGGGCGTCAGCAGATATTCAAAGTAGGCTTCATGGCCACGCTCTAGATTGTCTTCGTCCAATAGACCAGTTAGGCCGCAAAAGGCGCGAATAAGCCTTGATTTAGCTGTGCCGGGCGGTCCCACCAGCAGCAGCGGCTCCCCACTGGCTACGGCGAGAATCAACGCGCGGATGGGATCTTCCAGCCCCACAAAGCGATTGCATAACGCCTCCTCAACCCTGTGCAGGTTGCGTAGACCCTGCCGATGGGTTTGGGTTAACTCGGCAAGTACCCCGGATTCAAACATGAATAACCTCACATTTTTTATGCTATAAGAAAGTATAAAAACCAACCCCTAACCGTGGCCAAATTCTAGCTAAAAGCTGACGGCTGACGGCTGACGGCTAACAAGCTGACTAACTGAAAGCTCTCTCATTTGTGCAACTATATTTCAGTCGAAACCAGTTGGGCATCTCCTGCATCCAGTCTGGATTGGCTAACACAGACGTGGGCTGGTCTATTCGTTCCTTCACGGACTCTGCAGAAGCGGTATTCTCATTCTGTTCAACACGTTCAACCACTTCGTCCATAACCGGCGGTTCATCTGGTGCAGATTGGCCATCAACAGACTGTGAATCCCACTCACCATCTTCCACAAAGTGAAAGATGGGTAGAGCGGCTAATGCGTTGTAGAGCGATGGTGATAGATCGACGATGGCCCCTGGATATTGGCTCATGGCTGTCCAAATCACCCACTGGTCCCAAAATCCGGCCCAACCGGTCTGTAAGATGTGTTTTTCTGCTTCTCGATGCAGACGCTTGATGGCACGCACGAGAGTACGATGGTCACGGTTAAAGAAGTGATGTGAGAACATAGCTGGCGTTTTACTCAAGGCCAGAAGTACCCAATATGTTTTTGAAGAGAGGACGATGAGCGCCTTGTCACCCTGGATAAAGAGCTCATTTTGGCGTAGAGTGCGCTGCAACATGCTCCCCATCTCATTCTGGAACGCTAGGTTGCCCCAAGCGCGTTCGGCCACCACATCTAAGATATCGTCTGGAATATCTTCTTCAGAGACTTTGCCGATGGAGCGTTCCAAACGGTTGAGCAGAAAAGCGTGCATGGTTCTCGGTGGCCACCAAAGCTCAAAATCTTGCCGTCGCGTTCGCCACAGATTTCTGCGCAGCTCTCGGAAATTCATCTGCACCATCAGGCCGAAATCATTCAACAGAGCATTGCCACCATAGTTCAGGTAGCGCCGCGGCATGGTGATCCATTTCTGGTCGGGAACGAGAATCTGCGCGTCTTCCGGAGAAAAGTGTGTTGCCAAGTCTGGTTTCTGGTTTTCGATAACCATCTCTTGCAGCAAGTCTCTGCCTATGTTTTGAAAAGTATTGGCCAGCTTTTCCAACGGAATCTCGGTAAAATCCAAGCCGCTTAGTGGTGCTTCTTCCGTCCGCGAACTCTTTACTGGAGACTGACTTTGTACAGATGGATTCTGCTCGTTCATTAGAAAGTACCCTACTTTAAAATCACACATCCAACCGCCGTATCGCAATGGCCGCTAGGTAGGCAAGCACCGCAGCGACCAAAAACCAGGGCCATAGTGGCTCACTCCGCCGCTCTGGTGGCTGGCTTTGAAAAAATGGCGTCCCCTCTTCTGGCGCATATAGCCCTCCCCCCACTTGAGCAATGGCTTGTAGCAGTGGTTGATTCAGGCCATAGCTGTATGCTTCCGCCGAGAATGTGCCAGCCAACGTGCCGACCGGCGGAATGAGAATGGGGATGCGCTGCGGGCGAGCCAACTCATCTGGACCAGATTCTTCGATGATCAGCGTTGCTTCCTGAGCCTCTTCTTGGCGCGGGATCTCAACCAGACCCTGGAAGGTGGCTGGAACGTCCGGCACTTCCCGCAAGAGCAGATTGGTCGCTGCTTGAGCATCTGTTTCAAGGGCCACAGATAGACGATTCACCCGTAGTAATGATCCAAGTTTTGGCACAAGCGCAACGGTCATGTCCATGACGGTCCCCTGGTCAACTAGCTTAAAGTCATATCGATCTCTTGCCTGATACGCGGCCAACCGCTTTACCCAGGCCGTTATGGCCTTGCTTCCTTCCTCTCCTTCAATCCATTCATCAGGGAACTCGCTCGTAAAGACGCCAACGTAACCGGCACCATGTTCACGATAGGCCAGAATGGGATCGGTTAGCTTGGGCCGCACCGCAATCCGCTCGGCATCTTCACGAAAGTAAGAGATGGCATTCCCCTCCAACGACAACGATGGTACAGGCAACCGCTCCGCAACGTAGGCAAGACGATCCAGCGGTAAGGCTGAAAAGGTTCCTGGTTCAAAAAACTTGTCCCTAGGCTCAGGCTGAAAGTAAGGGATCTGGATGCTCTTTGGATCAAATGCATTCGTTACGGGAAATGGATCCGATAGGGCATGCAATGGCGAATTGGCTGGGACTGACGATTTACCGATGGCAAAAACAGTGGCGCGACAGTCGGGATGGGCGTTAACAGAACTTAGCTCGACGATCTCGCCATCCGATATAAAGATCAACCCACACTCCAGCTTCCGTTCTCGCTCTAATAGCATCATAGCCCCATTTGGATCGCTGCCTCCGCCAGCTTGAATGCTGTTGATGGCACGAATGGCCTGCTGCTTATTGCTGTCGGTCAGAAACAGGCCCTTAATCAAATATTGGGTACCGCCACCAAAGAGCAGAACATCCAGCCGATCCTGAGGGCGAAGAAAGGTCTCAATGATGTGACGAGCGATTTCTTGCGATTTGGTCAGATTAGGACCGTCCATAGAACCAGATACATCCATCACAAAGACGACCTGACGCGGTGGCGGCTCTTCTTGAAAAGGGCGTGGCTCGCTAGAGACAGGCAGAAGAGGGTCAATCACCGTATCAAGATAGCTCATCAACACGGTCTCTGTATCTTCTGCCAGACCTTGGTGACCGCCATTGATTAGCAAAAAGCCCAATCCATCCTCCTCAACGCTTCTTGCCACATGCGCTAATGCGGCGGGAGAAAATTCGCTGGCGACAACATTGCTAATCGTCACCACGTCAAAGTCTTGTAGCTTGGTGGTCGCGGTCAGCTGACTCGGCGTCATTTCGGTGACTTTGGCCTCACCTGAAGGTAATGCTGCGGTCCAGCGATTGTCCCCTCCGATGGCTAAAACCTCAAGGGGGCGGTTGACGTGGGTAAAGAAACGTCGATGATGTGTGCCAGCACCCTCCTGCGCCGTTAGGACCAGGTCCACAAACTGCAGGCCAAGCCCCTCAAATTGAAGCGGTGAGCGCAATCTGCCCGTCTCGTTGATGTCCAGGCTGAACGGATTGGTCACCGTGTCAAGTGTTGGGCCAAATTGCCCCTCATCTGAAGTCAGTCCCATATTGCGGGTGATGGCCACAGTTGCCACAACCTGCGCTGTCTGTTGGTTGCGAACCGTCCCGCGCACGAAGGTCTCGGTCTCTGCCTTAACTTGGCGGGGCAGATCAGCAGCGGTGATGGCTAGGGCCGGTTCGCTGCTGCTGATTGGCAAGACGTGGATGGCTACCCCCTGCTGGGCTAGCTGCTGGGCTTTCCGCAGAGCGTTGCCTTCTGTCTGATTACCGTCGCTAATTAGCAGTACCGCGCCGCGCCCGCCGGCCGCCTGGATGGAGCGAGCCGCATCCTGCAAGCCAGCCTCAATGTCGCTTCCTTGCTTGCGAGCAAAGTCATTCTCGTTCAGTCGTCTAAAGGCAGTTGGCAGGTCAGCCATCGCCACCTCTTTTTCGACGAGGACAACCCCTTCGCCAAAGGTCAGAACGCTTGCTGTACTCTTGGTTCTAATGGCTTCAGGCAAAGCCTCAATACTAGAGCCAATGAGTTGGGCAGCCTCTTCATGAACTTGGGGCCACCCCCCTTCTGCCCGCTGAATGCTCTCGGAAACGTCTGCCAAAACCACAAGATGAGAACGATCTGGATCGGGTTGATCCACATAGAGCGGGTTAAATGCCGCAATCACAAAGCAGCCAGCCGCCAGGATGGATGTGCTTAAAACAGAAAATCGGGTCAGGATTCCACGCCCCAGCGGTCGCCAGCCATCGACCAAACCTCGCACCAACAGGAGCATCACCACTGCAGCCGCGAGGCCACTCGTTACCCACTGCCAGGGGAAGAGCGGTTCGAAGGTTAGCGCCATTTGGCTCCTCCATAAGCGGCTAGGCTGCGCTCAATGCAGAATATCGCCGCGGCCACGGTCAAGAGAATCGGCCAAATCGGTTCTTCCCGTTCGTTCACTCGAATCGGCTTGAGATCGGTTAATTCGCCATAAGAGCTGGCAACCCGTTCTGTGTTTCCTTCAGCATCGTGTAGGGCAATTCGATTGCCTTCTGCTTCGGGCGCAGATGCCGAGGTCAACGTGTAGAGCGGCGGCAGCGTCCGCTCCTGTAGTAGCCAGCGCACCGCGTTGAAAAAGACGACATTCGAGAAAGCGACAAGTGTTTCGTCTTGTGCATCCGTAGCGCTGGGAGACACTGGCAAGTCCGGTATATAGACTGTGGGCAAGCGGCTATCTGTTGCGATCCACGCTTGTTCGTCTAGACCTCTTAGAACCGGAACCGATCCTGACGGTAGCGGAATGCCGCGAATACCTATGGTCTCGGCCACATCAAAGTTGAGATCGGCAAGCAGGGGACTGGCCTCAAAAAAGTCCAAGATCTCGTTGGAATTATCGGCAGTGTATCCATCGCCGATGATCAGGGTCGGAATCGCTCTGTCGTTGGATACGTCGCTGCTAGACACGTTAGCCGTAATGCGAAACTGTGGTTTCACAGCATCTTGTATCCAGCCAAGTCCGCTAAGGAATTCTGGCCTCTCAACCTGCCAATCTACCCGAATTGCGTCACCATCGCTGATGGTGATGACGGCTTCATCATCCAGCGGATAGGCACCGCCTGGCGTAATTTGTAATCTGTATTCACCAGGACCAACGGGCTTGAATCGCGCCTGCCAAGTGCCGTCCCCCTCCCAGCGCAAGGTGTCATTCAGCACTGTTTCCCCCGTTGGTGAGGTCACTTCGATGCGGGCATCGCTCGGTCGGCTGTTGTATGCCTGTACCGTCACGCTGACCTGATGCACCAAACCCGTTAGCGGGTTGCGGGTAGCGCGGAGATCGGTAAATCCAATGTTGTCCACTGACTCACTAACATCATGCCAAAATGTTTGGATTGCCTCATGGTCGGCTATCCACTCGGGAGCAGGTAGATCCGTAAAGACAGCGAGATGAGTAATCACACACTCAGCATCTCGCTGCTCGGTAAGTCCTTCCAATGTGTTATTAGCCAGATCGACATTTCGCTGCTCGATAAGTCCCTCCAAAGCGCTGCGAACCAGATCGATATTGGTCCCGAGTGCCCGAGTGGGTAATGATTCAATCTCCTGCGCCACAACGGTAAGATTCGCAGTCGTCAGCAGAGCGCGGCTATCCAAATCAAATGCTGATAGCTTGACACACAGTTCGATGTCGCTGACTGCATTTTGGGCAGCCTGTTCCCCAATATCGAGCATGTCCAGAGCCGCCTCCTGAGCGAGCGTCAGCCTTAGCTCATCCTCCTGCTCCGTACTCATACTGCCCGACGTATCCACCATCAGCCACAGACCGATGGATTGCTCGGTGCCAGCCCCAGCATACGCCAGGTGAATGGTCAGCACGGCCACCAAAATTATGAGTAGCGCGAGCAATTGCAGATAGAAAGGCCGCGCGAGCAATGGGTTGCTCAGGCGAAGTTGCAGCGTCTGTTGCCGTGGTGATTCCAAATCTTGGAAGAACTGGGCTGCTGAAAGTCTACGGTTCTCCAACCGCGGACGGGCCATGTAGAGTGCAACTAGAATTGTCGTTAGGCCACCCAAGATCCATGCAGCTATCATAGTGTCTTTCGTACAAACAGATTTTGAATTGATTTATCGTTCAGAAAACAGCTACGGAAAAGCTCTGCGCCATCCGATGCTTCTTCAGCCCACTGGCAGATTGTATCAGACTTACGGCGACGCAACTGATTGAGAAACCCTAGCTTATGGGCCGCAATATTGGCCTCAAGCTGGTTCAATGCTTCTTCCGTTACCTCGTAATGGGGGCGCTCGACATGGATACCCGGACCTTCTATGCGTCGTGGCCCTACGCCAACCAGCACTCTTTCATATGGCCAACTGTCGAGTTCTACAAGGAGAACCTGTCGATATCCTCTCTGGGCTTGGACAATGGTCTGGCTTAATGCGTCGGCCTGCTCTTGGCCAAAGTAAAAGTCAGTGAGGATGATCCACACCGCGGTCGGCGGTAGGTAGGGACGCAGGATCTGTACGTTAGCCCTAGCATCGTAGGTCGGCTCTGAAAAACGGCCCAATTCCGTGCGTATGTTGATGGCTCCCGTTGCGCCGCGTATGGTCGTAGGTACTCTTCTTTCCTGGCTAAAAAGCTGATGCAGTACAACTTGATCTCCCGAGCGTAACCCGACCCAAGCAATGGCTTCCGCCAACCAGCGGGCAATCTGCAACTTCGAGGGTGTATCCGGTAGCCCCATGGTGTCACGCGTGTCGATGGAGATAACCAGTGAGTGCTGCTCTTCGGCCACAAATTTGCGCACCAGCAGATCCTGAGGCTTTCCATAACGACTGGACGCGCGCCAGTCTACGTGGCGAATGTCGTCACCAGGCGTGTAGACGGCAAAATCGCGAAATTCCAGGCTTTGCCCTTGCCGACGGGTGAGATGGCTCCCGCCCAATCCTGGTCGGATCTGCTGCTGGGTGCGAATCAGGTAGCGGTTGAGCGCGGATTCGCTTATCGGAAGCTTGGGTAGATCGTTCACGCACCACCATATTCCTTACTGAGAACGCGCTTCATCTCTCGCTCAAATGTGTTCTGGTAACCATCCAAGTTGGGAGCCGTCAAAATGGCTAATTCGGCGATGAGTTCGTCGAGTAGGGCGTTTTCATCTACATCCTCAGGCTCACTCTGGGGTCGATATTTGTCTACCCAATCGTATCCCAATCGCAGCCGGTGACGCAGCGCAGGCAAGATGACTCGTGCCAGGTCAAACCCATCGGCCTGTTCATTCTCTGGCGATGCAAAGAAGAAGGACCATGCTTTGGCCCCTAGCATGAGGGCGGTGGCGGCCCGGGGGCCGAGTCCGTAGCGCATGACCTTCTCGGTTAGAGTACGGATGCTGCGAATGTCCAATTTTGGTGATTTATTTGCTTTGTTGAGGCTGTCCAACTCGTCAAATTGTTGATTGGTTGCAAGAACCAAATTTAAGATATGGCGTTGCGACGATGGAATGAGATCGATGGATCCGATACTAGAGCGATAGGCATAGCAGCGCTCGCGGGCGCTCTTTTGCTGCTCTTTTATTGCATCCACCACTGAACCTGTTTCCATTTTCATATTCTTCTGTTCCTTGCCCATTTCCTGAGCAGAGCGAGCCAAACGGTTGGCCTCTTTCTCCATAATTTTGCTCAAGGTCGTGGCTTTGGGTGTGGGCATCAGAAGCTTGAACATGAACCGATCAGTCTGCGCTTCGGGAAGCGTGTAGGTCCCTTCATGATCAATTGGGTTCTGGGTTGCCAACACCATAAAGGGTTTTGGCAGTGCCCATTGTGTGCCAAGGACGGTTACCTGCTCTTCGGCCATGGCTTCCAACATCGCTGACTGGGTTTTGGGCGTGGCGCGATTGATCTCATCAGCCAGGAGCAACGAGGTAAAGATCGGTCCCTCCTGAAATTCAAGCCTGAAACCCTGGCCATTGCTCTCCGCAGGCATCATCGTACCCGTAATATCAGAGGGCATCAGATCGGGGGTGAACTGGATTCGTCCGGCTTCAAATGCAAGCGTTTTGCCTAGCGTATTGACAAGGGCAGTCTTACCTAAACCAGGGTTCCCTTCCAATAGGACATGTCCTTTGGCATAAAGCGCAACAAGGCAGAGGCGGACAATCTCATCCAAATCCTTCATCTCTTCTTGAATGCTCTGCATTTTAGCTACGGCAAACTCTTTTGGTGTCTTATGGTTTTCTGGCATGGCTTATTCACTCTGTTGTTCTGACTCTACTTGCGTCCCCGTATCTTGCCCTGTTTCTTGTATTATTTCTTGTCCTGTTTCTTGAAGATAGGTGAATAAGATCCAGTTGGGCAGGTATTGCTCGGGCAGGGCAGGTTCATCTGCCCTCTCTTCGTCTATAGCGCTCTGATTGGTGTTAGGCAGAGCTGGCTCGTTTGCTAAGGAATTATCTTCACCCCCTGCATTTTGAGATGAACTTGTGCCGGTCAGCTGGGTCATTGGTGGGATATCGATGGAGACGATCTGACTGGTGTCGGAAGCCGGCGGCGGTATTTGAGAAACCGCGCTCAAATCTTGGGGACGCTCAAGCAGATCTGTCTCCGCACCTGTGTAGTCACCGTCAAATTCGCTGCTGTAATCGAGTACTTGCGGCGAAAATGGTCCTTCAATGTCCCCGCCTGGGCCACTGCCGTCGTTAGCTTCTCCTCCATTACCCTCTCCTCCATTACCCTCTCCTCCATTACCCTCTCCTCCATTACCCTCTCCTCCATTACCCTCTCCACTACCTTCTCCGTTGCCTTGTCCATTTTGTTGACTAATACCAGTCTCGCCCTCAGCGCCTTCCCCAGGCTGTTGGCCAACGCTACCAGTGGCATTTGGATTTTGTGTGGGTGTTCCGCTGGTCGTTTCATTGGGCTTAGTACCGCCAGGATTTGACGGATTACTTGGTTCCTCACTAGTTTCGTTGTTTGGGCCAGATTCTAGTTCAGATGTATCACCGGATGGTTCTTCACCAGCACTAGTGGAATCCTCTGAGTCGGCGGATGTCTCGCTGTCATTCTCGCCATTTGGACTTGTTTCTGATTCAGATGTATCACCGGATGGTTCTTCACCGGCACTAGTGGAGTTCTCTGAGCCAGCGGATGTCTCGCCCTCAGTCTCGCCATTTGGTCTGGATTCTGATTCAGACGTGTCACCGGATGGTTCTTCGCCTGCATCGGTGGAATTCTCTGAGCTAGCGGATGTCTCGCCCTCAGTCTCACCATTTTGTCTGGATTCTGATTCAGACGTGTCACCGGATGGTTCATCGCCCGCATCGGTGGGGTTCTCTGAGTCAGCGGATGTCTCGCCATCACTCTCGCCATTTGGACTCGTTTCTGATTCAGATGTATCACTCGAAGATTCATCGTCCGCACTGGTGGAATCCTCTGAGCCAGCGGATGTCTCGCCGTCACCCTCGCCATTTGGACTCGTTTCTGATTCAGATGTGTTACCGGATGGTTCTTCGTCCGCACTGGTGGGGTTCTCTGAGTCAGCGAATGTCTCGCCGTCATTCTCGCCATTTGGACTCGTTTCTGATTCAGACGTATCACTAGAAGATTCATCGCCCGCACTGGTGGGGTTCTCTGAGTCAGCGGATGTCTCGCCATCACTCTCGCCATTTGGACTCGTTTCTGATTCAGATGTGTTACCGGATGGTTCTTCGTCCGCACTGGTGGAATCCTCTGAGCCAGCGGATGTCTCGCCATCACCCTCGCCATTTGGACTCGTTTCTGATTCAGATGTGTTACCGGATGGTTCTTCGTCCGCACTGGTGGAATCCTCTAAGCCAGCGGATGTCTCGCCGTCACTCTCGCCATTCGGGCTAGATTCTGGCTCAGGGGTGTCGCCGGAAGATTCATCACCTGCACTGGTGGGGTTCTCTGAGCTGGCGGATGGTTCGCTGTCAGTCTCGCTATTCGAACTCGATTCTGGTTCAGAGGTGTCGCCGGAAGATTCACCACCCACACTGGTAGAGTTCTCTGAGCCAGTGGATGGCTCGCCGTCAGTCTCGCCATTCGAACTCGATTCTGGCTCAGACGTGTCGCTGGAAGATTCATCGCCTGTATCAGTGGAGTTCTCCGAGATACCAGATGTCAGGCTATTATTCTCTTCGTTATTTGATTCAGAGTTTGCTTGAGATGGGGTCTCGGATGTTGCATATTGAGATCTACTCTCCTGGCTTCCGTTTAAAGAGGCATGAGAGGTCTCTGAATCTACCTCTGTGGAACGAACGCTTGCTGTCTCACGGGTGATAGGTGTTCTCTGAACAGACATGTTTCGCTCTTCGATGCTCTCCGATGTAACTGTTGGCGTGTCGTTATGCTTTGCGACAGACACTGGATCTTCTTCTAGATCGCTCGTCAGTGATAGGGTATCGGGAGGCAGACCATCATTCGTCGTTTCAACCAACCCGTTGCTGAATAGGACCAACATCATGGCAAAGGTTGCAGCAAAAATGCCTGCGAAAACCCATGCTCGTTCTCTCATCTCGCGTTTGGCACTTTCAAAATAATTTGGGTTACCAAGATGGACAGCCCGATCGGCAGCATCTTCTCGCGTCATATCGAGGACAGCAATGATGCGGCGCAAAAGCGAGTTTGTTCGCCGCAGGTCTGAATCCGCAGCTTGATCATAACGAGTTTGTAAGGTGATTGCCGTAGTCAGGCGGTTCCAATAGCTTTGAACCACATTCTCTGTCTCTATCCAGCAGATGCCTAACGCACGGAAATTTCTATCAAATACGAAGAGCGCGGACCGAATCGATCCCCAGATGAAACATAAGCTTGCTACCACTACACCAACCGTAACGGGCAGGGTCCAAGGACGGACACCCCAAAGGAGCATGAGTGTCAATATGGCTAGCCCCCCCGCGGTTGCCCAAAGCAAGTTGTGCGCAATGAACCACGTATAAAAATGCTGGGCATGCAGCCGAATGGGTTTATCCAAACGACCGGTATAGTTATGGCGCTGACGCTGAAGCTGTCTGTGCAGAAAAAGGGCAGTCATAAACGCAATGAGTGTCAGAATGCCGCTGACGATCGTCAATTGAGTAACCCATCTCTGAAAGTAGGCTGGCTCATCGACAATCCAAGTTGCAACGAATACACCGAATATGAGAGCTATTAAAATAGAAAGTCTGTTTGAAATGTTTCTACTCCTACATATATGGAATTAACGGATAAATTAAAGTATTTGATTTAGGACATTTGATTAATGAAGAGTTTGGATGAGTATGTATTGAGAGATGTAGAAGAACCATATCTACATATTTTTTGAATGAATTGCATTCAAGAGTGATGTTGTTTTAACCATTCATACTAAAGTATATCATTATTCTTCTAGCTGATTTGTCACACGTTACCTACAGAATTCTTATGAAAATGACAATTTTTCTTTATCAACATTAACTTGGTATGTAATTCATTCAATTCAGTTCCGTGTAGCCAAACCACACAGGCGTACTCACTGAACTTTACACGTTTGATTACATCCAATTCAAGTTATACATTCAATAATAAACCAAACCAGCTATCCATAACCTACTTACTTTTATTGAATTCCTATCTGATGTGGTTATCTGGCTGAAAATTACATAATATTCTCTGAACGAATATCAGATTTTTACCTACCGTTTATTTCGATGGACGCTTTCCGCTTTAAGCTAAAAGTTAACATAAATTATGAACTCTGACTTTCTTAATCTGTCCTTGATCAATGTTGGGGGAATGTGCCATCTCCACTTGTCGTTGACGTTGGTCACTCGCTTTGGACGTATTTATATCCTTAGGGATCATTCATCTCTTAAGTCGCTTATTTGATATCCAATATCAAGACCAAGAAGCAGTAAAAACTGGTTTAGCTGGATCTCGTCTTGTTGACATCACTAGCGAAATGAGACGGCCCAAGTACTCTGCTAGAAAGTGGATGTATCTGAACGCTTAATATAGGGATTTCCGGATAGGATAAGAGGGACGGGTGACAATTGATTTCTATTTGATATTTAGGGTTTTGTGTCACTCCCGTCCCATCGAAAGCGTAATTGATAAGGAAGACCATGCTGTGTGATGGTGATGGGGACATCATTACGCACTTCACCTCTGTAGAGGGCTCATTTACCGTGGACAACAATGCCCTCTACCTTTTCATAGAAGGCCTCACAATCTATTTTTTTCTTCTGCTTTTCATGTATAGCGTCAAGCACTTTGTCAAGAGGACTTGGTTCCTTTTTTGGCGGTTTTGATAAAATAGCGCTCCACACCACATAAATGATAAGCAACATCAAGAGTATCCCAATTAATGACTGAAAACTTATCACCATTTGTTTTCTCCTAAATTAGAAAGCACAAGGACAAAAGACAGTTTTATTGGGCGATATTCTATTTGAAAATAGTAGATATCACTTTACCGCCTGTAGCGATTGCCATCTGCAGATAGATGTAAAGTGGTCCCCAATGTCAAGACCACGAAGTGCTAAAAACAAGAAATAAGTAGACATAATGTTGAATGATAAAGGTAGGCTCCAAGTATCCGCCTCCCCTCACTTATTTTGCTTGAGCCGCCTGATAACGAAGCCGGT
>JBCCHB010000120.1:0-53073 GCA_039028975.1 Chloroflexota bacterium
CTGTACCATACGGCGGTTGGCCATAGATGAGAATGATACAGGTTTGCTCAAAGATTAGTAGCAGATGCGTACCCATCTCCAAACGTAGTAGCAGAAGTTCCACCAGCCGATGCGGCGGCAAACTCGGTACGCTCGCAATCGCCAGAAGCACCACTTCATCTCATGTCGGGATTCCAGTTCTTCGATTGAAAAGTTTTCGTTGCTCATGGTCTGTTTCCTTTTTGTTCTATCAGGGGATAGTCATTAGTTGAATAGTTGGTTGATTTGTTGTTCTTTCATCAGTTGGGTTGCCGCAATTGGGGGGACAGTGGCAACCCATCTTGGTACCGTCATCTAAGGCTTAGTAGCAGATGCGTACCCATCTCCAGATGTAGTAGCAGAAGTTCCACCAGCCGATTCGACGGCAAACTCGGTACGCTCGCAAGCGCCAGAAGCACCACTTCATCTCATGACGGGATTCCAATTCTTCAATGGAGAAATTTTCGTTGCTCATGGTTTGTTTCCTTTTTTATTGAATAAAATAGGGTAAGTAAGAAGTGAAGCGTAATACTCAGTTCTCTTTGAAAACGACCGTGGTATTGTTCACTCGATAGCCTTCTAAGTCTCTTTGGTAGTGACTGTTTGGCTTTTGTTTCTGCCCACAGTATAGTCTGTGGTTTGAATGAAATTAAGAGAGGCTTTCTGTAATTATGATGACTTTTTCTGTAAAATATCGCTGTGCTGATAGATAGTGGTGGCATAGAGAAGGGAATAAGGGCAAGGTCAAAAATCAGACATTTGAGGCTTTGGGTTTGCGCTTCTTATATCGTCTGTGCTGGGCAGTCTTGGCCTTGAATTCTTCAAAGAAATTGAGGACATCGAAATTCTCAACCCCTACCAAGCCCCACGCATCGAATCGTTGAAATACACATTGCTTGACGTTCGTGCCCAAGACAAACGAGGCGTAAATTTCATTGTCGAGATGCAGGTAGAGAATGTAGCAGGCTTCAAGAAGCGCTAATGGATCTACTTCATTAAGCATGCCTCAGAGTTGACTGTAATGCCAGAACATATCGACAGCGATCCCCTGAAGACCGCCTATGAAATTGCGGACCGCTTTACTTGGTCTTCGGATGAACTGGATGTATACGATTACTGGAGTATGAAAGCTCAGGATGAACGGGGGCCATTACGGTCGCCCACGAAGAAGGTCGCAAAGAAGGTCGCAAAGAAGGTCAAATTACCGAACGCATTGCAATGCTTTTACAACTTTTGGAACTCCGATTCGGGACTACGCCAGCGGAGGTGACAACCGCACTAAATCAATGCACCCCAAACCAACTCCAACACCTCACCAAGTCTGTGCTGACGTCTCCTGATATTGAAACGTTCCTTTCTGATATCCCAAAACCGCCAGTCGGCTAAGGTTGATTGAGAGTGAAGCGATCTTTGAATTGCAATTGGTTTGACCGCTATTTTGCACACAAGTTAGAACGTGGCATACTTATATTCTACTCATTTCTCACCATAGAAGGCAGAAGAAATTTTCATTATAGCATTACACTGTCGCACCTTCTATGGCTCTCATCTTCCTTACACTTGCATACTTCATCGGACTTATCCTTGGCCAAGCGCTTTGGGGCGCAAACTGGGTTGGATGCGCCTTCCCTGCTTGGCTCTGGATCTTGCCCCTGGCTACCCTGCCATTTGCTCCGCTTCTCAATCAATGGCAAATATTTCGGCCACATCCTGCCGTCCCCATGAGATGGCCCCTAAGCGCAGGTTTTGAACCACCTCAAAGCGGCCCGTCCCCTGCACTCATCTTTGCCTGCGGACTATGCCTATTGGCAGGAACACTCCGCTACATCAGTCATCCCCTTACGCCCTGTTGGACGCTAGAAGACTTAGCCTATTACAACCTACCAGCCGATCGTGCCTTTGATCGAGAAGCCCCCCAAGTAACCTTAACGGGCTATGTCAGCAGCTATCCACTGATATCAGATACCAAACAACGACTCCATGTGGTTATTGAGACCATCACCCCCGACGAGGGCAAACAACATGTTCATGGTGTCCTGCGTTTTAGTACAGGCATTCGTGAACGATATCGCTATGGTCAGCCTGTGCGACTGCGAGGGCGATTGGTCGATCCACCAGTATTTGAGGATTTCTCCTATCGGGACTATCTGTCCAGGAAAGGGGTTCACAGCCTCCTCTATAATGCCAAGATTGATCAGTTACCGGGTGAAATGCAAGGCGACTGGCTCACCCAACGCCTCTATGCATTCCGAGCACGGGGTGAAGCACTGGTCAATCGATTGATCCCTGAACCATATGCCGGGCTTGCCAATGGAATGCTCTTAGGCATTGAGGCCGGTATTCCCGATGACCTTTATGAGCAATTCAATTTGACGGGGACAACTCACACCCTTGTCATTTCGGGTAGCAATGTAGCATTAATATCTGCTCTCATGGTGACATTCGGCCAAAGACTATTCGGTAAACGCCGAGCACTTTGGCCCGCACTGATAGGTATTGCCTGTTACGCACTCATTGTTGGTGGCGATCCCGCTGTATTGCGGGCCGCATTGATGGGGTCACTCTATGTCATTGCATCTCACCTGGGGCGGCGTAGTACGGCGATTGTCAGTCTGGCAGCTGCCTGCTGGTTCATGACGGTTCTGAATCCCTTAACTCTCTGGGATGTGGGCTTCCAACTGAGTAGTGCGGCTACGGCTGGTTTGATTCTATTCTCGCCAACGATTACAGCCGCCGCCCAGAACCTATGGCCGGGTTGGCAAGGTGGCTTTTTGACGGACACGACAACTCACGGCGATTCTATCTCGATACAGAGTATGCTCTATGGCCTGATACAAGATGGACTACTGGTAACCATTGCGGCCAATATCACCACCTTGCCCCTGGTTGTCTACTACTTTGGGAGGTTGTCAATTGTATCCTTCCTCACAAATCTGCTGATCTCCCCAGTCCAAGGGCTGATTATGTTGTGGGGGACGATGGGGATCATCATTGGTGTGACAGGCTTGACTTGGCTTGCGTGGCTGATTCTGTTGATCCCATGGCTGAGTTTGGTGTGGACTGTAGGAGTTGTTGAATGGACCGCGGCCATCCCAGGTGGAAGCCTGGATATTGCCGGTTACAACTTTGGGGCGCTCCTATTGACTTACGTACTTATTTTTAGCCTCCATTGGCGAAAAGAGATTATTCAGCGTTGCCAAGCATGGTTCCAGCAAGGATTCCAACAGCTATCCATGCAAATTTGGGGTCCGGCCACCCTTGGCGTGATCAGTGTAGCGAGTATCTTGCTGTGGGCCGGCGTCGCATCCCAACCAGATGGCAGGCTCCACGTTTACTTCCTCGATATTGGGCAGGGGAGCGGCATCTTCATCCAGACTCCTTCTGGTCGACAAGTGCTGGTTGATGGCGGAGAGAGTCCCCAGCTCCTCTTCAGCGAACTGGGCGATGTTATGCCCTTTTGGGATCGCTCGATTGATATGCTGATACTTAGCCACCCAGATGCTGATCACATGGACGCTCAGGTAGAGGTGCCGCGTCGATATGATGTGTCGACAGCTGTGCATACGCCCGTGAGCCAAGGGGAATCGGATAGCGCTGCTTGGCGGACTGCGATGGTGGAATCCGAAGTGGATATTCAATTACAGCATGCAGGTGGCTGGATCGATTTGGGGGATGGTGTCGCACTTTGGATGATCTGGCCACCAAAAGATGGACTTGAAGGTGAAGAGTCTAAGAATGAAAATTCTTTAGTTATTAAGCTTGTGTATGGTGAATTCAGCGTACTGCTCACTGGTGATGCAGGACGCCCATCAGAAGCCGAGTGGTTGGAATCGGGAAGTGAGCTAGCCTCCACCGTATTAGCTGTGGGCCATCACGGTAGCTCAACATCGACGAGTGAAGCATTTTTACAGGCAGCCAGCCCATCAATCGCTGTCATCCAATCAGGAGAAGAGAATCGCTTTGGGCATCCTCATGAGGAGGTTTTGGAGGTGCTGGACGGGCGGGTTGTTTTGCGTAACGACATTCATGGTCGGGTTCATATTTGGAGTGATGGTGCTGTAATGTGGCTGGATACCGAAAAAAATATGCCCGAATTTTGACGCTTGAGTAGTGCTCTCTAAGGAGGTTGTTTTGTGAGCCGTGCTTTTTAGATGCTTTACTGTTATGGGTAGAAAGCCTCATTATCAAATACCCTTTAACGGTTTTTTCTGCTATACTCCTATCAGGTAACTACCTCTTCTACCCGAAACACTTCTTGCATCTTTTATTTGCCAAACAGATGCCATCCAAGGAGATTAAACATGTATCAACCCCGACAAATCCTCGTTTTGCTACTGGTCCTGCTGTTGCTTTTGACTTCTTGTGCTACCCCGACTGCTGCCCCAACTGGCGATGCAACCACCGATGATGGCGGCAATGCTATGTCGAGTGGCGGAACCTTAACCATCGCTCGGCCAACTGACGCCGTGGGCCTGGATCCCAAGGTTGAGACCACATCGCCCGGTAATTGGGTCATGTCCAATATTTACGAGAACTTGGTCAAGCTGGACACAGATCTGAGCTTCCAACCAGCGCTAGCAGAGAGCTGGGAGCAGGTTGAGCCAGATCGGTGGCGGTTCACATTGCGTCAGGGCGTCAAATTCCACGATGGGACCGACTTTACTGCTGAGGCCGTCAAATTTAGCATCGACCGCCAGAAAGATCCCGATAACCCAGGCCGCAGCGCCAGCAACCTACGTCCTATTGTAGAAGTCGAAGTGGTAGACGAGCATACGGTCGATATTCTGACGGATGGGGCGTATGGTCCATTGCTCAATATCATGTCGCTGGTCTATGCTACGGGCATTGTTAGCCCGGCTGCAGTTGAAGAGTCTGGCGAAGATTTCACGCTCAACCCAGTCGGTACCGGTCCGTTCAAGTTTACTGAATGGAGGACCAACGACCAGATCGTCATTGAGCGCTTTGATGAGTATTGGGGTGAACCAGCTCCGTTGGATCAGGTCATCTATCGAGTGATTCCCGAAGAGAGCGCACGCATGTTGGCGCTAGAGACGGGTGAAGTGCAGATGGTCATGGCCCCTGCACCTTCTCAGCTGGATCTCTTCCGCGACAACCCTGATTTTACTATCCATGAAACGCCCGGTGTGCGCGTCATCTTCTTTGGCATCTCCACCAATCACCCGCCGTTGGATGATGTGCGAGTGCGCCAAGCTCTCAACTATGGCTTTGATCGTCAAGCGGTTCTCGACAACATTATTGAAGGAGCCGGTTATCTGCCAGAAGCCTATATTTCGCCACCCATCTTTGGCTTCACAGACGTCAGCACCAACTTTGCCTACGATCCTGACAGAGCCGCAGCGTTATTGGATGAGGCTGGCTGGAGCGACAGTGACGGTGACGGCATTCGTGATCAGGATGGCGAGAAGCTTTCCCTCCTTCACTACAGTCCGCGCGGACGCTACCTCAAGGATGCCGAGGTGGGCGAAGCCTTCCAAGCAGCCATGCTGGAATTGGGTGTTGAGATCAATCTGGAAGTGCTAGAGTGGGGCACCCTATTCGAAAAACTGCGCCAATCGGATATGGAGTCGGACTTAACCACCGTTGGGTGGTCGACCGCCACTGGTGACGCCGACTACACACTAGGCCCCCTTTTTGGATCCAACAGCATCCCGCCCGATGGCTGGAACTTTATGAATTACCAGAATGAAGAGTTGGACGGCCTGCTAAGCCAAGCTGGCACTAGCACCGATATGGCAGAGCGCACCGACCTTTATGCCCAAGCCCTTACCATTCTGGCCGAAGAAGCGGTCGTGGTACCGGTCTTCAACACCAAAGAAACCATCCTGACAAGTTCAAGCGTTCAGGGCTTCAAGCAGCACCCTATCGATTACTATCTGTGGATGGGCACAGCAAGCATGCAATAAGCGTTCATGACTCGCTACATTGCAACTCGCCTTCTGAGTACAGTTCCGGTCCTGCTGGGCATTGTCTTTGTGACGATGCTCACGCTGGATCTAATTCCTGGCGATCCAGTTGCCATGATGTTGGGCGATAATGCGCGCCCAGAAGAGGTAGCGGCCTTACGCACCAGACTGGGGCTGGATCAACCGCTCATCGTGCGCTATGGACGTTACCTGGGGAATATTGTCCAGGGTGATTTGGGGCGCTCCATCCTCTCGAATCGTCCAGTTTGGGGTGAGATTCGCAATGTGTTGCCCAAAACACTACAACTAGCGCTGGTTGCCATGGTCCTCGCCGTGATCATGGGTATTAGCACAGGTATTCTATCGGCTATGCGGCCCGGTGGCCTGCTAGATGTGGCCATGCGATTACTGGCGCTGGTCGGTCTCTCTATGCCCATCTTCTGGTTGGGCTTGGTGCTGATCTATATCTTTGCTTATTACTTTCGTCTCTTTCCTGTGGGGGGAACAGGGACCTGGCAACATCTGGTCTTGCCTTCTCTGGCCCTGGCTGCACCGAGCATCGCCATCGTCTCACGCTTGACTCGTTCAACCATGTTAGAGGTGCTAAGGGAAGACTATATCCGCACGGCGTGGGCTAAAGGGCTGGGACAGCGCTTGGTGGTGGTGCGTCACACCCTGCGCAACGCGCTTATCCCGATTATTACAGTGATTGGGTTACAGTTTGGCCAGTTGATGGGTGGCGCGGTGCTGACAGAGACCGTCTTTGCTTGGCCTGGCTTGGGGCGGTTGATTGTGCAAGCCATCTTTGCCCGAGACTATGTACTACTGCAAGGGGGCGTGCTCGCCTTTGCGCTGAGTTTTGTCTTGATCAATGCTTTGGTGGATATTTCATACGCGTATATCGATCCACGGACACGGGTCTAACATGTTTAATGCTACTTCTCAACGCCCACTGCTAAGCGATGTATGGCGACGCTTCACCCATAATCGCATTGCTATGGCCGGCTTGGTGATTGTGCTTCTGCTTCTGGTGATGGCCCTCTTTGCTCCTGTATTGGCCCCCATGGATCCCGCAATACAGACGTTAGATGACAAGCGAACACCTCCCAACGCAACCTACCTACTGGGTGCCGACGAATTTGGGCGGGACATTCTAAGCCGCGTCATCTATGGGGCACGGATTGCGCTCTTTGTTGCGATTGTTGCTGTGGCCTTGGCCATGGTTCTGGGCGTATTGGTGGGATTAGTAGCTGGCTTTGCAGGCGGCTGGACCGATACAATCCTGATGCGTATTGTGGATATTATGCTCTCTTTTCCCTATTTGTTACTGGCCATTGCCATCGTCGCCACTTTGGGGACAGGCGTACAGAATACTACCCTGGCCGTGGGCATTTGGGCGACCCCCTCTTTTGCTCGCATTACTCGCGGGCAGGTGCTTAGCATTAACGGACGGGAATATATCACCGCCGCTCAATCGGTAGGTGTTCCTAACATACGGATGATTTGGCGGCACATCCTGCCCAACGCAATTCCGCCTGTCATCGTCTTTGCCACCCTCTACATGGCCAATGCCATTCTGCTCGAAGCAGCCCTAAGCTTTCTCGGCTTGGGTGTTCAGCCGCCCCAACCTTCTTGGGGACTGATGGTGGCCAGCGGACGTGATTTCCTTCGGGTTGCTCCCCACGTGGCAACGATTCCCGGTGTGGCGATTATGTTGGCTGTGTTGGGCTTCAATCTACTCGGTGACGGACTGCGCGACGCTTTAGATCCCAGATTACGAGGGCAGGTCTAACATCATGGATTCTTCAGTGGATTATTTTCCAAAATCGACACCGGCGCAGCAGCAAATGGATCCGGCCCTTTTTGCACAGGCGGCGAAATCGGCTGCAGACTTACCAAACCTCTATTCATATTTAGTGTTACGTAATGGCCATCTTGTTCATGAATATTATGCTCAAGACAACACACGGTCAACAAAGCACCATATTCGGTCAATAACGAAAAGCATCACCTCTATCTTGACGGGAATCGCGATTGATCAAGGCATCATTAAGCACGTTGATCAGCGAATATTGGACTACTTCCCGCAAGTTCCAACGGACACTATCGATTCAAAGGTAAAGGATATTACACTAGAGCATTTGCTGACAATGACCTCTGGTTTTGCGTGGGATGAAGGTTCAGAAGAAGCCGTCGTTGAGTGGTTTTTCGGCGGTAAGCAGGTTGCGATTACGGATTCCTTAACCCGCTCCGTCGAACATGAGCCAGGATCTCACTTCAACTATGATTCACCTTCAGCTGATCTGCTTGCTACCCTTTTGGCGATAGCGATGCAAAACGATCTCTGTCGCTTCGCGATTCAACATCTGTTCAATCCGCTCGATATTCATGATTTTGAATGGGAACGAGATCCGGCTGGCTACTATCGGGGCAGCGCAGGTCTGGTGATGAGACCGATAGACCTAGCCAAAATTGGGCAGCTCACCTTACAAAATGGCCAGTGGCAAGAACAGCAGATTGTTTCCAAAGAGTGGGTAGAGCAATCAGTTGTTACGCAGGCCATAGCAAATCAAGAGAGTGGTTATGGCCGATTGTGGTGGGTAAAAGAGAACGAGCCGCCTCGCTTCTATGCTGCTGTTGGTTATGGCGGTCAGTTCATTACTGTTGCCCCTGAACAACAAATAATTATAGTCGCAATTCATGAATGGTGGGATCTTCCAAGTGGTAGTGCTGGAAAACAGAGCACCGACTTTAACAGTCAGGTTTTGACAAAGGTATTGGAAAGTGCGATCTGAGATCCACTAAGGAGAAGGTATGACTACGTACACAATCATCGGAGCAGGCGCCATCGGCGGAACTGTTGGTGCCTATATGGCACGAGGCGGATTAGATGTCCGCTTTGTCGATGCTGATGCCGACCACGTAGCCGCCATGAACCGGGACGGTCTAACGATTCGTGGCTACGACGAGACCTTCACCGTCCCCGCCCAAGCGGTCACGCCCGCTGAACTGCCCGATTCGCTGGGTGCCGTGTTGATAGCCGTGAAAGCACCGGCAACCCAGACCGTGTTGGAACAGATTACGCCGCGGCTGGCCGATGATGGCTTCATTGTCTCAGCCCAGAACGGGTTGAATGAACTCGTCATTGGTGACGCCGTGGGGAGAGAACGCACGGTAGGTTGTTTCATCAACTTCTCTGCCGACTATCTAGAGCCAGGTATTATTCACTTTGGCGGACCCGGTGCTTTTTGGCTGGGTGAGTTAGATGGTGCCGTCACGCCACGGCTGGACCAGCTTCAGACCGACCTCAACCACTGGGGCGGTGGCGATGTGCGTATGACCGACAACATCTGGGGCTTCCTCTGGGGCAAGATGACCTATGGAGCCATCCTCTTTGCTACTGCATTGACCAACGAGACCATGGCCGATGCCATTAGCGATTATCGCTTGTTGATGGTGGGGATAGCACGCGAAGTGCTGGCGGTGGCTGCCCGGGAGCAGGTAGCGCCAATGGGCTTCGACGGCTTTGAACCGGAGATTCTTGGTAGCGCAGAAGGGGCAGAACTAGACGCCTCCATTGAGCGGATGGTGGCCATACGACGTCGCGACCAAAAGACCCACACGGGCGTCTGGCGGGATCTAGCCATCCGCAAACGCAAGACCGAGGTGGACGCTATGTACGGGCCTATTCTGGATTTGGCAGGGAAATATGGGGTAGAGACGCCGCTGCTGACGCGTATGGTCGCGATGATTCATGAGATTGAAGATGGGGCGCGCCCGTTGCAGCGAGAGAGTTTGGACGAGCTACAAAGTGTAAAGGTTTCATAACCAACCTTACGTTGGATGAGCCGATTCAACTCAAAACGCAGGATAACCGCCTAACATCATACCCAAATGAGAACAACACCATGATTCAAGAAGCCGAACTCATCAATCAGGTCTCTCGGGACCACCTCTGGGAGACCAATCAACAGATCGCTCAATGGGTGCGCAACTCTGGCACGCCAGAAGAGCGAGAAGCCTTCATCTATGTTCAGAAGAAGTTAAACGAATATGGGCTACGCACCACGTTACTTGAACATCCTGCGCTGGTTAGCTACCCGCTGGATTCTAGTCTAACCGTCATGGATGATACAGGTAGGGCCATCGTTACCTACGAGACATTGGGAACCGCCTATAGTGTTAGCGTTGAGGGATTGGAGGCCGAAGTAGTCGACATCGGCTACGGCGCACCAGAAGATTATGCTCAGCAAGATGTCAGAGGCAAGCTCGTGGTGATCAACGGATTGGCCACGCCCACCGCAGTCTATGCTGCGGAACAGGCAGGCAGCATTGGCCAGATTTTTATCAACGCAGACCATCGCCACTACATGATCGTCAGCACCATCTGGGGAACGCCCACGCCTGACTCGGCGGATCGGATTCCGTCTACACCATCCCTTTCGCTGACTGAAGCGGATGGCCACGACCTGCGCAACCGCATTGCTGAGGGAGCGGTTCGCGTGCACCTTCAGAGCAACGTCTTTATGGACTGGCAGCCACTGCCTCTGCTTGTAGCCGAAGTATCTGGCACCCAGAGCAATGAGTTCGTCATGCTCAGTGGTCACCTGGATTCGTGGGAGGTAGGAGCAATGGACAATGGTAGCGCCAACGCCACCATGTTAGAAGTGGCGCGGCTGCTGGCTCTCCATCAAGAACAGCTCTATCGAGGCCTGCGCCTCTGCTTCTGGAGCGGCCACAGCCACGGTCGTTATGCAGGCTCCACTTGGTATGCAGACAACCACTGGGAAGAGTTGCACGATAAGTGTGTGGCCCACGTCAATGTCGATTCGACGGGTGCACGAGGGGCGATCCACTATGGCTCGTTCCCCGCCAATCGGGAGCTTGGTCCTTTTGGAGAAGCCGTTATCAATGAACTGACAGGACAAACCGCTCGAGCCAATCGCATGAGCCGCGCCGGCGACATGAGCTTTAATGGCATCGGCATTCCTGCCCTCTTTATGACGGTAAGCGCGGTCCCCTTTAACCCTGACAACGCCAACTATGTGACCGAAGCGGCAGGCAAGCTTTTGGGCGCGGCCATGCCTTGGTGGTGGCACACCAGCGAAGATACCATGGACAAGGTGGATCTGGACGTACTTGTGCTCGATACTCAAATTTATCTCAGCACGATGTGGCGACTTTGCAACGATGCGATTTTGCCCATGGAATTTGTGCCAGTCATTGAAGATATTCGCCAAACACTCTTAGCGCTACAGGAGAGTGTTGGTGAACACCTTGACCTCAGCCAAGCAAGCAGCCGGGCAGATGCCTTACTGACCCACGTCAAGACACTCTCCGGCCAACGTGATGAACTCAATCAACAATCTGGCTTCTCTGAACAACAACTAATGCGCATCAATGAACCATTGAAAGCGCTCTCTCGCCTCTTGATTCCCATCACCTACACGGCTGCCGGACACTTTGAGCATGATCCAGCATGGCCCATGCCCCACATTCCGTTACTCAAAGATGTCCCCATGCTGGCCCAGCTAGACCCCAACAGCGATGAGTATCACTTCCTGCGAACTCAACTGGTGCGCAACCTCAACGCAGTGAGCTTTGCGCTACGTCAGGCTGGGGAGATCTTTGTCTCATGAACATCCAATTCGACGGGCAAACTGTAATTGTGACAGGTGCCGCCCACGGCTTTGGGCGGGGCATTGCTTTGGCCTTTGCCAAACGAGGTGCTCACGTTTGGGCCTGTGATCTACTCGGTGAAGGGCTAGGGGAGACGCAGCGACTCTGCACCGAGACAGGTGGCCAGTGCCAGGTTCGCACGGTGGACGTTTCGGATCGAGATGCCATCTTTGCTTTTGTGCAGCAGGTTGAGCAGGAGATGGGCCGTATTCATGTTCTGGTCAACAATGCGGGAGGTGTACTCGGTCAAGTGGGCAGGCCGTTGGAAGAGATTAGTGCTGAAGATTGGCACAGCATATTTGACGTCAACAACAGTGCCGTCTTTTACTTTGCGCAGGCTGTCGTCTCCAACATGAAAGCGGCAAGAGCAGGGCGCATCATCAATATTTCCAGCGGTGCTGGGCTAGGAATCAGTCTGACGGGTATTCAGGCCTACGCCTCTGCCAAAGCAGCACAAATTGGTCTCACTCGCCAGTTGGCCCATGAGTTAGGCCCGTGGGGGATTACGGTGAACAACATCGCACCGGGCTTTGCGCGCTCCAATCCAAATAGCGAACGGCAATGGCAATCTTACGGTGAAGCGGGGCAACAAGCATTGCTCGAAAATATCGCCCTTCGTCGGCTGGGGAAGCCGGAAGATATCGCTCACGGCGTTCTCTTTTTTGCTTCAGAGTATGCCGATTGGATTACGGGGCAGGTGTTGTCCATCGATGGTGGGAAATGAAAGAGGCTTCTCTATGCTTGTCGAATACGTACCATGAATATATTTGAAGGACCGCAACCTCAAAATAACGATGCAAGAAAGGCCATTCTTGATCGGATTGTTGCCGATCTACAGACGATCTATGCCGAGCAGATCATTGCCATTGGCCTCTACGGTTCCATGGCTCGCGAGAGTGATATGCCTTATTCTGACGTGGAACTCTGCTGTGTCATTCAGGGTGAAGAGATCGATCACAACTATGAATGGGTCTATGGGGCCAGTAAAGCAGAGGTGAACGTAAGGAGTCCCGACGCGCTTCGTGACGAAGTGCTGGATCTCGACGAAAGCTGGGCGATCTGGAAAGGCGCGTACCTAGACATGCGGACAATCTATGGTGACGCGGCTCTTTTCGCTGAGATGAGTACCCTGGTTCTGTCACCCGCCACTGACGACTTTGACGACGTGGTGGCGGGGATGATCGTAGGCGAACTATACGAGTGGATAGGCAAATTGCGCAATGCCCAGCATGTTGGCAATCTGGCTATTCTTCCACAACTAGCGAGCAAATTTGTGGAGTATGGCGCCTTGATGCTAGGGCTTGTTCATCGCCATTGCTACACGACTGGCTCCCAAATGCTTGAAGAGTCGCTACAATTACCTGACCGACCAGACGGATATGATGAACTTTGCGCACTGGTCATGGTTGGAACACTAGCAGAACCGGAAAAGGTGGCAGCGAAAATCGAGACATTCTGGCAGGGAGTCGGACGTTGGACGGCAGCGAACGATATCGACTTATCTGCATGGAGCGGATGGCCGTTGCAAAGCACACAATTTTAAGCCATCAATCATCCCCAGTGATGAGTTCTGCCTCCTTATGAACCCCATTTGTCCCATTTGTCCTGTTCACCCCATTCAAATCCCACGGCTGTTCTGGTAACTTCCACGCATCCGCCAGTGGACTCAAGGGTCGCTTATACCAATTCGGTCGTCGAGTTCCATCTGGGCTGTGGTGGGTAGCCGATCGAGTTAAGGCCTTCCACTCTTCATAGACTTGCATGGATTTATTCGTATCCACCCAAACATCCCCGTGATTCTCCCCAGGTTCGGCTTTACGCACATTGATGGCCTTCTGTAACCAGCAGTGGGCACCGGAGATAGGATCCGGATGGACAGCATGGGTGAGATTCTGATGAACGCCCACATCCTCCCACCAGACTCGGCTTGAGTCCGGGTCCACGCTCTCCCAAGCGCTGCCGCCGTGGATGATGTTGAGTTCGTGCTGTCCTTGGCCATTTTCACGCAGAGCCACCAAGCTGGACATGCCAGGGTTAACGCCCGCATCTTCCTGCAAGCGCCAGCGGCCGAGGTGGTGGCTCATGGCAATGACGCCAGGCTTGATGCCTTCGGTGATCCAGGCTTTGTCTACAAACCAACCGATTTCGGTCTCGACGCGAATGAGGTCTCCGGTTTTAACCTCCAGGCGCTGGGCATCGGAGGGATGGATCCAGATTGGGTTTTTGTGGGAGATTTCATAGAGCCATTTGGCATTGGCGCTGCGGGTATGGATCAGGGTAGGCAAGCGGAAATTGGGCAGCAAAAGCATCTCGCCGTTAGAAAGATCGATATTGTCTGGATGAACATGGCTTTTGAGCGGCCAGGGAACAGTGTAATCCCGTTCGGGCCAGCCCCAATCATGGATAGTGGAGCTGAAAAATTCGAGCTTTTTGCTGGGTGTCTTAAAGCCAGTCACGCGTTGGCCATCGATCTCCACACCACCTGACTCAACCTCCTTTTCATAGGGCATGTAGTTGGTGGCCATAATCTCAAAGACACCATACTTCTTCATATAGCTCAACGGCGTCAGCCCCTCTTTGGCCGCAGCTTCAGGGAGGCCCGGTACGCTATTTTCAAAGATCCACTGATGGTACTCGTCTTGGGTGATGATCTCGCCTTCTCGATATGGGCTTTCAAACCACTTGCGGATGCCCAACGTGCCATCTGGATCCATCTTGACGGAGAGATCCACCCAAAACTCATTCTCTTCCCAGACTTCGCCTGGGTTGGCTTCGTAGGTGCGATTGATTAGGTGGCCCAACTTCTCCATTGCCACTCGACGTACGGGCTGGCGGAAGGCCAGCCATTGCCCATTATGGGTCTCCTGGCTCATCAAGTCGTGGCGTTCGCCAGCATGGCCCATAGGCAACACATAATCGGCAAACCAAGCCGACTCGTTCCACGTTGGGGTCAAAGCCACGTGGCACTTCATGGTCTCTTCGTTGCGCAGATGTTTGAGCCACATAAAACCATCCGGGTTGATCCACATGGGGTTGTAGACTCGGCTAAAGTAGACATCAATGTCACCCCGTCCCTCTTCCAGCATATGGGGCAGCAGGAAACTCATCTCGTAGAAGGCAAAGGGCCATTCCACAGGGAGATGAAGCTCATTCCACTCTGGTGGACCAGGGGGCGAGGAGAAGGCTTTGGGCGTAAATTTATTCCAAGAGTTACCCGACGTTCCCCCTTTATTGCCCACTGCACCCATCAACACATTGAGGAAGAAGAGACAACGGGCCACCTGCCAGCCGCCCAAGTTGCCAATCGAAGCACTGCGCCACGTATGGGTGGCCAGCTTGCCCTCGCAGTTGGCCACAATCTTAGCCGTCTCAACAATGCGCTCAATCGGTACCTGGGATTCTTCTGCGGCTCGCTCAAAGGTGAACTCGGCATAGAGATCTTTCAGAAGTCGGTCAAACAGAGCAAAGTCGCGGGTGGCGGATGGCGAGTTGCGGATATCGTCAGCTAGCTGCTCACTGTCCACTTTTAACTGCCCACTGGCTACTGCTTCTAGCGTTTCTTGCCAGTTGACCCACCTCTGGACATAGGTTTTGTTGTAGAGATCATTCTGAATCAGGTAATTAGCAATGCTCAACAGAACGGCTTGCTCCGAACCAGGCCAAGTGGGCAGCCAGACATCACTCATGCTCGCTGTGTTACTCAACCTCGGGTCCAGGGTAATGAGCTTGGCCCCATCCATCTTCCCTTCGATGATGCGTTGCGCATGAGGGTTGAAGTAGTGGCCCGTCTCCAAATGGCTGGAGATGAGCAGAATAACCCGGGCATTGGCATGATCGGGGCTAGGCCGATCGAAACCACCCCAGAAGGTAAAACCAGCCCGCGCGCCGCTGGAGCAGATGTTGGTATGGCTATTGTGGCCATCCACACCCCACGCTTGGATACAACGATTTGCATAGTGGTCTTCGCCAGGACGTCCCACATGGTACATGATCCCATCGCGGCGCTTTTCTCGGCTAGCCCGCATCTTTTCGGCAATCTCTTCTAGAGCCCGGTCCCAAGAGATGCGCTCCCACTTGCCTTCACCTCGCTCGCCAACTCGCTTCAGCGGATAGAGAATCCGTTCAGGGTCGTAGATCTGGTTGTGGGTGGCTGGTCCTTTGGCGCAGTTACGACCCCGGCTGCCAGGGTGAACCGGGTTGCCCTCAAACTTTTTGATCTCCAGCGTCTTCTTGTCCACATACGCCAGCAGACCACAAGCACTCTCACAGTTGAAGCAGACTGTGGGAATGAGCATGTAGCGCCGAGCCACCTTCTTAGGCCAAAGCTTGCCATCCCACTCCACCCAGTCATCCCATTCAGATGCGGGTGGATATTGGCTCATGCGGCCATCGGGATGCTCAACTTTCGTCATTGGCACCTTTTTGGGTACCGCGTCCACCTCGTCAAATTGGGGTAGGGCAACACCGGCCGCGTTGGTTACGCCAGTTGGCTTTTCTGGGGCAGGCATCTTGACCTGCATGATGGCGTTGAGAATTCGATTTAGTTTTTGGTTTAGGCTTGTATCGTTATTGCTCATAATGAATTTATCTTGAAAGGCCAATATTCGGTCATCTCACGTATTGCCCGTCACGAATTAGAAACATCCTGCGGCGCCATAACAAACGCGTACTCAAAGAAGTAGAGGCCCAAAATCGCCGCCTCTCCGGCTAGCATGTAAAAGAAAGGCGTACCTAACCCAAATAGGCTTCCAATCCCTACCAATAACAGCGGTACAACGTGACCAATCAAGATACTTCCCTTCCAGAAATGATCTTTGTATTTGCCGTGGCTGATGTCGTGGGCGGCTTTAGCGGCAACTTCAGAGGCATGTGGCATGCCAAACTCGCCGGCTAGGGTAACGAAGAGATCGACAATGACTGACACCACAAAGGTGACAATCAACGCTGTGCTCAGATTTTCGGACAGTGGCATAAACAGATCGACCAGCAGCAGGAAGCCGGAGCCAGCCATGAATGCCTGCACAACCAGGTGAAAAGGCAGCAACGTGCTTTGCCACAGATCTCGCCCCTCGGCTTGGCCAAAGAGGAATGCAGTGTAGATAGCCGTACCGACTGCCAAAATAAAGCCCACAAGGAGAAATACCATTCGTAAGGCAGAGGATTCACCCAAGCCACCAAATAGCTCTGCCAGCCACCATAGCCCCGCTACAACAGTGAAGCCGATGAGCAGAAACGCACCACGGGTTAACCAACTGCGCCATTGGGGCCGCGTTAAAATTGTATAGAAGAGCTCAGGCTTTTCTAGATCCAACACCAACAACGCTGTGGTAATGCCGATAAAGAGGAGCGAAAAGAAGCCACCCACAACTGCCATGCCCCAGGAAAAATCAAAGAGGCCCAAGAGCCAGCCCAGACTCAGTATCATGAATATGCCAGCCCCAATCCCCTTGGTGACCAAATAGGCCGGAACAGGCCAGTGCCATGGAACATAGTGCTGAGCATTATAGGCGACCTGCACCATCTGCTCGGCCATGCGCCCTTCACCAATCTGAATGGGGCCATTCCACGAGTTCCCTTGAGGCTGAGGCGAGCGCAAAGCTGCACCAGAGGGTGCCTTTTTGTTGCTGGTGCTGTGGCCCATCTGCTCGCCATCGTGATGACCATTCCCACTGCTTCCATTCCCATTCTGCCCCGTGCCATTGCTTCCATTACTTCCATTCCCTGTAAAGCCAAAGCCCAAATCACTGGCCATGCTCTCCTCGTGAAGAGGCAGGACGTCGGCCCACATAAAGGTCTCGGGCGTGCGGTCGGTTGCCGTCGGATGGAGGGCCACATCGTTCCCTTCGATGTAGAAGAGCTTGGGTACAGTACCCTGCTCTGGTTTGCGCACTGTGACCTTTTCTGTGGCCAGCAGCTTAGAAATCTCGGTTTGGGGATCATCCATATCGCCAGCAATGATGGCATGCTCCGGGCAGACGACCACACAGGCTGGCTCTAACTCTAGCTCTACCCGATGAGAACAGTAGTGGCATTTGGCCGCAGCATTGGTTTCTGGGTCGATATAGATGGCGTCGTAAGGACACGCCTGCATACACGCCTTACAACCAATGCAGGCTTCAGGGTCAAATTCCACAATGCCATCATCCCGCTGATACATGGCCGTTACCGGACAGATACGGGTACAGGGTGGGTTCTCGCAGTGGTTGCAGCGGGTTACTTGGAAGTGACGGGTACTATCAGGATAAGCACCCGTCTCTACATATTTAACCCATGTGCGATTCACACCTAAGGGGACTTCATTCTCGGCCTTACAGGCCGTGGAACAGGCATGACAACCAATACACTTACGATTGTCAATAATAAATCCGTAATTCATGGGGAGTCCTTGAAAGAAAGTCTTGTTGGTTTAGCAGTCGTTTGTGTGGCGTGATTCACCTTGCGAATAGTACATAGCATAAAAGCATACCATTCTACGAATCAAGCTCAATCTTCCGAATCACATCCATCATAACCTCCATTGTCGGTCTATCCGTAGGATCACGGCTAGGATAAACAAACCGAATTATGCCGCTGGAATCGACAATGAAGTTGCCACCCATCTGATCCGTGTCGCCGCGGTGTTCAGTGTGTACCTTTTTGCCACCTAGAATTGCTTGAGCATAATAATGGAGGTTACGAAGTCCCCATGCATTAATCCAGGATTTACCCAAACCATAGGCATTATAAGAGGCACGCTCTGCATCGAGCCAGATAGGGAAGGGGGATTGAGTCTCATCGAGCCACGCCCGCGCCCAATATTCGATGCCAAAAGAGATGGCAACGATATTCGTATTCAGCTCGTCGAATTCTTCTTGAAGTGGCACAAACTGGGCCACATGGTCCTGTCAAGGTATTCAGGCTAGGTGGCGCAAAAAAAGAATGACACCATTGCGACCACCCGACCAAGCTTGAGAGAGTTGAATTAGCTCACCGTCCACCGTCTTGAGGGGTACGTCGGGGGCTGGTTGACCAACTTTGAGTTTTGACATAACGAAAATGAGGATTGTTGTATGGAATCAACTATGCAACTAGTCGTCTGGAGCTCTGCGTAATAGTGGATTCTATTGTTCACAGCGCTGTAATGATTACGCGATCATACATAGATAGCAGGGGTTCTGCTCCTCTTGATCGATTATAGCACGTATAAGTAACTACTAATGTCCTGCTTGTGCAGAAACTAACCTTGTCAATTATCAGTAGTTTTCATGGATCAAGATGTGCCATGGAGAATGAAAATGATTCTGCTAATCCCTCTAGATCCATGTCCTATTTTCAGGGCAGAACCCAGTCGCTTGGCTGCCTAGTAACTCTTCGCATAAATGGTTACCAAGATAGAAAATCGACTTCAGCCAGATGAGGTAACGATTTATTTGCACAATAATTTACGCCAGACTGTACCAGTCCAGAGCCAGTCAATCATACAATTGCCAAACCTATTTGTGCATCTCTTTATGCCTTCATGTACCACTGTTCTGTCAAATAAGTTGTGACAGGTAAGATGTAGGCGCTGTTTTCAACTGCGCAAGCGTGGCCGACCGCCCATTTTCAAGAGCAGTGGCGGTGTTTTCGACGCTCGTGCGGCTGCAAGCCGCACCTACGATTTATCTATCAAAATTAAAATTACAAAACACTACCGTACTGTCAAGGGCAAGAATAGCTCTGAGCCGTTGGTGGTTGTTGCTGCCACCGTTGGGTTAGCAAAGACTTTAAAGTCAACCAGCCCTGTATTGCCACCGGTGCTGGCCACTACATCCAGCCGGATTGTTTCGACCGCCTGGGTGGATAGCACCTCAAAAGAATAGGCCCGGGTTGCGTCAGGCAATGTAAATGGACCAAACTGCTCGCTCTTGTCTGTGCGAGGGTCTGTCGTCAGCGAAAATTGAAGAATCCGAGCCGAACCATTGGTCATAAAGCGAGTCCATACGTCAACATTCGAAATTATGGAGGGTTCCATCAAGCTGACTTCGATAAACGCTTCATCGCCATCACCATTGGAGGACCAAGCCGTCGCCGGGTTATCATCAATCGCGCTTTCAGCACCCCAGGTTTGGTCGTTGTCAGCACCACCAAAATTGCTGCTAACGCTTACGATTTCGGCTCCATCAAATAGATCCGCAATATTGACTTCGGTGGCTGATGCTTCCGATTCGGCTGGCGTTTGGAAGGATTCTACTTCACCCACATAGAGGACTCCGTTGGCATCTGTTCCTTGAACTCGGTATTGATAGGTTGTCTGTGGCATTAACCCTGCCAACAGTGGACGATGCTCCACAATCGCTCCACCATTCATGTTGGAATCTTGAGCAATTTGGCCAAAATTCTCATCAGGGCCATAGACGACAGAGCAGATGACCGGCACGCTAGACGTAAAGAGTAATGTGGCATGGGTGGTTGTAATGTTGGTAATTTGAGGAGGCCCGTCCACGTAAATGTCCGTCAGGGGGCGAATAGAGATAGATTCGGTCACTGTTTTTGTATTTTCTGGCTTGACAGATGGGGCCGCGTTGCCTCTTGCTACGTTAAGGTGCTGAATCGTATCTGCATCAGTGACTAGTTGAAGAAGCAGCACGACAAAAATGATAGGGAGGGCCACTGAAATTCCTATCAGAAGCGATCTTAATTGACTCATGGGTAATCTTTAAATCCTAACCCGGAAGAACCGGAACCAAGAATAGGCACACTGACGGTTGTCATAAAATTCTCCGTGTATTGTTTTATCGAATGTTCTGCTGAACATAACAGATCCTTGTTTAGAGTAACACTTTCTACGTCTAGCGCCGAAAATAGCGAGAAGCACTATACATAAGACTGCTTGAGGGCTTGAATCTGATGTGGAACCTCGTTAGATTTATAAAACGATTGGAAACTATCAAAAAAGGAAGTAAAATGGGAGGATAAATTTTATCTGGCTATGTGTAGGTTAAGGAGGATAACCAATGCCCATTGAATTAACCCCTCAACAACTCGAAGAGTATCATCGCGATGGTTATATTGTCATCGAAGATCTGGTCAGTTCAGACCATGTTTCATCCTTAGGTGAGCGACTACGTGAGTATACCCACGGCGTTCGACCTCGCGGTGATCTAAAGATTCAGGTGGAGCCGCGAGTGCAGCGAGGAGAGCTGACGGTGGATCACCCAGGTGATGGTATCCGCAAAATTGACCAGCTTGTGCAGGAGGATGATCTCTTTCGCCAGTTGGGCCTCCACCCCAATATCTTAAGTGTGCTAACCCACATTCTGGGTCCGGATATCAAAATGTTTCGCAATGCTCTTTTGCTTAAACCGCCAGAAGTTGGCTCGGCCAAGGGGATGCACCAGGATTCGCCCTACTGGCCCATTGAACCCATGGAACTCTGCTCCTGTTGGTTCCCGCTGGACGATGCAACTTTGGAAAATGGCTGCATGGCGGCAATTACCGGTGGTCATAAGAAAGGAGCGCTCCCCCACGTTACAGTAACTGATGATTTTGTGGTTGATGAAGATTATTATGATAAAGAGGAAATGGTTATGCTGCCCATGAAGGCGGGGAGCGGACTCTTTTTCCATTCCTTATTACCTCACTATACCGCACCAAACCGTTCGCAAAAATGGCGGCGCGCCATTGCTCTATCCTATATGTCAGCCAAGTCTACCTATACAGGCGAGGGCGAAGGGCCTGAGTATTTTCCAATTCAGGGCGAGAGCCATGCTGGGTGCGTACGGTAGGTCGGTGGTCGGTAGGTCGGTAATCGGTGGTCGGTAATCGGTGGTCGGTAGCCGGTGGTCGGTTGGTCAGTAAGCCAATTGTTGGTAATCGGTTGTCGGTTGGGCAATAGTGAGTTACTGAAGGACTTCTATCTGCACAAGTTCAAATACGTTATATTCATGCGTTATCGCTTAATATCAGGAGGAATCAATGACAGTTGCAACTGCTGAACGAGTTTATGATACGGGTGGCCTGGATCCTTATCCAGATGGGCTTTACCAAACGACTGGTATTGCCCAAGGCGTCAACGGTTTTGAGAATGTGACGGCAGCCAATATCGAGCAATTTTTTACTCAAGGGTATCTCGTCATCCATAATGCCTTTACGTCTGCTGAGATCCAGTCAGCCAAAGATGGTCTGCTCTATTTGATGGCTGGGAAGAACCCAGACTTTACTGGCTTTCATTTTGAGAAGAAGGCAGAGGGTGTTGAGATTGAAGGGTTGCCGATTGAATCACGCCAAGACTATGTACGCAAATTCTGGCGCTTTGTGGAATATGAAGATCGCCTGAAAGCTCTCTCAGAGCACCCCAAACTCTTGTCTACCATTCGGCAAATTATGGGCGGTGAAGATCCCCTATTATTTCAGGATATGGCCCTGCTCAAACCACCCAGGATTGGTCGCGAAAAGCCCTGGCACCAAGATCATGCTTACTTCCAACTTCCCTTGGAAACCGTTGTAGTTGGGGCGTGGATTGCGCTGGATGAGGCCACCATTGACAACGGCTGTATGGTAGTCAATCCAGGCTCCAATCGCGAGGGGCCAGTCGTTCACTTTCAGCGACGGGATTGGCAGATCTGTGATACCCACATAAATAATCTGGGGGCCATTGCCGTGCCGCTCAAACCCGGTGGCTGTCTGCTCTTTAGCAGCTATACCCAACACGGCACACCTGTCAACAAAACCAACCAGCGTCGGCGCGCCCTACAATTTCATTATAAGCCAGTCTCTGCAGGGGCGATCAGTCAGGATGAGCGATTGGCGGTCTTTGGCTCAGAGGGAAAGGACGTTACGTGTTAAGGGCTACGTGTTAAGGGCTACGTGTTAAGGGCTACGTGTTAAGGGCTACGTGTTAAGGGCTACGTGTTAAGAGCTACGTGTTAAGAGCTACGTGTTGGGCCAATCCTAAAAATAAATTATCCAAAAAGATGTGGAGGGAGCATTCACTAGATGATTACAGAATTAAGCGATGCCCAATGGGCACAATATGAAAGAGACGGCTACTTACGTTTAGGGCGTATCCTAAATGATGAGGATTTGGCAGCCCTACAAAAGCGCATGGACGATATTATGCTGGGGACGGCTCCCTTGGACTACAACCAAATCATGATGCAGTTGGATCGGGATCCAGCCCGCGACAACAAGCCTGGTCCCCAGACCAAAGGCCATAAAGGAGCTACTTTGGGCTATCGCAAAATTGAGAAGCTAGAAGTGGATCCCCTCTTTCTCAGCTACATGCAACATCCCCTCTTTCGTTCTATCTGCGCCAGAACGTATGGAGCGGCCACTGATATCGGTTGCTTTCGGGCCATGTTCATGAACAAACCAGCAGGAGAAGGCACAGAATTGGTCTGGCACCAAGATCGCTGGACCGATCTGGATCGGGATCCCCTTATCACTATTTGGACAGCCCTGGATCCGGCTACGGTTGATAACGGCTGTGTTTTTATTGCACCTGGAATGCACCACAAGTTGATCAATCCCAGCAACGGTTCTGGCTTTTTTACTGAAGAGCAAGCCCTGAAGATGGTGGAAGAGATTGTGCCAGTTCCGCTAGAGCTAGAAGCTGGCGAAGTTGCCTTGCTGCATAATCACCTGCCCCATAGTTCCGGCGTAAACCGCACCACAACCGCCCGACGAGCCTTTAGTGCCTGCTATTTGGATGCCGCTACAGTTTCAGCTTCTAACAAAACCTTCCCTACAATTTTTGGTGAAGGAGCTTTGAGGCCAGCGAGTGTATAGAAGGCATTTTTCCCGTATTTGACCTGATAACAAAAGGACGTTATGATGGTAGACGAGCAAAGTGCTACGATATTCCTAATTTCCAACTATCACGTCCAAAATATAAACTTTCACTGATTTCTGTGTATCTCTCCCCCTAAGAAGCTTTGCTCGGCACAGATACCCAATTGCAGTTTAATTTCCAGTCTATTTTGTTTGGATAATGAAGTTACCACATTGCTTTCACCAAAGGAGGACCTCTGTGAGCTTACAACCCCGTGCAAAAGAACAAACCCAATTGGGCAGGTGGCAAATATTGCTTTACCTTGTTCTAGTCCTTGCCATTTCAGGGCTATTAGCCGCTTGCGGCGGTGACGTGCCAGAACTACCCACCGAACGTGAAGAAGAACCAGCGGCCGCCGATAGTGCTGATAGCAGCGATAGTGACGATAGTAGCGATGGCGGTGACATGGCTATGGGTGATGGAAACGAAGCACCGGCATTGGCGGCCATGGTTGCCGCCGGCGATCTGCCACCTGTTGAGGAACGACTGCCTAGCGAACCAATGATTGTAGAAGTATGGGACAGCATCGGGCAATATGGCGGCACCTGGCGCTCTGGTCTGTTGGGTCAGGCAGACCGACCTTGGGTTGGCCGTACCATGGGCTATGAGCCGCTCTTGCGCTGGGCACCCGATCTGACTACGACGATTCCCAATGTGGCCAAAGATTGGGAAGTCAATGAAGAGGGTACTGAATTTACCTTCTTCCTACGTGAAGGCATGAAGTGGTCTGACGGTCACCCCTTTACAGCTGATGACTTTGTCTTCTGGTATGAGAAAGAGGTACTTAGTGACGATTTGACGCCGGTTAAGCCGATCTGGATGCGACCTGGCGGTGAGTTGGGTACAGTGGAAAAGATCGATGATACAACGGTCAAATTCTCGTTTGCTGCGCCCCACGGTCTTTTCTTAAGCCATATGGGTAACCGGGTTCCCTTTGTACCTGCCCATTATGCTGAACAGTGGCACATTGACTTCGATGCCGAAGCTGTAGAGGCCGCGGTCGCTGCTGAAGAACAGGAAGATTGGGTGGCGCTCTACCGCTCCAAGTTAGATTACCTAAACAGCGTGGATCGTCCGGTTATCTTTGCCTGGCAGGTTACCACACCCGCTTCTTCTGCCACCCAGGTTGTTGCCGAGCGCAACCCCTACTACTGGAAGACCGATCCCGAAGGCAATCAGCTCCCCTACATCGACAAGCTAGTCTATCCGATTGTTGAGAGCGTTGACGTCTTGGTCCTAAAAGCCCTCTCGGGTGAAGTGGACATGATGGACCGCCACATCGCCACACCCGCCAACAAATCGATCTTCTTTGATAGCAAGGCCGATGGTGAGTTTGACTTCTTCACAGTTGATTATGCCTGGGAGACGCCCGTTTCGATTGGCTTTAACCTTAGCCACAAAGATGAAGCCCTGCGCGATATCTTCAACGAAAAAGATTTCCGCGTGGCCATGTCCTTGGCTATCAATCGGCAGGAGATCATCGACGCCGTCTACGTCGGCGATGGTGAACCCCGCCAGTCTGCTCCTTTAGCTGAGTCGCCCCATTTCCACGAGCAGTTGGCTTATCAATACACCGAGCACGATGTAGAGATGGCTAACGAACTGCTGGACGGACTCGGTCTAGAACGGGGCGATGATGGCATCCGCCTGCGCCCTGACGGCGAACCCCTCTCCTTCACCATTGAGGTTGTTGCCGCCTTTGAACCATGGGCCGACATTATGGAATTGGTTAGCGTATATTGGAAAGAAGTCGGTGTCGATTCTAACGTTCAAGTGCTGGAACGCTCCCTCTTCTATGAGCGCAAAGCCGCTTATGAACACACGGTCATCGTATGGACGGGTGCCGACGGTATCGCCTTGGTCATGGACCCCCGCTCCTACATGCCTTACAGCCGGGAATCCCTCTTTGGTGTAGCCTGGGCCGACTGGTGGCAGAGCGACGGTGCTCAGGGTGATGAACCGCCAGAAGCTGCCCAGAAGCAGCAGGAACTCTTCGAGCAGCTCCAGGTCACGGTAGGCGATGAAGCACAGGCAGCCATTATGACAGAGATTCTAGACATCGCTGCCGAAGAGTTTTGGGTCATGGGCATTACCAAGTACTACAAAGGCTACGGCATCGTCAAGAACAACTTCAAAAACGTACCCGAAACCGTCTGGCAGTGGCACGTCTCCTCCGCGCCAGCCCAGACGAATCCAGAACAGTATTATATTGAACAGTAAGATCGATGTTCCAATTCATCCTACAGCGCATCCTCTATATGATCCCCACGGTCTTTGTGATTTCGATCGTCTCTTTTGCGATCATTCAATTGCCGCCTGGGGATTATTTGACAACGTACGTGGCTCAGTTGAATGCCTCTGGTGATCTGGTGGAAGAGGATGTGATTGAGGCATTGCGGGTGCGTTATGGATTGGGGCAGCCAGTCTACGTGCAATATTACAAGTGGATGCGCGGCATTCTGCTGCGGGGGGATTTTGGTCAATCTTTTGAGTGGAACGAGCCGGTCAAACGGCTGCTGTGGGGACGGCTGGGCTTGACGGTAATGCTCTCGCTCTTTACGCTGATCTTTACCTGGGCAGTGGCTTTCCCCATCGGTATCTACTCGGCTGTACGCCAATATTCCATTGGAGATTACTTCTTTACCTCCATTGGATTTATCGGATTGGCCATTCCCAACTTTTTGCTGGCCCTCATTTTGATGTTCATCTCCTTCAAATATTTCAATCAGACGGTTGGTGGCCTCTTCTCTTCCGAGTTTGTGGACGCGCCGTGGAGTTGGGCACGTATCAAAGATCTCTTTGGCCATCTCTGGATTCCGGTTGTGATCTTGGGAACGGCGGGTACGGCAGGTTTGATTCGCGTGATGAGGGCAAACCTGTTAGACGAACTGCGCAAACCCTATGTCACAACGGCCCGCGCCAAGGGGCTGTCTGAATTTAGATTGCTCTTAAAGTACCCAGTGCGCATTGCGCTCAATCCCTTTATCAGCACCATTGGCTGGACGTTGCCTGTGCTGGTTTCTGGCTCGGCCATCGTTTCGGTGGTATTGAGCCTGCCGACGACGGGACCGCTGTTGTTGCGCGCGCTGATTGCCCAGGATATGTATTTGGCCGGCAGCTTTATTTTGATGCTGGGCATTCTGACGACCATCGGTACGTTGGTTTCTGATGTGTTGTTGGCTTGGCTCGATCCACGGATACGGTTTGAGAATTAATAAAATAAGCAGTTCCGTAAAAGTCGCACACAATACTTAGACCGCACGGGGCGTGCTACCTGAACGTGTGTGACGTTTACACTATTGCGAAAATAAAGATAAGCCGTCAATACCCATGAGTGTAGAAGCCTTAAACCCTGAACTGGCACCTGTTCAGTCCGAAAAGAAAGCATATGTTGCCACCCAATGGCAGTTGACGTGGTGGAAGTTCCGCAAGCACAAGTTGGCCATGGTGGGCGGCATTGTGACGATTCTCATCTATCTTATTGCCCTCTTTGCTGACTTTCTGGCACCTTTTGCCACCGATGATTTTTCAGCCACCCACACCTATGCTCCACCTCAGCCGCTCCATCTCTTCGAAGAGACGCCAGAGGGTCGTCAATTCAGACCTTACGTCAACGGCTACAAAGTCGAGATCGAGCAGGAAGCGCTGCGCCGCGTCTTCCTTCTGGATGAAGAGGTTCGCCACTACGTCAAGCTCTGGGTGGAGGGGGAACCATATAAGTTATTTGGCTTCTTTGAAACCAACGTCCATCTGCTGGGTCCTGAAGATCCAGACGCACCTATGTATCTGCTCGGGGCGGACAAGATCGGACGCGATGTCTTAAGCCGCCTGCTCCACGGCACCCGCATCTCCATGTCGATTGGTCTGGTTGGTGTGGCCATTAGCTTCTTTCTGGGCATTCTGCTGGGTGGTATTTCCGGCTACTATGGTGGCGCCATCGACAACGTGATCCAGCGGCTCATCGAATTTATCCGCTCATTTCCCACCATTCCGCTGTGGATGGGGCTAGCTGCCGCGCTACCGACAGACTGGCCTCCTCTGCGCATCTACTTTGGCATTACCATCATACTCTCCTTCATTGGCTGGACGGGATTGGCCAGGGTGGTGCGAGGACGCTTTCTGGCCTTGCGCACCGAGGATTTTGTGATGGCTGCCCGACTAGACTGTGTGCGAGAGATGCGCATCATATGGCGGCATATGGTCCCCTCTTTTTTGAGCCACATTATCGCCTCTCTGACGTTGGCGATTCCCAGCATGATTTTGGCAGAGACGTCGCTCAGCTTTTTGGGATTGGGGTTACGCCCGCCTGTGGTTAGCTGGGGCGTACTTTTGCAAGAAGCACAAAATATCCGCGCGGTCGCTACTGCACCGTGGTTGCTTGCCCCTGGGGTTGCCATCATCATTGCCGTGCTGGCCTTGAATTTTCTAGGGGATGGCTTGCGGGATGCCGCGGATCCATATCGGTAGAACTCGTTCATCGTTAGCTACCCTTTACCTCTGGTTGAGATTTAGGGGGGTATCCCAGTTTGGAGGCGAGAATGCATTGTACCCGGTGCGACCCGCTATTTGAAGCCGAAATCGCCAACTGGGTGCGTTGCATTCGGCACTAACCCGAATGCCCTCAAACTCAGATGCATCCGATTCAGGTATATAGATTGACATGTAAACATTGTTCGGCTATTATTATACAATTAGTATACCGTTAACTGTATGATAATGGAGATGTAAATATGAACATCATGCCACAGACTGAAAAAATTTCAGTCTTTAGACAAGACCAGGATTCAGTATTAGAGAAGCTAAAGGTCGGTCCCATCCTGCTCATGCAGCGTAGTAACCCAAAGTGTGTATTGGTTGACCTTGCACAATGGAACACGATGGCCACCGAATTGCAGACCGTGAAAAGAAAGCTAGCCAAACTCGAAGGCTATCTTGAAGCAAAACAAAGCCATGCTCGAATGAAAGCTGACCCCTCCTCCACAACAACACTAACTGAATTATGCGAGAAGTTCAATGTAGTAGAGAAGCCAGCCGTTACATAGAAGAAAATCACGATCTTATTCCTGATGTTTGGGTTATCTTGTTTGAGTTACGGGACGCGAATCAACCTCTTGGAGAACACTATGGGGATTATTACCTTCTAGAGACGATGGGACACTGGATTTATTATAATTGGGTATCTGAAGAAGTTAAAGAGGTGGTAGCCATAAAACCGTTGCCCTGAAAGTAACCATCTCCTATGTCAACCCAAAACGATTTATTAATTGAACTAAAAGGCCTAAAAACCCACTTCTTCCTAGACGAGGGTATTGTCAAGGCGGTAGATGGTGTGGACTTTGATATCTACCGCAACCGCACTCTCTGCGTTGTGGGCGAAAGCGGCTGTGGCAAAAGCGTGACGGCTCGTTCCATCATGCAGATTGTGGATCCACCTGGCCGAATCGTGGAGGGGAATATTCTGTTTCATCGCCGTTCAGATGGAAGCAGCCAATCGACGAGTGGGGCGCAAACTGAGGTAATTGATTTGGCGGCCTTAAAACCGCGCAGTCGAGCAGCCCGCCAGATCCGCGGCAAAGATATTGCCATGATCTTTCAGGAACCAATGACGTCCCTTAGCCCCATCCATACGGTAGGTGACCAGATCTCTGAAGTGATCACCCTCCATCTCTCCCTCTCCAAAGAAGCGGCCAAAACCCTGACCATTGATCTATTGGATAGGGTCGGTATTCCTAGGCCAGCAGAGCGCTTCGACACCTACCCATTTCAACTGAGCGGTGGCATGAGGCAGCGGGTGATGATCGCCATGGCCCTTGCGTGCAACCCCAGCCTGCTGATTGCGGACGAGCCAACCACCGCCGTCGACGTGACGACCCAGGCCCAGATTCTAGAACTGCTTCAGGAATTGCAGGAAGAATTTGGCATGGGCATATTGCTCATTACCCACGATTTGGGCGTAGTGGCCGAAATGGCTGACGATGTGGTGGTCATGTACTTAGGACGGGTTGCAGAGCGGGGGGATGTAGATAGCATCTTCCATGATCCCAAGCATCCCTACACCAAAGCCCTTTTGCAGTCGATTCCCAAGCTCGATTTTGATGAAGAGGAGCGGCTCAATTCCATACGGGGTATGGTACCCGATCCCTTTGATCGCCCCATTGGTTGCCCCTTTGGCACTCGGTGCGATGACTTTATTAGTGGGCGTTGCGACCAGACCATGCCCCTGCGCACTCAGCTCAACCCACAGCGAGAGGTTCGTTGTTTTCTCTATGAATAAGCCCCTCTTGGAAATCAAAAATCTCAAGATGCACTTCCCCATCCAGGCTGGCTTTTTTCGGCGCACGGTGGGGTATGTGCGTGCGGTTGATGACGTGAGCTTAACCATTCAACAGGGAGAGACGCTGGGGCTGGTGGGTGAAAGCGGCTGCGGCAAGACCACCACCGGGCGCTGCGTTCTGCGGGCCTATGAGCCGACTTCGGGCCAAATTCTCTACCAAGCGGATGATGGAGCAACTGTTGATCTGTCCGATCTGTCTACCCAAGAGTTGGTGCCCTATCGTCAACAGATTCGCATGATCTTTCAGGATCCCTACTCATCTTTGAATCCTCGCCTACCTGTCCTGGAATTGGTTGGTGAGCCACTCAAAGTGAACCGGGGCATGAAGGGAAAAGCCCTGGAAGATCGGGTGGCCGAACTATTGAACTTGGCCGGTCTGCGCCCTGAATATATGCGACGCTATCCCCATGCTTTTAGTGGTGGAGAACGTCAGCGCATTGGAATTGCCCGAGCATTGGCGCTTGACCCCCGCCTCGTAGTGGCTGATGAGGCCGTCTCTGCATTAGACGTTTCAGTGCGCGCCCAGATCCTGAACCTCCTCAAAGATCTACAGGCGAGATTTCAGCTCACCTATCTCTTTGTTTCCCACGATCTTAGCGTCATTAAGTACATCTGTGACCGGGTGGCCGTCATGTATGTAGGTAAAATTGTGGAAATTGCTCCGACCAAAGAGCTATTTCTACGTCCCCAGCATCCGTACACAGAGGCGCTGCTTTCCGCTGTCCCCAACCCGGATCCGCGCCGCCGCTCACAACGAATCGTCCTAGAGGGGGATGTGCCAGATCCGGCCAGTCCACCGACGGGCTGTTATTTCCATCCTCGCTGCCAATACGCCCAAACGCGTTGTGCCAACGAGGCACCCGAACTACGCTCGATAGGTGAGCAGCACTTCGTGTCTTGTCACTTTGCAGAGGAGCTATCATTAGAGGGAATTGGCCGTGGGGGATGAACAACGAATCCAGAATCAGTAGATCGCAATGTCACTCCGAAGCACCGAAGAGTCTCTCATTGCCGTTGCGCTTGGCTACAGATGCAACACATCCTCTGTCCTGCAAATAACAAAGATGAAAAGATTAGAAAGATGAAATCTGTGAAATCTTCTACTCTTTGTTTGTTTTCATCTTCCGTGGCGCGTCTCGATGTATGAATGTCTGGCCTGCAAGTAACAAAGATGACAAGATTACAAAGATAAAAATCTGTGAAATCTTCTACTCTTTGTTTGTTTTCATCTTCCGTGGCGCGTCTCGATGTATGAATGCCTGGCCTGCAAGTAACAAAGATGACAAGATTACAAAGATAAAAATCTGTGAAATCTTCTAATCTTTGTTTGTTTTCATCTTCCGTGGCGCGTCTCGATATATGAATGCCTGTCCTATAAATAACAAAGATGACAAGATTACAAAGATGAGAATCTGTGAAATCTTCTACTCTTTGTTTGTTTTCATCTTCCGTGGCGCGTCTCGATGTATGAATGCCTGTCCTGCAAATAACAAAGATGACAAGATTAGAAAGATTAAGAATCTGTTATCAATCATCAGCCGTACCATTACAAAATCCGGTTTTCTGAGGAATAGTGGGGTGGAGTTACCGTAGCCCGTCCTTTTAGGGCGGGGGGCACCCGATGTAACGGAGTTCCCGCCCTAAAAGGACGGGCTACAACATTGCCGTGTCTTGGTCTTACCCCACAAAAGCTCAGACAACCCAAAATCCACGACAAAGGAATAGATGAATGAGACTACTTCTTTTTGATGACTACAAACTGGGCGTTTGGACTGGCGAACAGGTACTGGATGTGTCCGCGTCCGTTGCGGACTTGGGCTACCATTCCCCTCAAGAGATGATGCGCATGCTCATTGAGGATTGGGCAACGATTGAGCCTCGCATCCAAGATGCCGCTGCCTCTGCACCGGGCGTCTCTTTGGCAGATGTAACCTGCTGTGCTCCCTTGCCAAGACCAGGACAACTCGTCTGCTTGGCGGGCAACTTTCTGGAGCCGCAGAAACCTGAGCGCGGCGAATTTAATGCCTTCCTCAAATCACCCAACTCGGTGATTGGACACGGTGGAACGGTTACGCTCCCAGACACCGACGCCAGCTTCTTCCACTTTGAGCCAGAGTTGGCCCTAGTCATTGGCAAACGGGCCAGCCACCTCTCTGAAGACGAGGCGCTGGACCATGTATTCGGCTATACCCAGTTCATGGATGTCTCGGCACGTGGGCTTCCGGGCGGCTTCTTCTTGGGCAAATCTTGGCACACCTTTGGACCTATGGGACCACTACTGGTGACTCGCAACGAAATCGCCAATGCCAACGATCTGGGCATACGCCTGTGGGTTGATGATGAACTGCGGCACGATATCTCTACTCGAGATATGGATCGCCATATTCCAGAACTTTTGGTGGAGGTCACCAAAGTATTAACGCTGGAGCCTGGGGATGTTGTCTCCACAGGAACCCACCATTTTGGCCTAAAACCTGTGCAGGATGGTGAGTCGATTCGGCTAGAAATTGATGAATTAGGGCCAGCATTGGTTGTGCAGTGCGCCGATCCGTCGGGGCGTTCTTGGTAACCTTCTCAAAATTGAACCTCAAACGAAAATGATTATTCATCCACGTATTGAAAAGAGGCCAGAGAGGACTTTTCTGCGTGATCTTTTCAATACGTGGGATGCAAAAAACTGAACTCAACTATACTCAGCTCCGTTTGAAAACGGGTGTTTAGTTACTCTAATAGAGCTTTGGAAAACACCTGTTTTCAAGACGACCGCAGTATAGAATGATTTTCCCTCTTGAGATTTTAGACAGGCTATAGCAAAAGCACACTTATTCCGGCCTCATGCATACCTCGTATAGACCTCATGTATACCTCCTAACTTTCGCTACTCTGAGTTGACAGCTGTCCAATATATACTTAGCTCTGTCTTAGATGAGAATAATCTATTCGGCTGAACTGCTATTAAATGATTCTCATCTAAGACCAACCGCAGTATATATATCAACCGCAGTATATATATCAACCGCAGCAAATGTTGGAGACGATAGCACCCTTCTTGATGCTATACCAATACTGCGGACGTTTTGTGGACGTTCTACGGACGCTTTTGCGGACGTTTAGCGGACAGGCTGGGGATATTCTTGAACTAGCAACCTGTCGGAGAGAAACTCGTCGATTGCTACACTATATATAGTAGTTTTCGCAATTTTGACTATATACAGGTGTCACCTTACTGAATTGTAAGCTAAGTTTTGCTTAATTCAAATTGTGCATAAGCTCGCCTACTGTATAGCGGGCCATATTCACGATTACATACTATATGTGTAAACTTTTACTCCGACAAGCTGCTAGAACTAACAAATAATATTAACTATAGGAGAGCATAATGGCAGATAATAGCGTCGTTGTACGAATCAATAATGCAACTTCACCCAACGTTCGGATTTCTTGGCTTTCCCCTACTGGTCAGAAATGGTTCACTTTAAGAAAGGACCACTATACGGACATCGAGGTACAAAAGGGCAGGGCAGGTAATTTCTTAATTCAAGTTGTTGAAGAATAAAGGCTAACGATTCTTTGCCAAGCCAAGAATGTTCGCTTTTATGTAGAGAAGATGCCAGCATCATTGATGCTGGCATTTGTGATCTGTATGGATCATATAGATGACCAGAAAATTTCTGCCCTGAACATGCCATGTTCCCCTTAGGTACATTACTGGCATAAAGGGCTGCGTTAGAGCAGGCTGGTGCGGGAAACCCGCGTTTCTTAGTAGCTGCCAAAGAGCCGAACAACTTGCTTATGAGAATGGTAAGAAAGACCCAGGAGCCTGCAGCAACATGCAGCGGCTACGGTAATCCGTTAACGCTGAAAAAAGGGATGTAATGCTCTATAGACGGCGTCTCTTCTGGTTCCTCCACCACATCCAATGACAAGGGTGCTTGGACCGAAATGCTTCGTAACTGGACGCCGTTGACTCCATCATTGGCGCTAAAGTAAAGAACGCCATCTCGGTAGGTGAGGTTTCTAGGAGTAGAACTAGGTAAGCCTGGATTGAGATCAAAGAGCATCATTGTGCCAGATGCAGTGCCGTCACTCTTCCATAATTCTGCTCCGTGGATGCCATCATTGGCGCTGAAATAGACGGTATCGCCAATACGCAACAGGGGGCCGAGTTGTGTACCATATGCACCAACGCGAATATCAGTCACCATGCTGGTACCATCCACTGTCCCATCACTGCGCCAGAGCTCAGCTCCATTCTGGCCATCCGTAGCCCGAAACAGGATATAGTTGCCCATGGATGTGATATGTGCTGGGTCACTTCCCTCTTCACCTTCGCGAATGTCGAGGAAGAGCTGCGTACCATCTGCTGTTCCATCGGTATACCAGAGTTCACGGCCATAACTTTCATGATCTGCACTAAAGAAGATTGGGCTAACAGTTGTTCGAGTGCCGCTTGCAGAACCAATGGCAGTGAATTCTTTGGGGTCTGACCCAGCTTCAGCGTTCGGGTTAATAACTTTCAGTAGCTCAGTTCCCGCTTCTGTTCCGTCGCTGTGCCAAAGTTCGTAATCAGCGTATCCACCTCCATTTGCAGCGAAGTAGAGGATTCCGTTGTGCGAGAAAAGTCTATCAGGATGAGATGAGTTTGCTCTGCTAAATCTATCGGTCCCTTCGTAGATGTCTTTGACTAGTACCGTGCCAGCTTCGGTACCATCGCTCTTCCAAAGTTCATAACCGTGCTCCGCTGTATATCCCCTAAAGAAGAGTGTTCCGTTGGCCGCGTAGAGCCGACTATTGCTTCTGGCACCAAAGCCGACGTCCTTAATCTTCTCTGTTCCCTCTTCTGTGCCGTTGGTCTTCCAGAGCGAACCTGATTGGGCAAAAAAGAGATGCTGGCCCATCGGTTCCAAATCATATACGAATACGCCCGAAAGAGCAGTAGTTCCCTCTGGGGTGCCATCTGTCTTCCACAATTTGCTCTCTTGGGTAAAGAAAAATGTGCTGCCAATGCCCTCTACCCTTATTTCATCTGCATTGAAAAACTGATCAGGTTCAAACGTCTTCAAAAGCACTGTGCCGTTACCTGTCCCATCACTCCGCCAAAGACTGAACATTGGGCTTTGCAGAACAATCTCCTCAAACTCAAAGAAGTAGAGTGCATTATTGGTTGTGCCAAAATCCTGCGGGCGCATTCCGATTACATTTGTGTCAATATCTTTGACCAACGTGGTGCCATCTGTGGTCCCATCACTCTTCCATAACTCCTTGCCGACTGTATCGTCAAACACACCAAAGAGAATACCATTGTTCGTGGCGTGGATTGGGTATGGTAGGGGAACTGGATAAGCAACATGCGTCAAATCCTTCACAAGCTGAACTTCCTCACTAGTACCATCAGTCCGGAACAATTGACCACTATGCCTATTGTAAGACAAGAAGTACAGGTCGTCTCCCACGGTCGCTTCCTTCGGTTTAGTGAACCGAGAAAATCCTTTAAGAGAAATCGTTCCCTCGGGCGTACCATCCGAACGCCAGTAGGCATCATCAAAGGCATCAGTTGGGCTTTTGCCCCAAAAGTAGAGCAGGTTATCAGCAGGAATCATTGAGTGTACTTCTTCGCTGGTAAGATAATTCGCTTCTTGCTCGGTTCCGTCTATATGCCAAAGGGTTCTCAAATTTTCAAAGAAGAGATTATCCGAAACGGCTGCTATGCTACCGATCGGACTTGGATAACTATCCGTAATCAATTTCGTTCCGGTCATGGTGCCACTGCTCTGCCAAAGCTCTCCACCAAGTTCTTCGTCGAACGAGCGAAAGTAGAGGGATTGGTTTGCAACGGTTAGGTCATAAGCATCGCGTTTGTGATCCTCTGTATCGTCAATATCAACAGCAATCTCAGTTGCTTCCAGCGAGCCATTGGTTCGCCATACATTGTCACCGTTTATTGCATCAAAAGCTGAAAAGTAGAGATACCCATTGTGTTCCGCGAAGCTGTCTACGTTTGAACCATCTTCGCCGGGGTTAATGTCAAGAAAAAGAGATGTACCATCTATCAACCCATTACTGACCCAGAGTTCAGCGCCGTACTCAGCATCATTTCCTCTAAAGTAGAGCCTGTCCTCAAAGATGGCAGCGTTTTGCAGCCCCCAATCAGCTTGACCAAACTGCTGAAGCCGAACCGTACCGCTTTCCGTCCCATCACTACGCCAAAGCTCATAGACATGACGAGAGTCGTCAAGCACTGGCCCTTGATCAACCATGAAGAAGATATAGTCTGCGGATGCAATAATGGGCGCATGGCTTTCGTGAATAGATGGTTCATATAATCGGATATTCTTGATAAGTTCTGTGCCATCAGCAGTCCCATTAGTCTTCCATAGCCCTCCCACATCTCCGGCTGCCCCGAAATAGGTTTCACCCTTAAATTCTATGAAGCTGTGGGGAGATGAGTGGGCCGGAACAAGATTATCATTGGTTAAGAGCAAGGGCATCTGTTGAGCTATCTGCTGTGCCCAAGCAAAGCCGTAAATCCCAACGTAGGCAAAGTACGTACAGAGGACAATGATAGACAAAGTTCGGCAAAGCATTCGGGTATTCAAGATGTTGGCTCCTCTGAATATGGAAAGGAATATGCATGACGCATATGCTGAAAAAGACGCCCCTATGGACAGATTCCTTTCAGTTCACACATACCGCTATGCTTTAATACCTTGGACATAAGCTCCTGGCAGCGAGATTCGTGTTTTTGTGATAGGTGGATTGAAATGGTTCTGTCACTCGTCCACAAGCATTTTGGCGCATAGTAACTCTCCTACGGCCTCCATCGTCGGCGATGCGCTCATAGCCCCCATCTTGGTTGCCGCCAATGCCCCACAGGCGTTGGCAAAGGTGATGATTTGCGTAAGGATTTTATCATCCAGTAGCGCCACTGCAGTTTCCATCTGATTAAGCTGATGCGCCAGCCCTGCCACGAAGGCATCACCACTACCAGTCGTATCCACAACATCGACGGCAAATGCTGGAACATGACCGCTCGCTCTGCCGTTGTGAAAGTAGGCTCCATCCTCGCCCAACGATACGCAACATAGCTGGACGCCTTCTTCAACCAACTGCTGACTCCCCAAGACCGGATCAGCCAACCCCGTCAGAAATTCTAGCTCTGTCTCATTGAGCTTGACAACGGTTGCCAGCCCAATGCTCTCTTCAATTCGTTGACGAGCCACATTCAGATCTGGCCACAATACAGGGCGCAAGTTGACATCAAAGATTATTTGGCTGCCCATCTCTTTGGCCCAATGCACAGCCTGTAACGCAGCAAATCGGCTGTTGCTGGCTAGGGTAATCGAACCGTAAATGAATATCCCTGCTGACGTAATATAGGGCTGGCAAAGATCCGCCACGCTGAGCAGATCATTGGCGCCATTGTAGAGAACAAATTGCTGCTCCGTAGCGCTGGGGGCGGCAACAATCGCCAGCATGGTTGGCCCACCAGGATCGGCGATAAAGTGGGTCGTATCTACTCCCTCTTGGTCCAACAACTCCATAAGATAGGCGCCATAGTCGTCAGACCCGACTTTGCCGATAAAGCCCACATCGCCCCCTAAACGTGCCAGAGCGACGGCTACATTAGCGGGCGCACCCCCAGGTGATGGCTGGAAGGAGTTGGCGTATCGTAGGCTAACGCCCTGTTCTGCAAAAAGATCGATTAAGGCTTCGCCCAATACCACAATTTGAGGCATGGCATCTCTCCGTATTTTGGGTAATCGGTGGTCGGTAATCGGTATTCGGTAATCGGTAATCGGTATTCAGTCAACCGACCAACCGACCTACTGACCTACCGACCTACCGACCTACTGACCTACTGACCTACCGACCTACCGACCTACCGACCACCGATACACCATTTAAATCAGCGCCTCACCCGGATCGCGATTCCACTCTAGAGCTTCCTGTGCTCCCTCATAGGTTGGCACTAGAGGACGAACAACCTGTTGGGCCGTATCGGGCCACTCGGCGACTCGTGTCTGCTTCTTACTCAGGTGGGCCTGAATCCGCTCTGGTGATGAATCAAAGGCAGGGTGGTACCAGAGTGTGATTACGGTGCGGCGTCGGTCGGACTGGTTGGCATAGGCCCCGTGGAGAAGTCGTGCATCGCCGATCACTAAGTCACCGGCTTGGACTGGGACGGCGATATCATCTGGTAACGCTTGATAGACAGGATGAGTGGTGTCGGTGGCCCGGCGGATGGCGTCGGTGTGGGCTTCTGGCAGCAGATCATGCATGGCGTGGCGTTTGCGATGGGTGCCTTTGAGCACTCGTAGGCAACCGTTTTCAATGGTCGTATCCACCAGATAATACATGAGGAAGAGCTGTTGCGGCACGTCCGTATACGAAATCGGATCATTCCAGCCCCACCAATCCTGATGCCAGAAGAGGGCTGGCGATTTAGGGGGTTTGCTAATCACAAACCCAGACGACCAGCGTGGTCTGGGGTAGCCTAAAGTGGCCAGCGCGTCTAGGGAGGGCTGGTAGGCCACAAGTTCAGCGAAGAAGGGATCGTCATAGACGCTAACCATACTGCCCGTAGACTTCTGCTCTTCAAAATGCTCTTTTGATTGGACATCCAACAACTGATTGCTGACCGTTCGGACTCGCTCCAGCATGGTAGGCGTCAAGACTTGCTCAAAGACACAATAGCCGTCATCGATCAGTTGGGTTCGTTTTTCTGGTTGGTGGTTCATTGGTGGTTCTCCTGTATTTCGTAATGAGTAAGGCGTAATTTGCTCTATCGCCACGGTACCCTGCTCTTGATAAGGTTGGCGTTGTTTTTTGCATCATGATATATTGGTTTTATCCCAGCGCCAATTCCCTTTTATAATTGGATCCCAACCACAGATCACAAATACTGGAGAACCTCATGCCCAATCTATTCGGACGTTCCTACACCAAGCGTGAACTGCTAGACCGAGTCGGTGATATCAGTCAGGTAGCTCATGCCCGCAAGGCTGCGCTAACTGAAGGCATTGAACGCGGTTCAGATCTGATTGAGGTCTTTAATGCCTCTGGACTCTGCTTTTCACTTTTGCCTGGTCGAGCGCTGGATGTGGCTTCGGCCCATTATAAAGGAATGTCTCTTTGCTTCCGCGGCAGTGTGGGAGATGTAGGACCAGCCTTTTATGAACCCCAAGGCTATGGCTGGATGCGAGGTTTCTTTGGGGGGCTAGTCCTTAGCTGTGGCATGACCTTTACTGGGCATCCCGAAGTCGACCCAGAGGAAGAAAATGAGGAGATGGGCTTACACGGTCGCCTCTCTTTTCTACCGGCTAAGAATGTTCTGGCCGATGGTGGATGGGAAGATGATGACTATGTCGTGCGGGTGCGAGGCAAGATTCGCGAGGCCGAGGTCTTCAAAACCAACTTGGAGCTGACGCGTGAAATCTCTACCGTGCTAGGCGAGAAATCATTGCGGATTCACGACCGCATCGAAAACCTGAGCGTGGATCGATCGCCCCTTATGTTTGTCTACCACTGCAACCCTGGTTTCCCCCTGCTGGATGCTGGCACCCGCTTTGTCATCAACAGCCAGAAGAGCACCGAATGGCTGGACGATCGAGAGGTTGGTCCTGAGGAGTATGCTGTGGCAGCCGACCCCCAAGCCGAGGCTAACGACAATGTCTTTGTCCATCGCCCGGTGGCTGATGGCGATGGCAACGTACGTATCGGCTTGATCAACGATACGCTCAAGTTGGGCCTTTACTGGAAGTTCCCGCTTGAAGAGATTCCGCTGGTCAGCCAGTGGCACCACTTTCATCGAGGCACTTATGTGACGGGCATAGAGCCAGGGAATACCAGTATGTTAGGGCGAGCTTGGAATCGGAAACATGGCTACTTACAGCACATCGAGCCAGGAGAGGTGCGAGAGTTCCATTTGGAGATTGGGGTGTTAGATGGGGCAGAGGAGATTGGTGACTTTGATGATAAGATATGAGCTACGATACAATCTTCGCGACTCGTTCCAAAAGCACATCAAACGAATATGGCTTTTCTAAGAAACTCACCATGCCCATTTGGCTGAGTTTGTGGGTGACCTCAGGTTCGTTGTAACCAGAAGAAACAATAATAGGTAGATCTGGACAGAGCGCGCGTAGACGTTGACAGGTCTCTTCTCCGCTTAGGCCAGGCATCTTCAGATCAATAATGGCCAAACTGAACAGGTCCTGTTCTGTGCGAAATGCCTCGATGGCTGATGCGCCATCTGAAAAGGCCACGCAACGCAAGCCATACATGGTAAGCGTATCTTCAATTGCATCGCGGATCGACTCTTCATCATCGATCACCAAGACAAACCCTGTAAGCGGACCCTTGGCAGTAGGAGGTACTTGCGCCACCTCAATGTCAACGATATCTGAAATCGGCGGAAAAACCACAGTAATGGTTGTACCCTGACCGGGTTTACTTTTGATACTGAGAGCCCCCATATGCGAGCGTACAATACCTAGTGCAGCTGCCATGCCTAGACCTCGCCCCTGCTTTTTCGTGCTGAAAAAGGGATCGAAAATGCGCGATATCGTCTCTTCATCCATACCAATCCCGTCATCTTGAACCGACAATAGAATATACTGACCGGGAGCGATAGCTTCACCCATGAAGGCATTGAAGGATGGCTCGTCTCCTTGCAGAAAGAGCTCATCAGTCCTAATATGGATGGCTCCTCGCGCACCCTGCGCCGCCTCTGCTCCATTGATGATCAGATTCATGACTAGCTGCTGAATCTGTGCTTCGTCTGCTTCTAAGATAGGCAAGGTTTCCTTCAATTGGGTGGATAAGCTCACATTGTCAGGGAGCACGACCTTGAGTAAGTGGATATTCTCTTCAATAACTGTATTCAGATTGACAGGCTTTATATCAAATTGACCGCGCCCAGAATAGACGAGCAACTGTCGAGTTAAAATGGCGGCACGGTCTGCTGCTCGGATTATCTTATCAATATGTCCACTGGCAGCCGATTGGCTATCTGTTTTGTTCTGCGCGAGAGACGCTTGTGCCATCATAATTGTCAATAGGTTGTTAAAATCATGGGCAATGCCACCGGACATAATGGCCATGCTTTCTAGCTTTTGTGCCTGTCTTAGCGCCTCTTCTACTCGTACTACCTCAGATATATCTTCGTGTGTGATAACAATTTCTTCTACATCGCCGTCCTTGTTCTTAATCGGGTAAATATGGCCCCGAACGTGAAGTCTGTTGGAATAAGCGCCTTCCTGCGCGTAGTCGGTTGTATCATAGAGAGCTGCTGGCACATGCACGATGTCACCTGCTAGCCCCCTCTCGATATAAGGCAGGATTCCTCTAGCGATAATTTCTTCATCTTCCAATAGATTGTAATCACTTTTGAAGTAAGCGAGCTGCTCTTCCGTTAATTGCCACAACGCCGTGCTGGCCTGATTATACAGTATCGGCCGACCATTTTTATCAAAGACTACAGTACTGAGCGGAGATTGTTCTACAAGCGAACGGAAGCGATTTTCGGAGTTATAGAGTGCCTGAGATGTAGATTGGAGCTTAAACATTGCATAGTAGATGAGGATGCCTGACACGATCGGTATGATTGAAATAACCGTCCAGTTTTCGATTAAGGCATTTCGCTCATCGGCGGATGCGACTGTTCTGACATCAAAGACAAAGAAAATCGTAGCCGTTACTGCAGCCGCAACACCTGCGACTAGCGCCCAACGTGGACCCAAAACGAGTCCACTAGCAAAGGTTAGTAAGGTAAAAACGCCGAAGACAGGCTGGTTTAAACCTCCAACATAAACCATCAGACATGTTATATATATCCACAAAGAAATTATCAGAAAGCGAGGTGCCAATCGATTATACCCCAGGTAAATCAGCAGATAGACGATTCCCAGCAAAATGGCAATCGCAATGCCAGAGACCAATGCCTCCATAGACATGAGCCCCAACATTGAAATGACCAGAAAGCTAGAGGCGATTCCCAGAAGCCCAATGACGACAAAGGAGCGGGTAATGGCCTCTGGAGATGTCCACACTGGTTTCTCCTTCTGGTGTATCTTGCTGCACTTTTCCTTATTTGACATAACTGCTCTCACATTACGAATGATAGTCGAACGTTAATTCTATATTGGCTCTTCTTAACCACTTTTCTCATCCACTGAATACCATTCAATCTGAGGCATGTTAGAGGCAGGTGGTGGTGGCCAATGCGCGCCCCGTTGGCTGGTTAATGTACGATTGGGGCCAGGCACATACGTTGCATCGGGCAGCCCTTTCAACTTCCCCTCTTGTGCCCAAGCTTCGTCTCCACCGTAAAGCTGGCTGACTAGGATGTCGCTGAGTCGGTTAAGAACATTTGCATGATCCGGCGAATCGGCTAAATTGACAAGTTCCTGTGGATCTTCCTCTAAATCAAAAAGTTGACAATGGTTACCGGCGCTGTAGTAAATGAGCTTATAGCGTCCGTCTCGAATCATACGGGTGGCTCGGGGGCCCTCATCAATTTCTCCATAGAACCATTCTCGTTTCTGTTCGCCAACCATGGAGATTCCTTCCACTGTGTCAGGAATGTCGATGCCTGCCAGATCGAGCAGGGTAGGCATCACGTCTTGCCAACCAACTAACCTGTCGTCAACTCGATGGTGGCCCACTCGTTCATCGCCAGCTACACCCATGAGCAACATGGGAATATTAGCCGAGTTTTCATAAAAGAGTCGTTTGGCCCACATGCTGTGGTTGCCTAGCATATCGCCATGATCCGAAGTGAAACAGATGATAGTATTGTCCAGCAGCCCCTCTTCCCGCAGCGTGCCGATGACAACCCGTAGCTGATGGTCGATGTGAGTGCAGAGAGCATAGAAGGCTAGCCGTGCTCCTCGAATTTGGGCGCTGGTAAATTTCTCACCCCGGGCCATAGTCATTTGCAGACTAAAGCAGGGATCTGCAGCCGCGGTCCATGCGCCCATGTAGGGCATATCGACCTCAACACCCATATCCCGATAGAGATCCAGATAACTTTGCAAGGGAAGCAACGGCGGATGAGGATGGCGGAAGGAGAGATACCAGAAGGCAGGGCGCTCAGGATCTTTGCGTTTGATGACTCTGGACATCTGGTTGGCGGCCCAATTGGTGGCATGGGTCTCTTCGGGCAAGAACCATGGGCGATAGCTGTACTCATTGTTGCTCATGGCGTGTTCAAAGTAGCGCCCAGGGTAGCCTTCATCCCCTAGGAAAAGCTCGTAGTCATCAATCACGCCGTAGATCTGACGCCCTTCTTCATCCAGAATCACGTCATCAAAGCCGATGCGATTGCGTTGGGGATAGACGTGAAGCTTGCCCACTGCATATGCCTGATAGCCTGCATCTCGAAAGGTCTGAGCCATGGTCGGTAGGTTGGGCATAGGCAAGGTCTCTTGGAAGAGGCGATCGCCGTGGGTTCGAGGTGGCGTCCCTGTCATGAGCGTGCGACGGGCTGGGATACAGACAGGGCATTCGGCATAGCAATTGGTAAAGCGAATGCCATTTTTTGCTATCTGGTCAAGGGTTGGCGTTTGGATAGCAGGATGCCCAGCAACTCCCATGAGGGAGGCAGGCCAGTGATCAGTTGAGATGAGCAGGACATTTGGACGACTGGTATTTGGTTGGTCCGACATTTCGGCCTCCTTAGGTTCGATATTGGTTAGACCAACCATTTTATCATTTTTGCCCGTGATGGACGACTTAACCCGCCTCCACTTCGGTTATGCCCACCAGACCATTAAGAGTTACAATGAGTTGATTAAGAACATCCCCGCCTATCATGAGTAAGTTCGCTTCATCGTATTCTCTCGATTCGAGGGATACGAACGTGTATAATGGGATCTGGGTCAAGTTTCAAGTTCTACTCTACCATTTGTACCAAAGCAAGTAACTTTTATACGCTGAGTAAGAAAATAGGTCAGAAGTTGGCAACGTGCCAACTTCTGACCTATCCGTTTCTATGCTGCGGTCGTTTTGAAAACAGGTGTTTTCCCAAGCCCTACTAGAGAGACCAAACACCTGTTTTCAAACGGAGCTGAGTATAGCTTGTCCTGGTTACGTTAATGGTGTCTAATTTCTCAGAGCATCTGAATTTATTGTGTAATCACCGGCAAGAACAGATGAGTTCCGCCCTCCTGCCCCTGAATCGTTACCACCTCCACTGGGATGGTCAAGAGATGCTCCCTTAGGCCACTTCTGGCCACAATGGGAATCATGTAATGTCCACCTGTCATCGTCTCCGAAGCCGTAACGTTTGCTGTGATCTGATCCGATACAACTGATGCCGCCACAACTTCTCGTTCAAACGTCACGTCCAGTCCATCCGCTAAGCGCTCATAATCAATGGCAAAGACGATAGCGTAAGGCAGCGCAGAATCCAGTTCGGCGTTGACCAGGATAGAGGTTGGGGTATCGCCCGCCATGATCTGGATATTCTGTTGACTGGTGGTGACGATGAAATCGGGTTGGGGGGTGGTGACCATATGCTCAGGAGACCACACTATCCTCGCTTCTTCATTGAGGCTGGCGTCCTCTTCTAGACCCATGGACACCCCTATCTGACCCAAAAATTGTGCGCTAACGTCGCTGCTCATAAGAAAACAGAGCTAACCGAATCAGACGTTCAGCAGATTGTGGCCGACACGTTCTTCGGTGAAATGAGTGAACAAGACAGCAATTTGCAGTTTGTGCGGGATATGCTCATCAAGCACTCCGATAACCCCGATACACTTCTCTCCACTTACCGCACCATTCGAATAGGCAACAGACCTGTTTTCGATGGACAACAATCCCCTATCCATACCCATCTCAAATTATCAGGTCTCGTGCGACGCGAAGAAGGAAGACTCAAAGTTCGCAACCGCATCTATGAACAGGTCTTTGATCAAGATTGGGTTGCCGCGCATTGGTCCGTGAATTGGTGGGATCTGCTGACGACGGAGGTGAAGATTGCGGCGGCGGCGATAGTCATTCTATTAGTGGCCCTTGTTTATACTTCCATCTATGCAGTATCACGCGGGAATGAAGCAAATGAACAAGCAACTCTCGCCCTGTCGCGGCAGTTGGCAGCTCAGCCGTTACATATTTCCACTAGCCGGGAGGATTTGAAGCTGCTGCTACGCCTCACGGCAAATGAGCTAGCTTCTTCACCAGATATAAAGGGAGGTTTACGTGATCATCTATCAACGATTTCCCCCTACCTTTTACGGCATTTTCATGGCCATTCATCGCAGATACGTGCGGTGGCATTCAGCCCGGATAGCGAGTGGGTAGCTGCTGGGGGGCAAGATGGAACCGTTGGCTTGTGGAACGTCAATGCGAAAAGATCCACTATGATATCGGCCATGAAGCTACCTAGCCCAGTTGTTACTATCGAATTTATTTTAGATGGAACAGTATTGGCGGCTGGTAGTGACGATGGCTCGATTGCCTTTTGGGATATCCAAGCCAAAAGGCACTTGGGTAAGTTTTCACAATCTGACTCTCTTTCAGGTTCGCCGATTCGTAAAATGGCCTTCAACAATGCGGGGACAATGATAGCTATTGATGATCTAGCCAGCTTTAGTAGTCTTTTGGCTTCATCAGGTGGTCCTCGGCTTGGCATAGTCTTATGGGATTTAGAAAATAACCGGCAAATCGGCGAAACACTGATTGGACACAAGGATTGGGTCGAGTTTCTGGATTTCAATGCAGATGGAACCGAGTTGATTTCGATCAACCATTCTGAAGCATTTCATTGGGATGTGGAAACTGGCCAACGAACGAAAAAGTTTACTCTAGCTCAGAGAGATCGTATTGGAGAGACGGCGTACAATATGTAACAGAACATCCTTGCAGCAGCTCATCCTGAGGGTAGTAGAATTACATTATGGGATATGGAAACAAATGAATCAATTGGGGAACTCGGATATGACCGAATTAGGCAGATAGCTCATATGCACTTTACAGAAGATGGTTCTATGTTGGCTATTGCAGATGCTACAGAGCCCATTGTAATTATATGGGACATCGACAAAGGCCAAATGGCAGGCCATCTTCACAATACTCAGGTTGAATTTATCGCCAAGATGATGCTGAGTCCCGATGGTTCAAAGCTGGCTATTTCTGGTGGCCTCGAACCGACTGTAGTCGTATGGGATCTAGGTACAAACCTGATCAGCGGTGAGCATCGCATCGATCAGGCTGAATTGCTTATTGATTTGTTGTTTAGCCCTGACAGTTCGCAGCTTACCATTGTAAGTAGGTCAGAGCTACAAACTAGTCTAGAGCTACAAACTCATTTATGGGATATAGAAAGAGATCGATTTCTCCAGATGCCATCAACACCGCAAACGGGTTAGGAATGATAGGAAATGATCCAAAAGTTGATATTTCGGCTCCGCTCAGTCCCTCTTAAATTCTCAAAGAAACAAGCCTATTTAACCAAGTTTTTAAAGCAAACGTTCTATCGAACCCCGCCACTTCGCCACTCGCAAGACCTGTCCATCGGAGGTGCTATCTCGCTACTGATAAGTTCATCCACTTTTGGCTGTTTGTGTTTTCCGCAAAGAATAGGTATGATGTCCCTTGAAAAGTTGATCTGTATACTCAGATTCCCCCTGGTACTATCCATACAACATACTTCTGTCACGGATGCCACTCATATTCCATAACTCGCATCTGTGACGACACCTATCCAAAGGAGAAAACCATGAAAAGGACATTGCAATGTCTTGTCATACTTCTGCTCATTCTCGTTGTTTCTGCATGTCAGCCCGCCGCGGCACCTGCAGGCGAAGGTGGTAGCGATGCTGGTGGTGAAGACGCTGGCAGTGATGTAGGTACCTTTACGTATTGGGGAGGACTCATCTTCTCGGATGAAGCCAATCAGATGTTGGTCGATAAAATTGAAGAGTGGGGCGAGATGAAGGGCGTTGATGTTGAGGTTGTGATGATCAACCAGAATGAAACGGTCCAGCGAGCCTCAGCCGCGATTGAAGCCGGAACCATGCCGGATGCGCTCGACATGGGGCGCAATCAGGTGCTTTTGCTGAGCCAACAGGGTCAACTCCAGCCTCTGGATGAGCTTTATGATGAAATAGGCGAGTCTTTGGGCGGGTGGTTCAATGCTGCGGATCAGGCGACTGATCCGGAAGTTTTTGGTGGCAACCGTTACGGGATCGTCTTTAGCTTGGGTGGCAATGTTCTCTATCGCCGAGCCGATCTGCTAGAACCTGCTGGCTTTAGCGAGGCACCCACAACTTGGGAAGAGGTAGCTGATATGTCCCGTGCGGCTCAAGATCCGCCGGGCTACTATGGCATGGGTTTTGCCCTTTCGGACGTAGGGGATGCCAATCTGACCAACAGTATGTTGCGTTCTTGGGGCGGTCGCATTGCCGACGATGCCGGCGAAACCTGCACCATTGACAGTAATGAGACTCGTGCCTTCCTTGAATGGATTAAGACAGCATGGGATGATGGCCTCTTCCCCCCTGGCGTAACGACTTATGATGGCGCTGGCGACAACGTTGCCTACCAGTCTGGCACAGCTATTTTTATCGCCAATCCAGGCAGCGTCTTCCTGTATATGCGTAATGAAGATCCAGAATTGGGCGAAGCGACCAAATACTCAGGTTTGCCTGGCGGTCCGGTTATGCGCGTATCGCCGGTTGGTGCCAACATGCGGGTGATTCCCACCAGCACAGATGAGGCCAAGACAGAGCTGGCCCACGATCTGTTCCGCTTCCTGGCCGAGCCTGAATTTATGAATGAATACTACTTCCATGCTATCTACGGTCCGGCGGCAGCAGCGTATCAAGATGCACCCATTTTCACCGAAAGCGCAGTCCACGAAGGGTTAAAGGATCTGGCTATCAATGGTACCCACGGCTCATTCCCAGACGTAGATAATGCCGCCTTGGCCGAATATGACACCAATTTCCTCACACCACGCATGATCCAGCGCATTGTGGTAGATGGCTTAAGCATCGATGAGTCGATTGCAGAAACCCAGACTGCTTGCCAGGAAATTTACGATAAGTATAAGTAGAGCAGGTTTGCAGCCCCCGATAACTACCTTCGGGGGTGACAAGGTTTGACAATCGTACATGCCCACTTGCCCACTTGCCCACATTCTAATCTTATGGTTCAAGAAAGTACGCCACGACAAATGGATACGCAACGTCAGTCACAACGCCCTTGGTTAACCAATGAACGGCGAAATACTTTGCTGGGGTATGCATTAGTCACCCCTGTTGTCTTATGCCTGATCACGCTGGTTGTCTATCCTTTTTTCTTCGCCATTTGGATTAGCTTTACCGATCGCATGATTGGGCAGATGGGTAACTTTGTGGGATTGGGCAACTATCGCTATCTTTCACGCCAGCCCGATTTTCAGGCAACCATCTGGAACACAATTGTACTGGTGGCATCGGTTCAGTCTTTGAAATTGGTCTTTGGGCTTGGTATTGCTCTGTTGCTCAATCAGGCAATTCGGGCGCGAAACTTTTGGCGCGGGTTGATTTTGCTACCCTGGGCCATGCCCGGTTTTGTGGCCTTCATCACCTGGAAGCTTCTTTTTCATCCTCAGGCCGGTGCCATCAATTATATCTTGATTAACTTGGGATTGGTTGAAAGCCATGTGGATTTCTTAAGTACAAAAGCATGGGCCATGCCGAGCATTATCTTTGCGAGCTTTTGGCGTGGCTTCCCCTTTTGGGTGATTACGTTTCTAGCTGGATTACAGACGGTGCCGACCGAGTTGTACGAAGCCGCAGCCATGGATGGTGCTAGTGCTTGGCATCGCTTCCGCCATATTACGCTTCCCAGTATCCAACATGTGATTTTGGTGGTGGTGCTACTCTCGACCATCTGGACGACCAACAGCTTTGAAGCGATCTGGCTGATGACCCAAGGAGGGCCATCGAATGCAACCATGACTTTCCCTGTCTTGGCTTATTTTGGTCTGCAAAGTTTACGGATCGGTGAAGCAGCGGCTGTTGCCGTCTCACTGTTGCCCATCTTTGCTCTGCTGGCGTTCATTGTGGCGCGACGGTTGCAGGAGGATGATTAATTGTGCTGCAACGTACGACGGTAACCCAAAAGTTCATCTACTATTTTTTGCTGGTCCTTCTTTCCCTGATCATTCTCTTTCCCATCTATTCGATGATCACCATCTCCTTTAAGAAGGCCAAAGATATCTACCGGGATCCCTCTCTGCTACCAGGAAGCCCAATTCTCGATAATTATGTTGAGTTATTTACCAAGCTGGATTTCCTGACCAACATTCGCAATAGCATTACGGTATCTGGCACGGCCACGTTAATTTCTGTACTCATTAGCTGTTTGGCCGCGTATAGCCTTGTGCGCCTGCGTTATCCTGGACGGGACTGGATTGGCCGTCTCATTCTCTTTACCTACTTGACACCAGGTGCCCTACTCTTTATTCCGCTTTCAGTCATCATTGCCCGCATCCAGCTAGGCAACACGTTGATTGGCCTCATTTTTGTCTACCTTACCTTCTCTGCTCCCCTCAGTACCTGGCTTTTAATGGGCTACTTCCGCAGCATCCCCGCGGATTTAGAAGAACAAGCCATGGTGGATGGTGCCACCCGACTATTGGCCCTCTTTCGCATTGTCCTTCCTCTGGCTACCCCAGGCCTGATAGCTGTTAGCATTCTCACCTTTACCAGCGCCTGGAATGAGCTTCTGTTGGCGCTTATATTCATTACCTCTCCAACCAAACAGACTGTGCCTGTTGCCATTAGCTATCTGATCACTGGTGATGTCTTTCGCTGGGGGCAGATCATGGCTGGTTCGGTTGCTGCCGCCCTGCCCGTAATGGTACTTTACTATCTGGGGCAGCGCTTTGTGGTACAGGGTCTCGCTGCGGGTGCCGTTAAGGGTTAAGCGAAGCGAGGGTTAGAGTCATCTATACTCAGCTCCGTTTGAAAACAGGAGTTTGACCTTTCGAGTAGAAGCTGTGGAAAACTCCTGTTCTCAAAACGACCGCAGTATAGGATAAGCTCCTTTATCAGTAGTCTACAGTCGCGTGGTCGCTTAGTCCAAAGTCTGCTCGGTTGGCATTATCTATATTGCGGTTTACTGCATTCTGGGTCACCTTTTGCCGGGACGACCTATCTTCTTTTGGCTACAACCATTGCCCATTTTTACTCCCCTCCTGAAGATTAATTCACTTGTTCGATTCCTACGCTGGCTGACAAAAATCCCCCAAAAGGGTGAGAAGGTTTGGCTCATTGCAGGGATGTATTTACTTGCTCAATGTCCTATACTCAAATCAGCCGTATCGTGATAGGATTATATAATCAAGGAGCAAGCTGATGAGCACAGAGACCGTTCAATTCACCAAAAGAGCGCAGCGCATACTCACCATTGCCGAATCAGAGGCGCAACGCCTAAATCATAACTATATCGGGACAGAGCATCTGCTGTTGGGTATGATAGCGGAAAAGCAAGGCATGGCAGCCAAGGTTTTACAAGAGCTCAATGTCGATTTAGCAGAAATAAAAACGGCTATCGAGGCGACCGTTGGGCGTGGTAAGCACAGCATTCAAGGGAAACTAGCCCTTGCACCACGCACGCGGCATGTGCTAGACCTAGCTACTTATCTGGCCGCGCAGATGGGGCATATCTATATCGGCACGGAGCACCTGATTATTGCCATTGGTGAAGAAGGTGAGGGGATGGCAGCGCAGATCTTGAAACGCTACGTCTCGCTTGATGAAATCATTACGCGAGTTGTGGAGCATATCATTGAAAGCGTCCGTGTTTCCCCAACGGCGCGTAAAATGAATGACGATGCGATTGCGCGGGTGCGGCAGACGTTAACCTCCTTCGAGCACGAACAGACGTGGTCGTTGAGCACTGCCATGACCAACATTCTCAAATTGCGCCGCAAGCGCATGGTCGAACAACTCAGTCGTGTCGCTGCCCAGGAAGAGCGCAATCGGCTTGCTCGGGATCTGCATGATTCGGTCAAACAGCAGCTCTTTAGCATTAGTGCCAGCGCAGCCGCTGCAAAGGCTCACTGGCAGAGTGATCCAGAAGGTGCTCAACAAGCGTTAGCTGACGTTCAGCAGAATGCTCGGGCAGCCATGGTCGAGATGGATGCCATGTTGCAGCAGCTTAGTCCCGCTCCGCTGGCAACCATGGAATTTATGGATGCACTACAGCAGCAGGCTGAAGCACTTGAATATCGCACTGGAGCCAAGGTCGCAACAGAGATTGGTCAGTTGCCTGGGCCAGAACGCTTTCCCGACAGAGTGCAAGAAACACTCTTCCGCATTGTACAAGAAGGCTTTAGCAATATCGCTCGCCATGCTCGGGCATCCAATGTTTATGTGCGTTTAGAACACGTTGTTGAAGCCGAAACGCTAACATTAGAGATCCGAGATGATGGTCAAGGATTCGACGTGGCTCAGACGATGAAGGGCATGGGACTTTCGAACCTAATGAGCCGAGCCGAGGAGTTAGGCGGCAACGTTAAATTGACTAGTGAAAAAGGATCGGGTACCACTGTGCAGGTGGAGATTCCACTCATATGGGGTAAAGGTTAAAGAACGATCATGTCGGCAAATTCAACGGAAAATGAACCGGTTGACCCTACCGCAACAATTCGTACCGTCTTGGTGGACGACCATCATGTCGTTCGGCGGGCGCTGCACAGCTTTCTCAATGGCTTTCCCGATATTGAACTTGTGGGCGAGGCGGCTACGGGCGAAGAGGCTTTGGCAGGCGTTGACGTTTGGTTACCCGATGTGGTGGTGATGGACTTGCATATGCCAGGCGGTATTGACGGCATTGAGACGACGAAGCATCTGCGTATCCGTTCACCCCATACCAAGGTTGTAGTCTTAACCGCCCATACAGATGAAGCAAGGGTACTTGGGGCGCTGCGGGAGGGAGCCACCGGCTATGTGCGCAAAGATGCGGATCCGGATCTGCTGCTGGCAGCGGTGCGAGGTGCGGCTAGAGGGCAAGCTGTTCTGGACCCGAATGTAGCTGGTGCCGTTCTGCACGAGCTGGTACAGGGCAGTGACGCCTATCATAAATTGACCAAGCGTGAGAATGAGGTGCTGCGTCAACTGGCCCACGGCAAAACCAATCGACAGATTGCAGAAGCGCTAACGGTGAGCGATGAGACCATTAAGACCCATATAGGCAACATCCTGACCAAATTGCACCTAGCCCATCGCACCCAAGCCGCGCTCTATGCACTTAAGCATGGCTTGGTTACCGTAGATGAATTGGAACTGTAATTCGATGAGAGAACCATTACTGGATGAATTTGCCGAGCGGATATTTGGACGCCTGAACATTCCAAGGGCAGAACTTGATTCGCTTCTGGCGTTTGTCCAAGAGCGACACTACCCACGCAAATCTTTTTTGCTCCATGCCGGAGAGCGATGGGAGAACCTCTTTTACATTCACAAGGGAATGATTCGGCTCTTTTACACCGACATAGAAGGCCGGGACTTCAACAAGGCCTTCTTCTGGGAAGGTTTGTGCATTTGGCCTGTTGCTTTGCGGGACCGACATGACAATGTCCTCTTCAGCGTGGCTGCATTGGAAGAAAGCACGATTTTGGCTTGTCCTTTTCAACCTCTCTATGATTTTCTCCAACAACGAGGGTGCTGGGAAAAGTTCGCATTACCATTTGCAGAAAAGCTTGTTGAGCAGAAGTTTATGCGTGAACATGATCTGCTCCTCCTCTCCGCCACCCAGCGCTACGAGCAGTTTGCCCAAACCCAGCCCCACATCATCCACCGGATCCCCGATTATCATCTTGCTTCCTTCTTAGGGATGACCAATGTCTCACTATCGAGAATTAAGCGAACTGCTATACAGCGGTCGCTTTGAAAATCGAGCTGAGTATCAGTGGAGGATGCGTTGCATCTGTAACCAAGCGCAATCCAAACTGGCCACGAGTTGGCAGAGTCGAGATTCTTCGTTCCGTTCCTCCACTCAGAATGACAGCATTGCGATCTACTAAGTATAGTAAGAACCGACAGAAGTTATCATATGTTAATGAGACATAGCCTGAACCCTGCTATCCTCTAATCAATATGTACAAGACTATTTTTTGCACAGATTAGAGGAGCAACAAATGAACTTACACAAACTCTCACTGCGTATTCTGCAAATATTCTCCATTCTCTTAGAGCGTGAATATTCAAATACGCTCTTGTATTATGTCAAGTTGATTGCAATTGAGACGAATGCATATGTGCCAAAAAGTAGATGATCGATCACACTTATGGACATGAATAAAACAAATGATGAAACTAACAATAAAA